>CAJTXP010000066.1 GCA_910583615.1 uncultured Lachnospiraceae bacterium | reverse complement strand
AACGTACCATGGCAGTTCTACCTGCATAAAACGAACGGTGCGAATGAGGAGCTGGCTGGCAGACTGTTTTACGGACGAGAAGTCCAGGGAGGTAACCGCCATACCGATTGCTCTATCATTCTAACAGCCTAAGCAACAAGAAGGATAATCACCTGGCTGGCTGTCAGGTATATCAACCATAAATATATTGTAGTAGGAGGAAAGAAGCATGACAAAGAAAATAATCACGCAGATCATTAAGCAGATCATCTGTCTGTGTATGGTGGCCATTGTACTGGCGCCGATTCTTCTGACGCTGTTTGCGGCCCTGAAGACCAAGGCGGATATGGCGGTAACGTCTCCGCTTCTTCTGCCTTCCTTTGACAAGGTTACATTTGAGAATTTTAAGGAAGTGCTGACTGACAAATATCTGTTGCTTGGATTTAAAAATACAGGTATGATACTGGTAGTATCCCTGTTCTTCAATGTGATGTTCGGTACGATCACGGCCTTTGTCATTGAACGGTTTGAATTCCGCGGAAAGAGAATCGTAGTGGGACTGTTTTTCATGGGCATGCTGATCCCCACCTTTGTTACGGAGATTGCCCGGTTTCAGGTGATTCAGGGTCTGCATCTCTACAACACGATCTGGGCGCCCATTGTGATCTATGTGGCATCGGATCTGATGCAGCTGTACATTTACCGGCAGTTTATATCCGGTATCCCGGTGGCGCTGGATGAGGCGGCGCTTCTGGACGGCTGTTCCTACTTCGGACTGTTCGGCAGGATCATTTTCCCGCTGCTGGCTCCCGCCACGGCGACAGTCTGCATCATTAAGGCGATCAACATCATCAATGACATGTATATTCCTTATCTGTACATGCCGAAGAACCGTCTGCGTACGCTGACCACGTTTCTGATGAACTATGCCAATGCGCAGCAGGGATCCTGGCAGACGCTGGCAGCGGGGATCATTGTGATCATGATTCCCACTATCGCCATCTACATCTTCTTCCAGAAATATATTCTTGCAGGAGTGGCAGCAGGAGCGGTGAAGGAATAGGAGCGATCATATGGATGCAGACATCAGATGGCTGGATAACCCGGAGATCTTCCGGGTGAACCGGCTTCCGGCACACAGTGACCATGAGTTTTATATAAATATGGAAGAATTGAAGTCAGGGAAAAACTCTCTGATCCAGTCCTTGAACGGGACCTGGCAGTTTCGCTGCTCTCCCAATGCCATGAGCCGTCCGGCGGATTTTTTCCGGATGGATTATGATGCGTCGGATTTTGAGGAGATTCCGGTTCCCTGCCATATTGAGATGGCAGGGTATGAAAAGATCCATTATATCAATACCATGTATCCCTGGGAAGGACATGTCTATCGGCGGCCGGCCTACAGCCTGGGCGGCACAGACGCCGGAAAAGGCATGTTCAGCGAAGCAGAATACAATCCGGTGGGATCTTACCGGAAAGAGTTTGATCTGGAGGAGGGGCTTTTGGGAAAGCCGGTATCCATCTGCTTCGAAGGCGCGGAGCAGGCCTTATATGTATGGCTGAACGGGTCGTTTGTGGGATATGCGGAGGACAGCTTTACCCCTTCGGAATTCGATCTGACGCCGTATCTTAGAGAAAAGGGGAACCTTCTGGCGGTAGAGGTTCATAAGAGGAGCACGGCGGCGTTTCTGGAGGATCAGGATTTCTTCCGGTTTTTCGGGATTTTCCGGAATGTATCGCTGTATGCAAAGCCAGGGATGCATGTGGAGGATCTGTGGGTCAGGCCAAAACTTCACCCGGACGGAACCGGAAGTCTTGGCGCAGAGTTCAGGATCTCCATGGACGAAGGAATATCCGGCAGGATGGAGATTATTCTGGAAGACGGGAAAGGAGAGCGGCTTCTGAAACAGGTACTTCTGTTCCAGGGGGACTGCTACCGCGGCGCATGGTTTACCATGAAGGAACAGGAACTGGGGACAGTGACAGCGTGGGATCTGCTTCGCCCGTACCTGTATCAGCTGTATATCCGTCTTTATGATGCAGAAGGAAGGCTTGTGGAAGTGGTTCCGTACCGGATCGGTTTCCGGCGTCTGGAGATCGTGGACAAAGTGATCCGTCTGAATGGAAAGCGGCTGATCATAAACGGAGTCAACCGCCATGAGTGGAGCGTGGAGCATGGAAGGTGCATCGGAAGAGAAGAGATGGAGCAGGATATGCAGATCCTCCTGCGGAATCATATCAATGCCGTGCGTACCTGTCACTATCCGGATCAGATTCCCTGGTACCGGCTTTGTGATGAGCATGGAATCTGTCTGATGGCGGAAGCAAATCTGGAGTCTCACGGGAGCTGGCAGAAGATGGGGGCGGTGGAACCGTCCTGGAATGTACCCGGCAGTCTGCCCCAGTGGAAGGAAGCGGTCATGGACCGCATAAAAAGTAATTTTGAACTCTTTAAAAATCACCCGTCGGTCCTGTTCTGGTCTCTGGGGAACGAATCCTATGCGGGAGACGTGCTTCAGGCTGCCAATGCATGGCTGAAGGAAAGAGATGCCAGCCGTCTGGTCCACTACGAAGGCGTATTTCAGAACAGGGACTACGAAGACACCATATCCGATGTGGAAAGCCGTATGTATGCATCTCCCGAAGAGATCCGGGACTATCTGGAACACGATCCGAAAAAACCGTTTCTACTGTGCGAATACATGCATAATATGGGAAATTCTCTTGGAGGGCTTGGGTCTTATATGGAGCTTCTGGAGCAGTACGAGATGTATCAGGGCGGATTTATCTGGGATTTCATTGATCAGGCGGTTCTTGTAAAGGATGAGAAGACCGGCCGGCCGGCGCTTCGCTACGGCGGGGATTTTGACGACCGACCTTCGGATTATGCATTCTCCGGAGACGGCATTCTCTTTGCGGATCGGACGGAAAAACCGGCCATGCAGGAAGTGAGGTTTTATTATGGAAAGTACAGATAGAAAGCCGGAAGAGCAGAAGCGGCTGCGTCTTGTTTATGGAGACGTGACTCTGGGCGTTTACGGGGATGATGGAGGAAGAGACTTTCACTATCTCTTTTCCTATGCGGCAGGCGGAATGGAATCTCTTGTTTCCGGCGGAATGGAATGGGTGTACCGTCCGCCCCGTCCCTGTTTCTGGCGGGCTTCCACGGACAACGACCGGGGAAACGGGTTTGTCCTTAAAAGCGGCATGTGGCTTGCGGCGGATCAGTTTATCCGCTGTGAGACGATCCGGATCGCCGTGGACGGAAAAGAAATTCCGTTTCCTTCTGCACCGGAAAATAATAAATATACCGGGCGGGAAACGGCGTCAGAGCTGGAGATTGTCTACATCTATGAAACCATTACCGTTCCGTCGACACGGGTGGATGTCTCGTATAAGATCAACAGCCGGGGTGTGATACAGTTCAAAGTCCATTATCATGGAAAGGAAGGACTTCCGGAACTTCCGGTTTTCGGCATGCGTTTTCTCATGCCGACCTGTGCAGATGGTTTTTCCTATGAAGGACTGTCGGGAGAGACTTATCCGGACCGGAAGGCAGGAGGAATTTATGGGATCTATAAGGTAGAAGGGCTTCCGGTTACGCCCTATCTGGTCCCTCAGGACTGTGGAATGCATATGGACACCTCATGGCTGGAGGTGCGAAGAAGCTGTTCTCTGGATAACAGAAACCAGGACGTCCGGGCGGCTGCTCTCCGGTTTCAGGCGGAAAAAGGCAGCTCCTTTGCATTTTCCTGTCTGCCCTGTACGGCGTCGGAACTGGAGAACGCCCTTCACCAGGAGGAACTGCCGGTGCCGAGGCGAACGGTACTGTGCATCTGCGGTGCAGTCCGGGGCGTCGGCGGCATCGACAGCTGGGGATCGGATGTGGAACCTGGATATCGGATTGACGCAGGAAAAGATATCGTATATGGATTTTTTCTAATGCCCTGTGCCGGAAGGTAGGAAGAGAAAGAAAAAATGGACGGAATTAAAACAGCACTGTCTATGGGGGAGACAGTGCTGTTTATAAGGTGTGTAAGGTGATAGGGGTTTTCTATCGGGTTCGCATAAAGTATAACATAACAAAAAAATATACACAAATTCATTTTTTTTATGGAAATTTCCCAACTTTCGGTTATAATGTATGCAGGGGATATACAATGAGTGCTATTTTTGGGGGTATTGGGTATTTAGAATAGGGGGCATTACATGCGTTTAAACCAGTTGGAGTATTTTATGAAAGTTGTGGAATGCGGTTCCATAACGAAAGCGGCACAAGAATTGTATCTAAGTCAACCCAGCCTGACAAAGGCCATATCAAGTCTGGAAGCAGAATACGATCTGAAGCTGTTCAGCCGTACTGCCAAAGGACTGAGTCTTACACCGGAAGGGAGGGATTTTTTAGAGTATGCAAAAAGCGTCGTGGAAAGTTCCCAGGCGCTTGACAGGACATTTGGAAACAGGCAGAACAATCTTTCCATACAGAGGCTTGCAGTTGCAAGCCAGCAGTTAGACTTTATCTATGACATACTGCTTCTGCTTTACAAGGAGAATTCCGACGAGCTGCTTCAGATCGATCTCAAGGAGAATGACCGGGGGGAGATCGCGGAGATGGTGGCAGAGTGCAAGGCGGATATAGGGATTCTGGTTCTCTCAGAAGAAGACTCCCGGAGCTTTCGGAGCGTGCTGAAGGACAAAGATCTGGATATGTACCTGCTGGACCGTTCTTCGATCTATGTGAGCATGGGTCCGAAGTCTGATTTTTATGACCGCGATACCGTGGATGTGGAGGAAACAGGAAAATACCTTCATGTATCCCTGGATACGGATCAGACGATGCGCAGAGAGATGCGGTACCGGAAGGGATGGGGGGACGGAGTGAATCATGAACATGTGATCTTCTGCAATACGATAGGGGTCTGCCGCAAATTTCTGGAAGAGACATCGGCGCTTCTTCTGACGCCCAAATGGGTGCTGGGGCTGTTTGAGGGTACAAAGGTCCGTTCTGTTCCTCTGATGAAGGAAGGCAGGCCATACCCGTCAGTCAACAGCCTGGTGTGGATCAAGCGTGCCAATGAGATGCTCCGTCCCATGGAGATGCGGTTTATGGAGCTTCTGAAAGAACGCTTTGAAAGCAGGGCTCCGGATTAAGCGGGCAGGCATTCGCCTGTCCTGCGTGGTCGAAATCCCTGACGATCCTTCGGATCAGAAGATGAAGATAGGGTTTGAGCTCTTCAATGCCGGTGGGATCCTGATAAAGAATGGCATTATAACTGGTGCCTGCAACAAGCTCGATAACCAGATAGATGATGATCTCCGGGTTGTCAAACCGGCAGCCGGAACGGATGATCATCTGTTTGTAGATCTCTCTGGCGGACAGTCCGTCAGGGGTTTTTTCTTCTGTCATGGAATTGCGGAAGATGCCCCAGCTTAAATGTTTGGAGAGAAAAAACAGAAGGGACTTGTCGTCTTCCAGAGCACGCAGGATCTCATCTGTCAGAAAGATAAACTGCTCATCCAGTTCCGTGATTGAGGTCTGGTTCAGTTTCATCCAGGCATTCTGGAACAGCTGGGTTGCCTTGGAAGCGATCAGCCGGTTGCGGATGTCGGTCTTGTCCTTGAAATAGAGATAAAAAGTTCCTTTGGCGATGCCGGCTTTTCCGACAATATCAGCAATGGAAGTATTGTGAAAGCCGTTGGCAATGAACAGGTCAAAGGCTGCATTCAGCAGATCTTTTCTCTTGGTTTCTTTTTTCGTTTCGATTTTTCCCATATTAAATCCCTCTTTTTCCCCGTTTTTACTAATGTATCCCATTCTGTAAAAAAAATCAATGTACATTTTTACCAAAAAATGACTAATAGTCATTTTTGTTTTTGAACTTTGAAAACTTCCGCTGCATATAGTGATTATATAACCATGAAGAAAGGTGTAAGATTTCATGAAAGAAAATATGGAATGGACCTACGGGATGTATTCACAGCAGCATGCATTTCCCTGGCTTTACCCTTATGGAAATCAGATGAATTACTGGAGTCTCTGGAATTCACCGGAGCAGATGGAGGACGAAATGGACACGAAGCGGCTGCGGGAGCTGTATCCTCTGATGGCAAGGCGGCTGCAGCCTTATGTGGAGGAGGTATGTACACGCCTTGAATATCCAGGCAGTATGATGTATGATGAGTACCCGGATCAGCTTTCTCTGCTCCGGAAGTCGAAGGAAGTGTGGGAAAGCGCCCTGGCAGGCGAAGACTTCGGGGAAAAAGCGCCCGTATGGGAACAGCTTCAGGATCTGATCGGCGTATTGCTTCTGCAGGAGATGATGAGACGGAGAAAGAGGAATCGGGGGCGTTTTTGGGGCATGGGTTGACCATGGAAAAAAAGCTTGCTAAAATGAGAAAGTGATATGAAAAAGTGATGTGATGATAAAGTCCGGTCTGGAGAAAAGAATAGATGAAAAAAATATTGATACGATGTACAACGATCCTGCTGGCATTTCTGGCAGGAGCGGGATTTATGAGCTATATGACTTATGTGGGTAATCGGGACATGACGGCTGCAATGGCAGATGCCACGCTGCCGGTGGCCTATGCGCAGTGGGAAGGGAAACTCTGCAATGAAATGCACGGGTATGTGGAGCCGATGGACGGAAGCTATATGAAGGAGTCTCTTCTGGGGCTGTCGGAGGATCACAGGCTTGTGATTGCAGTTGAAAAATACAATGCGCATATTGAAAAAATCTCCTATGAGATCCGAAGTCTGGACAGGAACAGGCTGATTGAAGACAGGGACGATGTGCCTCTGGAGGACGACGGCAGATATGTTCGTATGGAACTGGATTTTAAGGATCTGATGGAACGGGGGGAGAAATATCTGTTTCTTCTGAAAGCGGAGACAGAGGAACACGGAGAGGTATATTTTTACTCTCAGATCAGTTATCTGGGTGAAAATCATGTGAAGGAATGTCTGAACTTTGCGGAGCAGTTTCACGAAGCGGCGTTTCAGAAGGATACAAACCACGAACTTCTGCGAAAACTGGAGCCGGACGGCAGCACTGACGGAAACAATCTGGGGTATGTGAATATCCACTCCTATCCCCGATCGGTCACCTGGGGAGAGATGCCTGTGGCGCAGGTTTCTGAAGAACGGATTCGTTTTACGGATATCCGGGGCGATATTGTCTCTCTTGTGATGGAATATGAGATGGAGAATACACAGACAAAAGAGAGATATCAGGTATCAGAAGCATTCTGTATTCAGTATACGCAGACGCAGATGTATCTGCAGAATTATGAAAGGACAACAGACCATATTTTTGCGGCAGAGGAACAGCTTGTAGAAGACCAGGAGATTGATTTCGGGATTCATGGGAGCCCCCTCAACTATCAGAAAAACATTGAAGAGAATGTGTTGGGTTTTGTACAGCAGGGACAGCTCTGGTGCTATGATTTTGGACAGAACCGTTTAAGCAGGGTTTATGGATTTGAAAACGGGGACGATAAAAGAGGAACTTATGATGCGCATGATTTTCGGATTCTGCGGGTGGAAGATTCGGGGAGTATGGACTTTCTTGTCTATGGATATATGAATCGGGGAATTTATGAAGGAAAATGCGGGATTCTGCTCTGCCGTTACGATGCGCTTATGAATACGGTGGAGGAACGGTATTTTCTTTCCAGCGACCGTCCTTATCAGATCGTGAAAGAAGAGCTTGGAAAACTGTCCGTAGTGAATGAAAATGATATGGCATGGCTGTCCTGGCGCGGCATGATTCTGGAAGTCGATCTGACAGACTGTTCCGTAAAGCTTCTGGAAGAGGACATTGATGAAGAGCAGCTCCAGGTATCCAGGGATGGATATCTGGCGGCATGGACCAGCAGTGATCAGGAAAGCATCAGCTTTCTGAATGTCCGGGACGGCAGAGTCTATCAGATCAAAGGAAATGAAGGTGAGCTTCTGCAGGCGCTGGGCTTTATGGAGGAGGACTTTATCTATGGGACGGCGTATCGGGAGAATATCAGAACGAACCCGGCGGGACAGCAGGTCATTCCTCTGCATCGGGTTACGATCCGGGACCATTCAGGGAACGAGGTCCGGGAGTTTGATTATGCTTCCAAAGGAAAATATGTAACTGACGTTGAGATCATTGATAACCGGATCGATCTGTCCTGTATAGCCCTGCTTCCGGACGGAGGCTGGGAAGAGGCGCGACCGGAACCGATCACCTATACCAGTGATCCGGTGGATGAGAAGCTTAAGCTTTTGATCGTCGGAAACGGGGCGGAGAAAAATGAATATCATTTTCTGTATGAGGGCACATTAAAGAGAGGTTCCATGAAGCGGCCCAGAGTCCGGATGGTGCTGTATGAAGAAAACCGGATATTAGAGCTTGAAAATGAAGGAAAGAGCCGTTTCTTTGCATGGTCGTTTACCGGCCGGGCGTCGGGACATGATACGCTGCCGGAAGCTGTGAAGAGCGCGCATAACGGTATGGGGACGGTGTGGAGCAATGGCTGTGAGCTTCTTTGGGAACGCTGGAACCGGTCTTCCAGAATACAGCTGGAAGGGTTTGAGCATATAGAACCGTCGGAAACGGCAGGGAGCAGTCTGGCAGTCTGCATGCAGCTTCTGTTCCGACAGAAGCAGATCTATACCGACGTACAGGCATACCTGGATCAGGGAATGGGAGTCTGGGAAATTTTCCGGCAGGAGCTGGGTGAAAAAAGCTGCCTTCTTCCCGGGTGCAGTCTTCGGATGGCATTGTACTATGTGAACCGTCAGGAGCCGGTCATGGGAATCACGGATACGGGAGACGCCGTGCTGATCGTGGGTTATGACGCACAGAACATTGTTTACTGCGAGGCGGGGCAGACTGCTCTGAAAAAAGCAGGTATGAAAGACAGCGCGGAGATGTTTGAAAGGGCGGGAAACCTGTTTTTCACGTGTCTGCCGTGAGGCGGCAAAGATATGAAATAAAACAGCAGGAGGACAATTATGGATGAGAGAATCAGGAAACTGGCGGATGGCCTGGTCCATTATTCCTGTCAGGTAAAGGCGGGGGACAAGGTCTATATTCATTATACAGGAGAGAGTACGAGAGCGCTGGCGAAAGAGCTGGTGCGTACGGTCTATGAGGCGGGAGGGCTGCCCTTTATCCATTATACGGATCCGCAGCTTCAGCGGCTCCAGATTATGGAATGCACGAAAGAGCAGCTGGAGCTGATGGCAGAAGTGGACGCGCTGGAGATGTCCAGGATGGACTGTTATATTGCGGTGCGGGGAAGCGATAACGTATCGGAACTGTCCGATGTGCCGGCGGACCGCATGGCTCTTTATGAAAAATATTATGTGACGCCGGTTCATCATGATATCCGCGTGCCGAAGACCCGATGGGTCGTCCTGCGGTATCCGAATGATGCCATGGCTCAGCTGTCCGGAGTCAGTACAGAGGCTTTTGAGGATTTTTATTTTAAGGTCTGCAATCTGGATTACAGCCGGATGGATGAGGCCATGAAGCCTCTGGTAAAGCTGATGGAGCAGACGGACCGGGTACGGATTACAGGGCCGGGCACGGACCTTGTCTTTTCCATAAAAGGGATTCCGGCCATTCCCTGTGCCGGAAGAATGAACATTCCGGACGGTGAAGTCTTTACCGCACCGGTAAGAGAGTCGGTAAACGGGACGCTCTGCTATAATACGCCGTCTGTGTTTCAGGGTTTTACGTATGAAAATATACGTCTGACGTTTGAAAACGGAAGAATCACGGATGCAACGGCCAATGATACAAAACGCATCCGTCAGGTCTTTGATACGGATGAAGGCGCCCGCTACGTGGGCGAATTTGCCATCGGAGTAAATCCGTATATTCTGCAGCCAATGAAAGACACGTTGTTTGACGAGAAGATCATGGGATCCATTCATTTCACGCCGGGAAACTGCTATGAAGAAGCGCCCAATGGAAATACATCTTCGATTCACTGGGATCTGGTTCTGATCCAGAGACCGGAATACGGAGGCGGAGAGATTTATTTTGACGATGTGTTGATTCGGAAAGACGGGCGGTTTGTTCTGCCGGAACTTGCCTGCCTGAATCCGGAGGAATTGATAAAAGAAAAATGATCTGTGGGTATCAGTGATGCCTGTGGTCCGTGGAACCTGTAAAAAGGATGGGCCGCAGGCATTTTGCCGATTTAAAAGAATCTTAATAATTTTGTGTCTGCCATCTTAATAATCACATGTTATAACTGTATACAGATGCGGAACTCAGGATAACAGCATCTGTCTGAGAGCGGCCGGAAATGCTTCCAGAGCAGGGGAGATTCACGGAACAGATGCGGAACTTGGGAAAACAGCATCTGTGCCGGGAATGTCCGGAAGGATTTCAGGACGCAGGAGCGGCCGGAAATGCTTCCAGAGCAGGGGAGATTCACGGAACAGATGCGGAACTTAAATAGGAGAAAAATAAAGATGAATATACTGGTATGCGATGATGACCATGCGATCGTGGATGCGATCGAAATTTACTTAAGTCAGGAAGGGTATACGGTTCTGAAAGCCTACGACGGCCAGGAGGCGATCGAGATGCTGAATAAATATGAAGTGCATCTGCTGCTTCTGGATATTATGATGCCGCGTCTGGACGGTATCCGGGCGACGATGAAGATCCGGGAGGACAACAGTGTGCCGATTATCTTCCTTTCGGCCAAATCAGAAGATGTGGACAAGATCCTGGGTCTGAATATCGGAGCAGACGATTACATTACGAAGCCGTTTAATCCGCTGGAACTGACAGCCAGAGTGCGCTCTCTGCTCCGGCGCTATACACAGCTTGGAGCCATGACGGGGACGAAACCGACGGTATTTCATATTGGCGGGCTGTGCGTGGATGATGAGCGTAAGGAAGTGACCGTGGATGGGGAACAGGTGCGGCTGACGCCGATCGAATACCGGATCCTTCTTCTTCTGGTTCAGAATCCGGGCCGGGTATTTTCCATCGCTCAGATCTATGAGAGCATCTGGAAAGAGGAGGCGATCAGCGGGGATAACACAGTGGCGGTACATATCCGCCATATCCGGGAGAAGATCGAAATCAATCCGAAAGATCCCAGATATTTAAAGGTGGTATGGGGAGTGGGGTACAAGATCGAGAGGCAGGAGGTTCTATGAAAAAAGACGGATACAAAACACTGTTTTCACTGTTTTTGATTCTGCTGAATCTGGTATGCGCGGCGGTTCTGACAGCCGGCATTATGAAAATGGGGCAGAGCGGATATCACGTGGAGACATGGGGAGATATTCTGAAAGGCCGCTCATGGACCGGGACGTCCGAGTATGAACAGCAGGCGGCAGAAGCTGTTTACGGCGCGGTGGCTGCGGCGGCACAAAGCAGCAGGCTGGAGCAGAACGGGGAATATGATCCGGACAGGATCATACGGATCCGGGATTATCTGGAAGACCGGACGGTTTACGATATGATGCCGGAAGAACAGAAAAAGGAAGGCATCTGCTATCGTCTGGGGGACCTGTATCAGTGGAGCCTGAAAGGGGCGAATGTACGGCAGGGCGTGCTTCTGGAACCGTACAGCCCGCTTTTTTACGGGAGCATACAGGAATATGCCAATGCATGTGATGAAGAGTACAATGCTGTCATCAGCCAGATATCGGAGGCGCTGGATGCAGTCCGAAAGGACGTGGCAGAGTATCAGCAGATGAAAAAAAGCTGGTCCGTTGAGGCGGTGAACGTTCGTTATGCACTGTGGGATCTTGGAAACGGGAATGTATACACCAACGTGCCCGGGCTTCAGAAGAATGATCTGCGTCAGGAGGAACTGGAAAGCTGTTTTTATAATATGGGAAGCTATTACTCCTTTGACAGCCGTTCCGCCGGCGTACTGCAGAAAAATATCGGAGAATATTATTCTTACAATACGCATGCGCTTCTGACGGAGCTCGGGGTCCATCTGACAGGAGAATACCAGGTCTATGTGGGAATTGATACATCATTTCCGGTAACGGATACATTTGCCAGGGGGAAGCAGGCCTATGAGAATGCAGAGAAACTGGTATCGGAACATATGGCCCAAATGGCAGTCAGCCTGCTTATTCTGTTCGTGACCGGGTGCTGGCTGCTCTGGAAGCTTGCAGGATACATAGGAGGAGTTCTGGCGGAAATGATGTCACATGCCGGCATGGCCGTTCGTGTATGCATTCTTTTTGGAAGTTATGAGCTGCTTCAGGCATTTTTGTGGCAGCTGTTGGGAAAGGGCGCCGTTGCAGTGTTTCTTCTGGTGATCTGTAAGCTGGCTGTCCTGTTCCTGCTGATCCGGGAGGGCGTCCAGCGTCAGAAACTGCTGGAAGGAGTCAGGAGTCTGGCGGACGGAGAGCAGACGGCTCCGGTAGCGGAGGCGGGACTGTTTCCCGGCAACCGTCAGATGGCGGAGGCAGTCAATCATCTGGGCAGCGGCCTTAAGAATGCGCTTCAGGAACAGATGAAGAGCGAACGAATGAAGGCGGCTTTGATCACCAATGTATCTCATGACCTGAAGACGCCGCTGACTTCGATCATCAACTATGTGGATCTGATGAAGAGAGAGAGGATCGACAGTCCGAAGGCCCGGGAATACCTGCAGGTTCTGGATCAGAAATCCCAGAGGCTGAAACAGCTGACGGAAGATCTGGTGGAGGCATCCCGTGCCAGCTCCGGAAATGTGACGCTGGATATGCAGAAGATCGACCTGAAGGAACTTCTGATGCAGACCAGCGGAGAATTTGAGGAGCGTTTTGACGCAAGGGGGCTGAAGCTGATTGCCGATTATCCATATGATCCTCTGTATGTAGAGGCGGACGGCAGACGTTTGTGGAGAGTGATTGAAAACCTGTACCGGAATGTGGAAAAGTATGCCATGCCTTACACGAGGGTGTATCTGGATCTGGCAGAAGAGGGGGAGCAGGCAGTATTTTCCATGAAAAATATCTCAGAGCAGCCGCTGAATATCACGGCGGAGGAGCTGACAGAGCGCTTTACAAGAGGGGACGAGTCCCGCAGTACAGAAGGGAGCGGACTGGGGCTGTCCATAGCAAAGGACCTGACGCAGCTGCAGAAGGGAACGTTTACAATTTACCTGGATGGAGATCTGTTTAAAGTGACCGTGAGGTTTCCGAAGTATCAGATCGGATAGTTACTGTCCACGGGTGGGTGGGCAGCGGTCTGCGCCCCGGGCCTCTGTGATCTGCGCTCGTATGGAGTGGATCGGCCACCGAAGCCGTTTTGTCCGTCCCATTCGGACAGGCCTGTTCGCCTGTGACGGACAAAACGGCTCCGCTGTCCGTTCCAGTCCACACAGCGCTGCAGATCACAGAGGTCCGGAGCGCAGGACTGCCACCCATTCCATGAACAGTTGTCTGGTAACAGAATTTCTGCAAAAGTTCAGAAAAAAGATTGAAAAATATATGGTAAAATTGTATAATCGTATACAATCAGAAACGGGCGCTGCGATGGCGCCCGATATTTTGGAGGTGTCTATGGTTGAGTTATATAATGGCGGTGCCTATGTTCTGAACGGAAAAGAGATCGTACCGGATACGGCGGAGGCGGCTGCGGTTCTGTCAGGAAAGATGGCAGAAGTTCCCTCGAAGGAGGAGGCGAAGAAGCAGACCATTGCGTATGGGATTTTAAAAGAACATAATACATCGGGAAATATGGAGAAGCTTCAGATCCGGTTTGATAAGCTGACTTCCCATGATATTACATTTGTGGGTATCATCCAGACTGCGAGAGCGTCAGGACTTACGAAATTTCCCATGCCGTATGTGCTGACGAACTGTCACAACAGCCTGTGTGCAGTAGGAGGTACGATCAATGAAGACGATCATATGTTTGGTCTGACCTGTGCAAAAAAATACGGCGGGGTCTATGTACCGCCGCATCAGGCGGTGATCCATCAGTATGCAAGGGAGATGCTGGCAGGCGGAGGCAGGATGATCCTTGGCTCGGACAGCCATACCCGCTACGGCGCTCTTGGAACCATGGCCATGGGAGAGGGCGGACCGGAGCTGGTGAAGCAGCTCTTGAATCAGACCTATGATATTCCCATGCCGGGAGTGGTCGGCGTGTACCTGACAGGGGCGCCGGTCAGAGGAGTCGGTCCGCAGGACGTGGCGCTGGCGATTATAAAGGCGGTATTTGACTGCGGCTATGTGAACAATAAGGTCATGGAATTCATGGGAGACGGCGTGGCAAACTTAAGCGCGGATTTCCGGATCGGGATTGATGTCATGACGACGGAGACTACCTGTCTGTCCTCTATCTGGAAGACGGATGAGGCGATTCGGGAGTTCTATGAGATTCACGGAAGAAGCGAAGATTATCAGGAGCTGAATCCCGGCAGCGTGGCATATTATGACGGCATGATCGTGGTGGATCTTGGAAAGATCAGGCCGATGATCGCCATGCCGTTCCATCCAAGCAACGCTTATACGATTGAAGAGCTGAATGCGAATCTTTATGATATTCTGGAGGACTGCGAGGCGCGCGCAAAGGTAAGCCTTGGAGATCAGACCGAGTTCTCCCTCCGGAATAAAGTGCGGGACGGAAGGCTTTACGTGGATCAGGGAATCATCGCAGGATGCGCGGGTGGCGGTTTTGAAAATATCTGCGCGGCGGCCGATATCCTGAACGGAAAGAGTATTGGGTCCGATGAGTTCACGCTGAGCGTTTATCCGGCTTCCATGCCGGTCTATATGGAACTGGTGAAAAACGGATCCGCAGCCATGCTGATGCAGACGGGCGCCGTGCTGAAAACTGCTTTCTGCGGCCCGTGCTTCGGCGCCGGGGATACGCCGTCCAATAACGGCTTCAGTATCCGTCATTCCACCAGAAACTTCCCGAACCGGGAAGGATCCAAACTACAGAACGGACAGATTGCGTCTGTGGCCCTGATGGATGCCCGTTCTATTGCGGCCACAGCGGCAAACAAAGGATATTTGACGGCGGCCACGGAGATGGATACGGAATATCGGAATCCCAAATATGTCTTTGACAGGCAGATTTATGAGAATCGTGTCTTTGACAGCAAAGGCGTGGCAGATCCGGACGTGGAGATCCATTTCGGGCCCAATATTAAAGACTGGCCTGCCATGAGTGCGCTTCCCCGGTATATGATACTGAAAGTAGTGTCTGAGATTCACGATCCGGTGACGACGACCGATGAGCTGATTCCGTCCGGTGAGACTTCGTCCTATCGTTCCAATCCGCTTGGTCTGGCAGAGTTTACCCTGTCCAGAAAGGATCCGGAATATGTAGGGAAGGCAAAAGCCATTCAGGCGGCTCAGAAAGCGGTGGAGGCAGGAAGCTGTCCGGCGGAAGCGGTTCCGGAGCTGAAACCGGTATTTAAAGCCATTCACGCGGTTTATCCGGATGTAGATAAGACGAATGTGGGTGTCGGAAGCACGATCTTCGCAGTGAAGCCCGGGGACGGTTCTGCCCGCGAGCAGGCGGCGTCCTGCCAGAAAGTGCTGGGCGGATGGGCGAATATTGCAAACGGATACGCTACCAAACGCTATCGTTCCAATCTGATCAACTGGGGCATGCTGCCGTTTCTGATTGACGAAGGAGAACTGCCGTTTTCCAACGGAGATTATCTGTTCATTCCGGATATTACGGAGGCGGTAAAAACAGGCGCATCAGAAGTGAAGGCATTTGCAGTAAAAGACGGACTGAAGGAATTCACGCTGAAGCTGGGTGAGATGACCGCAGACGAACGGGAGATCATCCTGAAAGGATGCCTGATCAACTATAACCGCGTGTAGTTTATTCCATCTGAGAAAATGAAGGCGTTTGTTTCCTGTTCAGTAAAATTTATGGAAATTCCGTCAGATTCCGCAAGATCTGACGGAATTGCACAGGGGGACGAAGAAATGTCTTGACAAACATCGTGAGATTGGATAAAATGCGTTTTGATGAACAAAGAGGTTTATTCCCGATTGGGAGTAGACCTTTTTTTGCGCAATGGGGCGGTCATGCGGCTGGGCAGCTGCAGGTCGCCCTCTTTTTATGCTTATCAACACAGAAGAAGAACCCTGACAGGAGGACGGGATGTACGAAAAAGATTTATATGCCTGCGAAGGTGAGATTAATGAACAGCTGGCAGGATACGGCGTAAAATTCGGCATTTATAAAAATAATACGTTTCGGGAGCAGCTGTTTCCCTTTGACGTGATTCCGAGGATCATCACAAAGAAAGAATTTCAGATGCTGGAGGCTGGACTGATTCAGCGGGTGGATGCGCTGAACCTCTATCTGAAAGACATCTACGGAGAAAAGCAGATCATACGGGACGGGATCGTTCCGGAGGACTTTGTCTACACGTCCAGCGGGTATCTGGCCCAGTGCGAAGGGATCTGTCCGCCCGGAGGCGTTTATTCCCATGGTGTTAGTCAAAAAATGGGTTGGTAAATATAGCATCATCTATACCGCCAGCAAA
>CAJTXP010000065.1 GCA_910583615.1 uncultured Lachnospiraceae bacterium | reverse complement strand
TCGTTTTCAATGCATTTCACGGTTCCGTCCGCAAATTTCTCATAATGCAAACTATCCTCACCTACATAGATTACGGAATCATTCTTAATATCTTTTGCTTTCAGTTTTCCGTCCTTCACCATCTGCTGTTTTTTTGCACGAATTTTTTCCAGTAATACAGATGCGGGCTCATCCTCTGGGTTCTGCGGAACCAGTTTTCCGCGAATTGCCAGATCCAGTATTTTTTGACGCAATGCTTTTGTATCCATTATTCCTGTACTCCTTCCAGCAGTTTTTCCAGTTCCGCTACGGCAGAGGCAATATTCTCTGATTTCTCTTTGATTTGTGCCAGCAGCTCCTCTAAGGTAACATCTTCGCCTGCATTCTGCATTTTCATCCACGTAATATCCAGACTGGTTTTATCCCTGGCCATAATTTCATCATAGCTGTATTTTCTCCAACGGCCGTTAGGATTTTCCTCCGAATACAGTTCCTTTCGATCCGCCATATGCCCGGCGCAATAACATTCTTCAAACTCTTTAAAGTGTTCCTTTGTCAGAGGGTTTGTCTTTCCAAATGACGGCATATCTGATCGAAGATCATAAAACCAGACATCTTTTGTATTCCCTTCATCTGTTTTCCCTCTCGTAAAAAACAGCACATTTGTTTTTACTCCCTGCGCATAAAAAATTCCTGTAGGCAGTCGAAGAATCGTATGAAGGTTACATTTTTCCATCAGGTCCCGGCGGATCTTCTCTCCATCACCGTCTGCAAACAATACATTATCCGGAAGTACTACAGCGGCACGGGCTTTTCCGTCGGTTCTCAGACTCCGATAAATATGCTGAAGAAAATTAAGCTGTTTGTTACTTGTTGGAAATGTAAAATCATCACGCGTGGTACGTTCTCCACCTTTTTTGGTTCCAAAGGGAGGATTTGTCAACACCAGATCGTAATTTTTCAGTGCCTTTCCTGCATTTGACAATGTGTCCCCCAGCATGATCTCCCCTTCTATCCCATGCAGCATGGCATTCATCAACGCCAGACGGTGGGTATCATGTACCAGCTCACATCCTGTAAACGCTTCTTTACGCTCAAATTCTGCCAGATCAGCATCCAGATCCCACAGATTATCTGTATGATCACACACATACTGATGCGCTGCTATCATAAACCCGAATGTTCCGCATGCCGGATCGTTGCACCTTTCTCCCGGCTGCGGTTTCATCAGCCGCGTCATGACATCAATCAGTACCCGAGGTGTAAAATACTGTCCCGCACCTGATTTCTTTTCACCTGCATTCTTTTCCAGAAGCGCCTCATACATATTCCCAAGTCCTTCTTCACGGGCTGAAAACCAGTCCAGTCCATCAATCGAAGTAATGATTTTTTCCAGATTCTTTGGCTCTTCAATGTTTGTGAACGCTCCCTGATAGATCTCGCATACCCGCCCTGTACAGCTTTCCCCCAGAAAGCCCAACAACTCTTTATAGAATTTTTTCAGCTCTATACCGCTTTTTCCAAGAAGGCTGTCCCAACGATACTGTTCCGGTATCTGATTTTCTACACCGGTCTCGTTAGCCATTTTCAGGAACAGAATATAAGTTAATTCCGTCACATACTGATGATAGGTAATACCATCGTCACGCAGCACATTACATAGATTCCATAATTTTGATACAATTTCCTGTGTTGTCATATATTTTCTCCTTATGTGCCATATCCAGAATATTTTTCTGCATAATTGACATTTCTCTGTTGTATGCTATAATATAAATAAGTTAACTCGTGAAGGATCATGGCTGGGTTCCCGAATGGGAGTAGGTAGATACCAAGAATTCCTTTGCCCCTGGGGTTAACTTATTTTTTTGCGCTGATTTTCAGCCGTTCGATCATATGCTCCGGATCCTTTTTTATCTCATCTACGATCAGTTCCACCGCCTGCATGGAATAGCTGTAGGATGGCTGCGCATAAATCTTATGTACATAGCAGTACTTTTCATTCTCTTTTAAACCAAATACTTTATTAAACAGGTCAAAATGATAGGCATTCATTTTGATGTCCAGACCGGCTTTCTGGAGCTGACGGTTAATTTCTTTCAGAGCCGTTTTCATTGTATACTTATGTGTATTGTTGGGGTCTTTTAATTCTTTAATAATTTTCACTCCCGCTTCCGCATCTCTGTCCAGATGTACAAAAGAAGTCGCTTTATTCCTGTCCTTTGTAATATAATGATAATGCTCAATCTTAATTGCAAAAGACTGATTATTTTCCTGAATCATCGGAACCAGCCTGTGATTTGTTTCCAGAATTTTCTCTGCAATCTCTTCCGGATACTTGGCTCGGATTGCGTTTTCATCCAAAGATTTCATACTGACTGCCAGTGTCAGAAAATTCTGAGGCACTACCTGTGTCATGTCAACTTCGTGAAATTCCTGCATCTTTTCCACAAAGTTCAATACACATGCCTGAAACAATGGAATATAGATCATCTCATATTCTTCTGTTATAAAATGTGTGCTCGTATTTCTAAGTTCAATAATCTTAATGAGGTTTCTACGCAGAGGACCTTTCTCATTGGTAAAAATTTTCTGAATGCAGTTTTCCAGAGTAATCGTTCTCCCCGGATTGTCCTTATAATAAATACTGTTCTCGCCAAATTTGCAGATCATGTGCGCTTTCAGCATTAACTCCCATGCATTACATATGAAAAAACTAAAACCCTCCACCCGATATTTGATCGTCGGCTTATTGTATATTTCAATCGCCATCACAAAGGCTTCTTTTGACTTTTCAATCAGTTTTTCATAAATCATGCGCTCCTGCCCCCATCGTCATACAAATATTCGTTCAGCTCCAAAACAATACTTTCCAGATCATTCTGGAATATTTTATTTATCTTTTTGAAACCGCCCTGTTGTCTGAACCGTCCATCCTCATCAAAAACAGATAGATTCAGAACAGATTCATCCAGCAGGTATTTCTCCATTCTGACAAGCCAGCTTAATTCCTGCTTTGAGAAATTGTGCATTTTCTTCAGCTTGTCCACTGCTCTTCGAATCCGTGCTTCATGATTCATCAGCGTGGATCCTATGGCATATCTGCGGATCAGGCTGATCATATCTGCTGTATACTCTTCATTTGTCACCTGTGAAACAGCCGTATTCAACTTCTTCTGTGTAAAACCTTCCCGATCGAGTTTCAGACACAGAGACTTCAGCCCTTCCCTTGTCAGCTCTTTCGGTCTGGTACAGATAATATTCAATGCAGCAATCTCATTCAGATTTGTTGTAATATAATCAGAAAATGCATCCAGATAATCTTCCGGGCGATTACTGGATCCATATCCTCTTGTATGTGACAGGAGTTTGTCTTCCTCTTTTGATATGACTATTGCTCTCCGGTCTTCTCTGGTTTCCTGCAGCATGCCAAACAGATCATGATACTTCAGAAGTCGATTTTTGGCTTCCTGTGGGGTTTGCTGCCTTATTTCTGTAATCAACTGTACGGGATCCAGCCCTCCGGACAAATCTATAAAGTGCTCCAGTGTCCGACTGCTCATCGTCTGTTTTCTTCTCTGAAGCTTCGCTATAATCTGATTCACCTGATTTTGAATCTGTTTCTCACCTTCCAGTAATTCCAGTCCTTCCAGAAGCTGTGTAAAAGTAGTTGTCGGATGAACGACAACCGGCTTCATCGTGTTCACAGGTTCCAGAGATTCATAGACTCCTACCGGATCATAAATTTCAAAATGAGTCTTATGAATTTCAGGGCAGAGACGTGTCGCCCGCCCCAGCATCTGTTCAAACAAAATACGGGATTTCACGCGCCTCATGAATACAAGTGTTGTAATTTCCGGTACGTCAATTCCAGTTGTCAAAAGATCAACTGTTACAACGACACTGGGAAAATCTTCATTTTTGAAGCGTTTAATCGCTTCCTTTATCAATTTTTTGTTTCCTTCTCCTGCCTTTCCGGTAATTTTCATGATCGCCCTGTGATCTACCCCGGTCTTTTCATAGATTTCCCTCAGTAATTTTACAATCAAATCTGCATGAGCATCATTTACCGCATAAATTAATGTTTTTCCCTGCTCCTTCGGATTTTCCGGGTCAATGTCTCTGGCAATCTCCTCCAGAACTGTCCGGTCAAAATTTTCATCTACAATTCTGCGGTTAAAGCTTTCAATCTCAAAATCCAGCTCATCTTCCAGAAGTTCACTGTTTACAAGTTCCCCCGTCACCAGATCCACTGTAGTAATCTGATCGCCCTGATGATAATGAATTCCTTCTGAACCCAGCCTGGTAGTCAGTTTGTGCGGCGCATCGTGGTCAACCAGATAACCTTCAATCACTGCTTCCCGATAGGTATATTGAAACACAGGAAAACCGAAAATTCGTGTAGTCTGCAGCGCAGGGGTCGCAGTCAATGCAATTTTGACCGCGTCAAAATATTCGATTACCGTACGATATCTGCTCTGATAATCTTTTTGATCGCGATACAACAGGTCTTCCTCTCCCATTTCCCGGTCCAGCAGGTATCCGCGGTGCGCCTCGTCACATATGACCAGATCGTAATCTGTAACCGATGGTATGGTCTTTTCTTCGTTGTACAGAATCCGTTTTACCATTCCCTGCACCGTTGCAATCTGAATACGTGTTTCCTTATCAGATACTTTATCCTCCAGACCTTTCATATTATAAATATCATCCAAAGTCATCAGTTCTTCCAGTTTCACTTCTTTGAATACGTCTTCCGCCTGTTCTCCCAATGCTGTACGATCCACCAGAAACAGGATTCTCCGAAACCTCTCTGTTTTCAAAAAACGGTAAATCATCCCAAGAACCGTTCGGGTCTTGCCGGTTCCTGTCGCCATGGCAAGGAGCACTTCCCGTTTTCCCTCTATGATCGCTTTTTCTGCTGCCTGTATTGCCCGAATCTGATATTCCCGCAGATTCAGCCCGTCTTTATCCCGCAGGAAATCACAGGACATGTTCTGCAGCTTTTCATTGCCCTTTTCCATATCTTTTTCCAGCCGTTCCAGCATGCCTTCCGGACTCATCCATCCCTGAAGGGCTTTAGGAACATTAGACAGTGCACGAAGATCTAAAAACCAGATACCGGACTTTGTCTCATACTGTTTCAGATACGGGCGTCCATTTGTTGCAAAAACAAACGGTACTTTATATCCGTTCCACTCTCCCATCTGATATCCGGCGTCTTCCTTCCGGATATTTTCTGCATAGTATTTCCCCTGATAATCAATCACGGATGGAATATCTTTATACTCGGCCTTTGCCTCGATGACTCCAACCATTCGCTCTCCTGCAAACAATGCATAATCTATGTATCCGCTGTAGCCAGAACCGGAGCGCACAGGCCATTCAGCAATCGCTCTGTTATGTCCTTTCTCCGGCCGTGTCCCTTCAGAATAACGCAATGTCTGCGTATCTGCTTCCCAGCCTGTCTTTCGAAGCTGCTCATCTATCAAATATCTGGTTTCTGCCTCTGACCTTTGACGCTGGCTCGCTGCTGCACCAGCTCTCTGTCTGCGCTCTTCTTTGGGAATTTCCGGTGATGCAGACGCCGTCGTTTCCGCCTGCTGTATCAGTTCCGCTTCTTTTTCTTCTTCTTTTTCTCTGTCTGCGGAAGCTCCCCCGTCTGCAGACAGGGCAGGCATGACAAAGTCCCGATGTACATATGTATAATCTCCATAAGTCTGCATAAACCATTCGCAGAGGCTGTATGCCATCTGAATCAATGCTTTTCCATCTTCTACAGAAGCATAATTTTCATGGACCGCCAGATTTCGTTTTTTCCTCAGTTCATGAAGAATATCCGCCAGATCAGACGTCAGAAACCCTTCCCTTAATAATACATTGATGCGTTTCGCCGCCGTATTCTCCGCAGGCATGGGTATTCTGTCATAAGTAAACATCAGCTTTACGATCATTTCTCCGATCATTCCCAATTTCATAAGACAGGAATTGGAGTCTGAAAAACAGTATTTTTCCGCCAGCTCTCCAAAGTTCGCCAGTACCTGAAATTCACTTTTTAAGAATTCGAAATTTGATGCCATCTTTCTTCCTCCCGAAGTCCGAACTTCTCATAATTATTATTATATGGCATATCCTTTCTCTTTACAATCTGCTTTTTTCGACATGCAATATCCTGTGAAAAAATCCCCTTTCATTAAGAGAATAAATTCTCCACGCCTGTATCCCAATGTATCAACAGAATCGCTTTCCCATACCGCAAACAGCCCCGCAGAAGATCTGCGGGGCTGTTTGCGACTATATATTCAACTTTCCGGAAGGGCTTAGTCCATATGAGATCCGCCGTTGATGTCGATCTCTTCGCCTGTAATATAGGAAGCTTCTCTGGAAGCCAGGAACAGGATCGCGTTGGCAACTTCCTGGGTCTCGCCGGGACGTCCCATGGGGATACCGTCGATGACTTTGTCCGCGTCCGCCTTCGGAAGGGATTTCCAGATCTCGGTGTTAATCAGGCCTGGGCATACGCTGTTGATGGTGATGCCTTCTGCGGAGATTTCCCTGGACAGGTTTTTGGAAAACGCCAGCACTGCAGCCTTGGAAGCCGAATAGTGCGCTCCGCCGAAGACGCCGCCGCCTCTCTTGCCGGATACGGAGGACAGGTTTACGATCCTGCCGTATTTTGCAGCGCGCATGGGCTTCATACATGCCTGGGTGCAGAGGAACAGGCCGAACATATTCACCTCGAAGATCCTTCTCATATCCTCCAGCTTCATATCCTCCACGGTCACTTTCTGAGAGATGCCCGCGTTGTTCACCAGTACGTCGATGCGGCCATATTTTTCCATGATGGTATCCACCATCTGCTGTACAGACTCCGGAGAAGTTACATTAACTGTCACGCCCATGGCTTTGCCGCCCTCTCCTTCGATCACCGCCACCGTATCCTTGATGCCTTCTTCGTTCATATCCGCGATGACAACCGTCGCGCCCTGCTTTGCAAACGTGCGGGCGATGGTCCTGCCGATTCCTTTGGGAGATCCACTTCCTGTTACGATAACTACCTGATCATTAAATTCAAACATGTTCTTATCCTCCATTCAAGTTCCACATCTGCCCTCACTCCGCCCCAGTGTCTGGAAGAATTTTCCTTCACTTCGTTCTGTAAAATCCTTCCGGAGCTGCTTTCGGGCAGATGCTGTTTTTTATTGATTGCTTGACGCTGCTCATGGTTTGCTTTGATCCTCCCCGATGTTTCAGGGGGGTGGAAGGATTTCCGACTGGTTCTGCATTTTGGAAATCCTCCCTTTCCATATTTTATCTTGTTATATATCCTATGTATATGATAGGATGTTATTTGGTTGATTCCGTTACATACGAAACATATATGGGATGTATACCTACCGGGTCAGCTCCTCCGCCAGCTCCACAATATGCTCTGCCGTAATTCCGTTCATGGCCAGCAGTCTCTCATAGGGTGCGGACTGGCCGAACTGATCCTGGATACCGACTCTTCTGACCACTGCCTTGCCGGTCTCCGCCACCACGTCGCTGACCGCGCTGCCAAGGCCGTTCAGGATGTTGTGATCCTCCACCGTGATGATCTTTCCGATCTCATTTACACAGGCCATCACTGCATCCTTATCCAGCGGTTTGATCGTATGCATATCCAGCACTCTCGCCTGGATTCCCTTCTCCTCCAGCATCTTTGCCGCTTTCAGGGCGATGCAGACCGTGTCGCCGTTGGCGATCACCGCCACGTCTTTTCCTTCCCGGAGGACATTTGCCTTTCCAATTTCGAACTCGGTATTCTCATCATAGATGACCGGAATCGCGTCTCTGGTAAATCTCAGGTAACAGGGGCCGTACATCTCGGCCGCCTTTGCCACCAGCTTCTTTGCGGAATAGTAGTCCGCCGGCATGATAACCGTCATGTTCGGAAGGGTACGCAGAACGCCCAGGTCCTCGATGCACTGATGGCTGGCGCCGTCGTTGGCCGGAGTCACGCCGCCGTGAGAGCAGGCGATCTTTACGTTCAGGTTCGGATAGCAGATTTCCTGACGGATCATCTCGCACATCCGGAGGGAGCCGAACACCGCGTAGGTAACGACAAAGGGAGTCTTTCCGCAGGCCGCCATGCCTGCCGCCACGCCTGCCGCGTTCTGCTCCGCGATACCCACGTTGAAGTACTGCTCCGGAAGCTCTGCCCGGAACTGGCCGGTCTTGCAGGATTTTCCGATATCTACATCCACCACATAGATTTTATTGTCTCTTTTTCCAAGTTCTACGATCTCCTCGCCAAATCCGTCTCTGGTTGCCTTTTTTACTTCGCTCATCTTATACTCTCCTGTTATGATTCAATCTTTCTGCTTTTTTTGTTATTATAAAATCATCTGTCCGCCATGGATGTCATCCAGGCTGTTCCCTTATGCCAGCGCCAGAAGCTGCTCATCCAGCTCCTTCATGGCCTGCGCATACTGCTCGTCATTGGGCGCCACTCCGTGCCATCCGCACTGATTTTCCATAAAGGATACGCCGTTTCCTTTGACCGTGTGCGCAAAGATGCATTTGGGCTTTCCGTTTCTGGACACTCTCGCCTTATCCAGCACTGCCAGGATCTCTTCCATGTTGTGTCCGTCCACGTCGAACGTCTCAAATCCGAACGCTTCGAATTTCTTCCCAAGGTTGATGTTGGGCATGACCTCGTCGGTCGTTCCGTCCAGCTGCAGGTTGTTGTTATCCACGAATACCACCAGATTATCCAGTTGGTACTTGTTTGCCGTCTGAGCAGCCTCCCAGATCTCACCCTCCTGGCATTCTCCGTCGCCCAGCACTACGAATACCCGATAGTCCTTCTTATCCGCTTTTGCCACGATGCCCATGCCGACGCCGCAGGCAAAGCCCTGTCCCAGGGAACCGGTGGAAATGTCGATGCCTGGGCATTTCTTCATATCCGGATGGCCCTGAAGAATGGAGCCTTCCTGACGCAGGGTATCCAGCACCGCTTCATCGAAAAAGCCTCTGGCTGCCAGCGCCGCGTACTGGATCGGGCACACATGGCCTTTGGAGAGGACGAAACGGTCCCGGTCTTCCCATTTGGGATTCTTCGGGTCCAGGTTCATCTCCCGGAAATAGAGCGCGGTCACAAAATCCGCCGCCGACAGGGATCCGCCCGGATGGCCGGACTGTGCCTTGTGGATCATGGAGATCACTTTTTTCTTGAGTTCGATACACTGTTTCTGTAAATCTTTCACACTTGCTTCCTTCATTTTTACACCTCTGATTTCAGTTTTTGTTACAGGCAGATGCCGTTATTCAGTTTCTTCTATACAAATGCCAGCGATACTGCAGGCACATAGGTAACGATTAAAAGTACAATGATTGATGCGATCAGCAGCGGTAGCACCGCTTTGGAAATATCCTTCAAGTTCACATCCGCCACCCCGCAGGCCACGTACAGGTTGACGCCTACCGGCGGTGTGAAAAGTCCGATGGCCAGGTTTACGATCATGACCACGCCCAGATGCACCAGATCGATGCCCAGGGCATTTGCCACCGGCACGAACAGCGGAGTAAAGATATACAGCGCTGACGTGGAATCCAGGAAGCATCCGGCGATCAGAAGGATGATGTTCACGATGATGAAGAAGATGATCGTGCTTCCTCCCGTCACCTGCTGAAGCGCCGTGCTGATGGCCACATCCAGTCTCGCTCTGGTCAGTACGTAGGCAAACAGGCTGGCTGCCGCCGTAATGAACATGACCGTCGCCGTGGTGGATACGGAATCCAGAAGGAGCGTGTACAACTCCTCCAGCCGGATCTGCTTATAGATGAAGATTCCCACAAACAGTCCGTAGATGACGGACACTGCCGCCGCTTCTGTCGGAGTAAAAATGCCGCCGTAGATCCCGCCCAGGATGATGACCGGCATCAGAAGCCCCCAGAACGCATCCTTAAATGCATCCCAGCGTTCCTTACCGGACGCTTTGGGCAGTGTCTCCAATTCGCTTTTGCTTCCCACCAGAAGTGCCGTAACCATCAGTCCCAGCCCCATGAGCAGTCCCGGAAGGACGCCCGCCAGGAACAGCGTTCCGATGGATGCGTCCGCAATGGAACCATACACGACAAAGGTGATGGAAGGCGGAATGACCACTCCGATGGCGCCGGAGGCTCCCATGAGCGCCGCCGCAAAGGCCGGCTTGTATCCTGCCTTGATCATGGCCGGGATCATAATCAGCCCCAGAGCCGCCACCGTCGCCGGGCCGGAGCCGGAGATCGCTGCGAAGAAACAGGAGACGATGACGCATACGATGGCAAGGCCGCCCTTTAAGTGTCCCACACAAACCTCCGCCAGCCGGATCAGTTTTCCGGAAATTCCGGCCTTCTCCATGATGTTCCCGGCAAGGATGAAGAACGGAATTGCCAGGAGCACGAATTTACTTGTGGATGAGGACACGAGCCTTGGCAGGCTGCTCATAATGGTGTCCAGCGGCCTTCCGGCACCCTGAGCGATCATGGCCAGCACGCTGGACGCCCCCAGGCAGACCGCAATGGGCGCGCCGATCGCTAAAAGGACCGCAAATACGAGAAACAATACTGCTGCAACCATCAGTTCTCACCCTCCTTCTCCCCGGTTCCCCGGATTTCCTCGATCAGTACCTGCACAAACCGGACCGTGGCAAACAGCGCCCCTATGGGTACGAAGGAACCGAAGATCCATTCCGGCCACTGCATGTTGGCCGTCACCTGCTGAAGCTGTCTCTGGCTTAAGACCATCAGAATGCCGTAGTAAAAGATCGCTCCGGTAAACGCCACGGCAAACAGATAACCGATGATGTGCAGGATTCTCCGAACCTTCGGACTCACCACGTCCGTCAGGATCGTCAGTCCCAGATGCGCTCTCCTTCTGGCCGCGATGGCCGTGCCCAGCAGGCTCAGAAGTACGAACAGGTACGTTGTAATTTCTTCCGAAAAGGAGAAGGAAGCGCTGAATACATATCTGGCCACCACATTGGCAAATGCCAGGATCGTCATCACCGACAGGCAGACAGCCGCCACAATCTCCTCAATTCTGTCTAATATCCGCATGTATTACCCCTTTCTGCATGCCCTGCTAATCGATCTGGAAAGCCGTACAGGCTTCTTCCCCGTATTTTTCCATAAACTTTTCCCGGACCGGCTGTACCGCTTCCTTGAATACTTCCAGTTCCTCCGGCATCAGTTCCGTCACGATCATCCCGCCGTCCCGGAACTTCTGCACAATCTCGGCTTCCTCCTGCTCCACCTGGTCTCTTCCCCAATCGCAGGCTTCCTTCGCCTTTTCCCTCAAAAGCTCCTGGGTCTTTGGCTCCAGGCTGTTCCAGATCTCGGTGTTCGCCACAAACAGATCATTTTCGTAGGTGTAATTCCACAGCGTCATGTAATCCTGTACCTCGTACATTTTGGCGGAATCCGTAATGCTGACCCCGTTCTCCTGTCCGTCGATGGCCCCCTGCTGGATGGCGGTAAATACCTCGCTCCAGCTCATGGAGATGGGATCGGCTTTCAGCTCCCGGAAGAAATCCATATAAACCTCGCTGCCCGGCACCCGGATCTTCAGGCCCTGTACGTCCTCCGGCGTATGTACTTCGCGTTCACTGTTGCTGATCTGGCGGAATCCGTTGTGGAACGATCCCAGATACGTAATTCCCTTTTCCGCCAGAACCTTCGCATAATAGTCTCCCCCGGTCTCGTCAATCACGGTTCTGGCCTCTGTGTAATTGTCAAAGCTCCACGGAATCGTCGCGATGGACATCTGACTGTCCAGCACCGACATGACGGATGTGGCATAGGCCGCCAGATCCGCGCCTCCCACTGCAATCATCTCGATCCCCTTTGTGGAGTTCCCCCCTGCGAGCTGATCGTTCGGAAATACCGCAACGGTAACTCTGCCGCCGGACTCTTCCGCCACCAGCTCCGCAAATTTCTTCGCCACTTTGGTGTCGATCTGAATGTCCGTTCCATTGACCGCCATCACCAGCTCGATCTCCTGGTACGTGTCGTCGCTTCCCGCGGACGCCTGCTCCGTTCCGGAACCGCATCCTGCCAGCATTCCGGATGCCAGCAACGCTGCAAGGATCAACCCTGTCGTCTTCTGCTTCATCAAAGCATTTCTCCTTCCTTTTTATTCTTTGTTTCATCCTTTGTCCTTTGTAGGATGTTATACATAGTATATATCATATTGCCGAAGAGAAGTCAATACATTTTTATAGATTCAGCATTATATACAATTTCAATGGGGTGTTTTTGTGCGAAATGCCAGATAGCGGAAGGAACTGCCTTTTATTTCATACGGTCTGAACCTGTTTGGAAAAGAAAACCCCTGTCTTTTACCGCCTTCCCAAGGTAAAAGACAGGGGTGCACGCTACATTCCCAGACGTTTCATATCTTTTAATATCCGTTTTTCCTCCGTCCGCTGACTGCACTGTGAAACCGGTTGGACGGCATCGTCCGTCCCTGTTCCTTCTGGCTTTGCCAGGCAGGGTGCATACAAGGAAAGCAGCAGATGCGACTGGACCCCCGCCACCGCTGCAAATCCAAAGCAGCACCACAAAAATGCCCACAGCGGAAGCCATTCCATAAAGGAATAGGTGACATAAAACGGTACCAGTACAAAGGCCGCCAGCAAAAAAACCGTCACCGGAGACTTTCCTGCAAAAAACATACTGTTCAGCACCTGACGCCGAATCGGCACGTCGAATGCCGCAATTCCCGGAAATACATAGAGGAGGAGGACGGCAGACACCAGGAACAGCGTCCCCAGGGCATACAGAAAAAGGTGCATGACTCCGGCCGCCTGACTGCACCAGAACATCTCCAGCAGCAGAAACGGCATGAGACACAGAGCGCCCAGCCATACAACAGTGGCTCTTACAAAGTTTTCCCGAAATCCTTTCACAAACAGACGGAAGGGATTGATCTCTCCGCCTCCCCGCTGGTATTTCATAAGCGTATAATACATGGCCGAAAGAGAGGCTCCGATCGTCACAATGCCCAGAGAGCCGATGATAAATAAAAGATTGACCGCAATATATGTTCCTGCCTTCGTGACGGCCCGTCCCAGCGGGCTGTCGTTGTCAAATAACTGTGCAATACCGCTCATAACATTTCTCCTATTTAGAGTTCCGCTGTTTTTTAGTTCCGCTTCAGCCCTCTCAGTCCCCGGGCTCTCCGCTGTGTTCAGTGTTCCTGCATAATTTTAAAGTGATATGTCAGCGACGGATAGTCTCCGCTCATGATCGGGAGGGTGAACCCTCCGTGCATCAGCGCCGCGCCGCTGTATGTTTTCCCGAAGATCAGCTCCTGATAGCAGGCGTCCTCCCGAAGTCCCTTCAGACGCACATGGATTGGCGTCGGATTCGCCTGGGGCGCGAGCACCACCACATTCAGAAGCGCCTCCGTGCCGTCTTTCGCCCCGTGCTGCCAGGCGGTAAAATACCGGTCTTCGACGGCGTTGGTCAGCCGGTAATAATCCCCTTCCTGAATCAGCGGAGCATATTCTTTAAACCGGGCGATCTGTCCCTTGATCTCCTGCTTCTCCAGTTCGTCAAGCGTCGTCAGGTCCAGCTCGTAGCCGAAGGTCCCCGACATGGCCACGGTCGCTCTGGTGGCAAGGGAGGTACACCGGCCGGTCTGATGGTTGGGCGACGCAGATACATGGGAGCCCACAGCGGATACGGGATATCCAAAAGAAGTCCCATACTGGATCTTCAGCCGCTCGATGGCGTCCGTATCGTCGCTGCACCAGATCTGCGGCGAGTAATAGAGCATCCCGCAGTCAAAACGCCCGCCGCCACCGCTGCAGTCCTCAAACAGCACCTCCGGAAAGCTGCCGGTCAGACGCTCCAGCAGGTCATAGACCCCCAGCATGTAGCGGACATGGACCTCTCCCTGCCGGTGAGCGGGAAGGGCGCGGCTGTACATATCCGTCATATTCCGGTTCATGTCCCATTTCACATAATCAATGGGATAATTTCTCAAAAGGTCCGACAGAACCTGATACAGATAGTCCCGGACCTCTCTCCGGCCCAGATCCAGCACCAGCTGGCATCTCCCCATGGCGGGCGGCCTTCCGGGTACGGTCAGCGCCCAGTCCGGATGCTTCTGATACAGATCGCTGGCCTCATTCACCATCTCCGGCTCCACCCAGATGCCGAACTTCATTCCCATCCCATGGATCTCCCGGATCAGGGGAGCCAGTCCGCCCGCCAGCTTTTTCTCATTGACGTACCAGTCGCCCAGTCCGTCTTTCTCTCCGTCTCTCCTTCCGAACCAGCCGTCGTCCAGCACCAGCATCTCCATGCCAAGCTCTGACGCCTGTTTTGCGATATCCAGAAGACGCCCGGAATCAAAATCAAAATATGTCGCTTCCCAGTTATTGATGAGGATCGGGCGGCGGGTCTTCTTATATTTTCCCCGGCAGATATGCTCCCGGATAAAATCCGCATACTGATGGCTCAGCCTGGTCAGACCATCGCTGCTGAAACCAAACAGCACTTCCGGCATGACAAACTGCTCCTCTTTTTGCAGGCGATCTTCGGATCGGAGATCCAGCCCGTACTGCTGCCGAAGAGATGGTTTAACAGTCCGTACTGCTGATTATACAGCCATTTCCATACCATGGCCACCGCTGCCGGAGCCGCCACCATGGGAAGGAAATAAATGGTGCGGTAGATGCTGCGCCCTGCCATCTTCCGGTTCAGGAACACCGCCAGCACCAGCGCGATGCAGACCGAGAACGGCACCTCAATGACTGCATATTTGAACGTATTGAACAGGCTCACCCAGAATTCACTGCCGGACAGGACGTCGATATAGTTCTGAAGCCCCACAAACGTGTTGCCCCGGCCGAATGCTCATGTACGGTAAAGAAGCAAGCAACCGAAAACAAGAGATAGACCGCCAGCACCACACTATTCCGAACCAAAGAAACCAAAGACCAAAAGACAAGCACCGTGGAAATGTGTATAACTTGCTATTCCGTCATGGAAAAGTCCGTTCACAGAACATGGAAAAGCTAAAGTGCAGCTTTCCCACATTCTGCAAACAGACTTTCCCACAACTCCATAAGATAGCAAGTTATGCACATTACGCACAGTGCCGACTACTACGGAATCCCCCCCTATCTTTCATATCTTTTTATAAATTCTTAAATTTCCTTTAGGGTATTGCATTATCACCTACAAAGTGTTAAGATGTTTATACACCCACAAAATGTTAAGATAAAAGGAGGACAAAATGGCACAGCAAATTTCTGAATCCGAATTGGTACTAATGAAAATCATTTGGAAGAATGGAGGGGCAGCTTTATACTCCCTCATCATGGAGGAATTGGAAAAAGACAAAAACGAATGGAAGAACAACACCGTACTCACGCTGCTTTCCCGATTAGGCGAAAAAAAGTTCTTGAAAGTCAAAAAAATCGGCAGGAAGAATGAGTATGTGGCTACGGTAACAGAAGCAGAATACCAGACCATGCAGACCCACAGCTTTCTTGATAAAGTCTACGGCGGGAATGTGAAAAACTTAGTATCAACCTTGTTGCGGCAGGATATTCTTTCGGCAGACGAATTGAAAGAGATTGAAACATTTTGGAGAAAAGAAAATGAATGAATTTATGAAAATATTATTGTCGCTGTCTGTTTCCGGCACACTGTTATTACTTCTCATTTTGGGATTGAAACCGCTATATAAAAGCAGATTCAGCAAGCGATGGCAATACTATATCTGGATAATTGTTGCGTTGCGGTTTTTACTTCCTTTTACTCCCGATACTACGATTGTTGGGAGCCTGTTTGAAAAGCCCGGCACAACAGTGATAACAAATGAAGTCCCTACAAGCCCGAATGTACCAGCTCCCGCAAATACAGATAACAGTAAAACAGAGCCAATACAGGCAGACCGGGATATAGCCGCCGCTATGCGTGAGCCATTTAACAGATACGTCTGCCTGTTTTTTATCTGGTCAGTATTTGCATTGGTTCTATTTGTGCGTAAGATAACGATTTACCAAGGCTTTATCCAATACATCAAAGCGGGTAGTACAGAAGTATCGGATATTAAAACCTTGAATTTGCTATCTGATTGTGAAGAAAAACTGAATATCAAAACAAGAGTGGAGCTATCCCGCAATCCGTTGATTGCTTCCCCTATAATGATTGGCTTCTTTCGTGCAAGAATTGTTTTACCAGCCTGCGAATTGGACGATAAAGAATTGTCTTATATCTTTGTGCATGAGCTGATTCACTACAAGCAGAGGGATATGTTCTACAAATGGCTGATACAGATTGTTGTCTGCGCCCATTGGTTCAATCCTTTTGTATATTTGTTGGAAAAGGAAGTGAATAAATCTTGTGAATTGTCATGTGATGAAAAAGTTATATCCATACTTGACGACAAAGCAAGGCGTGAATATGGAGATACTCTGATTTCCTTTTTGCAGTCAAACAATCTCTACAAAAGTTCTTTAGCTTCTGTCACTTTGACAGAGGGAGCAGAACAGTTAAAAGAAAGGTTAGGTGCTATTATGAAATTTAAGAAAAAATCAAAGGGCATTATTGCCATTACCGCTATTTTCTCTGTTTTAGTTTGCGTTTGTTTTTTTGTGACTGGTGCGTATGCCGCCTCTCCTGCGACTAACAATAACTTAGTTTTGAAAGATAATGGCAAGCCGAATGAAGTATCAATAAAAACCGAATCGGATAGAAATATAAAAGAAACTGAAAATAAAACAGAGAAAACGGAGAATCAATATTCCACAGAATACGCACAGCATGGAATCACTGTCACAGACGGTATTTACTACTATCACGGTGAACGTGTCAGAATTTTTATGGACTTACGAATGAATGGCTCTTTTGAAAATTTTATTTTTGATAACGAGGGAAGTATAGATTTGCGTGTGTTACGGGATAAAAATAATTCCATTACAAATGTTGAATATCTTACAGAATCAGAAGCAGATGAATTGCTTTATGATATGGACGAGTATTCACCGGACAACCAATTAGAAGTGCCACTGGAAAAAGAAGATTCACTTGATAATTCAGATGTGCCGTTAAAAGACCAAAATATTGGAAGAAGTGTCAGAGTAACAAAGGAAAAACTTTCAGAAGAACTTAGGGATATTATAAGCTCTTGCGATACAGAAACATGGTATGTAATTAAAAGTGCCGGGTATCAATATATCTATTTTGGCGGCTTGCCTTACAATTACACTTTCCAGCCGGAAATTTACACAGACCGTAATAGTGGTACGGTAAATGTTTTTGATATGGGTACTACAACTGGAAACTATGTACTGCTTGAGATTCAGCAAAATGTGTCCTTAACTATTAACTATAACGGAACACAAATTTCATATACGGAACTGTAAACTACGCACCGCCCCATGTGGGAGAAAGGGGGAATCGCTTATGCCTTGCACAGAAGCATACAGAGAACACATCATGTATACTCTCAACGGCTATTGCAAGACCGTCATACGCTTTGCGGCTATCAACGCATGGCGTGACAGGAGCAGGCGGCGGCAAAAAGAAATATCCCTTGAATACCTCACAGAAGAAAAGTTTTACCCTTTAGGCA
>CAJTXP010000064.1 GCA_910583615.1 uncultured Lachnospiraceae bacterium | reverse complement strand
TTCAGAGAACTTCGCATGCGTGCTTATATCTCCGATTACATACTTGTGGTTGCATACGCGCCATACTTGTATATCCCTTCTCTCTTCTGCAGGCGTGAACGAACGGATAGTTAAAAAGATAGTAGGACATAAAGGCCAGGGCGTTACCCAGGTCGTTTATACCCACTTTGAAATTGTGGAATTGATAGACGCCATAAACAAAATATAGGCGGAAACTGTGTTACTTACCTGTTTCTTACGTGTTACTTACCGGGAAAAATTCATACTTTTTCATACTGCCGGAACGGGTACCCAGAAATAAAAGAAAACCCCGGAAATATCGCATTTCCGGGGTGTATCTGTCTTTTGCCATTTTCGGCTTGAATTATCGCTTGCTGAACTGCGGAGCGCGACGAGCCGCTTTGAGGCCGTACTTCTTACGCTCTTTCATTCTCGGGTCACGGGTCAGGAATCCTGCTTTTTTCAGGATCGGTCTGTACTCCGGATCTGCCTGTACCAGCGCACGTGCAATACCGTGCCTGACTGCGCCCGCCTGGCCGGTGTATCCGCCGCCATGCACATTCACCAGTACGTCAAACTTATCTACATTCTCCGTTGCAACCAGCGGTTGGCGGACAATCACCTTCAAGGTCTCCAGTCCAAAATAGTCGTCGATACTTCTTTTATTTACTGTAATATTACCGGTTCCCGGTACCAGATATACTCTGGCAATGGATTTTTTTCTTCTTCCGGTTCCATAGAATTTTGTCTTAGCCATGATCTCTACCTCCTGTTAAAATGTCAGTGCTTCTGGTTTCTGAGCTGCGTGGGGATGCTCCGGACCAGCATAAACATGAAGCTTGGTGTACATCTGTCTTCCCAGAGGGCCTTTCGGAAGCATGCCTTTTACTGCAAGTTCAATCACCTTCTCAGGCTTCTTCGCAAGCATCTCTCTCAGAGTTGTCTCCTTCATGCCGCCGACATACTCGGAATGATGGTAGTAGATCTTCTGATCCAGCTTCCTGCCGGTCACTTTGATCTTCTCTGCGTTTACAATGACCACATAATCGCCTGTATCAATATGAGGAGTGAATACAGGCTTGTTCTTACCTCTCAACACTTTTGCTACTTCAGAAGCCAGACGGCCCAATGTATATCCAGTAGCGTCAACTACGTACCATTTTCTTTCCACCTTCGCTGGATTCGCCATGAAACTGTTCATAGGTGTACCTCCTGTTAAATTTGAATTCGACTAACATCTATCTACTTAAAAATGCCTTACCGGGGCTTTGGATCGGACATTTTCTCGCATCGTCACAGTTTCATATTATATGACACATGACCGTGCGTGTCAAGCGTAAAATATACATTTTCCGGCTGTTTTCCGGCTGTTATTTTCCGTCCGGCTGCTTTTCACAGGGTGGCAGGGCTGCGCTCCGGGCCTCTGTAATCTGCAGCGCCGTGTGGATTGAAGCGGACAGTGGAGCCGTTTTGTACGTCTTGGACGGACAAACCTGTCCGAATGAGACGGACAAAACGGCTTCGGTGTCCGCTTCACTCCATACAAGCGCAGATCACAGAGGTCCGGAGCGCAGCCCCTGCCACCCTGTGAAAAGCACTTCCGGCTGTCACCGTTTTTAACCGTGCTGCGTCTTCAGGCGAAGCGCATCAAGCAGAACGGCAACAAAGATAATCAATCCATTAATCATCTGCACATAATAGCTGGATACTCCAAGAATCTGGAGCCCCACCTGGATCACGGTCAGAAGCAGCACGCCTCCAAGCACGCCCAGTACATTTCCCTGTCCTCCGCTGCAGGCAACGCCGCCGATTACGGAAGCCGCGATATTATTCATGTCATAGGAAGTTCCAAAGGTCGATGTAACAGCCCCCATATAGGCTGACAGGAAAAAGCCTGCCACGCCTGCCAGAAATCCGGAAATGGTAAAAGCAATGATCTTGATATGATCCACTTTGATTCCGGATGTATGAGCAGCGTTTTCATTTCCTCCGACCGCATACAGACTGCGGCCATAAGGCGTTTTGTTCCAGAGAATATATACGGCGACAAAGACAGCCGCAAGTGCAACGGGAAGCGTGGGAATCCCCAGGATCGTCCCCTGTCCAAACCATTTATAGGAGGCAGGCATGCTGGTAATCGCCCGCCCTTCCGTGATGACCAGAAACGCCCCCAGCAGGGTCAGTTTGACCGCCAGCGTCTCTACAAGTGCAACCGCCTTCAGCTTTGCAATCAGAAATCCATTCATGGCGCCAAGAAGCGCTCCTGTAAGAAAGATGACTGGAATCGCCAGAAGCACCGGAGCTCCCTTCTCGACCAGGATCAGGCCCATCGTGGCTGGAAATGACATGACGCCCAGAAGCGAAAGATCAATCAATCCCAGCATAATCGCAAATGACTGCGCAAACGACAGGATTCCCAGAACAGCTGCCTGTGACAGCACGTTTCCCATGATGATGGGAGTAAAGAACGAAGAATCCAGGCCCCCGATTACAATGACTGCCAGAAGCAGCAGAATCCATACAATATTATTCAGCAGTTTCGTTTTTATTTGGAACCATTGGTTGTTCATGGTGATACCTCCTGATGAATGCTTTCCGTTTTTTCAGTGACAGAATCCCGGATCCGGATCACGTCTTCATGACTCAGATGATCATTACGTACATCCTGTACCAGTTTTCCGTCCCTGAAAAAAAGAATACGGTCAACCGTACGCAGCAGTTCGTCAAAATCATTGGTCAGATACAGAACAGATGTGAGACTCTCCTTTGTCGTTTTATTCACGTTTTCAATAATCTCTTCCCGGCTTTTGATATCAATGCCGATGGTAGGCTCATCCAGAATCAAAAGCTGAGGATCCGTACTGACGGATTTGGCTACAACCACTTTCTGCTGATTGCCTCCGGAAAGGCTTTTCAGACTGTCATTGACTGAATTTGCTTTAATGTGAAACTGCTCAAAGTAATGCGCGGCGATCTCTTCAGATTTTCTGCGGTTAATGAGCCCCCATTTTGTCCGGAGCCCGGAGTAAAAAAGCGGCATGCTGATATTCTCACGGATCGACATCAGGCCTACGATCCCTTCCTTGTGGCGATCATAGGATACATAGGCAATTCCATGCCTGATTGCGTCAAAAGGATTTTTGATCTCTGCCTTTTTGCCTTTGTACAGAATCTCACCCGATGTCATTTTCTCCAGTCCGAACAGCGTCCGGCACAGTTCTCTTGCCCCGGAACCCGGAAATCCCACCAGGCCGGTAATTTCTCCCTGATAAAGTTTCACCGAGACGTCCTTAAGCGTTGTTCCAGACAGATGACGGCATTCCATAAACAGCCGTTCTTCATCCGGCCTGTCCAGAATATCCCTGCAGATCAGTTCTACTTCTTCTCCGGCAATGAGATTTGCAAGTTTTTCCTCACTTAAAATTTCTCCATCTGCTCCTGCGAAAGAGCGTCCGTCCCGGATGACGGTTACGTCATCCGAGAGGTCTACCACTTCCTGGAGGTAATGGCTGATGAAAATAAACGAGGTTCCTTTTTTCTTCAGTTCATTGACAAAGACAAACAGTTCTTCTCTTTCTTTTGAAGACAATGCCGTGGTCGGCTCATCCAGAATGATGAGTCTGGCTCCGCCGTGCATGGCGCGGATGATATTGACTTTTCTCTGATCCACGCCGTTCAGGGAACAGACTTTTACTTTGGGATCTACATGCAGTCCGTATTTGTCAAGTTCGAGCTGCGCATCCTCATATAGTTTTTTCCAGTCTACAAAAAGCTGTTTTCTAGGCCAGATCCCGAGGAAAACATTCTCTCCCACAGTCAGATTGGGAACGACGCTTGCGTGCTGCGGTACAATCTTGATTCCCATGTTCTGCCTGTCAAAGACGGAATACGAACTGATCTCTTTTCCTTCCAGCAGGACTTTTCCGGAGTTTTGCCGATAAATACCTGCGATAATATTGACGACGGTGGATTTTCCGGCTCCATTGCGTCCCAGAGGCGAATGTATGGTTCCTTTTCTGATTGAGAAATTCACATCCTTCAGAGCCTGCGTCATTCCAAAATTCTTGCTGATGTTTTCTACCTGCAGAACGGTTTCTTCCATATGATTACCTGTTCCTTTCCAAGAGCAAAGTTATTGGCCTTCTGCTTCGAGCGCCGCAACTCCCCAATGCCCTTCTTCATCGACATTGGACGCATCCAGCGCATAAGGCGGAACCTGGAGTACCGGACCGGTTTCGCCGTCCATGAATTCAGCCGTTTTCCAGTAATAATCTTCATTGGTATAAGTTCCGCTGGTCGGGACGGTCTCTCCCTGGAAGATATACTGGTTCAAAAGATCTACAGCGATGGGGCCGTATGCATAAGCATCCTCCACGATGATCGCATCATAGTATCCCTCTTTTAAAAACTTAACCGCATCCGGCTCCCCGTCTCCGGTGACGAAGATCACATGCTTTTCGTCTCCGACCGGATACCAGAGCCCCGCGATCTGCATGGCTTCCGCACAGCCGAGTCCCGGGTCATCTGACGGGCAGTGCACAGCATCGATCTCACCGTTATATTTGGCGATGACATTCGTCAGCGCTTCCTGGGATTTGGCCCTCTCCCCTTCGCCGGGCACCTCAATATATTCAATATCCGGATACTGCGTGATTACGGATTCAAAACCGTCCTTTCTAAGTCTCCAGCATTCAGAGCTCATCGCTCCGTATATGTTGACCAGCCGGCCTTTGGGAGAACCGTTTTTCTCCGTCAGTGCTTCCACGATCCGTTCCGCCGCCATCCTGCCGCATTCATAATTGTCAAATTTTACGGAACCGTCCACCACGGCAGTAGAAGCCGGGTTATCAACCATGATGACCGGAATGCGGCCTTCACCGCATCATTTGCCACATCGTTCAGAGCGTCGGAATCCACTGCATTGGCAATGATGGCTTTGGGGTTTTTGGATATAAAATTACGGAACTGGTCGTTCTGAAGCGTGGAATCATTATTGCAGTTTGCAACCTCCACTCTAAATCCGGCAGCGGTTACCGCCTCCTCTACTTTTTCCTGAAGCGCCACATGGAAATACTGGTTCATGGTTTTCTGCGTGTAGACAATCAGGTCGCTTCCATTGTCGGCTACGGCATCTGTCGTCCCGCCTTCTGCCGATTCCTCTCCAGCGTTCCCGGCAGTCTCCGGCGCAGCCGTTTCCTCTGTTTTAGAGCCGCATCCGGCCACTGTAATCATCATGGCTGCCGTCAACAAAATACGGATCGTTCTCTTTTTCATACTTTCTCTCCTTTCCCTCTGCAGTGCAATGCGTTAAAAGCATGTATAGGCGCCGTCAATGCGGAAATCCGCACCGGTCGTGTAAGAACTCATATCTCCTGCCAGATAAACGGCTATCGCTTCGAGCTCTTCCGGTCTGCCCATACGGTGTACAGGTATCAGTTCTTCCCATTTTTCAATCAATGGTTTTAAAACAGGATCCGACAGTGTCATCTCGGTCGCCATATAGCCCGGACTGATCGTATTTACTCTTACGTTCCCGTCTGCCCATTCTACTGCCATATTTCTGGACATGGCAATGACTCCTGCTTTGGATGCTGCATAAGAACACTCTTTCTGGGGCACGTTTGTGATATGCGCAGACATGGATGCGGTATTGATGATGGAACCGCCTCCCTGTCTGAGCATGACCCTTCCTGCTGCCTGGGCAGTCAGAAACGTCCCGTTCAGATTCACATGGATCACCCGGCTCCAGTCTTCCAGAGTGTCATTTTCCACTTCTACATTATGACCGATTCCGGCATTGCAGAACGCTGCGTCCAGCCGTCCGAATTCTTTCAGAATGGTATCAATCATCCGGTTTACTTCATCCGGATTCGTGATGTCCGCTTTCACAGCAATCATTTTATTATGATTTGCTTCCTGTATCTCCTGCGCGGTCTTCTGAGCGGCTTCCAGATTCACGTCTACGATCGCTACATCCGCGCCCGCCTTGATTATTTCGTATACGTCCCTTTCATCGCTGATTCCTGCGCCATGAAGAATCGGCATCTCTGGAGCAACCGCATGAATGGACCGGTTGATTTTCTGGATCTCGGCCATATCCGCCGGCCCCCTTTTTCCTTTTCCAATCAAAGCCGGGGACTCTGCCAGTATGATATCCGGCGACAGGCAGGCTGCCGCCGCGCCTTCTTCGGCGTTTCCTGCACAGACCATGGTTGCCAGTCCCACTTCCCGGGCGCGCCGAATACACTGGTTCAGGCCGGCAAGCGTCAGCGGGCGTTCTGCATGATTTAAAAGAACGCCTCTGGCGCCGGCATCCCGGACAGCCTCCGGAAGCACCGAACCGATTCCTCTTCCGGGACGGACCGGATCCATATGCTGTGCAAACAGATGAATGAATCTGGTACGTTCCGCAATAGGGGCCAGATCGGTATACTGCGCGGAAAATATGATGTCTACCTGATATTTTTCGCTCAGTTCATCGGCTTTGACTGCCAGCCGGACCGCATCCGCCCCATAAAGATATACCTTGGGCCCGATTTCAAAAAAGGTTTTTTAATGATAAATCTGTCCATTTTGATTTTATACCATCCTGTCCCTTAAATATCTGGAAGTTTCCGGAAGTGCAACCGCCGGATCCTGGCATACGCAGCACTCCAGATTCAGGAAGCCTTCATATTTGATTTCCTTCAAAGCCCGCAGACAGGCGTCCCAGTCGGTAGAACCATATCCGGGAAGCAGACGGTTGCTGTCCCCCAGATGCACATGGCGGATGGCAGGTCCTGCTTTACGGATGCTTTCCGCCATATTTTTTTCTTCGATCGACATGTGAAAGAAATCAGCGAGCACGCCCGCCCGGGGATCATTCAGACGGTCTGTCACTGCCCTGCAGTCCTCCAGTGTGTTCAGAAACGGGCTCTCGTACCGGTTGATTCCCTCCAGAAGCATCTTTCCTTCTGTACCTGCCAGCGGTTCTAAAAGTTCTCTGTACATCTGAAGAAACTCCTCTTCCTGCTGCGGTTCCATTCTGGCATAGGGATGAAACAGCGGCAGCGGATTCTGGGGACCGTACTCATATTCCAGCTCAGTCACTGCACCAAGCGCTCCGCTGACCGCGGCTGCTTCCCTGTACATATCCCTGCATGCCCTGCGCAGATCCGGGTCCGGATCCATCAGATGCCCATAGAGATCGTCTGAAAAAGCGAATTCGCAGGGAATGATGCCGGTACGTTCCTCAAGCTTCAGAAGCTCTTCCTGCTTTTCTTTGTTGCATGAACGATACTCCATGAAAACCGCGATTCCTTCATATCCCCAATTTTTCAGATTCTCAGCCTGTTCCGTCAGACTTTTTCCCGGAACCATCGTGTTTGTACATGAAAGTTTCAAAAATCCGTCTCCTTTCTCTTCAATTACAACGTTGTAAATATTTTGCAAAAAAAGAATCGATTCTATTGTCTGAATTTTTACTTTCAAACGTTGTAATTATCATATATCATTTTTCAGAGTTTGTCAATAGTGATTATAAAATTAAAATTGCAAAACTATTTTTGAGCATTATAACCATAGTATCCATTCTATACCACCTCTGCGCGCGCAAAAGAAGCAATTGACAACGTTGTAAAAATGATGTACCATAATACTGTACAGAATTTAACCAGGACAGAAGGTGCTTATTATGAATGCAGAAAACAAACCCGTTACCATTAAATCCATAGCAAAGGAACTGGGGATCTCATTTTCCACCGTATCCAAAGCGCTCAACGGCAATCCGGCGATTCGGGAGGAAACCCGAATGATGGTGGCTGACAAGGCACGGGAAATGGGATACACGCCAAATTCTCTCGCCAAAGGGCTCCGCGGTAATTCCACCAAAACCATTGCCGTCATCTTCAATGATATTGAAAACCCTTCACTGACTTATATTTTTCGCAGTATTTCCATTCAAATGGCCAATTACGGCTATACAACCATGATCTTCGACTCTCAGTTCAGTGAGAAGACAGAACACGCCAACATTTTGACGGTTCTTTCCAGGCAGCCGGATTTTATTATTCTCGAACCCGCTTCCAACAGCATGGAAAATTTAAAGCTGCTTGAGGGCATGGAACACCGCCTGATCCTCCAGGGAGCGCGTTATGAGACCGTTCCGTGCCATCATATTCATGTGGATTATTTTCAGGGAGGTTATCTTTCCGCCTGTGAAATGCTTTCCAATGGCCATCGCAACTGTCTGATTCTCACTGAACCGCTGTCTTTTCCCATCAGCGCCCAGTTCGTTCTCGGAATCAGGAAAGCATATCAGGAATATCAGGTTCCTTTTCATGAAGAACGCATCATTACCACATATTCTTCCATACAGAATGGATTCCGAATCATGCAGAAGCTGTGGAACGAAGAAGAGAAAACATACCGGCTTCCTTTTACGGGCGTACTGACTTTTAATGATACACTGGCCTATGGCGTGTATCAGTCCGCCGTGCAGAACGGACTGCGGATTCCAGAGGATATCAGCGTCATCGGTTTTGACAACAACCCTGTATCCGCTTTTTCCAACCCGCCGCTGACCACCATCCATCTCCCGAAGGAAAAGATGGCGGAAAGCTGCATGTCCATCCTGAATTCCGTGCTGCTCGAGAAGCGCAGAGAAATCCGCGTCTTTACACTGGTTCCGAATCTGGTTGCGCGAAGGTCTGTCCGGACACTGAGAAATTAACAGCATACCAAATACAATCATACGAGGAAAACGAAAATGAATATCATATCTGTCGATCTTGGAACTACCAATATTAAAACCGCCGTATACGATCAGTCGCTTCAGATGCTCCATCTGGCAGCCGAACCGGTAGCCTATCAAAAGAATGAGGATTTTGTAGAATTTGATGCAGAACAGTATTTTTCTCTGGTTTTATCCATGATTCAGCAGGCTGCCGCCTGCGGCTGGCAGAAAAACGGAAAAAAGACCGCGCAGATCGTACTGACCGGCCAGGCAGAGTCCCTGATCCTGCTCGATCAAAACCACAGGCCTGTCTGTCCGGGCATTTCATGGATGGACATGCGTTCCCTGGAAGAATGCTCCCAGCTGTCCGCTGTCTTTTCACAGACCTGATGCTACCATACGACCGGACAGCCGGAACTGATCCCCACATGGCCGATTACAAAGATTTTATGGATGAAAAACAACCGCCCCGATCTCTTTCAGAAAACAGCATATTATCTGCTCTTGAAAGACTATATCATATTCCGCCTGTGCGGCAATATGGTTGGAGAACATTCCATCTACTGTTTTTCACATTATTTTAATATGAAGGACCGTTGCTACTGGACGGATATCCTGGATTACTGCGGAATCCGGACGGAACAGCTGCCCGAACTGATGCCGTCCGGAAGCATCGCCGGACGGCTTCTGAAAAAACATGCCTGCGAAGGGACCGGGCTTGATACAGACACCAGGATCAATACCGGTACCCTGGATCATTTTGCAGGCATGATCGGCGCCGGAAATATCCGGGAAGGCCAGGTCAGTGAATCAGCCGGAACCGTGCTGTCCCTTGCGGCTTTTACAGACGCTCCGGTCTTCGGCAGTGAAAAACTGCCCAATTACTGCGGTCCTTTTCCAGATTCCTATGTGCTGCTTCCTGTATGTGAAAGCGGCGGTTTCAGTATGGAATGGTTTAAGAATCAATTCCTTTGGGATGTGTCCTATCAGAAACTCAATGAGACTTTGAACAGCAGAAGCGGACGAACGCCGCTGATCTTTCTGCCGTATCTTACAGGTGTAAATGCGCCGGACTATAACGAAAATGCTTCCGGAGTATTTCTGGGACTCCGATCATACCATGACCGGTATGATATGGCGCTTGCCGTCATGCAGGGCGTTGCATGTATGCTTCGGAAAAATCTGGAATGCCTGAAACAGTCAGGAATCCGGGTTGAAAAAATCATCTCCACAGGCGGAGGCGCCAGGTCTCCCATATGGGCTCAGCTGAAAGCGGATATTTCCGGATACACCGTAGAAATTCCTGCGGATGAGGAAGCTCCGTGTCTGGGTGCAGCCATCCTGTCAGCTGTCAGCGAAGGATTCTTTGGCTCATTTGAGGAAGCTGTCTCAGCCTGTGTCTCCATCCAACACCGCTATATTCCCTCCAAAGACCCTGCCTTTGAGGAAATATATCATCTGTTCTGCCAGACATGCTCTTCGCTGGAAGAAACCTTTCAGCTCAGCAGAAAAATCCGTTCTCATTTTTGAACACGATTTCCATCAGCGTCAGCCCTTTCGCCGGAGCAGTCGGCCCTGCCGCTCTCCGGTCCCGGGCGGCCAGAATCGCTTCCACCGCTTCCGGCTCCCATTCCCCGCTGCCCACCTTCATAAGCGTTCCGGCAATAATCCGCACCATATTGTATAGGAAACCGTTTCCTGTGATCCGTATCGTAATGAGATCGCCGGATTTCAGCACCTGCAGATCATAAACCGTGCGGACCGTCGATTTCACCTGTGCTCCCGCCGCACAGAAGCTTTGAAAATCATGTTCGCCTGTCAGATACGCCGCCGCCCGGCACATACGCTCCACATCCAGCGTATAGTAGGTAAAATACGTGTTCAGCCGGTACGCCGGAAGCGGAAACCTCCGGTTCAGTATCCGGTATTCATAGGTCTTCACGGTTTCCTGATAACGGGGATGGAAATCCGGCGGCACTTCGCAGGAATGCTGCACCCGGATATCCTCCGGAAGCCGCTGATTCAGCGCATAGACAAATTTGTCTCCCGCCATCCTCGCTTCCGTATCAAAGACGGCCACATTTCCCATGGCATGGACGCCGGAATCCGTCCGGCTGGCTCCCATCACATGGATCTCCTCCCCGGTCAGCTCCTGAAGCGCCCGGTTCAGCATGGATTCGATGGTCTCCCCGTTCTTCTGGATCTGCCATCCCCGGTAGTTCGTACCGTCATAAGCCACCACCAGTTTTATACGTCTCACAACCGGTCCCTCCTACAGCAGCATGATCCCATAAAAAGATGCGGCCCAGCCGGCGCCGACCATCAGAAGCAGATAACTCCACACCACCGCATAGGCGATCCGGTCCCTGCGTTCATAGTGCAGCGGCTTCATCTTCGTGCGTCCGTCCCCTCCGTGATAGCAGCGGGCTTCCATGGCCATGGCAAGGTCATTGGCCCGCCGGAAGGCCGAGATGAACAGCGGCACCAGAAGCGGCACCATGGCTTTCGCCTTCTGGATCAGGTTTCCCGTCTCAAAATCCGCTCCGCGGGCGATCTGCGCTTTCATAATCTTATCCGTCTCCTCCAGAAGAATCGGGATAAACCGGAGCGCAATAGACATCATCATGGCAATCTCGTGGACCGGCACATGGATCTTTTTAAAAGGGCCCAGCAGCCGTTCCAGACCGTCCGTCAGGTCATTGGGCGTGGTTGTCAGCGTCATGATCGAGGAACCCAGGATCAGATAGACCAGACGTACCGCCATGAAAACCGCCGTTTTCAGGCCTTTGTCCGTGATCCGCAGAAACCCGAACCTCCACAGTTCATAATCTCCGTCTATGAGAAACAGATTGAATACAACGGTGAGCATCAGGATCATCAGGATCGCTTTCAATCCTTTTGTCATAAACCGAAAAGGAACTTTGGACATCCGGATCACCGTAATGAGGAATACCGTCGCAATGGCGTACCCTGTAACGCCTTTTGCCAAAAATAATGAAACGATGAAGATCATGGTCGTCACCAGCTTCACTCTCGGATCCAGCTGATGGATCACGGATCTGGCGGGATAATACTGTCCCAGTGTAATATCTCGAATCATGGAATCACTCCTGTCCGTTCTTCAGCCAGTGCACGATGGCATCAGCCGCTTCTTCTATGGTCGTCGCATCCGTATCCACATCGGCGCCCTTTTCCTTTAAGCCCTGCATCAGGTAGGTCATCTGGGGAGCCGCCAGCCCGATCTCCTCCAGCTCCCTGTAATGGCGGAATACTTCCCGGGGCGTCCCGTCAAAACGTACCTCCCCATGGTTCATGACGATGATACGGTCCACATAGCGGGCCACGTCTTCCATACTGTGGGACACCAGGACGACCGTGATTCCCCGTTCTTTCTGAAGCAGCTCAATCTGATCCAGAATCTCATCCCTTCCCCTGGGGTCCAGACCGGCCGTCGGCTCATCCAGGATCAGCACCCTCGGTTCCATGGCCAGCACTCCGGCGATGGCTACCCGGCGCTTCTGGCCGCCGGACAGTTCAAAAGGAGAGCGTTTTTCGTATTCTTCTCCAAGACCCACCATCCGAAGGGCCTCTCTTGCCTTCTGTTCCGCTTCCTCCCTTGTATAACCCAGATTCTTCGGACCAAAACACACATCCGTAAGCACGTCGACCTCAAACAGCTGATGTTCCGGATACTGGAAGACAAGCCCCACCTGGCTCCGCAGTTCCTTCATGGAGAAGTTTTCTCCGTAGATATCCCTGTCGTCATAGTAGATCCTTCCGCCCGTAGCCCGGATCAGCCCGTTCAGATGCTGGACCAGCGTGGACTTCCCGGAACCCGTATGCCCGATCAGGCCCACAAACTGTCCGTCCGGAATTTCCAGGTTGACATCCTTCAGCGCATGGATCTCATACGCCGTACCTTCCGCATAGATATAATTTACATCCTTGATTTTAATTGACATAATTCATCCACCAGCTCCTCGTTATTCAGGATTCCGTTCGGGAGTACAATTCCTCTTTTCCGAAGTTCGAAAGCCAGCAGTGTCGCCTGCGGCACATCCAGTCTGAGCCGCTTCAGTTCCTCCACCTGGGAAAACACTTCCCGCGGGCTTCCTTCCATGACCACTTTTCCGCTGTCCATGACAAAAATATGGTCCGCCTCCACTACTTCTTCCATATAATGGGTAATGAGGATGATCGTGATCCCTTCCTCCCGGTTCAGCTTCTGTGCCGTCCGGATCACGCTTTTGCGTCCGTTGGGGTCCAGCATGGCCGTGGGCTCGTCCAGCACAATGCATCTGGGATGCATGGCCATGACGCCCGCAATGGCCACCCGCTGCTTCTGTCCGCCGGACAGCTTGTTGGGCGAATGATGGCGGTATTTCAGCATGCCTACCGCACTGAGGCTTTCCTCCACCCGTGTCCAGATCTCATCCGTGGGCACGCCCAGATTCTCCGGGCCGAATCCCACATCTTCTTCTACCACCGTACCGATGATCTGGTTATCCGGGTTCTGAAACACCATGCCTGCATCCTGCCGGATGCTCCACAGCTTCCCGTCATCCTTCGTGTCCATGCCGTCCACCCAGAGCGTTCCCTCCGTAGGCGTCAGGATCGCATTGATGTGCTTGGCAAGCGTAGACTTGCCGGAACCGTTATGTCCAAGAATCGCAATGAATTTTCCCGGGCGGATATGCAGATTTACATGGTCCACCGCCCGCTTTTTCGATTCTATATTTCCTTCTTCGTCCAGCCGCTCGTAATCGAACGTCAGTTCTTCTGTCCGTATCATAGACTGTTCTCCTCTTGTCCGTGCCCGGTGGGCAGCTTCTGAAAACTACGTAGAATTATACCATGTTCCTGCAAAATATCAAGAAATTCCTGTATGTTTTCCGAAGAATCAGGCAGAAAATCCGACTTCCGCAAGGATCTCCAGATACCGTACATAACACTCAGCAAAGAAATTTTACGAAAAGAACCGGATGGGTTGTATGAAGCGGCAGAAGAAAATTCTTGAACTTTTGAACTGCTTATGATATTCTTTAGATATAGAAGGACGTCTGCTCCAACAGACGTCCCACAGGAACTACCAATAGACGGTCAAGCCCAGTATATAAACGTTAAAATAGCTGCTTAGTTTTCCAGACCAGGGCGGCTATTTTTGTGTCTTGTTACTATCTTTACCAAAGGTGTATTCGATCCCAAAGCAGGTCAAGCCGAAACTCAGCACTGCGATAAGTCCCTCCGGAGAGGGCTAACCGCCTACCATCCTGGCAGTCCCAAACAGATAGTAACACAATCCGACAGGAATTTCAACTGCACCATTTTGAGTTAATAAAAGCAATAACGAGAACCACAATGCAGTGAATACGCCGCAGAAAAATTTTGCACTGCCCGGTTTCAAGACAAAAACTCCGTGGAAAACGCTGACTGCATGTGTCGGATTGAATTTACCGTTTCATCTGTAATTCCATTCTGTTCCATCTTCGATGAATACCCCATTTCGTTCTATATATTCATAAGCAAAAGGAACGTCTTTTTCCAAGGAAAAGCAAGAGGAAGGAACAATACAAAACGGCTCGGCCTGCGGTTTCGTGCCTCCTGCTATTTCCCCTGCCGATGGAGGAACATCGGAAAGCTCCCATCCTGTCTGGATCGCCAGCAGATCCATGCCCACCCACATCTTTTTGGCAGCGGATTTCAGAAGCTTCATTCTTTCGAGCTTTCTCTGCATCGAACAGGCTGCTCTGTTTTTTCCCTCGTAAATCCGCAAATCATATTCCGGAACAATCAACGCAAAAGAAAATACAGGCTTTCTTCTTTGATTCATAATGAATAACCTGACTTCCGAAAAATCAGCGTAATCAAACAGCATCTGCTTATAGTCATGCGAATGATGCTCTGTGTATCCCAATTCAAAATCCTCATCCAGTTTCTTTTGATTCCATGTGATAATATCAGCAAAAGAATCGTTTTCGAATCCCCAGTATCCACTCTTAAATACAGGTCCGCAATGGATCAGGGTTTCGCAAAAAGCGCCGACCGCATCCCGGCTTTTATTCAATTCAAATGTTAATGAAAAATATGCCGGCATAATAAAACCTCACAATATATGAAAACAATATATGCTTCTACAAATTCATCTTTTCTTTATCGTTTTTTTCTCTTTCCACGTTGTTCAGATTCTTCTTCTCCATATCATAAACTGCGGTCAATACCTGAATATCGTCATAATACCATTCTTTACATTCATCATAAAAAAACTGTTCTTTTCGTTTCTTGAATATTCGGAATGGTTTATTTCCAGAATTATCATAAATATGACATATATCGCAAATCTCTACTAAATCTTTTACCAGTGCCAAAGCTCTGTCATATCGAACAATAATTTTCTCTTCCGGCACATCATGACCGCCGGATTCCACTCTTGATCTCACACGCCAGACATTAATCATCGGATCTGCTGTAAGAATATAATAACAGCGAATAAAATACCCTTTGTCTTTCGCCTTTTTCAACAGCTTTATATTTCGTTCTGTTGACAGCACAGTTTCAAAGCAAAACTCACTTATCTGTTTTATATGGTCTTCCCTCTGTTTCTCTGCCAACTGTGCCGCTTCCAAATCAGAACATTTCAAATACTTTTTAATCTCGTCAGCGTTGATATAATCCATTGGCGGCTTTAGTAATTCCGTAAAGGTACTTTTTCCAGAGCCGTTCGGACCGGCAAAGACAACTACTTCAGGCTTTTTTTGCCGCACGCTCACTATAACGCCCCTTCCTCATCCTTTTTCCTACTTCTACCCTTGACCCATCACTGTTCTCCTGATATATGGTCTGTGTCTCTCCATCGTAAATGATAATCGGAACATCCATAGCCCGTTTTTTTTCCAGTTCAATTCTTACAGCTTCATTTACACGCTTTACAACCATCTCGTCAGAAATATATTCTTCCCGTTTCACAGCCTGCCCTCCTTCCCACATACACCATGATATTTTCATACTTCATATCTTTTTGTTATTTCTCATATTATATACCATATGTTCCGAATTTCAAAGCACTTCCTGAAGCCCTTCGGATTTCCACACCATGTGCAGATATTCCGCACCATCCTTTTGTATGATTTCGTACTCCGCAAATCCAAGCCCTCCGGCTGTCCGAACCGAAGCCCGGTTCCTTCTGTCCGCCAGCACATGGACTTCCGCAAGATCCAGCACCTCTGCGGCGTAGTCAAGAATCGCCCGTCCGCATTCCAGAGCATAGCCTCTCCTCTGCCGGTCCGGCGCGATCATATAGCCCAGCTCCACGCCTTCCTCCAGAAGCTTTGACAGAAACAGGCCTGCCCGGCCCACAATCACGCCGCTTTCCCGCTCCAGCACCGTCCACAGGCCAAAATCATAGAAAGCATACATATGTCGAATGTATGCCTTCATAAATTCCATCTCTTCCTCAAGCGTCGGCTGCATGGGCTCCATATACGCTCCCATCCCCGGCTTCCGCCTCATCTCATAGAGCGCCGGCACATCTTCCATGACGGTTTCCCGGATCAAAAGCCGCTCTGTCTCCGCAATTGTTACCGGAATTCCCGCTTTCCTGCACCGGTCCCGCTCTGCAAACGCCGGGTCCAGATCTAGTTCGCTCCACACCTCATCTTTCATCACTGTTCTTTTGTTTTCCATTCATTCAGGTCCTTCTCCATATCGATTCTGCCTTTACAGCTTCCCTGCTGTTTTCAATCCCAGCAGCCGCAGGAAACAACCAGCAGCACGTTACGTTTGATTGCCAGATATTCTGCATCGCCATTGTACCAGCCTCCAAGTTCAATCACCTTTGCATTCTCAGTCAAATCCAGAAATGGTTTTTGAACAGAAACCGAAACTTTGCTTACGTTTGCAAAATATTGAATTTCCTTTGCAAGATACGTCCAGTCTCTTTGTATCAGCCTCGTTTCTTTGAATGCAGTATACTCTTTGCACATCTCCCGCATACCAGTCCCTTTTAAACAGTGTCTTCTCTCCTCCTGAGATATCTCCCAGAATCCCGGCTCCCATTCTTCATAATGCGCCATGTCAGACAAAACCGTCCGCACATATGCGTCCTCCACATGGTGCAGTACCAGATAATCCTGAGGAAATCGATAAACCTCAATCTGCATGCCAAACGGATAGGTATGACGCCACTCCTCATGTTGTTCCTCTACATCCAGCCAGTCCAGTTTTTCCGCAACAGACGAAAAAACATCATAATCCAATATAATTCTTCTCAACCGCTCCACAACCTGTTCCATGAAATATTTTGCGCAGTCCATACTTTTCAAGCTGTTTTCTTCCATATCGATCCCTCAATTTCTGAAATAAAAGTATTCTTTTGCATTCTCAAGCGTTCCATTTGTTTGTACCATTTTATTCTTGAACGAATGCGCCTGTCAATAAAAAGATAGCCATACTGTTCTGTTTATGGTAAAATATGTTTGGTAAAAACCGACTCGTATTCTATTCATAAAATTTATTTTGTGTTTGAAACTGCTACAAATGCATATGAAATGGCTCATAAACCAACGCTCTATGAATACAGGAATTTAATGCTGTTAATACAGATTAGGAGATATCAGAATGACCACAGCAGAAATACTTGATAAAATAACCCCCTGCAATACGGAAAAACCATATATTTTTATCAGTTACAGCGATAGAGACAGAGAATTGGTCTGGCAGGATGTACTCACGCTTCAGGAATATGGTTATAATATATGGCTGGATCAGAAAAATTTGGATATAACTAAAAATTCGTGGAAAGATGACGCTCTCAATGCCATCTCTGATATTGACTGCCAACTGGTTGTTTTTTATGTCAGTAAAAATTCCCTTGTCAGCGAAAACTGTCTGAAAGAACTCCGCCATACGGTAAACGATGAAACAACAGATATTCATTTTGGTCCAGTAAAATTCATTGCCATAGATGCACAAAATATTGGAAGGTGTTAGTCAAAAAATGGGTTGGTCGTCCTTATAAGTCCGTTTTTTTGGACATT
>CAJTXP010000063.1 GCA_910583615.1 uncultured Lachnospiraceae bacterium | reverse complement strand
TTTTTGTATGAAAACTAAAGTATAAACTGCAAATCTAATCGGTGTTTAGTATAACTGTAAAAAACCGATGCCTTTTTGTCAATTCATCCACAGAAGTATTTGGCTGAACTCTTCTGGCCGCCGACCCTTTTCGAAGCTTACTTTTCCTCAAAAGCCCCTGCCGGATACAGCGGAAACCGCGCAATCAGAGCCTCCGCTTTCTCTTTACAGGCCGCCAGATTCGCTTCGTCTTCCGGAGCCTCCGCCACCTGATTCATAATCGCCGCGATTTCCCGGATCTCCGGCTCTTTCAAGCCTCTCTGTGATACGGCCGTCAGTCCGATCCGGACTCCGCTGGTCACACCGGGTTTCTCCGGATCGAACGGAATCATATTTTTATTGACTGTGATTCCGACTGCATCCAGCGCATTCTGGAACGCCTTTCCGGTTATCTTTTTCGCCCTTAAATCTGCCACCAGAAGATGGTTATCCGTCCCGCCGCTTACAATACGGAAACCGTACTTTGTCAGCTCCTCCGCCAGACATTTTGCATTTTTTACCACCTGCTCCATAATCTCACGGAATTCCTCCGTAGCCGCATACTGGAAGGACCACGCCTTTGCCGCCATTGTATGCAGCTGAATGGACCCCAGCGCTCCTGGAAAAGTTCCTTTGTCCAGAAGCTTTGCATGTTCCGCCTTGCAGAATACCATACCGCTTCTGGCACTGCAGAAGGTCTTCGTAGTTGAGGAAGTCACAAAATCTGCATAGGGAATCGGGCTTGGAATCACCTTTGCCGCCACCAGTCCTGCAATGTGCGCCATATCTACCATAAAATAAGCGCCCACTTCCTTTGCGGTTTTTGCAATCCGTTCATAATCGATCAAACGGGAATAAGAGCTGGCTCCGGCAATGATCAGCTTCGGTTGATATTCTTTCGCTTTTTTATCCAGTGCATCGTAATCAATCAGCTCCGTCTCCGGATCCATGGCATAAAACTCAAACTGATAGATTTTGCTTACCCAGTTGGCCGGTGATCCGTGAGTCAAATGACCGCCCTGATCCAGCCGCATGCTCAGCACCTTATCTCCCGGGTTCAACACCGAAGCGAACACACTGTAGTTGGCCGTAGAACCGGAGTACGACTGTACGTTGGCATGGTCTGCTCCGAACAGCTTTTTCGCCCGCTCACACGCCATCTCCTCCACCTGATCCGCAATGTGGGAACCCGCCTGGAACCTCCTGCCCGGATAGCCCTCCAGCGTCTTGTTGGTGAATACGCTCCCCGTCAGCTCCATCACCGCCAGCGGCGCCGTACTTTCTGAAGCGATCATCTCAATATTATGCTCCTGCCGCTTTAACTCCTCATCTACCAGCCCGGCCAGAACCGGATCCGTCTTTCTTGTTACTCTTAACATATCTGCTCTCCTTTTTTATGTAGTTATATTCTAAATTCTCATTATCGCTTCCGATATTTTTCCCAGACCCCGGTCGTATCTTCAATATCAAATTTCGCCGGATCAAAGACCGGATCCTGTCCGGCTTTTTTCTGCTCCTCATAGTCTTTCAACAAAGCAACGCCCTTTTTTGACAACAGCAGGATTGCCACGATATTCAGCCATGCCATCATACCGGCTCCCGTATCACCCATGGTCCAGATAGCGCGGAAGAGGTACAGACAATCAGCGTATCGATGTAGACGGAAAATGCCTGCACCAGTCCCTGCTTTGCCGGATGGGAACATTCCGCCGCTGCAGATACGATAGCGCCGGATCCCTGTCCTGCTTCGTTGGAATAGATTCCACGTTTGACGCCCCAGGAAATGGCTGAACCGAGAACGCCTCCAAACAGCGGATGAATGCCAAATGCGGAAGTCACGATCATTTTCAATACGCCCGGAACCTGCCCGATCTTCATCGCAATGATGGATACGGCCATGATGACATAGACCACGCACATGACCGGAGCCATATATTCCGCAATGCTGGCAATCCGTTTGATTCCTCCGCAGATTACGATTCCAAATACGATGCAGAAGATGGCGCCAACCAGAATCATATTCGCACCGATAAATGCGATAATCCACATCCAGAACACCGCCCCGGGACCGCCAAAAAAGATGGCTGTCGCCACTCCGGCAATATTTCCCATGCCTACCCGGGAACCCACAGTGGCTGCAAACGCCTGAAACGTCGTGATTCCCGTATCAGATTTTTCCCCATGCACCAGCAGATGAACCATCTCTTTAAACATACGGACCTGCGGAAAACGCATCCGAACCGAAAACCACAGTCCGGCTCCCAGACACAGGACCACCAGTCCCATACACCATACAACCAAATTCAGGCCATTCATGGCATTTGTAAATAATTCCATATCACTTCTCCTTCATATTTTTTGCCGTGCACCGCTTTGATATAGATATTATTGCAGATTTACAGCATATATTCTATTCCGGATTTTGATATGACTTTTACCGATTTTGACAGATGTATATAAAAACGCCATAATTCAAAAGAATTATGACGTTTTTATCTGTCTTTCAACACTCTTTTTCGTTTTTAATGCATCTCCATCAAATTTACCTTATTTTTCAAAGAATCTACTTTTTAGAAAACAGCCCTGCTGTGAAAGAACTTGATGAAAGAATCGTTTCCATATATAATAAAATCAATTACAGGACCTGCGTAAGGAGGAGTGAGACTTGAAAGCTGCCAAAAAACTGCCTGTCGGTATCGAAGATTTTGAGGAAATCCGAACAGAAGATTTCTACTATGTGGATAAAACCGGATTCATTCGGGAACTGTTATACAACCACGGAAAAGTCAACCTTTTCACCCGCCCCAGAAGATTCGGAAAATCCCTGACTATGGATATGCTCCGGTATTTCTTTTCCTATGGCTGCGATCCGGCGCTTTTTGACGGCCTCGCCATCGCGCAGGAAACAGAACTCTGCGAAAAATATATGGGAAAATTTCCGGTCATTTCCATCACGTTAAAAGATGTGGATGCCCGCTGCTTCGAAAATGCCCGGGCGGCCCTTGGTACCGTCATCGGGAATGAAGCGCTGCGGTTCCGCTTTCTTCTGGACAGCGACCGGCTTTCTGAAGAAGAGAAGACACGCTACCGGAATCTGATTACCATTGACCGAAGCGGCCGGCAGGAATTCGCCATGTCCGAAGAGTCTCTGAGAGGAAGCCTCCTGCTTTTGTCCCGGCTTCTCTTCGCACATTACGGACAGAAAGCAATCCTTCTTATTGATGAATATGACGTCCCGCTGGATAAGGCGCAGCATTCCGACTATTACGACGAGATGGTTGACCTGATCCGGAACCTGCTCGGACGGGCTCTGAAAACCAACAACAGCATCCAGTTCGCCGTGCTGACCGGATGCCTCAGAATCGCAAAGGAAAGCATTTTTACCGGGTTAAACAATTTGAAAGCCTTTTCCATTACGAATACCCGTTTTGATGAATATTTTGGATTTTCAGATCAGGAAGTAAAAAACATGCTGAGTTATTACGGACTGGAGGAGCGGTACGGACTGATCAAAGAATGGTATGACGGCTACTGCTTTGGAAAATCGGACGTATACTGTCCCTGGGATGTGATTAACTACGTGGACCTGCTCCAATTTGAACCGGACGCAAAACCGAAAGCCTTCTGGATCAACAGCAGCGGCAACGCGGTCCTGCGCGCCTTTCTGCAGAAAATGACCATGAAAACCAGACGGGAGCTGGAACGGCTGGTAAACGGCGAATGTGTCGCCAGAAAAATCAACGAGGATCTGACTTACCGGGAACTGTATGACAGTCTTGACAATCTGTGGAGCGTCCTTTTCACCACCGGCTATCTGACCAGCCGCGGAGAAGCCGAAAACGGTTGCAGGCTTCTGTCCATCCCCAATCAGGAAATCCGTCGGATCTTTGAGGAGCAGATTTTTACATGGTTTCAGGAAGAAGCAAGAAAAGACACGCCAAAGCTGGACGCCTTCTGCAACGCCTTCAGAGAAGGAGATGTCGCCGTCATCGAACATCAGTTCAACTCCTGGTTAAAGCAGACGATCAGCATCCGGGACACCGGCGTTCGAAAAGATAAAAAGGAACATTTTTATCACGGAATCCTGTTGGGGCTCTTAAGCCACCGGGAAGACTGGGACATGGATTCCAATGCCGAATCCGGAGAAGGATTCAGCGATATTCTCATGGAAATTCCAGAGGAGGAAATCGGCATTGTGATCGAAGTCAAATATGCGGAAGACGGCAGTCTGGAAAACGGATGCCGGAAAGCGCTGGCCCAGATCAAAGAAAAAAACTATGTGGACCGACTTTTGCAGGACGGCATGACCACTATCCTGAACTACGGAATTGCCTGCCATAAAAAAAGCTGCCGGGTGCAGGTAGAAAACGGGAAATAAATACCATATTTCTGATATGTTCCCGTTTTCTACGAATTCATTTTCAGAACCCGTTCACAGGCCGCTTTTCGTTCCCGGCCGGACAAAATGTTCCACCACCAGCCTCTGGACCTGTTCCGAATACATCGGAAGCTGATATTCCGTTCCGCGTTGACTGACCTTGTCCACCATACGGATCCCCATCTGTCGTCCCTTTTCCGTGGGAACCTTGTAGAAACGCCCTTCCCGCTGCTCTTCCATCGTCAGCCCGGTTTCCACCAGATAATCCCAGATCACCGATATTGTTACTTTTTTAACAAAATCTGCGCTGCAGATCTCGTTCAGGCGGTCTTTCATCTCGCTGATATAACACGATTCCCTGTACGGGAATTTTTCTGCGTCTTCCGGGTTCAGATAAAAGGCTTCCTTCCGTTTCCTTTTTGGAGAACGCTCCGCGCCGGTCCCTACCGTCACCACACTGAGTATCGTCCCCGGATGTTCCGTGAGAAACTCTGCGATCTCATCCAGAAATCTCCGGCCGTATTTCTGAGCCTTACGCTCTCCGATGCCGGATACCTCAAGCAGCTCCTGCTGATCCCTGGGCAGCCTGACGCACAGGTCCGTCAGCGTCCGGTCAGCGAAGATGATATACGGCGGCACATGCTCCTCTGACGCGATCTCAAACCGCAGCTGCCGGAGCCTCTCAAACAGCTGCCCGCCCTCGTCGGTAAGGGAAGCCCCGACGCCGCTCTTTTTCTCCTTTTTCTTTTGAGCCGCCTCTCTGTCCTTCACTTTCTTGATGCATACGTGGGTGTTCTCGTCCCGCAGCCCGCTGATGTCTCCCATCCGGACGACTTTGTAATCTCCTTCCGTCTCATATAGATAGCCTTCCGACAGCATCTGTTCGATCAGCAGGCGCAGTTCTTTTTCGCTTCTGTGTTCCAGCACGCCGTAAGACCGGTACGCATCCGCCCCGATCTCCAGCAGCCGGGCGCTCTTTGACCCGCGGAGCGCTCCGATCACCGTCTTTCTTCCATATCGCCCTTTCGTCTCCGCGACGCAGTTGACGACCCATCTGGCGTCCGCCGTCAGATCGACCGTCTCATACTCCTGATGACAGTTTCCGCAGTTCTCGCATGGGCTGTCCGCTTTTTCCCCAAAATACGAAAGGATATAATTTCTGAGGCAGGACGTAATCCTGCAGTATTCCTCCATGGTCCGGAGCCTGCGGGCGTCTCTCTGCCGCATCCTGTAGATTTCCTCCTCGTCCATCCCCTCAAAAATCTTCTGCTCCAGAAGGAAGCGGTTGATGATAATATCCTGAACCGCAAACAGAAGGATGCACTGGGCGTCTCCGCCGTCCCGTCCCGCGCGCCCCGCCTCCTGATAATAATTTTCCATACTCTGGGGCATATTGTAATGGATCACATACCTCACATTGGACTTGTCGATCCCCATGCCGAACGCATTGGTCGCCACGATCACCTGCACCCGGTCATAGATGAAATCATCCTGGCTGTCCTTCCGGGTCCGGTTGTCCATGCCGGCGTGATAGCCGGCCACCGGGATACCCTGGGCCCGCAGCTTTTCGCACAGTTCGTCCACGTTCTTTCTCGTGGCGCAGTACACGATCCCGCTTTCTCCGGGATGCCCGGAAATATAGTCCATGACAAATTTATCTTTTTGTTTTCCGGACGCATACTCCACGCGGTAATACAGATTTTCCCGGTCAAATCCCGTCACCACCGCCTTCGGATCATCCAGCCTTAGGACAACTTCGATGTCCCTTTTCACTTCCTCCGTGGCCGTCGCCGTAAATGCGCTCACCACCGGCCGGACCGGCAGGCGCTGGATAAAATCGACGATCTTCAGATAACCGGGCCGGAAATCCTGTCCCCACTGGGAGATGCAGTGCGCCTCATCCACCGTGACCATGGAGATGTTTGCGTGAAGCGCAAACTCCAGAAAACCCGCGCTTTCCAGCCGCTCCGGAGCCACATAGATGATCTTGTAAGTACCCCGGGCCGCCAGGGCAAGCGCCTTCGCGATCTGGGTTTCCGTCAGGGAGGAATTGATGAAGGCCGCATGGATTCCGGCTTCGTTCAAGGATTTCACCTGATCCTGCATCAGGGAAATCAACGGAGAGATTACAAGTGTAATACCTGGAAGCAGCAGCGCCGGCACCTGATAACAGATGGATTTCCCCGATCCCGTGGGCATGACCGCCAGCGCGTCCCTCCCCGACAGAATCGCGTCGATCACATCCTTCTGCCCCTTCCGGAAGGAATCGTATCCAAAATATCGTTTTAACAGTTCTGCAGCGTTCATCGTCTTTTTTGCTCCCTTCTCCGTACTGATTTTATTTTACTATACATTCCCTTTCTCTGATATGAAAATTTCCAAAAAATTATATAACAATCGAACGAATATTCTGTTATAATAAAGACAGCCCTTTCTTCCATCATCAGTCAGGCCAAAAAGCTGTAAAACCGGATTTTGCCGGAAAGGAGGAGATCCCATGACGGAGACGCAGCATATCTACATCGCCATCGATCTGAAATCCTTTTATGCTTCTGTGGAGTGCATCGAGCGGAAGCTGAATCCTCTCACCACGCATCTGGTGGTGGCGGACACCCGAAGGACGGAAAAAACCATCTGCCTCGCCGTATCCCCTTCCCTGAAGGCCTACGGCATCCCCGGCAGAGCCAGACTCTTTGAAGTGGTGCAAAAGGTAAAAGAGGTAAATGCCAGGCGGAAGGCCCACGCGCCGGGCCGTCAATTTACCGGCGCTTCCTGCCATGCACCGGAGCTGGCCGCGCATCCGGAGCTTGAGCTTTCCTATATCGCCGCCCCGCCCCGGATGGCGTTCTACATCGAATACAGCACCCGAATCTACAACACGTATCTGAAATACATCGCACCGGAAGATATCCATGTATACTCCATCGACGAGGTATTCATGGACGTGACCCACTATCTGGACACGTACCGGATGACTCCAAGGGAACTGGCTGCAAAGATCATACAGGACGTTCTGGATACCACCGGCATCACGGCCACAGCCGGCATCGGCACCAACCTGTATCTTTGCAAGGTGGCCATGGACATTGTGGCAAAGCATGTGGAGCCTGACGGGAACGGCGTGCGCATCGCGGAACTGGATGAGATGAAATACCGGCGGCTTCTGTGGAATCACCGGCCGCTTACGGACTTCTGGCGGGTCGGTCGGGGCTATCAGAAAAAGCTGGAGGCTGTCGGGCTTTTTACCATGGGGGATATCGCCCGCTGCTCTCTGGGCCGGGAACAGGATTATCACAATGAGGAGCTTCTGTATCAGCTCTTCGGCGTCAATGCAGAACTTTTGATCGACCATGCCTGGGGCTGGGAACCCACCACCATCGACCTGATCAAGGCTTACCGGCCGGAAAACAACAGCATCTGTTCCGGACAGGTGCTCCAGCATCCCTACGACTTTGACAAGGGAAAGCTGATCGTCCGGGAGATGGCGGACCTGCTGGCTCTGGAGCTGGTGGACAAGCGCCTGGTCACCGACCAGCTGACCCTCACCATCGGCTATGACCGGGACAATCTGACAGATCCCGGCATCAGCAGAAGCTACAAAGGGGAAGTCACCAAGGACCGCTACGGCCGAAAGGTTCCAAAACACGCCCACGGAACCGCCAATCTGGACTGCCAGACCTCATCCACGCAGCTGATTACGGACGCCGTCCTTACGCTGTACGACCGCATCGTCAACCCCAGGCTGTTCCTGCGCCGAGTGACCATCAGCGCCAATCATCTGATCGATGAATCGGAAGCCGTCATCACCGTTCCCTGCGAACAGCTGGACCTTTTTACCGATTATGCCGCGCTGGAACGGGAAAAGGAGGCGGAAAAGGCCAGACGGGCCAAAGAACGCAGGCTTCAGGAAGCCATGCTGACCGTAAAGAAGAAATACGGGAAAAATGCCATGTTAAAAGGCATGAACCTGCAGGAGGGCGCCACGACCCTGGAACGAAACCGTCAGATCGGAGGACACAAAGCATGAACGAACACGATACCCGCAAATACGACGATATCATTCATCTGCCCCACCATGTATCAGCCAGGCACCCACAGATGTCCCCTCTGAACCGGGCTGCGCAGTTCTCCCCCTTCGCGGCCCTCACCGGCCACGGCGCCGCCATCCAGGAGACCGCCAGACTGACGGATGCTTTCATCGAACTGGACGAGGATCAAAAGGAACGGCTGGATGAACAGCTTCAGAAGCTTCGGAACATACTTGCCCGGAATCCGGAGGCGGAAGCCGTTTATTTTCAGCCGGATGAGAAAAAGGACGGCGGCGCCTATGTGACGATCCGCGGAATCGTAAAAAAGATCGACGAATACCGCCGCACGATCCTCTTTGCAGACGGAACGATTGTACCGATGAATGCGCTCTTTTCCATCGAACTTATAGATGGAACATCATAGACAGAACAGCTTTTCAAAACACTGCGGTACTGGCAGCCGCTTACACTGTCTGCCTTCCAAACATTTTGATATATTCCTGGGCCGCCTGCAATGGCAGATTCAGTTTCGTCTGCAGCCTTTATTATTCTCATCATATGAAAGAAATCTGCATTATTTGCATTATGAAATATCAGATCGTTCTCTCTTCAGACAAATGCCATCTAAGGACTTTCCGCCCCTGAAACCGGAATTCTCTCATTTGTCTCTTCAATCAGAATCTCCGTCTGCCTGTAATATCCTGCAATCAGCCGATAGTCGTCATCCGCAGCGGCAAGCGGCGTCAACCGCATTCCCGCCCTTCTTCATTTGCATAAGATCCGAACATATTTTCAATGCCGCCGCCCGGCGTAACTTCCGGCATCTCCTCATCATCCGCATCTTCTCCGTCGCTGTTTTCCCCATCTGGAAGATCCATATCAGGTCCCTCGGCCAACAATTCCTCGTACGCTGGCGGAAGTCCTTCCTCTCTCACAAAAGTCGGAATATCATCGGCCTCCAGTGGCTCTATCTTCGCTTCAATCTCACCATTTCTGCATACAAATTCCGCTTTTAGTCCCTCGTCTATCGTCCAGGTATCCGTTCCATATGTATCAGGATCAGACGCAGCACATTCCACACTTCCTTCCAACAAAGACACCAGGAACCTCTCTTTATCCGGCACTTCTACCCATCCGCATGTGCCGCGAATTCCTACCATCATTGTGGAACTGCGGATATTCAAAATCTCGTTTTCCTCCAGCGGTTCCATAATATTAAAATAAAGATTTCCGGTATTCACCACAAGTTCCAGCTCTCTGCCATTCTTATGAATATCCGCCTCACTTTCGGCATCCATCTTCACCAGCTTTACGCGGTCAAGGTCAATCCACGCATGGCTCTCATCCATTGTGCTTACCCGATAGCCAGAATACAAACCCAGATTTTCAATTAACGTCACTGCGTTCCCCGCCTGATCAGACACCCCCACGTCTCCGCTTGTTTTTATCAGATGCATGGTCGTTGCTTTGGCCGACGGCCCGCAGGCAGTGAAGACCAGCGCCGCAAGCACACACAAGTTCATTAATTTCCCAATCCTGTTCCGCATATATCCTCCTGAAATATTATCTGTTTTTAAGTAACAATGTCATTCCTGGAACTTTCATTTTTTTGCACCAATCCTCTCCTTTTTTTCAATATCCATATCTGCATCTGCCAGAAGTATCCCAAATAAGGATTTTGTAGTCTCCGCCTTGTCCTGATATGGCCTTGCAATAAACATGTTCAGCTAAAATATACAGGAACCCCAGCTCAAAAGCCAGGGTTCCCTCTAATTTAACCCGCATTCGCATCTGAATCACTGCAATCCCGCTATTGATCATTCCAGGTCTTATCTGAAATATTCCACGCCGGATTCAAAGAGCTTCATATCCTGCTCTCCGTAAATATTGATGGCTACCGCCTCGCCCCGGCGCTCGGAGTGTCCCATCTTGCCCAGGATCCGGCCGTCCGGACTGGTGATACCCTCGATGGATGCATACGAGCCGTTGACGTTCCACTCCTCATCCATAGTGGGATTCCCTTCCAGATCCACATACTGGGTCGCCACCTGCCCGTTTGCAAACAGCCGGTCGATCCATTCCTTCGGCGCCACAAAACGTCCCTCGCCGTGGGACGCCGGGATCACGTAGGTCCCGCCCGGCTTTGCTCCGGAGAGCCATGGGGACTTGTCCGTCACCACTTTCGTATAGACCATCCGGGAAATGTGCCGGTTGATGGTATTGAAGGTCAGCGTCGGGGAATCCGCCGTCTGGCCCACGATCTCGCCGTGAGGCAGAAGTCCCAGCTTGATCAGCGCCTGGAATCCGTTGCAGATTCCAAGGGCAAGCCCGTCCCTTTCGTTCAGAAGCTTCATAACCGCTTCTTTGATCTTCTCGTTCTGGAAGGCCGTTGCGAAGAATTTGGCAGAGCCGTCCGGTTCGTCTCCAGCGGAAAAACCGCCCGGGAACATGATGATCTGCGCCTGGCTGATGGCCTTCTCAAAGGCATCCACAGACTCCCGGATATCGCTGCCGCTTAAGTTCCGGAAAATCTTCGTCACCACATCCGCACCGGCGCGTTCAAACGCCCTGGTACTGTCATATTCGCAGTTGGTCCCCGGAAATACCGGGATAAAGACCGTGGGTTTCGCCACTTTATGTCTGCATACATAGATACGGTCCGTATGATAAACGGGCGTATCCAGCCGCTCTTTGTTTTTCACCGCCACGGTCGGGAATACCTTCTCCAGCGTTCCGGTCCATGCCTCCAGCGCCTCTTCCATGGAGACGGACACATTGCCATAAGAGAAACCACTCTCTGTCACTTCTCCGATCAGCGTATAGGTAGTGGACAACTCTCCCACCTTTCCGTCCGGAACCTCCGCCACGATCCAGCCGAAGCCCAGTGCAAAGGCATCTCTCGGATCCAGATTATGCAGAAGCTTCACGCCCAGCCTGTTTCCGAAGGCCATCTTGCTCACCGCCGCAATGATCCCATGCGCGTCCAGCGCATAGGCCGAAATAATTCTTCCCGCCTTCACATCCTCGAAAAACTTTCCGTACAGATCCATGGCCTGGGCAAAATCCGGAAGATCATACGCATCCCGGTCGATCTTCAGAAGCACCAGCTTACTGCCCGCATGCTTCAGCTCCGGCGTGATGATGTGCTTATGGCTGGCGATATCCACCGCGAAAGACACCAGCGTGGGCGGTACATCGATCTCGTTGAAGGTGCCCGACATACTGTCCTTGCCGCCGATGGAAGGCAGTCCGAACCCAAGCTGTGCACTGTAGGCGCCCAGAAGCGCGGCGAACGGCTGGCTCCAGCGATGGGGATCCTCTGTCATTCTGCGGAAATATTCCTGGAACGTAAAGCGGATCCTGCTGTAATCCCCGCCGGATGCCACGATCTTCGCCACCGACTCCAGAACGGCATAGACCGCTCCGTGATAGGGCGACCAGCTGGACAGATACGGATCAAACCCATAACTCATCATAGTGACCGTATCGGTCGTTCCCTTCAGCACCGGCAGCTTTGCCACCATGGTCTGGGTCTCCGTCAGCTGATATCTGCCGCCGTAAGGCATGAACACGCTTCCGGCTCCGATGGAGCCGTCAAACATCTCCACCAGTCCCTTCTGCGAACATACGTTCAGATCTCTCAGCACGGCAAGCCATGCCTCCCTGACATCGCCCACTTCTTTTCTCTCAAAATACTTCTGTTCCTCCGAGGGCATATCCACGGCCACCGTGGTCTCCTGATGAGCGCCGTTGGTGTCCAGAAACGCGCGGGAGAGATCCACGATCTTCTTCCCTCTCCAGGTCAGAACCAGCCGCGGAGACTCTGTCACCTCTGCCACACAGACCGCCTCCAGATTCTCCTGGGACGCATATTTCATAAATTCATCCACATGCTTCGGATCTACCACCACTGCCATGCGCTCCTGAGATTCAGAGATGGCGATCTCCGTCCCGTCCAGCCCCGCATATTTTTTCGGCACCTTGTCCAGATCCACCAGAAGCCCGTCCGCCAGCTCACCAATGGCTACCGATACGCCTCCCGCTCCGAAATCGTTGCATTTTTTGATCAGACGGGTTACCTCCGGACGGCGGAACAGCCTCTGGATCTTCCGCTCTGTAGGCGCATTTCCCTTCTGGACCTCCGCGCCGCAGGTCTCAATGGAGGCCTCTGTATGCACCTTGGAGGAACCGGTGGCTCCGCCGCAGCCGTCCCGTCCGGTACGTCCGCCCAGCAGAATGATGATATCCCCCGGATCGGAAGTCTCCCGGATCACATCCTTCCTGGGCGCCGCCCCCATGACCGCACCGATCTCCATACGTTTTGCCACATAGTCCGGATGATAGATCTCCTTCACATATCCGGTGGCAAGTCCGATCTGATTTCCATAGGAGCTGTACCCGCTGGCTGCTCCCCGCACCAGCTTCTTCTGGGGAAGCTTGCCTTTCAGCGTCTCTGACACGGAAACGGTCGGATCAGCCGCTCCCGTCACGCGCATGGCCTGGTACACATACGTCCGTCCGGACAGGGGATCGCGGATCGCCCCGCCCAGACAGGTGGCCGCCCCACCGAAGGGCTCGATCTCCGTGGGATGGTTGTGCGTCTCATTTTTAAAATTCACCAGCCACTCTTCGGTCCGGCCGTCGATCTCCACCGGAACGACGATGGAGCAGGCGTTGATCTCCTCCGACTCCTCCTGATCCTGAAGCTTCCCTTCCTTCTTCAGCTTCCGCATGGCCATCAGCGCCAGATCCATCAGGCAGACAAACTTGTCCTCCCTTCCCTGAAAGATCTCCTTATGATCCGAAAGATACTGCCGGTAGGTATCTTCGATGGGCTTTCTGTAATATCCGTCTGCAAAAGAGACGTCCGTCAGCTCCGTGGAAAAGGTCGTATGGCGGCAGTGGTCGGACCAGTACGTATCCAGCACCCGGATCTCCGTCATGGACGGATCCCGCTTTTCTTCTTTTATAAAATAATTTTGAATATGCAGAAAATCTTTGAACGTCATGGCAAGATTCAGAGAATCGTACAGTTCCCTCAATGCATCCTCCTGCATCCCTCTGAATCCGTCGAAGATCTTCACATCCTTCGGCTCCTGAAATACCGTCACCAGCGTCTGCGGCTTCACCATATCCGTCTCCCTGGAGTCCACCGGATTGATGCAGAAGGCCTTGATGGAAGCAAGCTCTTCCTCTGTCACGCTGCCTTCGATCACATAGACCGTCGCCGTACGGATCACCGGCTCCTCCGAAGCATCCAGGAACTGCACGCACTGCACCGCAGAATCCGCTCTCTGATCAAACTGTCCCGGCAGATATTCCACGCCGAAGACTGCCGCATGCTCCGAAGTCTCGAAGCTCTCCTGATACAAAAGGTCCACCGGAGGCTCGCCAAACACGGTGCTGCACGCTTTCTCAAAGGTCGATTCCGAGATATTCTCCACATCATAACGGATCAGCACCCGAACTCCCGTCACCGTCTGGATCCCCAGATAGCTTCTGATCTCGTCTTCCAGTTCTTTCGCCTTGACCGCATATGCTTCTTTCTTTTCCACAAAGACGCGTCTTACCATGCTTTTTTACCTCCATCTTTTCCTGATGCACTGTTTTCCTGTGCTGTACGGCTCATATAAGTTTACTGACATCATAGCACACTTTATATGATTAGTAAATTTAATATATTATAAAATATCCATAAGTATTTCTTATAGATACTTTCTTCCTTTTTGTTTGCTTTATCATAGCACAGCAACCATTGTATTGCAAGCTGCGCTGCAGACCACAGAGGCCCGGGGCGCAGACCCCGCCCCGTAAAAAAGGCCATTGCAGACATCCTCCCTGCCTGTGCTTCGGCACACAGGCAGAGGATGTTCGGCAACAGCCCTTTCCCTATCTTCTGATCTTCTTTTTCTTCTTTTTACTGCGCACAATGCAGCATGTAACAGCGACCACAATCACCAGCGCTGCTCCTCCCGCAATGCAGGCATAGAAAAGGATCGGATTATCGTCCCAGGTAAGCGCGCCCTGTATTCTTCTGGAACCGGAACCAGTCCCGCCGGCGGTATTATTAACCGCATCCATCGGCCCGCTCCACGCCAGGCCGATCGGAGACAGTCCGGTAACTGTGAATTCCATTCCGTTATCCGTTTTCCGGACTGCCGGAATCTCTACCTGTCCGGAAGTCTTGCCAAAATAACTGGTGGAAAACATATGCGCAACCGCAAAATTATTCGTGTATCTCCCGGTACCGCCTGGATAAGGCAATGTCACAGAAAGCCCCCCCTCCGGGAAATTTGTGTAGTCCGCCACCTGCCAGGTATTTCCTTCATCCGTACTGACCTGCAGCACCACATCATAGACAGCTGTGTTTTCGGGCTTATACACTCCGGATTCCGTCAGTACCCGTTTCAGCTCCTGTTCAATTTTAGCCGGTGTATTGAAGCTGGTGTTTACAAGTCCTTCCGGAACCGCAGAGATTCCCTCTTCCATCACCAGTTTGAACTTTTTGCCGTCCTCCGTATCAGCCGGCGGATTCGGAAGCTCTTTTACCGCATTTACCTTTGCAGTAATCTCCGGATCGTTTTCCGGCAGCTCATAATTTTTCGGCTCCTCCGGATCAAACTTCCACTCCTTATCCTCTGATACGACAGTAACCTTATAACTGCCTGCCTCTGCAGATTTCAATCCATTGGTTTTCAGCACCACAGGCCGTTCAAACGTTACATCATCTTCATCCAGAAGCCCATCCAGCTTCAGCTCGCCGTATACGGTCACCTCGCCTGCTGTTCCTGCCGCTTTCGAAGCCGACAGACCGGATACATCCCATGTCAGCTGTTTTTTCGCCACAGCCGTAGATACTTCCGCACTGACATCCTCAAAAGACGCGCTTCCGGAAAATACCGCCAGAATCTTATGGTCTCCCGCTTCCAGCGTGGATTCATCCAAAGTAATACTTGCCCTGTCGCCGGACATCACAATGCTCTGTGCCGAACCGATTTTGTTATTGTCTGCAATCTCTTCCTCGTAGAACTGCACGGTTCCGCTGAGCGCATCCGCATCATCTTCATTTTCTTTTGACACAACTGCCGTGTAGGTCACTTCGTCCCCATAGACAATGTCCTCTGTCTCATCCGCCGTAAGAGTCATAACCGCGCCGGTCTTCTCCAGAATCGTCAGGCTGTTGTCAGAGGCCACATTTTTCACCTCATAATTGGCACTGCCGGCGATCCTTGCAGTTAATGTCTTATCGCCCTTGATATCCGTCGTATATTCCGCTGTATATACTCCATACCGGCCTTCTGATGCCGTCAGGGAAAGCGTATGCTCTTCTTCCATATCATTTCTTCCGGATACGGTAAGTACAACGTCGTCTGCCTTCAGCCCCTGATTGTCCACAGGGGAATTGTCACTGTTCAGCACGGTTACGGTTACGGTAACCGGCCGGTTGATTTTCTGCGTATTCGGACTGACGCTCATCTGGATGAGGAGCTCTGCTTTGCTGATACTGGCTTCTGCTGATGCCTGCGTACTGCTCAGTATATAGTTCCCTGCTTTATTTCCTGTCAGTTCTATACCGGAAGCCACGATTCTGTTCGCCAGTCTGACATTGGCGTCATTATAGGCAATAGACGCCGCCCTGACACCGACTCCGCCTGCGTCTCCCTGAACCACATTGTTCAGTTTCACCTCAACGCCTTTCGCTTCTGTTGTCCCATCATAGACTTTTGATGTTGTTCCCTCAATCACAGGTGTAACGGTCCGCTGCGTAATCGTTACCGAAATATCTCCGGTCGCCTGGTAATTAGGTCCGTCCGACGCTTCCACCCTTAAGATATAAGTGCCCACATCTGACGGCATATTGACTTCATTCCCGTCTGCCGCGCTTTCTCTGTACCATTGATAACTCCACTTAAAATCTCGGGTCTGTGCATTCCCGGAATCCACGGAAAAACAGCTTCCGCCATTTGCCGGAGGTGCGGCAAATTCTCCGTAGGTATATGTTGTCTGATAATTATTATTCGTGATCGTACCTGCGGAAAGAGGCGTAATGTTCACTTCAAAAGTCGCCCATTCCTCATAAGCTCCGGACGACGCCCCTACATGGTAAACATAAGCGCCTGCGTCGTCTTTATTGGAAAATGTGCAGGTTGTCCCTGTACCGTCGATCTCCTGCCTTGCCCCGTTATACGTCCGATACCACTGATACTTCAGTTCTCCGGACACATTTCCGTCCACCTGCGCGGTCAGAGTCCAGGTCTGATCTCCACTGTAGCTGAACGGAATACTGCCGCCGTTCTCCAGCGCCGGACTCACCGAAAGTTTCAGAGAAGTAAACGGTTTTGTATCTACCGTGACGCCGCTGATGCTGTTTCCGGAAAGCCTGGCTTCATCTGTAATCCATGTGCCGCCGGAACGGAAACCGCAGCCTTCCGCCGGAAGCTCGCTGATCTTAAATGCCGCAGCATCGCCGCTTCCTTTTGATTCAATCCGGGAAAAACTGCTGCCTTTTCCCAGGCGAACCGTCATACTGTCATTCGACCTGTTCAGCGTCAGGGTTCCAACACTCACCCTGTCTCCCGATATGTTCAATGTACCATTATTCATGGTAACAGCACTGATGGTAACATCTGAAGTATTTCCCTCAATATTCAGCGTCGCACCGTCCATGCAGACCGGAGCCGATACATTGGATGAAAACGTCCCGCCCTGAATATTCAAAACCGCATCCCCTGTCGCATACAAACAGGCTCCGCTGTATGTACTGTTCCCGTTATATCTCACAGTCCCCTCACCGGTCACCGTCAGAGTTCCCCCGCTGATTTCAATCAGGTCCGGCGCGCCGGAGGAACTGCGGCTGGCGGGACGGGTATAACTCAGCGTATATCCGTTCAGATCCAGTGTAACATCTCCGCCGGTCAGTTTACAGACAGCTCCTGCGGACGCAGTCACCGACACGTTCTCCGTCAGCTGAATCTCACCCGTTTTTCCGTCAACTTTCTCCCATATCTCTGCAAAATCACGAAATGTTTCTTCTTTTCCGTCAATGAGGATTTTATGAGTTCCCTGTTCTTCCTCCTCATCCCCCTGGTCGTCCCCTGCTCCCGGAGTTTCCGAAGGACTGGTTGTGTCTTCGGAACCAGTGCCGGTTCCGTTGTTCTGATCCTCTCCCGGAGTCGTTCCGGTTCCTGTATTGCCGTTTCCCGGGGTCGTTCCGGTTCCTGTATTACCGTCTCCTGGAGTCGTTCCCGTTCCCGTATTGCTGTCTCCCGGGGTCGTTCCCGTTCCCGTATTTCCGTCTCCCGGAGTCGTTCCCGTTCCCGTATTTCCGTCTCCCGGAGTCGTTCCCGTTCCCGTATTGCTGTCTTCCGGAGTCGTTCCCGTTCCCGTATTGCTGTCTCCCGGGGTCGTTCCCGTTCCCGTATTGCTGTCTCCCGGAGTTGTTCCGGTTCCTGTATTACCGTCTCCCGGGGTCGTTCCCGTTCCCGTATTGCCGTTTTCTTCCGGGTTCGTCTCCGAACCCGTGCCTCCGCTTCCGGAAGTGGTCCCGGATCCTGTGCCGTCATTCCCGGAACTTTCTCCGGTTCCGGTATTCTCACTTCCTGTAACGGTTCCGGCGCCTCCTTCCGGCTTTCCTCCATCCACGGTATTGTCAACCCCCGATGAACTGCTGCCCGTACCGGACACCACATTCTTATTTGTCTGTGTACCTGCAGCTTTTCCCGCATCTTTTTCTTCACCGACGGCCGTCTCTTCCGTTTTCGGCTGTCCGCCGGTTCTCTGCTGACCACTTCCCACAGAAGCTCCGCGTGCCGGTATGTCCAGCGTTCCTCCTGCCAGGACAACAACCGCCAGGGCCAGGGCCAGTCCTTTTCCTCTCTTTTTCCACTTTGACATCTTGATCCCACACTTCCTCTGCTTAACTGTTCTTCCGCAAACTGATACCTATATCTATGTGCTTTCTCATTTGAATATTAATGCCGCACACCATCATTCCTCACAATATCAACGGAAACCGGACCGAAAACCCGCTGATGCCCGCGCAGGTCATCAACTTCCGCTTCGCTCCAGTTGGTGACATTTTATAAGGAAGCTCGCTGATGCTCGCGCAGGTCATCAACTTCCGCTTCGCTCCAGTTGGTGACATTTTATAAGGAAGC
>CAJTXP010000062.1 GCA_910583615.1 uncultured Lachnospiraceae bacterium | reverse complement strand
ACATGTTGGGATTATGCTTTTGGCAATGATAAAACAATACAAAGCTGGGTAATAAATTGCCACAAATGCAGAGATATTTGCCCTTATAATTTAGGAACAGAAAATTCGTTTATAAAGTAAGAAAACATACTGGAGGACTGGAAATGAAATTTGATGTGAAACAATTACAATGGACGCGAGAGCCTGGATCGTATCTGATTACACCTGAAAAAATTGAAATAGAAACAAAGCCGCACACAGATTTATGGCAGCGTACATACTATCATTTCAGAAATGACAATGCGCCCGTGCTGCAAATGGAAACGGAGAAGCAGTATTTTTCCTTTGTTGTGAAAACAGAATTTGCACAGAGCCACCACCGTTTTGACCAGTGCGGGATTGTCTTATACATGAACAGCGAAAACTGGTTAAAAGGTTCCGTCGAATATGAAAACGACGTGTTCCAGCATTTGGGGAGCGTCGTTACAAACAACGGCTATTCCGACTGGGCAACAACAGAAATCGATGCCTCCATAAAGTCCATGTGGTACAGGTTAAGCCGCAGGGAAAACGATTTCCGCATAGAATGTTCCGAAGACGGCAGGATCTTCCGGCAAATGAGAATATGCCATATGTGGAATGTAACTGACAGAGTTAGATTTGGAATATATGCCTGCAGTCCGGAGGATTCCTCTTTCAAAGCCACATTCAGCCATATGGAAATGACAGAATGCAGATGGCCTGCCCATGATGGACAGGCGCCTGATGAAATACAGCAGAACGCAGAAATAAAAATGTGAAAGCATCTTGCCATCACCGACATAAAAAGGAACGGAATAAAAGAATAAATGGATCAAACAGCAGCTGTTTCCGGGCAGTCCGATAAAAGATCTGCCAAAGGAGTCTTACTGGTTCTGTTTCTGGCGCTGTTCACCCTTGGGTTCGGCGCCATCGGCGCAGGACTTTGCTGTTCTGCACATATGCAGAAAAAAACTGCAGTGCGGCGGCAGAAGGAAAAGTAATCGGATACAGGAAAGATTCCTATATCGGCCAGAAGCGCATGTTTACTCCAGTTGTAGAATATCAGGACCCGATTGGGCGTATTATTTCTTGTTATCAGCGGGACAATTCTGGCGATTATTGTAACCGTTCTGGTATTGAACAAAAGCAGACTACTCAAAGAGAGAAAGGAGTCAGTTCAGGCAGGACTCATTGTCGGCGGAATTGTTCTCTTTCTATTTGCGGGGTTTGCCGCTGTGGCAGGACTTAAAAATACCCTGTGTCTATTTAGGGGAATGGGGCTGTTTGCCCTGTTACGTTGGGCGAATGTATCAGAAACAGATTTACATGAAAAAATAGAGATTCCTACAGACTTTGGGGAAACATTATCATGGAAATATCTATGTTTTGTCAGGGAAAATCCTATAATATGGAATGTTCCCACAGAAATATTGTATGCAGGAAATGATAACCTCGTATGCCGTAAAACAGTGAATGAATTTATTAGTAATCACAAAGCACATCTTACTGTAATGGAAAATGGGGACCACTGGTTTCATACAGATGAACAACTCGCCTTTTTAGATGTCTGGATGAAAAAGGCAATAGGATAAATTCGGTTTTTTCGGAGAGTAACACAGCAAAAAATTCAGAAGTTGCAGAAAGGGGCGAGCAGCTATGAAAATGCCAGAAGAAAAAATAGATATAAGTATGTTTGCTCCATGCGGAATAAATTGCAAGATTTGCTGTAAACACTGTTACCATAAGAAACCTTGTGCTGGCTGCCTGAACAGCGCTAAGGGAAAACCAGAGCATTGTCGCAAATGCAAAATAAAGGACTGTATCAGAGAAAAATCTCTGTCCTACTGTTTTGAATGTGCTGAATATCCATGCAGTTTAATAAAAAATCTTGAAAAAAGCTACAACAAACGGTATCAAGCAAGTCTTATAGAAAACAGCTGTTTTGTTCAAGCACACGGTTTAGAACATTTCATGAAACAGCAGAAGGCCAAATATATTTGTCCTAAATGTGGTGGTATTATTTCTATTCACGACAAAGAATGCAGCGAGTGCCAGGCAAAAATGAAATAGCAAACTTCCAGTTTATCAGGAATTTGATCAGTACAGAAGAACTGCGCTGCCATAATTCTTTTAATGAAAAAATCTATGCAGCTATTACAGATTATCTTGGTAATCACTTATCCGAATGGAAATCAACTGGTTTTATACCCGTTGCTGATGCGGTGTCCATCTTCAACTTAATTGATGAGTTGTCTGGCGGAAGTCGATTCTGGAGTGAAGAAGTGGAACTGCGGGTGGAAGATGCTGTACTTGAAATACAGGAATTGATCGATTCATTAGAAGAATAATTTACAGCTTATACAGGAATTTGCGGGGCTGATCTTATGAATGGGTTTGCGCGGAAAACCAACTGTTTTCATGACGGATGCAGAAGAAATATAAAATTGATACTTCTTAAGAAAAAGTAACAGCTTCCGGATTTATACAGGCGGAACACTTTTCCGAACATGTTCATTTGCGTTGCTTGCCGCAACGGGGATTCCTCCGTATAATGGCGGCAAAAGGAAAAGGAGGTTATCCCTAATGTTAAACGAAAACATCAAAGCAATCAGAAAATCAAAAGGACTGTCGCAGGAAGAACTTGCTGTCAAGCTGAATGTGGTGAGACAAACGATCTCCAAATGGGAAACGGGACTGTCGGTTCCAGATGCCGATCTGCTGGTTTCCATATCAGAGGTATTTGAGACACCTGTAAGCACACTGCTTGGAGAAACCGTTGCCGAAACGAAGGCTGACGACCTGCGCGTAATCTCCGAAAAGCTTGAGGTCATAAACCTGCAGCTTGCGCGTGGTAAAGCCATGAGACAGAACATAATCCACTGGCTTTTTATCTCCTTGTGTGTGGTTATCGTGGCTGCTTTTGCAGTCCTGACAGTGTGGAACAGTCCGTACCTGGGCTGGGATTACAGTCAGCCTGAAACCGCAGTGGCCGGAGCCGCGTTCCACGCATTCGAGTGGCTGTTCGTCAGAACCGCGCCGCCTGTCCTGATTGTATCCATCGTCTGCGCCTGCTTCACACGGAAGAACGTATGAGAAACTCCATCTCTGCTGCGATACTTATGATGTTGAATCTTGTAAGGCACTGAATACCGTTTTATATTAGAAAACACATTGTTCACCATATTGATAAAAGAAAGAAAATATTCCCTGCAGATTTCAACGGGCCGGATATTCCAGAAGATGAAATCTGCAGGATATTCAAAGATGAATTTTCTTAAAAAGATATTGCATTTTAAATTTCAGTCTGTCAGGAATCGTACAGCAGGAACAATCAGAATCTGGAAAGACAAGTAAATCACAGAGAGTTGGGGATCAACATGTCAGAATTAACATCAATGATGAATATTGGTAGAGAAATGGAAAAAAAGCTGATATCTGTTGGTATTGAATCTTCCGAGGAACTAATTGAGACAGGTGCAAAAGACGCATTTCTTAAGTTAAAACAGAAATATCCAAATGTGTGTCTGGTACATTTATATACATTAGAGGGAGCCATTCATGATACAGAATATAACAGACTTTCTGAAGATACAAAAAAGGAATTGAAAGAATTCAGCGATTTTCTGAAAAAGTAAGAGCAATGTGAAATTCCTGTTTATCAAGAAGCTGCAAAGCATAAAATCGGAATTGACCGAGCAAAGCGAAGGATACTTCTTGAACGCTGGTTCAAGAAGGTGGACTTTACAACAAATCGGTATTTGAGAGGGGTAAGATTATGAAAAAACATTTGTGTATTTTGTGTTCTTTTATTGATTTTATCATTAACAGCGTGTGGAGCAGATTTTGACGGTAGCCGAACAGGAAATGGTAATGAGTTTGTGATGAACTACAAGGTATTTAATAAAACCGCTCTCAAAATCTAATTGTCGAAAAAGGAGATACTATCCATACAGAAATTATTGTTGAGGGTGGTTGCTTATCATTTAAAATTCAGAAGGACGATAATGCGCCTGTCTATGAAGGTGTAGATGTTTCCTTTTCTGATGAATTCGATGTTGAAATTAATGAAAGTGGAACGTATACAGTTTCAGTAACTGGTGAAAAAGCGAAAGGAAGTGTCATATGGCGAAAAAGAAAGGCACAGAAATAACAATACGGTCGAGTGCTGCAGAATATCTTACTTTTGTGGCGGCCACAGGAGATACTGAAAGTAGTTATGAAGTGCGCTACGAAGACGAAAATATATGGCTGACACAAAAAATGATGTCAACGCTTTATGATGTTTCGGTGGCGGCTATATCTCAGCACATCAAACGCATCTATGAGGATGGAGAGTTGACGCCAGAGGCAACTGTTAAGAAATACTTAACAGTTCAATTAGAAGGGAGCCAATAGATGGATGTCTCTCAAATGAAATCAATGTAGATGACTGCCTGAAAACCAGGGAAGGACAGATAACCATAAATACAAGGGGCGGATTTAAAAATCTGTCTTACCCTGTCGTTGAGTGTTAGCAGGAACACGAATACAGGTATCTGCCCACTTTTACGAAAGAGGATTTTATTCAATATCACAAATAAACATGTCACTGATTAACAAATTCCTTAAGGAGAAAAACAGATGAACGAAAAAACAGTATTCAGCCGGGGCTCTTTTTTCCATGGGACAAGAGCAGATTTGAAAACAGGCGATTTGATCGTTACCGGAAAGAAAAAGAATTATCATGACGATCGGAAATCCAGATATGTTTACTTTGCGGGGACTTTGGATGCGGCAATCTGGGGAGCGGAACTGGCGGAGGGAGAAGGCAGGGAACGGCTCTATGTGGTCGAGCCAACAGGCGATTTTGAAGATGACCCGAATGTGACAGACAAAAAATTTCCAGGAAATCCAACAAAATCGTACAGGTCGGAATACCCTCTGAAGATTGTGGCTGAGGTAATCAAATGGGAAGGGCATTCTCCTGAAATATTGAATCAAATGCTGGAAAATCTCAGGAAATTATCAGAACAGGGGATAAAAGCAATTGACTGATTCCAGAAACCATACGATAATCGCTCTGATTTCCCTTTTACCGGTCAAATAACTTCACTTGAAATCACAGAAAGGAATTCCAAACACATGTTCGAGAAAAAAGAGATGGATCTACAGATTCTTCCCGCCTTCAACCGGCCTGATACGGTAAGAGTTTTATTTTCAGAATACACCAGGATGCTGGCTGCAGGCGACCCTTCCATTCAGCAATATCTTGACATCCAGCACTATGACGAGGAGCTGAACCATCTGGAAGCCAAATACGGCCTGCCGGACGGAAGGCTGTATCTCGCTTACTGCGGCGGCGAACCTGCGGGCTGTATCGGGCTGCGGAAGATTGACAGCAGGAACTGTGAGATGAAGCGCCTGTACGTCAGGCCTTCGTTCCGCGGAAAAAAGATCGGATTCCGGCTGGTGGAACAGATCTTAAAGGATGCAAAAGAAATCGGATATGCGTATATCCTGCTGGACACGCTCCCCTTTCTGCAGAGCGCCATACAGATGTACAAAAGCTTCGGTTTTTACGAAATCGAAAGTTACAATGACAGTCCCATGGATACGTCCATATATATGAAGCGTCCTCTGTAGCGGGCGCCGAAGGCAGCGCGGCTGCCGGCCGGTTTGTATGAAAGCAGAAAGGAGAACATGAATGAAACGATTTTATCAAACTATCTGGGGGCTGATCGAACGGTTTTACTGGATCTGGTTTCTGCTTCTGACTGCCCTGACTGTCTTTCTGTGCTTCCGGTGTCTGGGTATCGGCGCCATCGACTCCTGGGACGAAGCGCGCCACGGCATCTCCGCTTATGAGATGATACAAAGCGGCAATTATCTCGTCAATACCTTTGCCGGAGAGGCCGACTACTGGAATGTGAAGCCGTCCCTGTCCTTTCTGACGGTTGCCGCCGGATTTTCCCTGTTCGGCTATACGGCAATGGGACTTCGCTTTTTCTCTGCCCTCTCCTACGTCCTGACCTCTGTATTCACAGGACTTTTCGCCAGACGCTATGGACGGGCCGCCTCGCTTTTGACCATGGCGTTTCTGGCTGCCAACTATTTTCCTTTCAAAGCGCATCTGGCCCGGGCCGGGGATGCGGACAGCCTGTATCTGCTTCTTTTCACGCTGGCCATGCTGGCCATGCTGAAGATCCGGGAAAACCAGCAATGGCTCTACGTATGCGGCCTTTGTTTTTCTCTGGCTTTTCTGACTAAAAGCTTCCACGCGGGAATGATTGCCGCCGCAGGAGGCCTGTTCCTTCTGCTGACCGGAGAACTGAAACGGATGCGGCCCCGGGTATGGGCGGGATTTCTTCTCTCGTCCCTTCTGCCGATCCTGCTGTGGGCCTGCCTTCGGTACCAGTATGACGGCACGGCTTTCTTTCGCAGCATGTATGAAGCAGATCTCGCCGGACGGACCGCTTCCGGCGGGCTGGAAGGGCACGGATTTCCGTTCACCTTTTATCTGACCTCCATTTTCTGGAATTTTGACCTGATCTACGGCTTTCTGACGCTGATCGTCCTTATGGGCATCCTGTATGTGTGGATCCGCCCTCTGCGTAAGCAGGGAACGCCTCTGCCGGCTGCCGACCTGACCGGAATCCTGCTGTGGCTCTTTGTCCCGCTGCTGGGATTTTCCCTCGTATCCACCAAGCTCATGTGGTACGTCTATCCGTGCATCGTCCCTCTCTGCCTGCTGGCCGCGGTCTTCCTGTCCGCATTCCTGAAGGCGGACAAAGCCCCCGCATGGCTTCTGTCTCTCTGTCTTCTGACTGCCGGCGCGGGAACCTTCCTGTTTATATGGGATAACTATACGGACAATGTGCGCGGCGCCCGTTCCAACGCCCTGCAGACCTTTGTCATGGAGCAGTTCGACCGGGACGGCGAGCTTGCAGGCATGCGCGTCTATCTGGACGCCTACGATCCCTTTCTCTATGCCAACACGGACGGCTGGGAACAGAATATGCGGCTGCTGGCCCTTATGGAAGGCCGCCTCGACTGTCTTGACGGCGGCGCCGAAGCGTTCCTTCAGGATGACGGCGAATGCCTTCTGATCCTCTCCATCCCGTTTCTTCAGGATCACGCGGCGCTGGCGGAATGTGAGATTCTGGCGGACAACGGACAGTATCTGCTGTTAAAACATCCGTAACGACACCGTGCCCGTGGACTTCTGCCACGGGCACGCGCCGGTTTCTATATATGTTTTCCTTACAAATTTAGAAGCGATGGTCTTACCGTTCGTCGTACTGCTTCACTTCCACGCTCTTTTTCTCAAAATCCAGAAAGAGCTGGAACGCATATCCGTCGTCGCTGGTATCCCAGATCTCCACGTATTTCGGGGAAATCTCGATGAGAATCTCCGCATCCTCATGGCTGTATTTATTGTAACTCTCCCACAGGTGCTTTTTATAGCCCTCCGCAAAGCGCTGTCCGGGCTCCTCCGCCACCAGCCCCATGTTCCTGGCGGTTCCCTCTACCTGTACGCCGCTCCAGCAGACCGCCACCTGGGGATTCGTCAGAAGCTGTTTTGTCTTCCGGAAATTCTTATCTGTCTTAAACCAGATCTTCTCGTCATAAAACAGGCAGCTTACATTGCGTACCATCACGTAATCATTGACGCTGGAGGCCAGCGCCATGATTTTGCTGTCTCCAAGCATCTCAAACATGCGGTCCACCGCTTCCTGATAAGTAATTCCCTTGTTCAATGTAAATTTCATCCTGTCTCTCCTTTTTGTCAGCTGTTGATGATCCCCCGGATCACTTTGCTTAATCTTTTATAGACAAAGAATGTAACCAGCGAGGTCGCGCCGTATTTGATCAGGTTGAACGGCAGAATGCCCAGGAGCACCATGGTCGCCGCGTCCTTCATGGCCGGATTCACCGCCGTACACATGGCGACAATGTCGTCCATCGTCATCCCTGCCAGACTGGCGTAGAAGGGAATGATCATATACAGATTGGTGAACACCGCCGTCATTGACACCGTGACCGTACTCACCGCCATACCGACGATCGCCGTCTTCTTCGACTTTTTCCAGTGATAAATAGCAATGGCCGGCATGACATAGGCGCAGCTTAAGATCAGTCCCTGGACCTCTCCGGTCCCGAAAGACAGGCTTCCCTGTACGATGAGCTGCAGCAGAATTTTTACAATGATTACAAAAAACGCGCCCACCGGTCCAAACAGGTATCCGCCCATAATCTCCATGACCCCGGACAGGTCAAAGGACATAAACGGCGGCAGGAACGGAAGCGGAAAGCGGAAAAGCATAAGCACCGTACTGACGGCTCCCATAAGTCCTACAAAAGCAATCATTCTCACCTGCGCGCGGGCGGCATGGTTCGCCCCTCCTGATGGTTCCCATGCAGAATCCATTGTTTCATTTGTTCGATTCATCCTGAATCCTCCTTCCAGAAAATAAAAGTTCACGCCGTCTTCCATGTCCGTTCGGAATATTTTGTGCCGCGGAAAGGCCCTGCAGACGCCGCCGGGGCACAAAAAAACCGAAGACATGGTCTCCGGGCGCATTTTGCAGAAAATGTCTTTTCTCATCCGGACTGTAACCGTCGGTTCCGGAATTCCTTTTTCCAAAAGGTCACCGGATCAGCCGCTTCCGCGGGTCATGGACTATACCATCGGTAGGGACTTTCACCCTGCCACAAAGACTTTCGGTATTCAGTTATGAACGAAGTGATTGCAGTTACATTTCTCTGCCGTAGTCTATTATACTCCCGCAGGACGTCCCTGTAAAGAGGGAGATTCAAAGTTCAGCAAAATTTGGCAGCTGTCAAATGCTGCGGACAGCCGCTGCAATTACCGTGCGAAAAACTCCCGGATCAATTCCTCCGGAATGCCGATGGGCGCCACCTCCACCGTTCCCGCGTATTCCTTTCCACCTCCCTGCCCCAGCCCGTATTTGGAACAGGTAAAGGTTACGGTCCAGTCCGCGCGGACCGCCTCTCCAAGAACTGCTCCTGTATCTCCGTCGATTCCCGACGGAATATCGCAGGAAACCACCGGGCACTCTGCCTCGTTCATCTGACGGACCGCCGATAAAAAGTCTCCTGTTATGGGCCGCTTAAGCCCCACGCCGAACAATGCGTCTATGATGCAGGAGCTGCTTCGGGTCCATTCCTGCTGCGGCGGCTGCGTGGGTGCATAAGCTTCCAGCCTGCCTCCCGCCTCCTGCAGCTTCTGCTCCATGGCTCGGGAATCCGGCGTCATCTTTTCCCGGTTTCCCACCAGATACACGCGGACCTCATACCCTTCTTTCAGCAGAATCCCTGCTGCCGCGATCCCATCGCCGCCGTTATTCCCCGGTCCGCAGAAAACCGCAATCCGTTTCCCCAAAGCGTCTTTTGGGGTCAGCCGCGCCACCCTGTCCGCAACGGCCCCCGCCGCGCGCTCCATAAGCCAAAGAGACGAAATCTTCCAGTCTTCGATAGCGGTCCGGTCCAGTTCCTTCATCTGTGATGTGGATGCCAGTATGCACATGATCGTTCTCCTCCTTCTGCCCTCAGCTCTTCCTGCTTCCATGATCCATAAATTCCGAATCTTCCGGATATTCCATATAGTTTAACCACTCCTGCGGGGCGTCGTCTGCATAGAGCGAAACCATGCCGCCCACCATGGCGCATATGGTGTCTCTGTCTCCCAACGCCGTGCCGTCCAGTGCACGTTTTGCATATTTTATCCGGTCTTCCAGTTTCATTTCCAAAGCCTTCTTTCGAAATGGGACCCTTTCGCCCGCTGGATCAGGCCAAGTCCTCAATCATCATGTTCAGTATACCAGAAAAGAATCCTGGTCTCAACCGTAACCCTGAATTTCAACCCTGAATTTCCGACGCAAAAATCCTTGACATTCCGCCGCCGGAGTTTTATACTACATTCTGGAAACACATTGACCTGATTTAAGAAAGGAGGACAATCATGACGCACGTTAACCAGTATTCAAACAAAACTGCAGCTTTTCATTTCCGCAGAGGTCAGATTGTCCGTCCGTTGATCTAAACCTTTCGATCGTTCAGACAATCTACGCATAAAAAAGAGCCGTTCTTTTTCATGGTGCCTCTGCGTCCATGCAGGGGTATTTTTGCGCCCAAAAACGGGCGGACCCCGCTATACAGAAAGGGTTTTCATGATAGAAATACACGGCACTTACACTTCTGCGGCCATATTCACAGATTCCATCGACCAGTATGCCCTGGCACAGGTGCAGATGCTCTGCGGCCATCCGTGCGCCGAGGGCAGCCGCATCCGCGTCATGCCGGACGTACACCCGGGAAAGACCGGCCCCATCGGGCTCACCATGACGTTCCGGGACCGGCTGCTCCCTGCCCTCGTGGGCATCGACATCGGATGCGGCATGACCTGCGCAGTCCTGGGCACAAAAAAGACAGAATACCAGCGGCTGGACGCGGTCATCCGGGAGCACATTCCCGGCGGCATGTCCATCCGCCGTACACCCCACCGCCGGGGAGAGGATTTTCCCTATGAAACGCTGGAATGCATCGAACATATCCAGCTTGACAAGACTGTCCTCAGCATGGGAACGCTGGGCGGCGGCAACCATTTCATCGAGATCGACCGGGATGAGGAAGGCGTTTACTATCTGACGATCCACTCAGGAAGCCGGAGACTGGGAAAGGAAATGGCGGAACACTATCTCCGCCTGGGACAAAAGGAACTGAAGACCCGGAGAATCCAGGCGCCCTGGCCCATGATCTGGCTGGAGGGAACGCTTCTTTCGGACTATCTCCACGATCTGGAGATCGTACAGGACTATGCGGCCTGGAACCGGCTGGCGATCCTGGAGACCTTATGCAGCTATATGAAATGGAAGCCGACGGATGTCTTTTCCTGTCCCCATAACTATGTGGCGCGGCAGGAGGACGGATACCTGCTGCGAAAAGGGGCCGTCTCGGCCGAAAAGGGGGAACGGCTCCTGATCCCCGCCAATATGCGGGACGGCATCCTTCTGGCGGAAGGAAAAGGGAACCCGGAGTGGAACTGCTCCGCGCCCCACGGCTCCGGAAGGATTATGAAGCGGGAAGACGTGGCGAAGCGTTTCACCCTCTCCCGGTTCCGGTCCGAGATGAAAGGGATCTACTGTACCTGCGTCAGCAGGGATACGCTGGATGAGGCGCCCTTTGCCTACCGGGATATCCACTCCATCTCCGCTCTGATCCAGGACACCGCCGAAATTCGGAAATTATTAACTCCAGTATATAATTACAAGGCTGGAAGCCGCTCCTGAGCGCCCGTCTTCACAGACGCCCGCCGCGAAAGCGTCTTTTGTACGCCTGATCTTTATCTGATCAGATATTTTTAGAAAGGACTGTCATAACCATGGCAACATACAGAGAAACACCCTGTAAATATTATGTAGCGCTGGGCCAGTGCAGCAAGGGCCGCGACGCCTGTCACCGGACCTACTGCCAGCACTGCGCCAAATACGAGCCCCGCGCCAGAGTGCGCCGTCTCAATAAAAAGAAGCTTTATAACCAGAAGGAAAGGGGGCGGTACTGATGAATCTTCCGGTTCGCGTCAGCCAGGAGGAGCTTTCCGAGCTGCTCCTCCATGTGGCCCCGGTGCGTCCTGTCTTCATCTGGGGCGCGCCGGGCATCGGAAAATCGTCGCTGGTGGAAGCCTTTGCCGACTCTGTCGGGCTTCCCTGCGTCTCCCTTCTGGGCAGCCAGCTGGCTCCCGAGGATATCATCGGCATCCCCCGGATTCAGGACGATGTCAGCACCTTCCTGCCCCCGAAAATGATTGCCCGAAAAGAACCCTACTGCCTGTTTCTGGATGAGCTGAACGCCTGCTCTCAGGAAGTGCAGAAGGCCTTTTACTCCCTGATCCATGAACACCGCATCGGAGAATACCATCTGCCCCAGGGCAGCATCGTCATCGGCGCGGGCAACCGGACCCAGGATTCGGCCATCGTCAAGAGCATGTCCTCCGCCCTCATTAACCGGATGTTCCATGTGGAATTAAAAGCGGACAGCAGCCAGTGGCTTTCCTGGGCCTGCGCCCAGGAGCTCCACCCCTATGTCATCGATTATATTACCCAGCGTCCGGATCACCTCTGCTCCGCCCCGCCCAAGACCGAGGAACCCTACTCCACGCCCCGCTCCTGGCACATGCTGAGCGACGCCCTGAAGGAATACGGCGCCTGTCCGGATGAGCATACGCTGAAGCTTCTGGCATACGGCATGCTTTCCGCACAGCACGCAGGTATGTTCCTCGCCTACACCAGGCAGCTGGGCAACCGCCACCTCCTGGCCGACATCATCAAAGGGGAGGCCCGCTGGCCCTCCAAAGCCGAAGAACGGGATGTGCTTTATTTTCTCGCCCAGTCCTTCCGGGCAAAGCTTCTGCATGACCTCCCGGCAGACAGGCAGAAACTGAACCGGGAGACCCAGTATCTGACTCACCGGGCAAAGGCGCTCATGAAGGAACTGGCACGGATCAATCAGGAAATTGCCCAGATGGTCGTCTCCTCCGACGGAGAAGAAGCGCTGCCGGACTGGTTTCTGGTGGAGATCGTCCGGGATCTGCCGCGGCTGGTCTCCTGACCGGCTGCCGCACATCTCAGGAAAGGATATGGATTGCATGAAACGTGAGAAAAAAAGAAAGTCTCCCGCGGAAGAGAACCTGGAAGCCGGAATCCAGCTGGTAAAGGACCACCCTCTGTTCGGCTCGCTGTCTCTGGATTACTGTCTGGTCAGCCGGGAGGTGCTGGGCAGAGCCGGCGCCGCCCGGGTGAACGCCTGGAACCGGATCTGCCTGAACCGGCAGCTGCTTCTGTCCCCCTCTCAATGGGCGTACGTCATCGCCCACTGCCAGCTTCACCACTGCTTCGGACACTTTGACGCCCGGTCCATGCCCGGATATTTCACAGGAGGCACGGAACGGGAAAAGGTCTGGAAACCGGTCGTTCAAAAAGAACTCTGGAATACGGCCTGCGATATTTATATTGCGAAATTTCTGGCAGATATCCGCTTCGGCCAGCCGGTCTGCGGGGATCCCGCGCTGCATTTTCCGGGAAGCCTCCAGTCGGAACAGGCTATCTATCAGTATCTGAGCGGCCAGGAAGGGCCCGTGGAGCTTCCTTATTATGGAACGGCTTCTCCCCATGCCATGGATATGGACGGGCTGGAGCACCCCCTGACTTATCCTGCCGGAAAAAACAATCCCCATGTGCGGCGCTTTGCCCACGCCCTGACCAGCAGCGTCTCCCACACGATCCGGCAGTCGGGAGAACAGCCGGACGCCGGAAAGCCAAAAACCGCAGGCGGCCGCGCCGCCGAATGGTTTCTCAGCCATTATCCGCTGCTGGGAGCCCTCGCCGCCGCGTTCCGGGTCGTGGAGGATCAGTCCTTCTGCCATAAAAATGACATTCAGATCGCCGCCATCGACATGGAACTGGGAGAAATCTATGTAAATCCTGCACTCCTGCTTTCCGACGCAGAGCTGCATTTTGTCCTGGCGCATGAATACCTGCACGCCGGACTCGGACATCAGAAGCGCTGTCAGGGAAGAGATCCTTATCTGTGGAACATTGCCTGTGACTATGTCATCAACGCATGGCTTCTGGAAATGGGCGTGGGCGTCATGCCGGACCAGGGACTGCTCTATGATGAAAGCCTGAAGGAGCTGTCGGCAGAGACCATTTATGACATGCTGATCCGGGATCTGAAGAAAAACAGCAGGCTGCAGAACCTGAGGGGCTATGGAAAAGGAGAATTTCTGAACCGTCCGGGCGCCGGCGGTCAGAGCGCCGGTAAAAAGGGCGTCTCACTGGATGAGTTCTGCCGCAGCGCACTGGCGCAGGGACTGGAATTCGTAACCGCGTCGGGCAGAGGTACGATCCCGGCCGGGCTGATCGAGGAGATCCGCGCGCTTGCCATGCCTCCGATCCCCTGGGATGTGAAGCTGGCGCGCTGGTTTGACACCTATGTTCCGCCTCTGGAAAAGTACCGGACCTACGCCCGGCCCAGCAGACGCCAGAGCGCCACGCCGGATCTGCCGCGGCCCCGTTATGTCCGTCCGGATCTGCCTGCGGACAGCCGGACCTTCGGCGTCATCATCGATACCTCGGGTTCCATGTCCGCCAGAGACATCGGAAAGGCACTGGGAAGCATCGCCAGCTATGCGGCCGCCCGGGAGGTTCCCTGCGCCCGGGTCGTCTTCTGCGACGCTGCCGCCTATGACGCCGGATATCTGTCGCCGGAGGAAATCGCCGGCCGAGTCACGGTACGGGGACGGGGAGGCACCTGCCTGCAGCCGGGAGTGGACCTCCTGGAACAGGCCCGGGATTTCCCAAAGGACGGGCCGATCCTGCTCATTACGGACGGCTGGATCGAGCGAGACCTGCACATACGCAGAAACCACGCGTTTCTGGTCCCGCAGGGACACAGCCTCCCGTTCCGGGCCAGGGATGTATTTTATTTCAGCTGAGCAGACGTAAAAAACGGAAAGGGACGTTGGCCGCCAACGTCCCTTTCCGCCAATACGCAGGCTTCCCTGCAGGGAAGCGAACTGTGCATATACGATTCCTCTTTATTTGCAGTCACACCGGAACGTTGCACATTCCGTCTGCCCGCACTGGCAGGCATTGGCGCCCGCCACCTGAATCTGGTCTGCATGGCACTTGCAGGACTGGTTATAGGTACAGGTCGTCGCGTCGCAGCCAACCTCCGTCGGCTTGCTGGGAATGTCGTCCGCATTGCGGGTCCCGTCATATTTCCGCTCGCGGAAGCTTTCGCAGCAGGTCTGGTCCGTCATCCTGGCGTCGCGGCCTCCCACATGGATGTTGTCCTTGCAGCAGCTGTTGTCCTTATTATAGGTACAGTTTACAACCGAACAGTCTAATCTTGTCATGTTCATGTCCTCCTTCAGATTGTGATAAGAATAGTATCCTGAATCTGAAGAAAATTATGCGGACTATTTTTTGAAAGGGTTGGTTTTTCTGAATGAACGTCATTTTTTAATCCAGATACGTCTGCTGGTACTCTTCCCGGATCTCCTCCGGAACCAGACTCCCTCCGGTTGCCCAGACAATATGGGTCGCCTGCTCCATCCGCTCTCTCAGGTCGTTTTCCTCCACATAATTTTGGATTTTCTCACTTTTTTCAAAACATACAGGCCCCTGCAATGCCGCGCATGCGCTTGGCTCCAGAAAAATATGCTCCGCTTCCAGAAGATCCCTCATATAATCATACAGTTTCGCATCCCGAACTGTGAATTCGCCGCTCAGCATGGGTTTCATCACACCGCCCACAAAACCGGACGGCCTTCCCACTGCCAGACCATCCGCATGAGTCCGGCCCGTCAGTCCGATATCCTGCACAGATATCCTCTGGTGCAGTCCCGTAATCATCCCCAGCGCCATACAAGGTGCCTGCGTCGGCTCCGCAAAAAAGCAGTGCACCTGATCCCGGTAAATCTGCTTCAATCCAAAACTGATCCCACCCGGAGCGCCGCCGACCCCGCAGGGTATATAGACAAACAGCGGATGTTCCTTATCTACAGAAATGTTCAGCTCCTGAAGCTGCGCCGACAGACGCCCCGCCGCAACCGCATATCCAAGGAACAGGGTTCTGGAACTTTCATCATCTACAAAATAGCTTTTCGGATCCTGTTCCGACTGTTTCCGCCCATTCTCCACGGCTCCGCTGTAATCAGATTCATATTCCAGCACGGTCACTCCATGGGCTCTGAGCAGGTCTTTTTTCCACTGCTTTGCGTCTGCCGACATGTGGACAATGACCCGATAGCCAATCGCCGCACTCATGATGCCGATGCTCATGCCAAGGTTGCCGGTGGACCCTACCTGAATCGTGTATTCTTTGAAAAAATCCCTCGCCTCCTGATCCGCCAGCCTGGCATAGTTATCCTCTTTTTTTAAGATCCCATGGCGAAATGCCAGATCTTCCGTATGTTTCAGGACCTCATAGATACCGCCTCTTGCTTTTACAGACCCGGCGATGGCCAGATGGCTGTCCTGCTTTAACAGAAGCGTCCCCTTCAGACCACTTCCGTATTTCCGGTTCAGATACTTCTGCATCCCGGGGATCGGAGTCAATGCGGATTCAATCAGCCCGCCTCTGTCCTCCGTCTCCGGAAAACAACGCATGATAAAGGGAGCAAAACGTTTCAGCCTTGCCTCGGCGTCTTCTACATCCGCCATGGTCAGCTCCGAGCCCTCCATGCTCCTTTCAAAATCCGTCTTATCCGGATTAATCCAGACAATCTCCTTTTCCTGCTGCATTTCTTTTATAATGGGCAGCCGTTCTACCAGTCCTGTAAAACTGTCAGCCATCCTCTCCATATTTTTCTCTCCTTCTTCTGATATATGCGGCCGGAGCCATTCCCATATACTGATTAAAATATTTGTAGAAATGATTAAGATTCTGATATCCCACCGTCTCTGCCGTTTCCTTTACGGAACAGTTCTCATCCAGAAGACGAACGCCCTTTTCAATCCGCAGTTTATGAACATAGGAAATAATCGTCATGCCCATATATTTCTTAAAAACTCTTGCCATATGGCTCTCGGAACAGTACACCAGCTTTGCCAGTGCTTCCAGCTCGATCTTCTCATGGAAATGCTCATGAAGGTATACCAGCAGAGTGTCGACCAGCTCGTTACCGGTAAAATTCCATCCCACCGCACGGACTACCGCCTGCCGGAGCTGCCCGAATTCAATGGGTTTCGCAAGGATATCACTCGCTCCCAGACGCAGAGCTCTCTGGGCATATTCAAAGGAATCATACGCCGTAATAATGATAATCCCGCAGGCCTGAATCTGTTGAATGATCTCAAATCCGTTCATATACGGCATATGAATATCCATAAATACCAGATCCGGCTTTTCTCTCCGGATCAGCTCCAGAGCGTCCCTACCGTTTTCCGCAGTCCCCACAATCTGAAGGGGAAGCTTTTCCGCCTCTGTAAAATGCCGGATGATATTGCAGGTCGCCCTCTCATCGTCACAGATCACCGCCCGGATCATAAGCCTCCCCCTTCCATATCTTTATCGCGAAAAGGAATCCGAATCCAGACACAGGTATCGCCGTTTTTCAGAGACGCGATCTCACAGGTGCACTGCTCTCCATACGCAGCATACAGCTTCTGACAGATCATAGACAGGCCATGGGAAGTATTACTCCGAATTCCCTGATTGATGCTGCGGCATGCCTGTGGGGACAGGGTCTTACCAGAATTGATGACTTTGATCTCCACGCTGCTGCATTTCTTTACGATTTCGATGCGGATTCTTTTCTGAACGCTTTCCTCAAATCCATGCACAAAGGCATTTTCTACCACCGGCTGCAGAAAATTAAACGGGACAAACGCTTTCTGCACCCTTGCATCGATCCGGAAACTAATCTGCAGGCTCTCTCCGTATCGCAGCTTCTGCAGCTGAAGATACGCCTGTACGTATTTCATCTCCTTTTCCAACAGCACAACCGGATTCTGCGTCCGGAGCGTATAATGAAACATCCGGGACAAGTCGACGATGGACTGATACAGCGGCATCAGTCCTCCATCCAGTGCCATGGATGCCATACTATTCAACGTATTGAACAGAAAATGGTTATTGATCTTCAAATCCGTCATGGCATACTGGGTATCCCTCAGATTTTTCATCAGTATTCTCTGAGACTCCTCCTGTGAGGTTATGCGCAGCTCCTTTTCCAGAAGCTCTCTTCGAAACTGCTCAAACTCACAGTAATTCCGAATTGCTTTCACGATCCTGCCAAGCAGCGCCCGAATTCCCGTCACCACACTGTCCGGCACATCATAGACGTTTTCCAGCCTTCCCTCTTTTCCACCGGAATGGCGGATATACCCTCCATGGATATATCCAAGAAAAACCTTTTCGAAGAAAATCGGATAGTGAAAAAGCTCCATTCCATACCGGCAGCGGAAAACCGTCTCCCGGCTCCATTCTTTTGGATCAAGCTGCCGCATGCAGGAACATCCGCCCTGCTGATTTCCGGGATCACAATGCCGCACACAATATTCCGGAAACAAAGGACTCTGCACAATCAGATTTCCCAGAGAGTCAAAAATCGCATATCCATAATGGAGCGTCTCCAGAAACTGTGTTCGAATCGCCTCCACCGCCGTATAGATCAAATCCGGCGATACATCCGCTTTTTTCTCCCGGTCGGGAAAAAGCGGTTCCGACTCCTGCAGGCCGGGACTGGATACCAGCAGATGCCGGAATGAAACATCTCCTGTATTCATCACCTCGTGCTCCACTCCCGCCCGCCAGTGAAAAAATCCGCCCGGCGACAGTATGCTTTTCACTCCGTCAATCCAGGAAACCGCCTGCCCCTGAAGGACGTAAATTACCTGCTCGTTATAATGGATGTGCTTCGCCTGATGGCTCCCCGAAGGCAGGGTCACAATCCCCGCCTCCAGTCCGCCCGACGATGGAGTTCCCGATTCTTCTTCCAGCCACAGAATCTCTCCCCAGTCTGTCCTCTGCCGTGTCATAACCTTTCATTCCTCCGTACTTCTGTCTTCTTCTGTCTTATACTAAGCACCGATTGGATTTGCAGTAAATAGATATGCCCATTTAGGCCGC
>CAJTXP010000061.1 GCA_910583615.1 uncultured Lachnospiraceae bacterium | reverse complement strand
ACTACAAGGGTGCGCTCGGTCCCGTTGATGATGAGAACTTTTTTGATCATTCTTTATCCTCCTTATAAAATGCTCTTTATTATGCATCTTTCCTCCGCGCCCTGCAAAAACTGCTGTTCAAATCCTCCGGATTCTGTTAAAATAATCGCAGTTACAGCAGATATCGATCCATTTTGCTTCGGCGCAGAACCGGGCGGAAACGCCCTGATAAAAACACCCTGAGTCTTCTCGTTAAAATGCACAATAATTTCATCGTTATAAATCAAGTATAGTTGATTTCAACCAACAGGTCAACGAAAACAACATGGTCTTATTATTCTATTTTGAGAATAATAAGACCTGATTCAGGAGGTTTAGTGTGAAAGAAACTAGAACTTTCATCACTATTTGTGCCGCCAACTGAAAGGCGGCGGAATGGAGATTTTTATGAAAATCATCTTATTCGGAAGCGGACAGGGCGGACAGATGGCAGCCAGATGGCTCCCCTCCGGCTGTGAGCTTCTGGCCTTTGCCGACAACAACACGCAGAAACAGGGCGCTTATCCGGATGGAATCCCGGTGGTAGACCCGGCCCGGATTCCGTCTCTGATGCCGGATCTGGTATGGATCACGGTCCTGAACAGGGACGCCGCCCGTTCCATGGAACAGCAGCTGAGAGAACTTGGATATGCCGGACCGGTCCGGACGCTGGACCCATTCCGGGAACTGATGGACCTGCGGCTTGCCCATCTGCGGCTGCTGGCGCAGGAAATCGAAGCGCGCAGGCTCCCGGGCGCCGTGGCGGAGCTTGGGGTCTACCAAGGCGTATTCGCCGCTGAGATCAACCGCCTGTTTCCGGACCGGACCCTGTACCTGTTCGATACCTTCACAGGTTTTTCCCAGACAGATGTGGACGCGGAAAAAAATGCCGTCTCCTTTACAAGAGCTTCCGCGGGAAACTTCAGCGATACCAGCGTGGAACAGGTGCGCGCATGTCTCCCGCATCCGGAACGGGCCGTCTTCTGTACCGGACATTTCCCGGATACGCTGCCCGGCGACCTGCCGCCCCTGGCCTTCGTAAGCCTGGACCCGGACCTCTACGAACCCACGCTGGCAGGGCTCCTTGCATTCTGGCCGAAACTGGTTCCCGGCGGAATGATCCTGATCCACGACTACAACAGCGCCCAGTTTGAAGGAGCCGGAAAAGCCGTGCGGAGCTTCTGTCAGGAACGGCAGCTGACGGTACTGCCTCTGGCGGACCTGCACGGCAGCGCCGTATTGCTCAAACAGGGCTGACGCGCTGCTGTCCTGCGGACTGAAGCTCCTTCCGCCTTCTGTGCGTCTCCAGATCGGCAAGCCTGGTGGGCATGGGAATGTGGCTCTCCCGATCGACAAAACGGCATACCAGCTCCGTAGCCGTGTCAAGATCAATATAATTTCCCACAGATACATAGACCGGCTTTACGTCCTTGACCGTACGCAGGATCCGCCCGTATGTCTCGCCGCCCACCCAGATATCCGTGTACGCAAACGGCTCGTTTTCCGGCATGGAGCACTCTGCCCCGTCGATTTTATAATAGTGCTTCGCCACGCCTATGGTCGGCCTGTCCAGATAAAAGGATGCATGGGTGGCGATCCCCATACGGCGCGGGTGCAGGCAGCCGTTTCCGTCCAGCATATACAGGTCCGGAAGCGCCGTAAGCTGTTTTACCGTCTCCAGAATCAGCGGAAGCTCCCGGAAGGCAAGGCATCCCGGGATATAGGGAACCTCCACCTTTCCGAAAGAAGACCTGCTCTCCAGCACCTGCCTGGTCTTCTGCTCCAGAACCACGATGCAGCATACGGCATATTCCTGCTCTCCTTCTTTCCAGTAGGCCAGATCGACTCCTGCCACGGTTTCAAAATCCTCTGCCTTCCTGCTGCCGCTCTGAACCACTTTGGGCCACAGTTCTGTCTGGATCCGGACGGCATCCTCCAGAAAAAGCGTTTTCCGGATTCCATCCGGCTGCCCTGTGCTTTTCCCTTTTATTTTCATGGCCTGAATGTTTCCTTTTCTACTGCCTCGTAAATATCTTTTCCGATTTTCTTTTCAAAGTAATCCTTCAGCTTTACATTGGAATCCCATTTTTTCTGCGGATAGCTGCCGTATCGTTTTTTCACATCCTCCATGCGTTCTTCCATGTCCAGCACCCCTTCGCTGCCCGCCAGAGCATCGCACAACTGAATCAGCCGGTCATAGTCATCCATCACAACATTCCCAAGCGCCGTATGAATCAGCCTGTGCTCTTCATCGGAGGTGTCCGATTTCCCAATATAGTCTTCCATGGACTGATTTTGAAAGGAATGTGTCAGGCAGATTTTTGCGGCTTCTTCATATCCCAATGACATCATATAGGTGTAGCCGTCTGATACATGCCCCAGATGCCTGACGCCGAACTTTCTTCCAATATCGTGAAGCAGTCCCAGTATGTATGCTTTTTCCGCATCCATCCCCTCACATAATTCCGCGATTTTTTCCGCACAATGCGCCGCAACCCGGCTGTGGTCTCCCCACGGTCCCGGATTGCATCGCTCGGCTTCTCTCAGCAGTCTTTCCGCTTCTGTTCTTTCAGGCAACATACCCGTACCACCTCCTTAACTTCAGTCCGGCATGCGCTTTCCCGGATTTTCCACCGTCCCGCTCTTGCCGCCGGTCTTTTTGCACAGGCTGATCCCGCCGATCTCCATGGTCTTGTCCAACGCCTTGCACATGTCGTAGACGGTCAGAAGCGCCACGCTCACTCCCGTCAGCGCCTCCATCTCCACCCCGGTCTTCCCCGTCACCTTGACGGTGCACCAGCAGTAGACGGCCCGTTCTTCCGGAACCATCTCAAAGCGCACCCGGCAGTTGGTGATCGGCAGAATATGGCACATGGGGATCAGCTCCGCCGTCCGTTTGGCGCCCATGATCCCCGCCGTCGTGGCGACGCCCAGAACATCGCCCTTTCCGATCTTTCCCTGCTCCACCGCGTCGTAGACCGCCTGGCTGACCGTGATCTTTCCCACAGCCGTCGCCTCCCGGACCGTATCCCGCTTCTCCGTCACATCCACCATGACCGCTTTTCCATGTTCGTCAAAATGCGTAAGTCCCATCTTCTGATCCCCTTTTCCCTGTCCTTCCTGCTGTTTTATAAAAATATTCTCTGTCCTGTCATCCCCGGCTCTCTGTCGGCTTCTGACCGATTACCTGCATTCACAAAATGGGACTGCCGCAGAATGTGCCCACGCCAGTATACGCAGTAACATTCCGCAACAGCCCCGCCATGTTTTTCAGTTCAAGTCTCTTACAGCTTACTGTACCCAAATCCATTGACAATCGCGTCGATCTTCTGTCCGGTTCTGCACATCGGACAGTCTTTCTCATCAAAGGATGCATATCCGGTCATATCGTTGGCATTGAAAATGCTGTTAACCTCTACGCCGTGAGCTTCTCTGACGAAGCTGAAGATCGAAGCAATCCCCTGCACTTTTCCGCCGTAGTACTCCACGCTGCGGATCGCCTTCTCCAGCGTCACACCGGTGGTAATGGAAGTGGAAAGAATCAGAATGTTTTTCCCCTGTACCATTGGTTTGGAATTGTCCCTGAAGATCATCTGACCATTGATATCCTGCTCCGGCGCGGTAATATAGATGGTATTATGCGCATTCAGACTCATGATTCCGCCCCTGGTCAGCTCCTGCGCCAGATAAGCGCCGATGACCTGGCAGCTGTTCAGACAGATAATCGTATCAACCACGGTACTGCTTTCATACTTTCTTGCCAGAATTTTTGCTGCCGCTTCCGCTTCACTCTGACGTGCCTGAGACATGGTCAGGTCCACGTAATAATTGATATGGGAATGAGACGTCACAAAATGACCCGGAATCACCCTTAAAGCCACTTTACTGTCAATGGGTGACACAATTTTAAATATACGTTTTTCCATATAGGAAACCCTCCTTTTCCTGTGATTGGAGCTATCCGGTTCCTGTGAATCGCTCCATCCGCTTTCTTTTATAGATATTATACATAATGTTAAGAAAATTAGCAAACTTTTTATGCAGGTTTTCTATTATTTCATCAAAAAATTTAAATTTCTCCTGATCAAAAAAAAAATAATTGTTAACCTTATTTTAATATCGGTTGACAATCATTTTCTTTTCTGTTAAGATATGCTGGAAATGTCAACCACGCCTGCTGCGGCAAAAATTTTACGGAGTATATACTATTATGAAGAAAAAGATTACGACCAAAGAAATGACACTCTGCGCCCTGTTCACCGTACTGACTGCTGTGGGAGCCTTTCTCAAGATCCCCGTCCCGGTAGTACCATTCACCCTGCAGTTCCTCTTTACCATGATGGCAGGACTTTTGCTGGGCGGAAGACTGGGGGCAGCCAGCGTTGCTCTCTATGCCCTCCTGGGCCTTCTTGGTCTTCCGGTCTTTGCTGAAGGCGGCGGATTCTGGTATGTCTTAAAGCCCAGCTTCGGCTATATTATCGGTTTTGTGATCGGAAGTTATGTAACCGGAAAGATGACCGAAGGACTGGAGCGGCTGACCTTTGGCAGAGTGCTGGCTGCAAATTTTGCCGGACTTGCCATTGTGTACGGCATGGGAATGGTTTATTATTATATCATCAGCAATTTTGTGATCGACGCTCCCATCGGATTGTGGCCGCTGTTCCTTTACTGTTTTCTTCTGGCGGTACCGGGCGATATCTGCCTGTGCTTTCTGGCAGCAGGAATGGCAAAGCGTCTGAAACCTGTCATTGCCAATATGTAACTTTACAGACTGTTTCTCTGAATCACCATACGGAAGGACTTATATGAATATTACAGAACAACTGAAAAAAAAGATACTGGACGGCGGACAGATCAGCCGTGAGGAAGCGCTTCTGCTGAAGGATGCGCCCCTGAAAGAACTGACAGACGCCGCAGATGAGATCCGCAGAAAGATATGCGGCAGTCAATTTGATATCTGTACAATCATCAACGGAAAATGCGGCCGATGCTCCGAGGACTGCAAATACTGCGCACAAAGTATTCACTATCATACCTCATGTTCGGAAACCTACCCGCTTTTGGATACAGAACAGCTTCTGGAAGGAGCAAAGTACAACGACGCCCGGGGCGTTCTGCGGTATTCCATCGTCACATCCGGCAGAAAACTCTCCGACCCGGAAGTGGATCAGGTGTGCGAAAGCATCCGAACCATCCGAAAAGAGACATCCATCCAGGTCTGCGTGTCCTTTGGACTTCTGAAGGAAGAACAGTTTCGAAAACTAAAGGAAGCCGGCGCCTCCCGGGTACACTGCAATCTGGAATCTTCCAGACGTTATTTTCCCAGTGTATGCACCACGCATACCTACGAAGAAAAGATTGAAACCCTGAAGGCGGCAAAACGGGCCGGCCTGTCCATCTGTTCCGGCGGTATCCTGGGGCTGGGCGAGACGATGGAAGACCGGATCGATATGGTGATAACCGCACGGGAACTGGGCGTCCGCTCCGTCCCCATGAACCTTTTGAATCCCATCCCCGGCACTCCTTATGAACACAACCGGCCTCTGACCGTGGAAGAAGCCTGCCGATGCGCGGCCATTTTCCGCTTTTTGATTCCCTCAGCCTCCATACGCCTTGCAGGAGGCAGAGGACTGATGGGCGACCATGGAGAAGCCTGTTTTCAAAGCGGAGCGAATGCCGCTATCTCCGGCGATATGCTGACCACTGCCGGAATCACCGTAGAAACCGATATGGAACTGATCAAAAAGCTGGGATTCGAAGCGGGGTTGCACAATGGCTGAAGCATTGTTTATCACAGGAACCGGCACAGACACGGGAAAAACCTTTGTCACCGGACTGATTGTAAAGAAGTTAAAAGAAAGCGGCAGAAACGCCGCCTATTATAAAGCCGCCATGAGCGGTAATGAACGGGCTGCCGACGGCAGTCTGATTCCCGGAGACGCACGGTACGTAAAAGAAGTCTCCGGCATCAGCCAGCCCCTTGATACCATGTGCCCTTATATCTACGAAACAGCGGTTTCCCCTCATCTTGCCTCGCGTCTGGAAGGACATCCGGTACAGATCGACGTGGTGGAAAGAGGCTTTAAAAAGCTCTGCACTCAATATGATTTTATCACCATGGAAGGGAGCGGCGGCATCCTCTGTCCTGTATGTTTCGACGAGGGCGAGCTCTGGCTGGAAGATGTGATTCAGAAACTTAGCCTTTCCTGTCTGATCGTCGCAGACGCAGGACTTGGAACGATCAACAGCGTCGTCCTGACTGCAGAATACATGCGCGCCAGGCACATACCCGTCAAAGGAATCATCCTTAATCACTTCCACCCAGGCGATGTGATGGAGGAAGACAACCTGCTCATGTGCGAACACCGAACCGGGCTCAGGGTTCTCGCCTGTATACAGGATGGTGATACAAAACTGTCCATGGATGCGGACGCTCTGGCCGCCCTTTATGATCCCGTCATCTGAGAACCGGTATCTGTGCGGACTGCTTTGCACAGACCGCTTTTATACAATACAGGAGGCATACAATGATCTGGTATCCCTATCAACAGATGAAAACCATGAAAGACCCTTATAAAATCACGGACGCCGAAGGGGTCTGGCTTTACACGGAAAACAACCGGATGATTGATTCCGTTTCATCCTGGTGGAGCGTCATCCACGGATATAAGCATCCGGTACTGACAGATGCCATCCGTTCTCAGGCGGAGCATTTCTCTCACGTCATGCTGGGAGGGCTGACTCACGAGCCGGTGCAGAAACTCTCGGACAAACTGGAAAAATGGCTTCCCGGAGATCTTAACTACTGCTTTTTCTCCGATTCCGGAAGCGTAGCGGTGGAGGTTGCCCTTAAAATGGCTCTTCAATATTATGTTAATCTTGGAGAAATGCAGCGGACAAAGGTTCTCTCTCTTACCCATGCCTATCACGGCGACACCTTCAAAACCATGGAAGTGGGCGATGATGAAGATTATCATTTTATTCTGGAGGCTTACGGAACCAGTCCCCATGCGATCCATATTCCCACAGAGATTCCCGCTCTGGAAAAAGCATTCGAACTTTGTCATGAAGAGCTGAACTGCTTCATCGTGGAACCGCTCCTGCAGGGAGCCGGCGGCATGCGCATGTATGACGTCGCTTTCCTGAAACGGGCGCGGGAACTGTGCGACCAGTACGGAGTCCTTCTGATTTATGATGAGGTGGCAACCGGATTCGGACGCACCGGCAACCGGTTCGTTGCCGACCTGGTCCTTCCAGACATCCTCGTTCTGGGCAAGGCGCTGACCGGTGGCTACATCGGCCATGCAGTCACGGTGGCAAACAAAAAGGTCTATGAAGGATTTTATGACGACGATCCGGACAAAGCGCTGATGCATGGTCCGACCTTCATGGGAAATGCCCTCGCCTGCAGCGTGGCATCCGCGTCTATCGAGCTGTTTGAGCAGGGAGATTATATGACCAGAATCCAGCGGATCGAAGCCGTTACAAGACGGGAGATGGAAGGTTTCTCAGATCCCCGGATCAAAGAAATCCGCATCATGGGCGGCTGCGTCTGCATGGAAGTCCATGACCCGGCTGTCCTGAACGGATACCAGCAGTTTGCATATGAACGGGGTGTCTTCAGCCGGCCGTTCCTGAATTACCTGTACGCCATGGTCCCCTACATTATTACAGAGGAAGAACTGGTACAGGTACTCGCTTCCATGAAGGCGTGGTTTTGCAGATAACGGCAGAACGGCCGGTTCCATATATTGCGTCTTCTTCAACGGTCCTGACGCCTGCAGCTGTTAAAACATTTTCTGCACCAAAAGAAAGGAGTGTTGCAAAACACGTTCCTGCCCGTTTGTTCAGCAAACGGACAGGAGCGTTTTACAACACTCCCTCTTTTTTTGTTTCTTTCCCGGGAACCTGCCCCTGGTATCTTTCCGTCTCAGAATGACACCGGCAGGCGCGGAATTCCGTCGATCCGCAGATACTGGCTCATACACGCGGATGCAAATTCATGATCCGCCATATGGTCCAAGCCGGACACAAGCACGCTTCCGATCACTCCGGCCCCCGCCACGCGGATGGGGAATCCGCCGCCGCGTGCCACATGGTCCGTCTCGTTCAACCCGCGGGACTCCAGCGTCTCCTGATTTTTCTTCAGCAGCATAAAGAGCCGCAGGGTGCTCATCTCCATAACACGGACCGTGTTCTGCTTTCTTGCCATCCACTGTTCGTCACTGTAATTGGTTCCCTTAAAACCATACTGGAACACGGTACAGCCGTTGTTCAGCCGGATGCTGATGGCTACAGGAAGATGGTTTCTCGCCGCTTCCGCCACCATCAGGCTGCCCAGCTCCCAGGCGTCTTCATTGGTGAAATGAGAAAACTGCAGGATCTCCTCCTGCATTGCCAGTATTCGGATCGATTCTTCCAACATCATGTCCATTTACCTCCTGCTCATGCTTTGGATACGGCCCGGAACCCTGCAGTATACGCCGGTCCCGCAACCGCCATACCTTCGTATGGTATATATCCAAGTATAGCACGTTCCATACAGAAATACAAATTACATATTGCTACGAAATGATAAGTGACATCAGATAAAACGGCACCGCCTCTGCCTTACTTCCTGGAAGAATCTCCAGTTCAACTGTATGTTTTCCATATACTCCATGATGAAGCAGCGGGCAGAGACACTGGCAATCTCCTGTGTACACTCTGTACGCATATGTATTCTCCTCTTTTTCTGCAAGGCTCCCCTGTGTAATGGAGCCTCCCAGAAAACCAATGGTCAGCTCCTGCCCCTGAGGCTGCCCTGCTCCCGGGGCTCTGCTTTTACATCCTGTTATTTTACGATCTCCGTCATGGCCGCCTTCAGCCCTTCCAACGCCTTTTCTGCCGCGTCCAGACTTTCTTCTTTCACGCCCATGTAGAATTTTACCTTGGGCTCTGTCCCGGAGGGCCGCACACAGCACCACGCCCCGCCCTCCAGCTCATAGTAGAGCACGTTGGATTTCGGAAGGCCTGTGGGCGTCACCTTTCCGGTCGCCAGCTCCAGACGGGTATCCGCCTCATAATCCCGGAGCGCGATCACCTCACGATCCCCGATCTTCCGAAGGGGATTGCTTCTCATATCTGCCAGAATCTTTTGGATCCGCTCCGCGCCGTCCACGCCTTTCATGGTGATGGACACCAGATCCTCCTTATAATAACCGTATTTCTCATAGATATGCAGCATCTGATCCCACAGCGTCAGGCCTTTTTCCTTATAATAGGCCGCCGCTTCGCACAGCGCCATGACCGCCACAACTGCATCTTTGTCTCTCGCGTGGGTTCCCACCAGGCATCCGTAACTCTCTTCATAGCCGAACAGATATTCGTACGATCCGGTCTGCTCGAAAAATTTGATCTGCTCGCCGATGTATTTAAATCCGGTGAGCACCTCGATAACCTCCACGCCGTACTCCTTCGCGATTCCGTCCGCCATGTCCGAAGAGACAATGGTCTTCACCAGCGCGCCGTTCTTCGGCAGACGTCCCAGCTGTTTTCGTACGCTCAGTTCATATTCCGCGATCAGAAGCCCGGACATATTTCCGGTAAAGGGAATGTATTCCCCGGTCTTTGTATCTTTTGCATAGACTCCCAGCCTGTCCGCATCCGGGTCCGTGGCCAGCACCAGATCCGCATCCGTCTCCTTCGCCAGCTGAAGCGCCAGCGCAAACGCCTTCGGGTCCTCCGGATTTGGGTAGGATACCGTGGGGAATCGGCCGTCCGGCAGTTCCTGTTCCGGCACCACCTGCACGTTGGTAAATCCAAGTTCCCGAAGCACTCTGCGCACCGGAAGATTGCCGGTGCCGTGAAGGGGCGTATAGACGATCTTCAGGCTGTCCGCCGTCTTCCGGATGGATTCCGGACTTAAGACCAGCTTTTTCAGTTCTTCCATATAACGGTCGTCGATCTCCTGCCCGATGACCCGGAACAGCCCTTTTTCCTCCGCTTCCGCCCGTTCCATCATCCGGATGGACGCAAAATCCGTCACCGCGTTTACTTCCGCGATGATTTCCCTGTCTTTGGGCGCCGTGATCTGGGCGCCGTCCTCCCAGTATACCTTATACCCGTTATACTCCGGCGGATTGTGGCTGGCCGTGATGACGATGCCCGCAATACAGCCAAGCTCCCGGAGCGCAAAGGAAAGCTCCGGCGTGGGGCGCAGCGTCTCAAAGCGATAGGTACAGATTCCGTTGGCGTTCAGGCACAATGCCGCCTTCTCGGAAAATTCCACGGACATGTTTCTGGAATCGAAGGCAATCGCCACGCCCTTCTCTTCTCCGCCCTGCTTCCGGATATAATTTGCCAGCCCCTGAGTGGCCTTCGTCACCGTGTACACGTTCATTCGGTTTGTCCCGGCTCCGATCACGCCCCGCAGCCCTCCGGTCCCAAAGGACAGGTCCTTGTAAAACCGGTCCTCCATCTCCTTCTCATCCCCGGCGATTTCCCGAAGCTCCGCCCTGGTCGCCTCGTCAAAAATCGGATCGGTGCACCACTGCCTGTATCTGTCTCTGTAATCCATCTGTTTTCCTCCATCTCAAAATCCGGTTTTCAGCATTTTTTCAACACTTTTTCGGCCTTTCTGACCATTGCCTTTCCGAACTGCCCGCTTCTGCTTCTTTCCCATTGTATCCTCTTCAAAAGTCTCTGTCAATCGTCCGACGCCTTCCCTGTCCGTTTTCTTACGATCTTCGTATTCAGAAACGCCGTCAGCCCAAACCCGAACACCGCATAAAGGGGCGCCGCCGCCATCACATAATAGACGTCCAGAATCAGGCAGATCAGCAGGATATTGTTGAGCACCGCCATGACAAGCGTGGCGGGCAGATGCAGCACCGCAAGGAGCGCCGCTTCCTTCAGACTGTCCATCCCCCTTTTCTCCCCCTCTGCCAGTACGATGGGAAGCCAGGCGGACACCATTTCCCACAGAAGGATCAGGCACCCGGTTCCCGCTCCGACGGCTTTCCAGATGCCCTGCATCCCTGCGTAGCCCAGGAAGAGCACGTCGAACGCCAGCAGCGCCCCGGACAGAAGCATCACAAGCCACACCGGAGTACACGGACGGATTCCCCGGACGAAATACCGGAAAAACGTCTTTGGAACGCTGCCCTCCGTCCCCTCTTCCATCTCGTGAAACGTCCGGTACATGGCGGCAAGCGCCGCGCCCATAGTCACCACCGGAAGGGAACAGAGAAGAAACAGCAGATTTACGATGATAATGTCCCCAAATCTCCCCATGGCTTCAAAAAACGGATTGTCAATCCTGAGCTTCTGCATATCTGATCCCCCTGTTATTTTTTCACATTCCCATGACAAATGCCAGAAACGCCCGGTCCGCCTCCACATGCCCGGATTCCGGCACGTATACGAGAATCATCCGGTCGCCTTCCGTCTGCCTCACATACGGCTTCAGCCGGGTATCCTCCACATACAGCGCTTCCTGCCTGCCGCCCTCCTCGAGGAACGATCCGGCATAGACCCTCTTCTGCTCCTCTGTGCAGAGGCTTCCCAGATCCGCGAATTCATACTCCAGCTCCCGGCAGTGGCGGTAAAAACTCTCCGGCATCAGCACCGCATCCAGCTCATCCTCGCCCCACCGAAAGAAGAATTTTTCATAAGAGCTCTCGTTGGCGGCTTCCAGTTTTACATCTCCGTAGGAAAAGATATAGTCGGAGTCGATCTCAATCCGCTCCGGATCGATGCCGGACACTGCGGCAAAATCCGCCGCCAGTTCCTCATCCCTCGCATAGTCCACCGTCTGATTGACCAGGACGCAGGTGAACGCCTTCGGCGGTTCCCGAAAGAACAGATGGCGGACCAGCAGGATCAAAAGCCCGGCACTGACAACTACGAACAGCAGATGGTACCAGTAATAGGTAAGAATGTACTCCAGTTTCTGCTTCCTGTCCATCCGTTCTGTATGTTCACGGATCTCTCTTATCATATTCTGGAACCACACCGCCATATTTTCTCTTCCTCTCCATATCCGCTGCCCGCCAGACTCCGCCTCCATCTGCATGGAACCGCACATCCATCTTACAGTATTTCACCCGAACTTCTGATCAGCTCCTGATACCAGTATGCAGAATCCTTCCAGATCCGCTCCTGGGTCTGAAAATCCACATAAATCAGGCCAAACCGTTCCTGATACCCCCTGGCCCACTCAAAATTGTCAGTCAGGGACCATTGGAAATAGCCCCGGATATCCACGCCGTCCTCCGAAGCCCTCCGAAGTTCCCTCAGGTACCGCTGCAGAAAATCGATCCGATTTGGATCATGTACCTTCCCGTCCAGCGACACCGTATCATGGCATGACATCCCGTTTTCCGTGATATAAATCGGCGTCTGGTAACGTTCATACAGAAACCGCGGGCCCCAGTACAGACACTCCGGCGTCACCGGCCACTGAGCCGCCGTCTTCGGGAATCCGTCATAACGCCGCACTGCCTCCGGGACCCGTCCCGCCCGGTACGCCGTTCCATTATAGATATTCTGTCCGTAGAAATCAATGGGCTGATGGATCAGTCTGAGATCATCCTGCCCTATATGGGGAAGCCATGGTTCATAAAGACGGAGCCCATCCTCCGGATAAGTCCCCAGAAGGACCGGATCGCTCCACCAGGATACATTCCAGGTCCAGTTTGAAAGGTCTTCCGGGCAGGCAAAGTACCCAATTTTTGCCGCCTCCACGTCCTCCGGGCTGCTGCCGACCGGGTACGCTGCTCCGCAGGTGGGCGCATAACCGATCTGTATGGGCTGTGCTGCCGCCGCCCGCATGGACTGTACCGCCCTTCCATGGGCCAGCAGCACACGATGCGCCATCCGAAACGTATCGGAAAGCATCATCCGGAGTCCCGGCGCATGCTCTCCGGTCAGAAAGCCCAGACCCACAAAGCACTGTGGTTCATTGAACGTAATAAAATGAGTCGATCTGTCTGACAATGCCTTTACTACGGTTCCCGCATAGTCAGCGAACCATCCCGGAAAATCCGGATTCAGATATCCGCCCCTCTCATACAGAGCACAGGGCAGATCCCAGTGAAACAGTGTGATCCACGGCTCGATCCCATGTGCCAGAAGACAGTCCACCAGATCCGAATAGAACCGGAGTCCTTTCTCATTCACCGCTCCAGTGCCTTCCGGGTAGATCCGCGGCCAGCTGATGGAAAAACGGTACGCTTTCAGTCCCATCTGTGCCATATGCCGGACATCTTCTTCATACCTGTCATAGTGCATACATGCCCGGCTCCCATCCGAACCGTCCAGAATCCGCCCCGGCTCCCTGCAATACCGGTCCCATATACTGTCCCCTTTTCCATCTCTGTCTGCAGCGCCTTCCACCTGATATGCCGAGGATGCCGCACCCCACACAAAATCCTTCCGGAATCCCATATCCTTCTCTCCTCTTACACCGTTGTCAGCAGCGCCTCAAAGCTCCCTTCCAGTTCATATTCTCCGGTATTGGCCGTAATAAAGATACTGTCTCCTTTTTTTACCGGCACATGCTCTTCATGGGAGCGCACCGCCCCTTTCCCGTCCAGCACCAGAAGGCTGGCAAAGGAAGACTGATCGATCTCTCCGAACATTCGTTTCATCCGCTGCCCGTCCAGCACGATCTTGTCAACCGTAAAATAATCGCAGGATACCACATGGGGCTCGAAGGATTTCCTCCTCATGATGGGAATCCGGTTGGTGACCTGCAGCGCTTTCTCTATGTGAAGGTCGCGTTCTTTCCCGTCCGCTCCCTTTCTTCCATAATCATATACCCGGTAGGTTACGTTGGAGTTCTGCTGGATCTCCGCGATCAGATTGCCTTTTCCAATGGCATGGATCGTTCCGGGTTCGATGAACAGCACGTCTCCTTTCTGTACCTCCACCTTGTTGAGGACGTCCAAAAGCGTCTTCTGCTCGATCCTCTCCACAAATTCTTCCTTTGAAATTTCTTTTGAAAAACCGTAATACAGACTGGAGCCTTCCTCGCAGTCCACGATGTACCACATCTCGGTCTTTCCGTACTGTCCCTCGTTTTTCAGGGCGTAGTCGTCGTTCGGATGGACCTGGATCGACAGGTCGTCCTTTGCGTCGATGAATTTGATCAGCAGCGGAAACTGCTCATACTTCCGGCTCTTCGTGCCGGTCACTTTCTTTCCTTCCATCAGGATATATTCGCTTAAGGTATCTCCGGCATATTCGCCGTTTTCCACGATGCTGGGCCCGTCCGGATGACAGGACAGCTCCCAGGTCTCCGCCAGCTTCCCGCCGGAAAATTCCTTGCCGAATTCCGTCATCAGCCGCGTTCCGCCCCACAGATAATCTTTGCAGCTCGGTTTTAATTTCAAGACCGCCATGTCGTATTTTCCCTCCCGGATATTCTGGCAGAAACGGTATCCAGAGTCCTGGATACCGCCCCTCTTTTTTATTGTTCCAATAACAGCCTTCTGTTTTTGTCGATCAGTCCACACCGCTGTTTCACACAGTCCGGGGAACGCAGCGGGTCCTTCGGCGTATGGAACAGATAGTCCTCCAGCCGGTCGATGTCCGTCACCGCCACATGCATTCTGGTGTCGCAGGACGCATAATAAATGTACACCGTTCCATCCTTTTTTGCAATGGCGCCGTTGGTGAACACCACATTGGACACATCGCCCACGCGCTCGGACCCCAGAGGCACCAGGAACACGCCCGACGGCTCCGCCACCAGCCTGGACGGATCTTTCAGATCCGTGCCGAACGCATACAGCACATACCGAAGCCCCGCCGCTGTATTGCGGACTCCGTGAGCAATGTGGATCCAGCACTTTTTCCCGCGGATGGGAACCGCTCCCGCGCCGTTCTTGCACTCGGTCAGCGTGTGATAGACCCTTTTACTCGTAATGATTTCTTCGCCGATCACCGCATGCTCGATATCGTCGCACAGCCCGAAGCCGATCCCGCCGCCGCTTCCGGTGTCGATGAATCCGTCCATGGGCCGGGTATAGAACGCGTATTTCCCATTCACGAATTCCGGATGCAGCAGCACGTTCCTCTGCTGCGGGGAACGTAAAGTCTTCAGATTGTCCAGACGCTCCCAGTTCTTTAAGTCCTTCGTCCGCACGATCCCCGCCTGCGCCACCGCCGCCGACAGATCCGGCGTCGTTGTATCCTTGCTCTCGGAACAGAACACCCCATAGATCCAGCCGTCCTCATGCTTTGTCAAACGCATGTCATATACATTGGTCTCCTCCGGGCAGGTATCCGGCAGCACCACCGGATAGTCCCAGAAACGGAAGCCGTCCACTCCGCTGTCGCTTTCCGCTACGGCAAAGAATGACTTTCGGTCATTGCCTTCTACTCTGGCTACCAGATAATATTTTCCATCCAGTTCGATGGCGCCGGAATTCATCACCGCATTGACGCCCAGACGCTCCATAAAATACGGGTTGGTCTCCGCGTCCAGATCGTACCGCCAGTGCAGCGGCGCATGGTCCCTTGTGAGCACCGGATCTTCATACCGGTCATAAATCCCGTTGTAGAAACTGCTCTTCCGGTTCTTCCGCGCCAGCAGGCGCTCCTGCTTTTCCAGTTCCACATAATACTGTCTATGTATCATCTCCCAACCTCCTGATCACTTCCATACACATCCTGCCGTTGTGATACGGACATTTCCACGGCTCCACGATGGGCTTTTCCAGCGGATTTCCGTCCTTGTCCACCGCCCAGAACCATTCGGAACCATTTCTTTTGTCAATCACTTTGTCACAGATGTAGTTCCAGATCCGCTCCACCGCGTCCAGATATTTCGTCCGCTCCGGATTCTTTTCCCAGCCGTTCACAAAGCCCACGATGGCTTCCGCCTGCACCCACCAGACCCTGGTCGTATCCACCACACCGTTCTCCGCCTCGTTGGGCATGGAATCGCCCTCCAGCGCCCGGTCGTAGATCGTCCCTGTCATCTCTTCGGTGATGGGACGGATCTTCTCCGTGTACGCAGGGTCCGCCAGCACCTCCAGCGCCCGGTCGATCAGCCACGTGGTCTCGATGTCATGCCCGTAGGAATACAGATCGATCAGGGAATGCCAGGTCCGGTCAAAGAAGACCTCCTGCCGTTTCAACTCCCGGTTATAGACCTTCTCTGCAAACAGATCCAGCATGTAGCGGATTCTCTGTCCCACCTCCGGGTCCTTTGCCACTCGGTAAAGCTCCGTGTAGCCTTCCAACAGATGCAGCAGCGTGTTCATGGTTTTCTCCGCCATGACGCCGTTCTCCGACAGCTTCTCATTGTCCACCGGCTGAAACGTCCGGTCAAAGGCTTCCAGATAGCCGTATTCGTCCCTGCACTTCTCCTCGATCAGCCGGAACAGGGAGCGTGCCAGCGCCAGCGCCTCCGGGTCTTTTGACATCTCATAATAAGAAGAAAGGGCGTAAATGGCAAACGCCTGGTTATAAGTATGCTTCGTATCGTCCTTCACCTGTCCGTCGTACGTCAGGGACCAGTAGATGCCGCCGTACTCCCCGTCCAGACAGCATTCCCTCAGGAAACGATACGCGTGTTCCGCGTCCGCTTTCAGATTTTCCCATCCCAGAAGCCGGCATGCACTGGAGAAAAACCACAGAATCCGGCTGTTCAGGATGCATCCCTTCTCACTTTTCTGATCCAGCTTCAGGTCATAGCCCAGCCAGCCGTAATACCCGCCGTATTCCCCGTCCTTCAGCCCCTCCCAGAAGGGGATCAGATCCTCCTTCAGATGGCGGCTGATCTCTTTTACAAATGTCCGCATATTCTTTATCTTCTCCCGATCTCCATATCAGCTTCCCTGACCACGCTGTGCGCCTGAATATAGTCGACGATTTCATCCACTCTGGTAAACGCCAGACCCACATAAGTGTCCGCCGCCCCGTAGTAAATGGCGATCTTTCCGCTCTCCGCGTCATGGATCGTGGCGCACGGGAACGTGACATTGGGCACAAAGCCCCGCTCCTCATACCACTCCTCCGGCGTCAGCAGGAAATTCTCGCAGCGGTATTTGACCACGGACGGCTGGTCAAGATCCAGGATCGCGCCGCCGATGCTGTACACGAACCCGTTGCAGGTGCCGGTCACGCCGTGATAGAACAGAAGCCATCCTTCCGTCGTCTCGATGGGCGCCGCACCGCCGCCGATCTTCACCGCTTCCCACCACTCGCTGGATTTGCCCATTACGTGGCGGTGTCTGCCCCAGTAGACCATATCCGGGCTCTCCGACAGGAAAATATCCCCGAACGGCGTATGCCCGCTGTCGCTGGGCCTGGACAGCATCATGAATTTCCCATGGATCTTCCTCGGGAACAGCACCGCATTCCGGTTAAAGGGCAGGAACGGGTTCTCGATTCTTGTAAAGGTCTGAAAATCCGTTGTCTTTGCCACACCGATGGACGCGCCGTAAAAATCCTGACACCAGATGATATAATAAATGTCTTCCACCTTTACCAGCCGGGGATCATACGCGTACACCGGCATGAACGGCTTCCCCTCTTCGTCCACGAAGGGAATCTTCTCTTTTTCAAAATCCCAGTGGATCGCATCTTTGCTTCTCCCCATATAGATATACGGAATGCCGTTGGTCTGCTCTCCACGAAAAACCCCGATAAATTCATCTCTGTACGGCATGACCGCACTGTTGAAGATACGCGCCACCTCCGGCGCCGGATTTCTTCCGATGATCGGATTCTCTGTATATCGCCACACCGGCGCCCCGTGTACGTGCCCCGGCTTCTCCTGCCAGGGCATGCCCGGAACCGCCGGGCCGATGATTTTCACACTGCTCATAATTCCTCCTTTATTTAAGTTCTGCATCTCTCCTCCCAATGCCCTGTGTCTGGAAGGATCTCCGGCCTCTTCCCGAGTCCTTTGATCCTTCCGGCATTGTCCGGTCCGATGCTGAATTTATCCTTTGACTGCTCCGGAAGCCATTCCGCTGTATACCTGCTCCTGGAAGATCAGAAAGAGGATGAAGATCGGAATGATCGTAATCAGCACGCCAGCGCAGATGTAGTTGTACTGATTGCCGTAAGGTCCTGTAAACGTGTACAGAGCCGTGGAGATCGTCTTTAAGTTCTTGTCCTGCAGATACAGGTTGGACATATAATATTCGTTATAAACGCCCACGCCCTTCAGCACCAGTGAAGTGACAATGGCCGGTTTCAGGAGCGGGAACAGGATTTTGAAAAATACTCCAAAATAGGTACATCCGTCCATGATCGCCGATTCGTCCAGAGAGATCGGAAGATTCTCAAAGAACTGCAGGAAGATGTAGATGGAGATGATATCAGTACCCATCAATACGATCATATAGCCGTACAGATGATTGATCAGCCCCAGATTGTACATGATCTGATACACCGTCACCTGGGTCGCAATGCCCGGAATCAGGGATGCGAACATAAACAGGGTATGGATGATCCCGCTTCCCTTGAATTTGAAACGGTTCAGCACGTACGCCAGCATGGAACCGGTGAAGATGGATACGATCAGCACAACCACCAGTACGATGGCCGTGTTCAAAAAGCCGCGGAACATGTTCGCCTGCTGTACGGCGATCACGAAGTTCTCAAAGTAGGCAAAGGACGCCGGCAGATCCAGAACTGAAGTGGTGTTGTATTCCTCCGTGGTCTTGAACGCAGTCAGCACGCAGACACAGATGGGAAGCAGCGCCACAAGGGATGCCAGTATAATGGATACGTATTTGAATACCGTGAACGCAAAGGTCGCCGGTTTCATTTTCATAATGGTCATGGTTATCTTCCTCCCTTCGCTGCCGCTTTCGCCGCGCGCTTCTTCGCCCGTACTGCTGCCTTGGATTCATCCTCGCTGCCGTCGTCAAACACATACTTGAAGAACAGGTTCTGCGCCACCGTACAGAGGATGATGATGCCCAGCAGGACAATCGCCATGGCGCAGGCAAGGCCGACCTTCTGATTCTCATGGGCCAGACGGTTCATGATGACGAAATACGTACCGGTTCCCATGGTACCGTTGGTAATAACGTAGGGCGGCTCGAATGCGCTTAAGGAACCGCTGATGGACAGGATCAGGTTCAGCACCACGATAGACTTGATGCTGGGCAGAATGATGTATTTGAACTGATGCCACTTGTTGGCGCCGTCCAGGGAAGCCGCCTCATACAGGTCCGTATCCACCGACATCATGGCGCCCAGGAACAGGATCATGTTCTGTCCCATGTATCTCCAGACGGACGTAGCCGCCAGAGAAATGTTGTTGATGCTCTGATCCTGCAGCCACATGGGAATGTTCTCAATATTCATTCCGAACATCTGCAGCAGGGAGTCCAGCACATATCCTCTCGCGTAGAAGAACTTGAAGATAAAGCCGACCGCGATACCGCAGATCAGGTAGGGGAAGAACATGGCTCCTTTAAAAAATCCCGATCCTTTGATCTTGAATACAAACATGGTGGCAAAGAACAGTGCCAGCGCAAGCTGCACCATGGCGCCGCCCATGTAATACACGCTGACGAACAGTGATTTGAAGCACTCGCCTCTCTGGAACACGTCGATATAGTTCTTAAGTCCGACCCACGTACCGGGCTGTCCGTATTTTACATTCTGGAAACTGAATTTCACCATCTCCAGGAACGGTATGTAAGTGAAGACAAGTAAGAGTAAAAGCGGGACAAACATAAATGTGACAATAATCAGTTTTCGCTGTCCTTCCCTGCTTGTCATCTTTTCCCAGAAACTCTTCTGAGTTCCGGCTGTCGTATTATGATGTGGTATAAAAAAAGTTGACAGCCCATTCTCAAGGATTTGAGATATAAT
>CAJTXP010000060.1 GCA_910583615.1 uncultured Lachnospiraceae bacterium | reverse complement strand
GTGTGTTTCCTTTTTTACACAACCGTCCCTGAATCACCTACTTTGCGTAAGATCCCTGGCCATGACTGGACGACTATTTCTATAGGTCTAACTTAATCATTCGCCGGGACGGGTGACCGCTACTCACCTGCCGGCTGTCCTGTTAAGCATATTATATCAGATATTCAGATTTTGTCAAACAATGAAAACCGGCTCCACCAGGGAGTTCGCCTGACCAGCTATCACGGGAAACTGATACAGCTACAATAACATTTTATTGTACACAAATTATATTTTCCTGTATTTTATTATATCGTATCGCATTTTTTAATATTTTATGAACTTTTTTCAAATGGGTTGACTTTTCTCCTCCTTGGGCATAATATTGTATTGTAACAAAGTTACAATGTTAACAAGCTCCAGGTGGTAAGCATCCCCACGATAAGGGATCAGCTGATACCTGGGGCTTTACTCGTTTATAAGGAGAACATATGAGGACTGCAATTTTAGTGGATGGCGGATTCTACCGCAAACGTGCAAAGTATTTATGGGGTAAAAAAACTCCGGAAAAAAGAGCTGCTGAGTTATGGGCATATTGCTCAGCCCATCTTAAACACGAGCAAAAGTTTGACGATCGCAGTTTATACAGAATTTTTTATTATGATTGTCCACCTTTGGGTAAAACGGTATACCATCCTTTACTGCAGCGTGGTATTGATTTTCGTCATTCAGAAACATTTTCATGGACAGAGAAATTCTTTGACGAACTGAGAAAGCAACGGAAAGTTGCTCTCAGACTGGGAGAATTGTCTGATGATTATGCCGCTTTTACAATCAATCCTGCCGTAATTAAAGATCTATGTTCTGGAAAAACGAAACTTTCCGATTTGAAGGAGGAAGATTTTTCTATCAACTTCAAGCAAAAGGGAGTAGATATGAGAATCGGATTGGATATCGCTTCTTTAGCATATAAAAAACAAATAGACCAGATTATCCTGATAGCCGGTGACAGCGATTTTGTACCTGCTGCAAAACTCGCCCGCAGAGAAGGAATTGACTTTATTCTGGATCCCATGTGGGCAACCATTAAAGAGAACCTTTTTGAGCATATTGACGGTCTCATGTCTCAATGGGGAAATCGGAGCAAAAAGCAAACTACATAAAAAGAAAACCGGCCCCCTGTACCACCAGAGAACCGGTCCACATAGATCACATTCCCGAAGGACGATGCAATCTTACACCCAAAACACATTGTATCACCTTCGGGCAGCCGGCGCAAGAGAACAAATGTTTTCTCCGGCTGTCTTTTCTGCACCCATTTTTCTGTTGCGACGTCGCAACAACATGCATATACAGAAGGAGGATACCATGGGAAAGGTAACGATCAGAAACCGCAACGCAGGAAAATTTGATAAGAACGGAAAAAGAAAAGCCCCCAACTGGGAATACCGTTTTGAGACGGCCTCTGTGGACGGAAAACGCCGGCAGAAGACAAAATCCGGATTCCGTACACAGCAGGAAGCCTATGATGCCGGAAATGCCGCCTACGCTCAGTACAACGCTTCCGGCCGGATCTTTGAGCCAAAGGACACGAGCGTGGCAGATTATCTGGATTACTGGCTGGAACACGCAGTAAAAGCCAACATCGGGCAGGGATACGCCTACAATACCTGGCTGGACTATGAACGCAAAGTACAGCTTCATCTGAAACCGGCATTTGGCCAGTATCGCCTGAGCGCTCTGCAGCACTCTCCTGACGTGATTCAGCACTGGATCGATCAGATGAAAATGTCAGGTCTGTCTAAAAATATGGTGTCAAACAGCCTGTCCTGTCTGTCTGCCGCTCTGAACTATGCTGTGATTCCGCTGCAGTACATATCAGTCAATCCCTGTCTGCTGGTTAAAATCGGCCGCATGCCGGTCAATCAGAAAAATCAGGCCCACAAAGAATATATATGTCCGCCGGAAGAGTTCACCCGCATCCTGCAGCGCTTCCCGCAGGGCAGCAGCTTTTATCTGCCGCTCATGGCCGGATACCACCTGGGAACACGGATCGGAGAGACCTACGGCATCGATCTGATCTCTGATCTCAATCTGGACCGGGATGAACTCCGAATCAGCCACCAGCTGGCAAAAGAAAACGGCGCCTGGTTCTACCGGACCCCCAAATACGATTCCTGCAGAACGCTGAAAATTGGCCCTACATTAAAAAAAGCCCTGAAAGAAGAACTGCTCTCCCGCAAAAAATTCATGATGGAATACGGCCCGTATTACACAAAAACCTATCTGCTGCCGGATCACTCCATCCTGCAGTGCCGGGCAGACGTTCCGGTCCCCCATCAGGAGATCTGGACCCTGTCTGTAAAAGAGAACGGCGATCTTCTTACACCGGACACTTTCAAATACTGTGCCCGTGTGATTCATCATGAACTCGGAAACCCGCTGTTCCACAGTCACTGCCTCCGGCACCCGTATGTCAAGCCCACGACAAAAAAATTTTACCCTTTTTCAAAGTTTAACTGGCGATTACTTTTTAGCTCTTTCTCCGAATTGTGTTTCTGTTCAGTTTTGAAGAAAGCCCTCAATTTTTCTTTTTCATCAGGTAAAAGGCAGACAAAACTCTTGCTGCCCCGTCTATAATAAAAAGCCGCCTTCATAATTTTACCCCTCCATTTCCTTTACACCAAAGACATCCTGCATTTCATAGGCTATCTCAATCCGGTCTCCCGGAAAGATATAGACCTTACTGATAAGCCGGTCAATCAGGGCTTGCGTCAGTGTGTCGGCGCTGCCTACTTCCTGAACGATCTCACGCTGTTTCAGCTTTGCTTCATAATCGCTCTGTATCTGCCTGGTCTGTGCGGTAATGGCGGCATGGACATTCCTTGCCTGCACCAGTTCCGCATCATATACCGCCTTGCGCTCCTGGTAGGTTTCCAGGTCAATCTCTCCAAGTGCATACTGTTCATAAAGCTGCCGTTTGCTGTCCTGGATAGAGCGCAGCTTTTCTTCGTGCTCGGCCTGCTGGACCGTCTGCAAATTTAGCTTATCCTTGCTGCTGTCAATCCCCAGAGCCGGACACATCTGCGCCCGGATTGTTTCAAGAACCGCCTGCTCCAGGTCAGCCATTTTCACCCTCACCCCATGACAGGGGAGGTTTTCTGCCACTTCGGAATGGCGGCAGTAAAACCACGCCCCGTTTCTAAGTGACATGGCATGATCGCAGCAGCCGCAGAATACTTTCCCGCGGAGAAGGTAGTCACGCCGCTTTTTATTCGGAAGGGAAAAACGCCTGATCGAAGCATTGGCTTTCTCAAACAGGTCCATGCTTACGATTGCCGGGTGGTGGTCCGGGATTTTGAACCACTCGCTTTCATCCTTTAGCTTCATGCGACGGCTGCCAATTTCCTGCACCCTGCGCTTGCCGATTACATAGGTGCCGATATACCGCTGATCCTCCAGCATCCGCAGAACCGCCCCGCTGCTCCAGACGCCGTGTGTCCTGGACACATTATAATGGTCTTTCCCTTTATCCCTCCGGTATTCCCCAGGGGTGGGGATATTCATGGCATACAGTTTCCGCGTGATCTCGGCGGCAGTATTGCCGTCAGCCGCCCATTCAAATATCTGCCGGACAATCCCTGCGACATCCCCGTCCGGTTCCATGCGCCCGTCTGCGCTCTTGCGGTAGCCATAGGGACAGATGACGCTCTGGTATTCGCCCCGGCGCATCTTTGCGTATTTGGCGCTTTTCGTTTTCATTGACATATCCCGGCTGTAACACTCGCTGATAAGATACTTAAAGGCTATGTCTATTCCTTATCCTTATAGCGGTTGGTCTTGCGCGTCATACGGCAGCCGCAGCAGCCGCAGATCAAAATGCCGGAGAACAGGTAGACTTTATCCGATTTTGGGGAGGTTCTGGTATCAATCCTGCGGAGGCGCTGTACCAGGTCAAAATCATGTTTCTGGATGATCGCCTCATGGGTACCCTCTACACGGACCCATTCAGAGGAAGGTCTGTCCTCACGCTCTTTCAGCTTGAAGTGGGGCGTGGTCTGTTTTCCCTGCACCAGCGTTCCGGTATAGGTTTCATCCTGCAAAATGCGGATGATCGTTGTGGCAGACCATTTACAATCTTTACGGTCCGTATAGCCGCCTTTGGCGTGGGGCATCCCATGGTTGCGCTTATAAGCCAGCGGTGAGAGAATGCCCATGCGGTTCAGCTCGTCCGCAATATGGGAAGCGCTGAACCCCTCCAGCCGCTTTCTGAAAATATCCCGTACCACGTTAGCGGCGTATTCGTCAATTTCCAGGCTCTTGTGCTTATCACCGGCTTTTATATATCCGTAGATGGGAAACGCACCCACAAAATCACCGCTGCGCCGTTTCACATCCAGGGCGCTCCGGGTCTTGACGGAAATGTCCCGGCTGTATGCCTCGTTCATAATATTTTTTACCGAAACCGTGAGATCGTCGGCAGCGTCATTCTCTGTGTCCACGTTATCATTGATGGCGATAAAGCGGACGCCGTAGGCGGGAAATACCCGGCGCATATAACGTCCGGTCTCTATGTACTCACGTCCCAGGCGGGAGAGGTCTCCTTGTGTCAACTAAACACGAAAATTTTTACGAATGCCAGAGGCGGCCAACAGGTCTTTTCCAGACCGCCTCCGGCATCCGCTTTATGCAGAAAGAAACCTCACACCACAGTTTGCTTTGCCAGCAGGAACTGTCCCACTCCCCGGACAGAAAAATCTCCATTCAAGCAGACAACCTCAACCTTGTGCTTCTCCAGCCAGCCAACATATTCGAGCGTGTTCCAGATGTCACGTCCCAGCCTTGAGGCGTTCAGGACAAGCAGGATGTCCATTTTGCCCTGGAGCGCCGCATTGGTGATCTCAGCCAGTCCGGGGCGGGTCATTGTTGTGCCGGCCTCATGCCTGGATGTGCAGCCCACAATATCATAGTGATTTTTCTCTGCAAAGGCCGTAAGTTCTTCCTGCTGTATCTTCAACGCAAAGGCGTTCGGCTCCGCTGTCCGGCAGTATATCCACGCCCTGGGCGCTCTTGCGACCCGCATATAGATCGCAGCCCTTCTCGTTTTATCCATTGTCTACTTCCTCCTCTTTTGTGCCAAAGTGACCGCCAAACACATCCCGGAACTTCCAGACGATCTCGATCTCTGTGGGAGATGAGACCAGAACTTCCTTGATGAATGTCCCCGCCATTTCCGCCGTCAATTCCGTTGCCCCGGCAAAGGAGTTGAACACATCCTCCTCCTGCGCCTTGTCCTGAAAAGCCTGCCGCTCCAGTTCGGATAAAAGCTGTTCCTGTGCCTCCCGTTCGACTTTGGCGGCGGCGAGTTTGCTGTCGATCTCCTCCCGCTGTTTCAGATAGGCGTCCTTTGTCAGTGTTCCGCTGCTGAAATTCTCATAGACCCTAAACTTCTCCTGCTTGTACCGTTCCTGCTGTTGTTCCAGCCTTTGAAGCTCTGCGACACAGGCTGCGATACGCTCCTTGCGGGTCAGCGTCAGGGATGACTTCTGCTTTTTCCGCTCCTGACATATCGCCAGCATCTGCATGATCGCCCGGAACACAATGCCCTCGATCTCTTTCTCAGTGAACAGTTTCCCTTTCGGGCAATCGCTGGCCTCGTCCGTCCTGCTCTTGGTGCATCGGTAGTAATAATATCCGGCACTGCTGTGGACCCGGCTCAATGTCCTATGGCAGTTGCCGCACTTGAGAAGCCCTTTCAGCGGGTACTCCTGCGGCGTTCCGTCGGCCCGCCTGGGTCTCTGCCGGATGATCTCCTGCACCCGGTCAAAGTCCGCCTTGCTGATGATGGCGTCATGCGCCCCCTCACAGATGATCCAGTCAGCCTTATCCTGCGGGACTGTCCTTTTTTCGTGGAGGCCGGCCTTGTACCGCTTGCGCCCCACCAATGCCCCGGTGTATTCATACTGGTGCAGGATGTTCAGCACCGATGCCGCCGTCCAGCCGTTCTTTTCGGAGGCCTTGCGAAAGCGTCCGCTCCCCGGATTTTTCTGCCGGAAGTAGGCGCCGGGGGTAAGGATGCCCTCGCTGTTCAGCCTGCGGGCAATCGCGGTACTGCCCATACCCTGCAAGGTCATATCGAAGATGCGCCGCACCACTGCCGCCGAGTCCTCGTCTATCACCAGCCTGTTCCGGATCGTGGGATGGAACTGAAAGCCATAGGGAGCGAAGCTGCCTATGTATTTACCCTGCTTCATCATGATGATCTTCGCCGTGGTGGTCTTGATGGACAGGTCCTTGCTGTATGCCTCATAGATGATGTTCCGCAGGACCACATCCATGCCGGAGGTCACGCCCTTGTAATCATCGCTGTCATAGCCGTCATTGACGGAGATATAGCGGACGCCCAGGAAGGGAAAGACACATTCCAGATAGTTGCCCATCTGGGTGTAATCACGGTGGCATCTGGAAAAATCCTTTGTCACCATCACATTGATGGCCCCGGTGCGGAGTTCCTTCATGAGCGCCTGAAACTGCGGGCGGTCCGTGTTCGTCCCGGTGTAGCCATCGTCCACGAACTCCGACCGGGGAGCGGCTTTCAGTTGGGGATGGCGGTCCAGAAACTGATGGATCAGCTCCCGCTGGTTGCCGATGCTGTCGCTTTCCGCTTTTCCGCTCCCGGTATCCCCGTCCGCCAGAGAGAGGCGGATATAAATGCCAACACGGTATTCTGTCATTTCAGCCCGCCTCCTTCATTTGTTCCACGCATTCGCACATGGCACTGAACACATCGTTATAGTTGAGTACGACCTCGATGCGCCCCTCGCCGTAGACAAGTACCTTCTCGATCATCGCGTCTACAAGCTCCTGTGTCAATCCTGTCATCCCGGCAACGCCCCGCATCATCGTGAGCCACTTGTTGTCCGGGGAGATGGATTCCAGGAACCGCTCCCGGCGCTCCACCGCCTCGTCCAGAAGGCGGCTCAACGCTTCGTACTGCTCCTCATAGGTCTGCTTGGCAAAGGCGTATTCTTCCTCGTTCAAGATGCCCTCGACATAGCTCTCATACAGCCCCGCCCGCTTCTTTTTCAGGGCGTTCAGCCTGAGTTTGATACTGGAGACAGCGGCCTTGTGCTTCTCCCGGACGCTGGCCTCACCAGCGCCGCCCCGCATGGTTTTCAGGAGCTTCTCATAGTCCAGAGCCACCCGAAACTGGTCCTGGATGATGTTGGACACCTTTTCATGGAGCGCGTCCTGCCGGATAGCGTGTTTGAAACAGGTCCCGTGTCTCCGGCTCATGTGGGTACTGCACTCATAGACCCCACGGAAAACAACGCCCTTGCACTGGATACGCTGCCGCTTGTAATACATCCGCTTCTTGCAGTCGGCGCAGAATATCTTCCCGTCAAAGAGGTCGATCATGCCTGCCCGGATGTCCGCCGACCACTCCATTGTGGATGCCCGGTGGGAACTGTCCTCCTGCATCTGCCGTTCCACCGCCTCAAAATCCGAAAGGTCCACGATGGGCGGATGGGCATCAGGGACTACGATCCACTTGTCTGTTTCGGTGATGCGCTTTTTCAGTCCCTTGTAAAGCGCCGTCTCAGACTTCCCGCAGATCATCTCCCCGATGTACGCCCGGTTTTGCAGGATGCCCCGGATGGTGGAGGGACACCAGCCCTCGCCCTGGATGTTGTCGCCGTTCCGGGTGCCGGCCCTGCGCTTGTGCCGCTCCGGGCTTTCTATACCCCCGGCCTTCAACCGCTCAACGATGGTGTAGACCGATACCTCCCGCAGTTTCCACTCAAATATCTGCCGGACAACAGCGGCGGCTTCTTCATCCACCACATAGGCGGTCTTATCCTCGTTCCAGAGATAGCCATAGGGGAGGTTGCGGTTCCGAAAGCTCCCTGTCTCCATCTGCGCCCGGAGCGCCGTGGAGACCTTCTTGGAAATATCTCTGGAATAGATGGCGTTCACAAGGTTCTGCAAGCTCACCGACAGGGATTCCACCGAGCCGCCGCGGGTGAAGTTGTCGAAGTTTTCCTTCACGGAGATGAACCGCGTCCCCAGCGCCGGGAAAATCTTTTCCAGATAGTTGCCGGTCTCCACATAGTCGCGTCCGAACCGGCTGAGATCACGGACTACGATGCACTGGACTTTTCCCGTCCGCACATCCTCCATCAGGCGGTTCCATGCCGGACGGTCGAACACGGTCCCGGTCCTGCCGTTGTCCGAGTAGACCTCCGTGAGCCGGAGGTAAGGGCATCCGTTCAGATAGTCCTCACAGACGGCGATCTGGTTTTGCAGGGAGTTCCCGTCATCGTCCTTGCCGCTGTTCTCCACCGACAGGCGGGCATAGATGGCGGTGGGGAGCGCCGCTGTTTCCTTTTTCACTTCTGCCACAGGCTGGGCCTGTGCTTTTCTGCTCTTTCGTGCCATTTTCTCTCTCCCTCTCAGCCCACTGCCGGAAGCGGACAGTCCTTGTAGTTTTTCGCTACTTCCATCGCCCTGGCGAACTCATCCCGATACCGAAAGACGATCTCCACCTTTTTGTCCTCATAGATGAGTATTTTATCTACCAGAGCCAGAAGGATGCGGCGGTCAAGCTCCTGCACATTCTCATACTGTGCGAAAACCTGTACCCATGCCCGGTTCTGGCTGCCCATCGCGGCGGCGTCCTGCTGTTCCCGTTTCAGCCGCTTCACGGCCTCCTGCTTCTCCTCGATCAGCCCCCGGTAGTTCTCCCGGAAGTCGGTGTACTCCGCCTTGTTGATGATACCTTCCACGAAGTTCTCATAGAGGCCCAGCTCCAGCTTTTTGTATCGCTGGATCTCCTCCTCAAGCCGGGTCATCTGCGCCTCATAGCTGAACACCTTGCGGTCCCGCTGGGGGAGGCTGTCTATGAAGCGCAGCACCTTATCCAGATGAAGCACCACCTCGATCTGGTCGTGGATGGCGTGGAACACGATCTCCGCCAGCTTTGCCTCGCTGAAGGAGTGGGGGCTGCATTCGTGGGTGCGCTTGTTGTGGGAGCAGTTGTAGTAGACATATGCCTTGCCCTTCGCCCTCTGCGTCTTGCGGATCATGGTATTCTGACAGTCCCCGCAGAACAGGTAGCCGGAGAACAGGTCGTGCTTTTCGCTGTCCCTGCCGCACCGCATATCCCGGCGCATCAGCTCCGCCACGGCTTCAAAGTCGGTGCAGGAGATGATGGGGTCGTGGGCGTTCTCCACCCGCACCCAGTCTGTCTCCTCCTTGGGGCGCGTCACCCGGACTTTATGGTTCGGCGTCCCCCGCCGCCCCTGGACGAGTACCCCGGTGTAGACGATGTTGGAGAGTATCCGCTTGACGGTCACATACTCCCACTCCGTCCGCTCCTTCGTGCGGAAGGCCGTCTCAAAATGTGCGCCCTGCATCCGTTTGTACTCCATTGGGGTGGGGATGCCGCTGGTGTTGAGCCGCCTCGCGATCTTCAGGATGGGGAAACCGTCCTTATACATCCCGAAGATCAGGGAAACGACATCGGCTGCCGCCTCATCCACCAGCAGGCGGTTCTTATCCTGCGGGGCTTTCCGATACCCGAAGGGGACGAAGCTGCCCACATACTCGCCCTTCTTGCGCTTGACCTCCAGGCTGGTGCGTATCTTGATGGAGATGTCGCGGCAGTAGATGTCATTTACCAGGTTTTTGAAAGGAAGGGTGATGACATCGGTACTGCTTCCGGGCGCCATGCTGTCGTAGTTGTCGTTGATGGCGATATAGCGGATGCCCATCGCCGGGAATATCTTCTCCAGGTAGTTCCCGGCGTCGATATAGTTCCGTGAGAACCTGCTCAGGTCCTTGCTGACGGCGCAGTCGATACGCCCGGAACGCATATCCTGGATCATCCTCTGAAAGCCGGGACGGTCCGTGTTGCTGCCGGTCTCACCATCGTCGATGTAGGTGTCCACCAGCTCAAGGTCGTCGTGGCCCTCTATGTAAGCCAGACAGATGGCCCGCTGGCTTTGGATGCTGTTGGACTCCATCCGGTCAGCATCCTCTCTGGATAACCGGGCATAGATGCCGGTCTTATAAATCTTGTCGGACATTTTGAACCTCCTTGTTGTCTCTCAGAAAACCGAAGGCTCTGTCCCGTATGGGAACGGAACACAAAGCCGCAGACCTTGTGATGCAGTTCCTTTTTTTGACCCAGCCATATTGTAGCGCCGGATCGCCCGGTTTGTTAAGGATGTCAGGCCCCGGCAAGGTAAAGGGAGTTGATGCGGTCCTCGATGGTCTCGCCTTTGTCCGCAAAACTCAGCTTCACGACCACGCCGCCGTCCAGATAGACATAGGGGTTGCCAAGCTGTTCTATCCATGCCCGGATGCGCTCCTCTGTGGATGCCTCCGGGTCAATGCGGACTGTGCTGCGGTCACGGAGCGTCGATCTGTCCACCTTGCGGAGGTCGATGTCTTTCATCGCTTCTGTCATGGCAAAGCACCTCCAATTGTTCTGTCCTTTTCAACATCTTATGGAAAGGACAACCTTTCATAGAACAGAGAAAAGCGCCCGCCCCCAAAGGCAGACGCTTCTCCCAGGTTTTTCAAAACTTCATCGGCAGGGCGGTCTTTGCGCTGGAGCCGTTGTAGATGCGGTACACCTGGTACAGATACCGCTTGTATCCGGGCAGGCTCGTCATGGCCCGGCCCTCCCGGAAGATCACCACCGGGTCTACCTGGCGCAGCCGTGTCACCAGCCGTTTGCGGCTGTACTCCCCGTGATAGAGGTCCACGAACTCCACCAAGCCCTGCACCGTCTCAGCCCGGAGGGAGTCCGGGTCGCCCTTCCAGGCGTCCACGATGGCCTGCATCGCCTCCCGGTACACCCCGCACCCGACCTTCTGGAACAGGCCGAAAGCGGTGCTGATGCAGGCCAGCCGCTTCGCACCCCTGGTCTGCTTGTAGTCCACATAGAGGCCCACAGCTTCTGTTGCTTTCAGGAACGCCATAGCGTCCTCATCGCCGCCGTAGACCAGCGCCCGGAACTTCGCCCCGGCGGTCAGGCTGGCGGACGCGCCCGTCTGCTGGGCGAACAGCAGCGCCTCATCGCTCTCGGTCAGGCCGTAGAACACCTTGCAGCGGATGGACAGGTCCCGCCCACCATTGAGCAGTTTCCGGGCGGCGATGGTGTGCTGGCCATCGAACACATAGTAGCGGCCGTCCCGGCAGCTCACCTTCGGCTCGTTGGCGATGCGCTCATCGAACTCGGCGGCGATCCTGCGGACCCGGTCCTCGTTCAGTTCACGCTGATAAGTAGTGCGGGGTATCTTCAGCTCTGCGCTGTTGATGGGAAGCTCCCGGCAAAAAAGGTCCTTGCTGTTCATTCTGTGCGTCCTCCTTCGATGTCTGCGATATACTGCTTCATTTTCTGCATGATCTGGATGAGTTTCTGCCTGTAATGGCTGTCCGACAAAAGCCGGGGATATTCCTGAAAGATGCGGTCAAAAAGCTCCATGAACGATACGATCTCGCCATCCAGGGAACAGAGTACATTCTCCTCGGTGCTGGGGGCCTTGTCCCGCTCCATCTCAGCCGATATTTCCGCGATCCTCTGCATCTCGGCCTTCCTGGAAGTGGCCGGCGGGGCTTTGTGGTAGGCGGGCCGGGGCTTTTTGCCTTTATCATCCTTGGATTTCTTCAAGTCGGCGGCCAGTCTGGGGCGCTCCTCCGGCTCTGCCCTGGCAACAGCGGCTACCGCTGTCTCTGTGGGCTTGATCGCTCCCGTAAGTATCTCCTGCTTGATGCCGGGGAAGGCTTCTTCGGCGGCGTCCACACCTTGGGCATACCAGCCAGCCCGCATGACATAACTCTCGCTGGTATTGGTATCATTCGCTATTTGAGCGCGGGTTTTGTGGGAGGAAGGCAACGGTTCATTTTGAACCGTTGCTACCCGCTCACCGCCATGCGCCATCTTCTCCGCCTCATACCGCTGCCCGATCAGATATTTCTTCTGCTGGGGCGTCAGGTTCCGCCTGCCAAGCTGGTGTTTGCATATCCACGAAATTGCTTCGTAGCGGTTGGCAAAAGACACCTTGTGGACCGCATAGGTCAGCTCCGGGTGCTTCTGGATGATCTCATAGCGGTTGTGGCCGTCCAGGATCGTGCCGTCCCAGACGATGAGGGGCGAAAAGACCGCCCCATCCGATAGGATGTTTTCCTCCAGCAGGGAGAACTCGTCCTCCGTCAGCGGCGGTATCTTGTCCCGGAACTCCGGGTCAATGATGAGCTTGTCCATCAGGTTGCCTCCAGTTCCGTGGGGAGGAAGGCGTCCTCGTCCAGATGGAGGCTGACCCGCAGGGCGGCGTCGATCTGCTCCATCTGCTCCTCGGTGAGCTTCCCCACATAGCTCCGCACCCGCCTCTTGTCGATGGTGCGTATGACCTCCAGCATGAACAGGGACGGGTCCAGCCCCTCCGCATCATCCAGCACCACATGGGTCGGCTGGGTGGGCTTCTTGAAGGTCTTGCGGGTCGCCGCCGTGACGATCAGCGTGGGGGAATAGTAGTTGCCCACATCGTTCTGGAGTACCAACACCGGGCGGGTCCCGCCCTGCTCATGGCCGTAGACCGGGTCCAGGGCGGCATAGTAAATCTCGCCCCGGTGGAAATCGTGAAATTTGTGTTCCATATGGTATCTACCTCCTTCTTCTGGTATGTAAAGGAACGGCCCAGCGCGGCAAATGCCGTCTCCAGACCGCCCCTCAAATTTCATAAAGCGTGTTCTTGATCCCTATTTGTCCCCGACACCCCGGAATCACGGGAATCATCAGGCTCGTCAGCTTGCGAAGCTGCTCTCATAGGCGTCTAACCTCCCCGCCTTCTTTGTGGCCGGGCCGCGAGTTACGGAAGTATCATTATCGCTGTCTGTTGTCATCGCCGAACCAAGAGCAACTTGGCATTTTCAGTCGGATAGATCGCTCCCCCCGGAACCGGGGATCATGGCGCTCCGCTGTGCAGGCTATCCCAGACAGTAACGTAGTCTTGTCTCCAAGACTTCCTGATGACTGCGTATTCAGTTTTCAAAGTCCACACCAGCGGGTCTCCCCGGCTGATGATTTAATTGTAAGGGAAATCAGGCCCGTTCCAGAGGGACGGGCAGGGCATCTTCATCCCGGAAAGCGACCCTTTGAGGGCATCCCGCCTTTATAAGCCTTTTTTCAGGGCCGTAAGCTCGTCGATCAATGTCTGGAGCTTGTCCCGCACCGCCGCGACGGAACCGCCCCTGCCCAGGACAAGGAAGTCCAGGCTCACATCAAACGCCGCGGCGAGGGCGATCAGCAGATCGACAGAGCATCCACGCTGTCCGCCCTCGATCTTTCTCAGGTGGTCCAGGCTGATGTTCAGGGCCTCCGCCAGTTGTGCCTGTGTCATTCCATGGGCTTTGCGAAGCTCCTGGATGCGTTTTCCGCTCCCGCAAGTGTCGTAATACATAAGGTCTTTCATGTCGTGTCCTTTCCGTCGGCGCGGGACCAGCGGAAAGGCGGGACAAAAAAAGAGCCGCATGACGGTGTAGCCGATCCTGGATACCGATAAGACAGGGCTTCTTTTCAGAAACTCTGTCCCATGCGGCTCAGGATGACTACGCCAATCAGCGGCTCCACAGCTCAGCTATGTGTTATTAAGTTTTCATTTATCTCAGCCTCTTATTGAGGGTGAAACCTTGTCCTTCTCATGCTCAATACGTCAAACACGGTGATCTCCCCGCATTTCTTGCACTTTGTCTCCACATGGCCCCTTGTGTCCTCATATACCGCCAGTGCGTTGTGCTGGCAGTAGGGACAGCGGAGGTAGCGGGGTTTCTGCTGGGCGATGGCTTTCCTCGCCCGGATGATCTTCATCTGCATCTCGGCAGATGGTTCGGATATTCGGATGCCTCTGCTCATGCCCACACCTCCAACGGGTCTATGTACTCCGCGTAAGGGCGCTCCTCCATATAGCCCAACTGCCTCAGCCGGATGACGGCGGCGCTCCTGGATACGCCGAGGGTCTGGCAGAGCTGTTTCAGGACCATAAGGTCCATATAGCCAAACCAGCCCTCATAATCTATGAGCTTCCTGCCACGGGCAAGATGATACATGGCCCGGTCGATCTCCCGCTGGGGCATCAGGATCGCCGCGCCCAGGGCGTTCGCCTGCCACTCGTTCCAGTCCTCCCGTGTTTTCAGGTCACGGAGGGAGTAGGCGGTCCGGGGGGAATATGCCTCCTCGCAGGCCCGCCTTGCCTCGTCAGACTCCATCTGGAACAGGAGCTGGTGGGCGCATTCATGGGCAAGGGTGAAGCGCCGCTTGCCGCATCTGGACCTGACCTGCCCCAGCTCCATGAAGCTGCTGTCCAGCAGCACCTCATTTGCCCTTAATGGGATGACGTGGGTGACGCCCCGGTATGTCGCGGCATACTCTGTGTCCGTGTAGGCGGTCAGGCCGCAGATGCTCCCATCTTCCGACAGGCGGGCATAGGATACCCGCAGGCCAAGATAGTCCGTGGCAAGCCAATCTATGGGCGTGGCCTGGGCATAATGTGTTTCGGGGGCAGCGCGTTCCCCGAAGAAAAACTCATTGAAATCTTTCGTCACAGCTGCCGCGATTTCTTCGATCTGTGTATAGGATAGGATCATTTATAACTCCTTTTGGATAACGATCCGTCAGCCCGTTGGGGCCGAAGGAAAAACACTGGTGTCCTTGTAAAAATTCGTGCATAATCGACTTTTTTCGCTCACCCCCTTGACGGAATGCGTAAAATACGGTATGATTTATGCGTAATCCGATTACGTTTCTATTATAAGCAAGCTATTTACGCTTGTCAATAGTGTTAGCGTAAATAATTTGCTTGTCATACTCAGAACAGCAGGAGGTTTCACAATGAAGTTCGGGGAAAAGGTCAGGGAACTACGCAAAAAATGCGGTATGACGCAGGCGGAACTGGCGAAAAAAGCCGGCCTGGGCCTCAAGACCATCACCAATTATGAAGGCGGCTCGACCTATCCGCAGAACCGGGAGGTCTACGCTACACTGGCGGAGATACTCGGCTGCGAGGCGGACTATCTGCGGAGCGAGAACGAGGAATTTATCGCGATGGCCCAGCGGGAATATGGCTACCGGGGCAAAAAGGGCGCGGAGAAGCTGGTCGAGGAGCTGACCGGCCTGTTCGCCGGCGGCGAGATGGCCGAGGAAGATATGGACGAGATGATGCTGGCCATTCAGGAGGCTTATGTTATTGCCAAGAAGAACAACAAAAAATACACCCCCAAAAAGTACCGCAGAAGTACCGGAGGTGGGGAGTAAACGGTCCGTACTTTTGGACAGTGTTTGTGGTATCCTGTTCTTCAGGCATAAGGGGGCGATGAGATGATGATTAAAACTGAGGATGCGGTGCGTATGGCGGTCAAAGTCCTCCGGCGTTATGGAACGCGCAGCCCGGACAGGCTGGCCCAGGAGATGGGCATTATCGTGATGGAGAGGCCGTTCGTAAAGCAGAAGGGAGCCTACAAGGTAATTGAGCGCAACCGCTTCATTTTCATCAAGGAGGACCTGCATCCGGTGATGCACGACATTGTCCTGCTGCATGAGATCGGCCATGACACGCTGCACCGGCACGAGGCGGTCAGCACCGGGGGCTTTCAGGAGTTCAATATCTTCGATATGGGGAACCGGCGCATGGAGTATGAGGCCAACATCTTCGCGGCGCAGATCTCGCTCCCTGACGATGAGATACTGGAATACATCTACCAGGGGTATGATGTGGGGCAGATCGCAAGGGCGATGGACTCCGACATCAACCTTGTGGCGCTCAAGGTGGCAGAACTGAACCGACAAGGATATTCCTTCCGCAGTCAGGAGTTCAGGAGCGATTTCCTGAAATAGCTGGGGAAACAAAGACAAGGCGATTACATATTGTCCAATCGGAAATGGTGAGGACGGTGTTGCCCATGCGTACCTCGGTCATGCAATTCGGGCGGCGGGTAAGGCAGAGTGAACATGAATATGTAAGGGGAAAACAATTATGAGCGAATTCTACAAGCTGAAGTATTATGTCATCGAGTCATTTTATGAGCATATTATTGAAGAAAACTATACGATACGGCAATCTGTAGATAGATGTTTCTACGAATTTGGGAAACAGCTATCCGAAGGGGGCCTGGGTGCATTGGCTGTATATAGCACCCTCTTTTACAGGGTAGCTTGTGATTCAGCAGATGAGTTAAAGTTTTTTAGAGCGAAAATAAATGAAATGAATGGGTTATTAACGGCTGAAATACGTCATGTGCTTTCTGAGGATGAACTTGAAGAATTAACAGATGAGATGGACATAATCAATCAAAAACTGAAATAGGCATCAGTCCTCCGTTGATACCTATCCACAACCCTCTACACCACAAGGTTTTCAATCCGCTAAATGTCCACACCTGCGGCCTTCCTGTTCACCTGCGGCTTTCTCCCTCCGGCGCACGATAGCGGCAGACAGGCCCTTGTCCGCTTAAACGGGCTTATTGATGTTCTTAAACAAAAAAATTTCGCCCTGAACGGACTGAAAACAGTTCGTCCAGGGCGCTTTTTTCATTCCTCATTACAATCGGCACATCCAGTATTTCCGAATGAGCTGGTATCTTTTACAAAACGAACAACATCGCTGGGGGAGCAATCCAATATCGTACACAGCTTCTCCAGCGAGAGCATGGTGATGTTCTTATTCTTTTTCAACCAATCCAGGGTGCGACGGTCTACTCCTGCCTGAATAAGTGCGTATTGAGATACGCCCTTCTTTTTCATTGTGTCCCATAAAGGACTATAATCGACCACCCCGCCACCCCCTTGGAAATAATACTTTCATTATAGGGTGGCCGAAAGATTTTGGATATTGCACATATATGTGCAATATGCTATACTCTGGAGGGGCGATTTTATGAGAACGGAAACCTGTTGCTTTACCGGCCACCGGGAACTGCCGGTATGGGGACGAAAGGAACTCGCCGCAAAGCTGGAGAAAACGATCATCGGCCTGATCGACAGGGGCATCCGATTTTATGGGGCTGGGGGCGCCCGTGGCTGGGACACCCTCGCCGCCCAGACTGTACTCAGGTTAAAGGGGCGTTTTCCGCATATCAAGCTGATTTTGGTATTCCCCTGCCGGACACAGACAAGAGGCTGGCCCGCCGCTGATGTGCAGGAATATGAGCGCATCAAGGCTCTGGCGGATAAGGTAGTCTATACCTCCCAAGAGTACACTAAAGGCTGTATGCACAAGCGGAACCGCCATTTGGTAGACAACAGCAGTGTGTGCGTCTGCTACCTCAACAGGGAAAGCGGTGGGACGGCCTATACGGTGGACTATGCTGAAAAGCGAGGGCTGGAGGTCATCAACCTTGCCACCTGACAGCCCCAAAAAGCACTTGAAGTCCCTCGTCAAAATCGCTATAATAAAAATCAGCAAAAACTTTGGTGTTAGTCAATAACTGTGTTGTTTTCTGATTTTTGCCATATCAGAATGCCATATTTATGGCACTTCCAGGCTACACCAACACATATGTTGACTAACACCAAAACTTTTCGTAGGTGATGCTATGCGCTCAAAAATCCTATACACAGCCGGTTCCATTGTGGCCCTGCTGGTGGTGCTGACGATTTTCTTTTCCATCCGCCCAGAGGGATTTCTCCGCCGGAACGAGGCCGCTGTGACACAGGCCGAGGTGGAGGCCGCTGGCGCGGTCGTGACCTTTACCGGGAAAAAGGCTGGGGCGGACATCCCCCGCGTTACCGGGGCGGAGGACTTTATGGCGCAGTACCCATTCGAGCAGTTCACAGTGGAGCCGGTGAACGCCGTCCCCACGGGCGTCTATGAGCTGGCCCGCTGGCGGAGCAGTACCGCCGTGGTGGGCCACCGCACCCGCAACTACTCCCAGGCCACCACCAGCGCATTGTGGGCGATGACGGGCTACAACGAATATTACATCATCGAGTTTCCAGACGGCACGCACGCGCTGGCCCTGTTTGACCGTGGGCTTGCCGCCGATCTCGCCAAGGGAAAAGCCGTCACACTCCCCATCAGCGCAAGGGCGGGGGTGAATACATACGCCAAGCCGTACTTGCAGGACATCTGCGCCGAGTACGGGGCGGATTTGGAAAATGTGGTGTACGCCTTTGACGATGACTGGTACAAGGAACACAGCGGACAGATTTTGCTGATACGGCTGGGCGTGACGGCTGGCGTCATCGTGGCCGTGGCGGTTCTGTGGGCTTTTGTGGAGGGGCTGTTAAAACGGAAAAGAACAAGGAGGACATAGTCATGCCCAAGTTATCAGTAGAAAAATATTACAAAAGGGAACACGAGAAAACATTTCAACTACTTATTGACGAGTGCAAAACGGCAGAACAACGTACTCAGGTCTGTGCTATGTCCTTATCGCGTTGCTATCTCCAGCTCGCGGCAACGGTCGATTTTTTTCCGCAGGCCGACATTCTGCCTGGGTATGAGCGCATATTGTCGGACATGGAGCGGTTTGCCTGCGATGATAAAGCTATCACAGCAAAAATGGCGCAGGGATATGAGGATTGGTGTCTTCAGATTACGGAACTGCTGGAACACGGAGCTATCAGTGATCAAAAATATCTGTCCCACTGGCAACTTCGGCTTTTACCTGAATTGATTGAAAAACTTGGTGTGTTTTTCACAAGTGGTACGCCACCATATTGGGATGATATTGAGGTTTCCTTAATTGGTGTTTGGTTGCTATTTATGTATGAAACAGTTCACAAATATCCCAATCCCAAAAACTTCAACTTTTATGTGTTTATTCGCTCAAGGCATCCAGATATAGAGGCTATCGGGAAAGAATGTGACGAGCTAAGGGCAAAACTTTCTCAAAGCGTGACTTATCGTGATGCCTATGACACTATATCCACTACTTACAGAAACGAATGTGAAAAATATATGAGCGAGGCTGCTGCTGAACATAAACGCTTAAAGGCAGAGTATCGTCCCTTGGCTCCAGAAGATTTGGTGCTGACTATGCGTGAGCTGGAACGCATCCGCGCTGATGTTCAGTTTGTCACTACGGAAAACCGGACAAAAGAGGACATTCGGCAGCGGCTCCAGTATTACCGAACATTGGATATAGCAAGCGAAGAAACTGATAATCCCCCAGCCGCCAAGAGCAACGGCATATAAAAAACCGTTGGATGTCTCTGTTGACCTGGCTGGGTGTTGTGGCTGACATCATCGTGGCCGAGGCGGCCTTGTGGCCTTTGGGGATGGGCTGTTAAAGCGGAAAAATCGTGAATAGTAATAACTCACGGGAAGGATATAATCATGCCCAAGTTATCTGGAGAAAAGTTTTATAAGAACGAGCATAAGAAAACATTTCAAATGGTTAATGACCAATGCAAAACGGCAGATCAATATGCACAAGTTTGCGCTATGTCCCTCTCACGCTGCCAGCTCCAGTTTGCGGCAGTGGCTGAGTTCTTCCCGCAGGTCGATATTCTGCCTGGGTATGAGCGCATATTGGTGGACATGGAGCATTTTGTTTGCGATGGAGCCATAATTACAAATGATATGCTCAAAGGCCATATAGACTGGTGCATGGCAATTACCAAAGCCTGTGAATATACCCCCATCACCTATTCATCTTCTTGGAGGCAGATGGTCTTACCCAATATGGTCAACAGTTTGGGAGAGTCGTTCTCAAACTGGATGTGCGAAGAAATGTATCGTGGTGCCATATTCTATTCAGATACAAAGGCATTGATTGATATAGGAGCCGATGCCCTATTCGCTTATGAACTATCCCTTAAAGGAGTACATCCAAACGAATTTAACTGTTATGAGTTTATACGCTCCCGTCATCCCGACATAGAGGAAATCGGGCAAAAACGAGATGCACTTTACGCTTTTATTGAATCACAGGAAGTTCAAACCGAAAGCAAAGACGTAGTCCAGGCCCGTGAGGAATTTGAGCGACTGGCACAGCAATTTTTGAGTGAGGGCAAAAAGTATTTGAGTGAGGCATTCGCTGAACATAAACGCTTGAAAGCAGAATATCGCCCCCTTGTTCCAGAGGATTTGGTGCTGACTATGCGGGAGCTGGAACGTGTCCGTGCGGATGTTCAATTTGTTACCACAGCAAACCCGACAAAAGAGGATATTCAGCAACGGTTACAGTATTACCGAACATTGGATATAGCAAGCGAGGAAACTGATAGTCCCCCAGCCGCCAACGGAAACGGCATATAAAAAAACCGTTGGATGTCTCTGTTGACCTGGCTGGGTGTTGTGGCTGGCATCATTGTGGCCGTGGCTGTCTTGTGGGCGTTTGGGGATGGATTGTTGAAACGGAAATTGAAAACATAGCAAGGAGGGAATTACACCTATGAGCCGAAAAAAAGCAATAACACTGGAGGATTATTACAGCGAGGTACAAATCCGGCAGGACGGACTTCTTAACATTTATCCTGACAACAGCACAATGCTACCGGATTTCTGCAGATTTCTTGACCGGCATTATGAAGATTCAGAAAACTTGTCCTGGAATCCGCCCTTTCTTGAGTGTATATGTCAAGATCAGGAACACTCTTTTCGCCAGTTAAAAGAAGATGGCGAAAAGAAAGGCGGTATTCCTCTCTCGCCCATTTTGGCAACGGCAATTTCAGTTGCAATCGGGAGAGACCCATCTATCCCTGATGATCTATTTCAGATGAAAAGTCTGATTGTGGATCGATTGGGGCTTTATAGTACGCCATATCTCCGTTTTGTCCTATGGAAAGGAAAATATTTTCTAACCGACCTTCGTGTTCTGTACGGTTTTGGAAGCAAATTCTATTATAGCCCTGGTGACTGGACAGCAATCGGGCGGATGAAAAAACTCAAGGTATTAAAAATCGAGAACCTTGCAATCAATGATTTCAGTTTCCTTACAAACCTTACAAATTTGCAGAAATTAAATTTAAGCGGTACAAATTTCTCTCAAGACGAGCTGTTGGTAGGACTGAAAAATTTGCAGCAGTTGGATTTGCCAAATACTGGCTTTTCTGATTGCAGTATTCTTCTCCAACTGCCAAAGCTAAAGCGAGTAAATTTAGCACATTGTAATTTGCAGAATGAAGATGTATTGCAACAGCTCACCGCTGACATTCAGAAATAACGAAAGAACAGCTTTAGAGTTTTATAAAATCCCCCAGCCGCCAACGGAAACGGCATATAAAAAACCGTTGGATGGGCGGCTGTTCTATTCACGCGCCCCAAACGAAAACGAACACCAAAC
>CAJTXP010000059.1 GCA_910583615.1 uncultured Lachnospiraceae bacterium | reverse complement strand
TGGCGGTCTATCTCTTGTTTTCGGTTGCTTGCTTCTTTACCGTACATGAGCATTATTACATGGTTTACAGTGTGCCACTAAATGTTGATTTGACGGAACTTTCTCATTATCCTTCAATAGCAATTTCTAAAGATGATTTATAAGAAAAGCAATTCCAGTTTATAGAACTGTCAGACTGTTGAAAATTATGTATTCCGTGTAGAAATATACTTTAATATTTCAAAATTTATGCATCAGGAACATTTTTCCGAAAAGAAAGTGGAATTATATATTTTGACATGATACTGCCTGGAAAAACGTTACTTTCTGCCCCTGCGCCTCCGGCTGACCGGTACAGGGCGAAAAGTAACCGGAAAACAATCACATACAAAATCATAAAATCAAACAGGTGCTTTTTCCGTCCGGATATGGTATACTTTTTTTATCAAATTTGTGAAAATAAAAGAATGGAGGTACAAACCTGTGGCACATCAGAACCTGTCTGCAGCAGACGCTTTAACCAAATTAAAGGAGGGCAACCAGCGCTACCTGGACGCCGTAAGCAATCCGGGCGACGTATCCCCCGCCATCCGAAAGAAGACCTGTGAGCATGGGCAGAGCCCCTACGCCGTCGTCATCACCTGCTCGGACTCCCGCGTGATTCCGGAAAGCATCTTTACGGCGGGGATCGGCGAGCTGTTCACCATCCGCGTGGCAGGCAACGTCATGGACCATCACCAGCTTGGCAGCGTGGAGTACGCGGCAGACCATCTGGGAACGAATCTCGTGGTGGTGCTCGGGCACACGCACTGCGGCGCCGTGGGCGCAGCCGTGGCGGGAGATCCCGGCGGCTTCATCAAGTACATCACCGACGAGATCAAAAAAGCCATCGGCGACGAGAAGGACGAGCTGAAAGCCAGCTGTCTGAACGTGGAGCGAAGCGTCTCCGTCATCAAAGAGTCCTTAAAGCTGACGGAAGATTCCCCGCTTAAGGTATGCGGCGCACTCTATCACATCGACAGCGGCAAAGTGGAATTTCTGGATTGACCGATTTCGTGAAACGATGCAGGGCGGAAACCATCACAGGCTTCCGCCTGTTCTCTTTCCTCTTGACTTTCTTCCATTCTGAATTATAATAAAATCAGATGTTTAAACAGGTGGAGGAGATGCAACGATGCCAAAAGCAAAATACGCGGAAATATACAAAGATCTGAAAAGAAAAATAGAGGCCGGCGAATATGAGTTTCAGGAGCTGCTGCCGTCTGAAAACCACCTGATCCTCACCTATGACTGTTCCCGCAACACCGTGCGCCGGGCCATCAGCGCCCTGGTCACCGACGGCTATGTGCAGACCATGCAGGGAAAGGGCGTCCGCAACATTTTCCAGCCTGCGCTTCGGACCTCCTTTACCATCGGCGGCATTGAATCTTTTAAAGAATCCGCCATCCGGAATCAGCAGACGCCCCGGACGGAGGTGCTGTATTTCGCAGAACTTACGGCGGACGCCAAACTGTCCGTCAGGACCGGATTTCCCATGGGCTCTGAACTGTATTATATTCAGCGTCTTCACTACCTGGATGAAAAAGCGCTGATTCTCAATCACAATTATTTTCTGAAGGATGTGGCCCGCGGCCTGACGAAGGAGATCGCGGAAAACTCCATCTATGATTATCTGGAACATGTGCTGCGTGTCTCCATCGTCACCAGCAAGAGAACCATGACCGTGGAAAAGATGACGGAGATCGACGAAAAATACCTGGAACTGGGCGACTACAACTGTCTTGCGGTGGTCAGCAGCCAGACCTACAACAGCGACGGGATCATGTTCGAATACACCCAGTCCCGCCACCGCCCGGATTATTTCCGCTTCCAGGACAATGCCACGAGAAGGGTGCTGTAGGGAGCGGCCGTTATTTTTATGGTTCCTTATGGAATATGCCGGAACCGGCACATCCCGACTGCAAAGTTATGAAGGAGGCCTTTCATGGAGCAGCAGCCCATTGTATTAAAGGAAATCTGTCCCCACGGCACAAAGTCGCTGCCCTGCGCGGCCTACCGTACGCATTCTGTGGGAAAAGGAGTGTTTGTAAAACATCACTGGCATGACGAAGCGGAAATCCTGTATTTTTCCGAAGGCGGATTCCGGCTTGAAATCAATATGGAGTCTTTCCAGATTCCATCCGAGTGTTTTTATTTCATCAATCCCGGTGAGCTGCACGGCATTCTCTCTGAGACATTTGACAGTCGCTGGGAGGATGCCATTGTTTTTTTACCCGGTATTCTGGGGCTGGATTCCCACGATGAGACCCAGCTCCGTCTGGTGAAACCGATCCAGAACGGGAAGCTGCTCCTTCCCCGCTGTATCGCGCCGCCGCATCCTGCATTCCTGCCGCTGCGCCATGCATTTGCGGATATCATGGGCGTCTTTGAACGGATCGCGGAAGACGGCAGCCTGACGGCGGACGGCCTGGCCTGTCAGCTGTACATTAAATCTTCTCTGCTGCGCATTCTGGCCACGCTCTCTGAACATGGGCTTTTTCTGCCTGTAGAGCGGAATTTTGACAAACGTGTAGAGAATATTAAGACGGCGCTTTTGTTCATCGAAGAAAATTACCATAATAAAATATACATATCGGACCTTGCCGGCCAGGTAAATCTGAACGAACAGTATTTCTGCCGGTTATTCAAAAAAGTAATCGGGCATTCCCCCATAGAATACATCAATGAGTACCGGATCAAACAGGCAAAACGCCTTCTGGAGGAAACCGGTTTACAGGTAACGGAAGTCTGTCTGGAATGCGGTTTCAACAATCTGGGAAATTTTTTAAAGGAGTTCCGGAAACGCACGGGCACGACGCCTCTGCAGTATAAGAAAAATTTTGAAATGCCCTAAAAGTCATAATACCGTAGTTTTTAAGCAAATAACCGTAAGACATCCGCTGCGTGCGTCATTAAAATAGAGACAACAGCAAAACGCAGGACAGCGGACAGAACGAAATTTATCCGGCTGAAAAATCAGCGGCAGGCAAAATCAGGAGGTATGGTTATGAACAGAAAATGGTGGCATGACAAAGTTGCATATCAGATTTATCCGAAGAGTTTCTACGATTCCAACGGCGACGGTATCGGCGATATTCCAGGTATTATCAGCAAACTGGATTACCTTGCGGATCTGGGCATCGATATTCTCTGGCTGTCACCGTGTTATCAGTCTCCTCTGGCTGACCAGGGATATGATATCTCGGACTACTACCGGATCGATCCCCGTTTCGGCACCATGGAGGATATGGAGAATCTGATCGCGGAGGCAAAAAAGCGGGGCATCTGTATCCTCATGGACCTGGTCGTCAACCACTGCTCGGATGAGCATGAATGGTTCAAAAAAGCCTGTGAGGACCCGGACGGAACATATGGAAACTATTTTTATCTGCGGGACAAAAAAGAGGGAGAGCTGCCGACGAACTGGCGTTCTTATTTCGGCGGTCCTGTGTGGGAGGACCTGCCGGGCACCAATAAGCAGTATCTCCATGTATTTCATAAGAAACAGCCGGACCTGAACTGGGAAAACCCGGAAGTCCGGGAGGAAGTTTATAAGAACATCAACTGGTGGCTGGACAAGGGCCTGGGCGGTTTCCGCATAGACGCCATTATCAATATCAAGAAAGCCCTGCCGTTCCGTGATTATGAGCAGGACCGGGAAGACGGCCTGTGCAGCATCCATGCCATGCTGCAGGAAGCGAAGGGAATCGGAACGTTTTTAGGGGAAATGCGCGACCGCACCTTCCGGAAGTATGACGCCTTTACCGTAGGGGAAGTGTTCAATGAAAAACCGGAAGAAATCCCGGAGTTTATCGGCGACGACGGTTATTTCTCCACTATGTTTGATTTCAACGAGACGATTTTCGGAGGCAGTGAAAAGGGATGGTATGACACAACGCCCATCACGCCGGACGACTATAAAAAATGCTGCTTTGACGCGCAGGCGAAGGTGGGCGATATGGGATTTCTCTCAAATATTATCGAGAACCATGACGAACCCCGGGGCGTCAGCCGTTATATCCCGGAGGGAGACTGCTGCATCGAGAGCAAGAAAATGCTGGCGGCGCTGAACTTTCTGCTGCGGGGACTGCCTTTTATCTATCAGGGCCAGGAACTGGGGATGGAAAATGTACCGATTTCGTCCATCGACGAAGTGGATGATATCTCCGCCCGCGACGAATACCGGGTCGCGCTGGAAGCGGGCCTTTCTCCGGAAGAGGCGCTGAAGGTCGTGGCAAAATACAGCCGCGACAACGCGCGCACGCCCATGCAGTGGACAGACGGGGCAAACGCCGGCTTTACGACCGGCACCCCCTGGCTGAAAGTCAATCCCAACTATCTTTCCATTAATGCCGCCGCGCAGACAGAGGATGCAGATTCGCTTTACTCTTTCTATAAGAAACTGATCGCGCTGCGCAAAGATCCGGTTTATAAGGAAACCATCGTGTACGGCGCCCTGGAACCGGTGTGGGAAGAACGGCACAATCTGATGGCCTATTATCGAAAAGGGGATCGGACGCTGCTGGTCGTGGGAAATTACCAGAAAGAGGCACAGGAGATCAAACTGCCTGCCGGATACCGGAAGGTCCTTCTGAACAATTACAAAGAGATCGCGGAAGACGGACAGACCATCCGGCTGCAGGGATATCAGGTACTGGTACTGGAAATGGGCATCTGACCGAAAGCATCCCCGGAAGGATTTTACGGAACGAAGCGAGGGAAAATTCTTCCGGACGCCGGGGCGAAATAAGGGCAGATGCGAAACGAAAAGAAAGGAAAACGATATGAAAAGAGCATGGTGGAAAGAAGCGGTGATTTATCAGATTTATCCGCGCAGCTTTATGGACAGCAACGGCGACGGCATCGGCGACCTGCAGGGAATCATCAGCCGGCTGGACTATCTGAAATATCTGGGGATCGACGTGATCTGGCTCTCGCCGGTGTATCAGTCCCCCAATGACGACAACGGATACGACATCAGCGACTATCAGGATATTATGGACGAATTTGGTACGATGTCGGACTTTGACGCGCTGCTGGCGGCCGCACACGAACGCGGAATCAAGATCGTCATGGATCTGGTCGTCAATCATACGTCGGATGAACACAGATGGTTTATGGAGAGCCGGAAGTCCAGGGACAACGCGTACCGCGATTACTATATCTGGCGCGAAGGCAAAGACGCCCAGACGCCGCCCAACAACTGGGGTTCCTGCTTCGGCGGCCCGGCATGGCAGTATGACGAGGCAACCGGCATGTACTACCTGCATCTTTTTTCCGCAAAACAACCGGACTTGAACTGGGACAATCCCAGGGTACGCGAAGAAGTGTTTGACATGATGACCTGGTGGTGCGACAAGGGGATCGACGGCTTCCGCATGGACGTCATCAGCATGATCTCCAAGACGAAGGAGATGCCGGACGGCGAGGTGCATGGGTTCTACGGCAGCTTTGATCCTTATTGCGTACACGGGCCCAACGTCCATACGTATCTGCAGGAAATGAATGAAAAGGTGCTCTCAAAATACGATATCATGACGGTAGGGGAAACCAGCGGCGTGACTACGGAGCAGGCAAAGCAGTACGCGGGCGAGGATACCCACGAACTGAACATGGTATTCCAGTTCGAGCATGTGGAGGGAGACGGCAAATACGGGAAGTGGACGGATGAGAAGATTCCCCTCACTACGCTCAAGAAAACGCTGTCCCGCTGGCAGAAGGAGCTTTACGGCAGGGCATGGAACAGCCTGTTCTGGGACAATCACGACCAGCCGCGCGCGGTCTCGCGTTTCGGCGACGACCGTCCCCAGTACCGGGAGATGTCCGCGAAGATGCTGGCCACCTGCCTGCATATGCTGCAGGGGACGCCGTACATCTATCAGGGAGAAGAGCTGGGCATGACGAATTATCCGTTCCGGAGCCCGGAGGACTTCCGCGATATCGAGAGCGTCAACGCCTACCGGGAATGGTGTACAGAAGGGCCTTTGTCCCATGAAGTGTTCTGGCCCTGCATTACGTTTAAGAGCCGCGATAACGCCAGGACGCCGGTCCAGTGGGATGATTCCCCGCAGGCAGGCTTTACCGCGGGCACCCCGTGGATCGCGGTCAATCCCAACTATACAGAGATCAACGCCAAAGCGGAGACCGCCGACCCCGATTCCGTGTTCCATTATTATAAGAAACTGATCTCCCTCCGAAAAGAGCATCCGATCATCGTATACGGAAAGTATGAGCCGATGCTGGAGGACAACGAAGAACTGTTTGTCTATACAAGAGAGATGGACGGCGAGAAACTGCTGGTTGTATGCAGCTTCTGCGACCACGAGACTCACGTTACCATCCCGGCGGAATTTACGGGAGCTTCCTGCCTGATCTCCAACACGGGGAACGCGTACGACAGGACCGAACTGACACTGAAGCCGTACGAGGCTTTTGTACTGCGAAAAAGCGGGGAAAGATAAACACGAAACAGAAACAGAAAGAATAACTGTAAAATGCCGGACCCCTCTCCGGCATTTTACAGTTATCTTTTTATCAAAACAGCTCACGAGAACAAATCCTCTAACGTAAACATCATTACATGTTCCATATTCGCTTCGAAACCGGCTCTGGAAAAAAATCCGTATTTATAACAGGAAAGCGGGCTGTTTTCCACCTGTGCGATCTCCTGTTCCATCAATTTCCGGGTAAGTGGCGCCTTTCTGAATTTTGCTTCATAAAAGATATAACCCCTGGAATCCAGCGTCACAATATCAAATTCCCCGTTCATTTTCTTTTTGGGATCATCATAATAATATGTTCCGATTTTTTCAAAAGGCTCTTCCAGACGGCCAAGGCGGTTCTGCCGAATCAGATACTGCCTGCAGACCTCCTCGAACATCCGAGGTACATGCTTTTCTTCAAAATCCTGCTTAATATACCGGTCAAAAAACAGTTCCGGTTCCATGACATTCATTTGAGAAGAATACCGGAAAATATAACGATAATAAAACAATGACAGTGAATCTGCAATGTAATAGCCGGATTTTCTACGATTATTTTCATCGTTGATCGGCGCTTCTTTTCTTACGAGCTCCATCCGGATCAGCTTTTCCAGTGTATCTGCCAGTGTCGGACTGCTGGATACATGAGATTGAGACAGGATATCGCTGTATCTGGAATATCCTCTTGCCAGCGCGTCAAAAACCTCATTTGCGTTTACCATTTTGGAAACCTCTGATCTCAGATACATGGAAATTTCCATTTCCAGACGCGCTCCCGGAGAGGCGATCAGATCGATCACATTCTCTTTCACCGTCAGAGCAGGATCGATCAGCCGGTTATAGTAAGGAATCCCTCCGAAGACACTGTACAGTTTTACCTTATCCTCGTCCGAAAATGTTCGATAAAACAGAGCGGATTCATAATAATCCATGGGCTTTAATTCCATGGTCAGATCAATTCTGCCGTACAGGGGACTTTGAACCAGCAGAAGCGACTTCATGGTATCCACAAAAGAACCGCAGACAATCAACTTCAGCTGCGAAGTCTCTTTATATTGGTCGATCAAAACCTGGAGAATGCTGTCCATACCTTTCACCACGTCACGGATATAGGAATACTCATCCAGGACCAGAATCAGCCTTTCTTTTTCCGCCTGCCGAAAAAGAAAATCCAGCACTTCTTCCATTTTTGAAAATGCCAGCCGTGGGTAACCGTATTTTTCGGAAATCAGCAGAGAGAGGCTCTCCACATTGTTCATTTCCGTGGTCTGCCTGCACTCATAATAGACGCTGGAAATATCCGTCTCCCGCAGGCTCTGTTTAATCAACTCGCTCTTTCCCACTCTTCTCCTGCCATAAATCAATGCCGCCATCTGAGATGTTCTGGAATAAAAGCGCTCCAGACTCTTCTTTTCCTTCTCTCTGCCATAAAAAATCATTTACTCGGTTTCCTCCGACTCGGTTGTTTCCGAGTTATTATAAAATATTTTCATAGCTTTGTCAAAGCCGGATTCCCTCTTCCCCGATCAGCACCTTCTTCCCTTCAAACGCAAACCCGTATTTTCGGATCTGCTCCGGAGCGATCCCCCTGCTTCGGAGCGCAATTTCATACTGCATTTTCTCGATCTGATCCAGAGCCGACCGGACGGCGTCCTCCAGCGTCTCCCCGCGGTCCGCACGTGCCACCTTGAATTCGATCAGAAACGCGTCCCGCCCTTTCTCTTTTGGCTCCAGCATGATGTCATATCTGCCAAAACCGCTCTCCCGATTGGAAGTAATCACATACCGGTCCTGCAGCTCCGCCAGAAGCCCCAGCACAAATCCATGGTAGAAGCGCTCCGGCTGCGTCTTTTGGGAAGGCTTCTTCCCCGTATCAAAGCTGCTGAACAGTTCGCAGGAGATGGCATTCATATAATCGTTCATCCCCTCCAGGTCGCCCTTAAGCAGCGCCTTATAAAATGCGTTCTGCACGCCCCGGCACTCCCGGAACCATCCCCGGATCATCTGCAGGAACATATAGCGGACCTCCAGATTGGTCAGCTTCAGGTCATATTCGATTTCCATCCGATCAGTATTGAACTCAGCATGCACCGCCTTTAAATAGCCGCCGGCCAGCAGCAGGCTCCACACCGCTTCGTCGCCCTGATCCAGCTGACTGAACACGATCTGTTCATCCAGAGCCGTATGCAAAGTCCCGCCGCACAGCAGCTTTTCCATCACCATCTTCATATCCGGACTGCCTTCTCTGACCAGTTTATTCACCAAACCGTTGGAACTGGTGTTCGCCCAGTAAGGGGCGGCTCTGCCTGTATCCAGAAAATTGATAATGGACCATGGATTGTAAATCTCCTGACTGCTGCCAAAGACAAATCCGTCATACCACGTTTTTACTTCTTCTTTCCGATCGGACAGACCGAACTCATCCAACGCCGCGAACACTTCCTCTTCCGTAAATCCAAAGCTGTCCCGGTACTCTTCGGAAGTGACCGTCACTATTTTCAGATTATTCAGATCCGAAAACATGGATTCCCTGCTCACCCGGGTAATTCCCGTCATGATCGCACGCTCCAGATACGGGTTGGTTTTAAATGCGGCATTGAACATGCTTCTGATAAAGTTCACCAGCTCTTCCCAGTATCCATGAACGTACGCTTCCTGCATGGGTGTATCGTATTCGTCCAGAAGAATGATCACTTTTTTCCCATAATAACGGCACAGGTACTCCGATAACTGATTCAGCGACAACGTTACATCCACATCTCCCATGTCCACGGTTTTTCTGCGAAACACTTCTTTTTCTTCAGCGGTAAGACAGCCGCTCTCCAGCAAAAACGCGTGTCTGGCATAGAGGCTGACAATCAGCTGGGCGATCTTCTCACGGGCATGAAGGTAATCCTTTTCTTTGATATTGGCGAAGGAAAGACTGATCACCGGATAAGTCCCCTGGAGCTTCCGATATGTTTCCCCTCTCCAGACAGACAGGCCCTCGAACAGATCCGACCTGCCCGCGTAATTTACAGAAAAAAACTTCTCCACCATATCCATGGTCAGAGTCTTTCCGAAACGTCTGGGCCGGGTGATCAGGGTGACGTCATCCCTGCTCTCCCACCATTCCCCGATAAAGTCTGTCTTATCAATATACAAACAGTTGTTTTCCATTATCTTTTCAAAACTCTGAATTCCGATTCCTACCGTTCTTGCCATAAATTGAGTCCCCCATTCATTCCATCAATACTGTGCGATTCCATTTGCATGGAATTTTCCTGGTAATAAATCCACCCCGGAAAAAGCGGCTGTAAATTTATTATAACCGCTTTTTTCCGGGGTGTAAACGGAGAAACCTTTTTCGTTCTGAAGTATTCTGCCTTTAATATTCTACTTTCCACATATACCGGCGGGTTGTGTAATCAACGCCGGTTGCCTTTGACAGCGCTTTCATGTACACATTGTTCAGGACAGGCGTAAAAAGAAGATGATTAAAATACTCTGCCACAGAGTCTTTCAGGTTATTCAGTCCCATCTCCTTTGCATCCAGCATGTATACCTTATCGCCGGCATACTTTTTCATAAACGTAATCGCCCTCTCGTCCGCCTTTCTGGTTCTTCCGTCTGCAATCAGTAAGAAAAAGGCTTCATTCTTATCAGTGATCTCAAACGGTCCGTGGAAGAAGTCACAACTGTTAAAGGTAGGCGACTGGATCTGAAGCATTTCCAGGATATTGCAGGTTGAAAAGATGCGTCCGGAACCGTATGCAGGACCGCTTGCAAGAACGGTAATGCATGTTTCATTCTTCATCTGCTCCGCCCACTTTTCTGCCAGCGGCGCGCAATATTCCCTCGCTTTCACATAAGCCGGCTGTATCTTCGTAAAAGCATCCATGGCATCCGCATAATTTTCGTAGCCTTCCGAAATATCTACCATCGCCATTGCCATGCGGAGTGCATTTCCCGCATTGGTCCGGCTCTGATCTTTATCATCTTCCCAGATGCTTCCATACTGCACATTGTAATCGCATACCTTTGTCAGCTCGGATTCATCCACATACTGGCTGACGGTAACTGCCCCAAGCTTTTTCGCAACTCTGGCTGCCTCAATCGTCTCTCTGGTTCCTCTCATGGACGTAAGTACCACGATGGTATTTTGGCCCACGCATTTCGGCGGCGCATAGACAAATTCACTGCTTGTAATCTGCTGTGAACGCACCACCGTAGATTCACGGTCCATAAAATACTGCGCTGCATAGTGGCCGTCATGCGATCCTCCTGCCGCAACCCATACGACGTTTTTCAACCCGCCGTCCGCTTCCATATCCTTCATGATTTTTTCCATAAGTTCTCTGATTTCCATATCATCAATCCCCTTTATATTATGTTTTTACAACTGTTTCATACGTTCGATTGCTTCCGCCACCGCGTCATGATCATTATCGCTTACAATAAAGTCAGCCTTGTCTTTGATACACTCCAGCGCGTTTCCCACTGCAAATCCCACATCCGCCGCCTGTATCATCTCATAATCATTGTTATGGTCCCCAATACAGCAAAGCTTTCTGTCAGAAAGCCCGAACAGCTTTCGATACCGCAGTACCGCACTGCCTTTTGACACTTCCGACGCTACGATCTCTCTGGAGTAAACTCCGGTAGCCAGCCATCGGCATCCCTCCGGAATCGTTGCTCCAAGACAGTCGTCCAGAGCCTCCGGATTCATCAGATCCGTTGTCAGTTCCGCTTTGATCCAATTCTCCGGAAATTCTTCAAGTTCCTGTACTTCCGTATAAGGAAGTCTCTCTCTTTTCACAAATTGCACATAGATCGGTGTAGGACGACAGGTATAGATTCCTGACTCTGTCATAATCTGAATTCCCAGATTCGGAAATTCCAGAGCCAGCTCCTTCACATAAGCTTTTATACATTCCGGAAGCTGTTTTACCCAGACCATCTGCCTCTTCTGATAATCATAAATGCAGCTTCCATTGTATAAAATTACCGGCATCTGAATGTTTATCATCTGCTGGTAAGGCCGCAAACCGGTTATGGAACGTCCGGTTGCAACCGTAAACAGTCCGCCCTTTTTCTGAAACTCCCATATTGCGTTCCGATTTCTGTCTGATATATGTTTCCTGCTGTCAAACAGCGTATCGTCCATATCAGATACCAGCATTAACTGATTTGGATTCATTCTCTGCTACACTCCCAGGATTCCAAAACCTGCACACACTATCGATACCGCGATGATCCCAAGAAGCAGCCATGTGGTCTTGACATTTTTCCCAAGCAGCCAGTAGATCAGGGCGGTCACACACACCGGAAGCAGGCAGGGCATAATCGAATCCAGAATTCCCTGAAGCTCTGTCACACCGTCACCGGAGCCAAAGGTAATCGGCATCCTTACGGTGACCATCGTCGCAATCATCGAACCAATGGTCATAAGACCGACAATCCCCGTCATATTGGTAACCTTATTCATCAGCCCTGATTTCTGCAGTTTCTCCAGCAAAGTAGTACCCAGCTCATATCCCTTCATCATGCCAAGATATCTTACAAGAAACGCCGGGATATTATATAACAGAAGAAACAGTACTGCACCAAACGGATTTCCGTTCATGCACAGCGAAGCGCCGATTCCTGCAGCTATGATGCGCAGCGTCCCAAGAAAAATGGAATCGCCGATGCCCGAAAGCGGCCCCATAAGGCTGGCCTTCACATTACTGATGGAAGAGGTATCAAAAGCCGGATCTTTGGCTTTTCTTTCTTCCATGGCTGTCACAATGCCAAGAACAAGCGTGGAAAAATATACGGTGATATTAAAGAACTCCATGTGTCTTTGCAGCGCCTCTGCCCGCTCTTCTTTTGTTTGATACAGCTTTTCAATCACCGGAGTCATGGAATACGCAAATCCCATATGGTCCTGCCTCACATAATTCCAGGAAATCTCAAACGGAAGCGACTTCCAGATATCTCAGTCCGAAGGTCATATGGCTCTTCTGTATAAGCACACAGAATATCCACCTGTTCCTGATGTCCCATAATCAATTCCAGCGAACTTAAAATTCCTTTCGCCAGATACGCATGTGACGCAAATAATAATTTTCTCACGTTCCGTCCCTCCCTCCTTAATGTATTATATTGTTTGTGTTGTATGTAGACATCTGCATACAACTAGGAACTGAAGAAATAGTAACATTGTTTTTAAATCTTGTAAACCCTGTTTTTTATTTTTATGCATATACCACAATTTTGATATTCCTTTTTTGTGCAATATTTACAACAAGATGGACTTCACGGTCCGCTGTTTGAAATACATCTGCATACATCTTGATTTTAATACGGATTTTGATATAATATCAGACAGAACAGACACTTCAGACCGGAGCAGGAGGTCCTTCCCCTATGGAAGCATTAAACACACAGACAAGCGTTCCTTTATACAGCCAGCTGGCCGAACAGCTTCGGCAGGATATTTATACAGGCAGATTTACGCAGGGGGAGAAAATCCCCTCCGAATTCGAACTGAGCCGCCTGTACAATGTAAGCCGCAGTACGGTACGAAAAGCAATCTCCGTACTGGTCAGTGAAAATCTTCTGGAAACGACGCATGGAAAAGGGACTTTTGTATCCTCCCCGAAAATAAACCAGAACAGTTCCGGTTTTTTGAGTTTTACGGAAAATGTAAGATCCATGGGAAAAACTTTAATTACCAGGACGATTCATATGACGCATGTTGTCCCCTCAGAACATCAGAAACACTTTTTCAGACTGGATGAAAAAGAAAAACTGTTGGAAGTAGAGCGCCTGAGATATATTGATCATATTCCCATCTGTGTTGAGACCAGCTGGTTTACTTCCCGCTATGATTCCCTTCAGGAAAAAAATCTGAACGGTTCGCTTTACGAAATTCTCCGAAACGATTATGATATCCGACCGCTCACCGGAAGTAAAACCATCGAATTATGCTACGCTTCCCCCGATGAAGCTGCACTTCTGGACATTCCCAGAGGATCGGCCCTGATGCTGATTGAAGACCTGGTATATGATAATCATGAAAATCCTCTTCATATTTCCAAACAGGTCCTTAGAGGAGATAAATTCCGATATGCATTGAAATAACTGCCGTTTCATACCGATCATAAACTGCCTGTCCAAAAAGGGACAGCGAAAATCCATCGCTGCCCCTGAATCAAAAGATATCACACACAGTCTTTCCATCCGCAGGAAAATATATCTACAGAAAAATATATTTACAGACAAACAGAACTGCCAGCACATTAGCAAGACAAAAACTTTTCCCGCGCTTTTACAATTCCATCTTTTCAATGACGCATGTATGCGCCTTGTCACCGCTGTCTTTATCGTAATTGATCCCCACAAGCAGGAGCCTTCCTTTATACGCTTCCAGCTTCCTGCTGTACCTTTTCCTCTTGATCTGTGCGATCGCTCCCTCGGCAGACTGGTCATACTTTAATTCGATCAGCAGTGCCGGCTTATCGGAAAACGGTCTGGGAAGAAATGCGATATCCGCAAATCCTTTCCCCGAAGGCATCTCATCAATAATTGTGTACTCATTGATCGCATTATAATAACCCAGCCTCAGTACACATCGAAGGGAATTCTCATCATTGTATTTGAGAATTGATGAGAATTCCATATGTGCCTCCTCGATTCCTGCGGCCACCGCTTCTTCCTCGCACTCCCAGGTTGCTTTAAGCAGCCGGTCCGACGCCTTCAACGCATGAATCACCGGCGTCCAGTCCGTATCCTCGATGGCGCCGGCGAATGCTTTCCGGACTTCTTCATTGGGAATGTACACCTCGGACCGGTCCGCGTCATAGCCCAGATATCCCAGATGAATCAATATTGTGAGCACATCGTCCCTGCTGCCTATCCTGGTCAGGTCATTCTCGAATTTTTCGGCATTGACTTTGCAGCGTTCCCCCGCCAGCAGGCGGATGACGTCCTCTTTCAGTCCATCCTTGTCCAGAGTGATATAGCTTTTCAAGGATTCATAAGCGACGGTTCCCGTCCAGTAGCTGTTGAATTCTCCGTCAAACATGGCGTTGGCCACGGAATTCGGACAGTAGATGTGTTTGATACTTCGAAATCCATATCCGTCATACCACCGCTGCGCCTCGCTGAAATTCATATCATACTGCCTGCACAACGATCTTACTTCGTCTTCTGTAAAACCCGCGTATTTTGCCAGCCGCTTGGGGCTGATCATCGTATGCTCTCTGAAATTGTTCAGCGCCGATTCGCTGTTATATCTTTTAATGGGAAGAATCCCTGTCAGATAAGCAAGTGCGGTAAACCGATGGGACTTCTCTCCTTTAAACAGGCCTCTGAGCAGGTCAATGTACGCATCCTGAACCTTTTGATTGTGCAGATCCTCCCGAAAAACAGCGTCCCACTCGTCAATGATAATGATAAACCGATCTTTGGTCCTTTCGTTGATCTCCGCAAGTGCAAGAGGGAGGGAAATTTCATCTCTCTTGTCAGACAAGGAATATTCCTTACGCAGTTCCTCAATCACACACTTTTGCAGATATACTGCCAGATCTTCCCCTTTCGGCATCGTTACCTTCAATTCCGCAATATCCAGATGAATCACCGGATACTGGTTCAGATTCTTTTTAAAATCCCTGCTCTTTGCAATCTCATATTTGGAAAAGAGCGCTTCCGACCGGCACCCGCGGCTGTAGTACGCCGCAGCCATCCTTGCCGCGATGGACTTTCCAAACCGTCTCGGCCTGCTCACACATACATACCGCTGTTCGGTTCCGATCACCTGGTTCAGATAATCCAGCATACCGGTCTTATCCACATAGATCTGTGAATTGACCGCACTGGCAAACCCAAGATTGTCCGGATTCAGATACTGTCCCATTCAGCCTCCACGCTCCTTTTCTGAAATACACGTTTTCCGCTTTTATACACCATAAAAAGCGGCTATAAATTTATTATAACCGCTTTTTTTTCGGGTGTAAACGAAGAAAATCTTTTCGGAAAAATGATTTCAAAGACAAAACAACAAACATGGAGATAGCGCCAGTAATAAGCGTCACCAGAATATTATCCCTGGCATTTTCTTTCTTATCTCATTCACGGCATCGGGGCTTCTCCGCTTCCCAAATATGAGCGGCTGTACTGCTTCCACTGGTTTCTGGACAAGAAAAGCTCCGGTCAAGCATGCTGGATTTTCTTTTCATGCCAGTCCTGCCAATCAAATTCATACGCAAATCATACAATATTCAAACTTAAAAGCTTTCGATTTTTCAATCCCCAAACTATATTTTAATGATTTTCATACGTATTTCAAACGCATTTATATTTGACTTTTCAACATTTCAAGTGCCATCTGGAGACAAGTCAGCATCTCAATACTTTCCATCTCAGGAAAATATCTTGTTGATTTTCCGTTGCCTTGTTTTTTTAACAAATGTCTCTCCTCTACCAATGAATTGATTGCCTTTCTAATCCTGTATTCCGTAATACCAAGTATCGGTACAAGTTTACGTAATGATTTATCAGCACCATTCTTTATGATGTACCGAAAAACCATCTTTTCATCATCCGATAGATCAGGATAGGAATCTGCCAAATCAATATTCCATATTTTCAACTCTGTATGTTCAATATCTGTAATAATCTCCGGCCTTCTAAAATCATTTGATACTGCAGTTTTGTAAATCAATGGTCCTCCAAATCCCTGTCTTTCAGAAGCGCCAAGCAACCGGAACTGCTTCATGATGATTTCATTTCTTGGCCTTGAATCTCCCCCCATCACAAACTGCATTTTTGAAATGAGCATTTTACCCGGATTAACGAAATTAAACCAGCCATCAAATACTTCTATCTTTGTAGAAGGAAAACCCTGATCATAATCAGCATGAGCCAGACAATTTACCAGACATTCCCTTATTGTTACATCAAAATCGGAAAGCGGTATCCTTAATTGATACTGATCCAATTCAAATGACTCTTTTAACAGGATAGTAAGTTTCCCATATACAATCGTATAAAAATTATACAGATTCATCTGGTACTCTCCCGGTTCATCATCTGTAACCCTGTCTGACCATCTTGCATTATTTCCTCTTCGATTAAAGTAATCTACATGATAATGTGGATAAACTTCTCTAATTGCATTTACTTTTCCAAGAAAAAGCAATGTCCCTCTCTTTATTTTGAATTTACCAGAAATCCTGTCCACAATCCCTGCGCCAATTTCAATCATAAATTCTTCATTCGTCATTTCTATATAATTCTGTCTTGGATATCTTTTATTTACTCTCTCCTTAAATGCCAGAACAGAATCTATATCTAAATCATCCATTCCAAAATTATCTAACACCAGATCATCCTGACTTGGCCTTGCATTACGCATAAACGCTGCGATTTGTTCCTTAGTAGCTTTGCGGTCTCCATCACCAGTACGAATCCATGTGTTTTCTAATTTGTCGTTGAGATGCACTGGTTTCATTCCTTCTGGAGCTTCCTTCACATTAACTAAAATGATTGTTTTATTCTCATCCAGCTTATATTCAATAACATCTTCATTATTAATATTTTTAAAACTGACTTTATTTTTATTAGAAAGTTGATCCCATAAATTGGTTAGCGTCTTTTCTACATTTCCGACTCCCTGAATGATATTTTGAGGGTAGTCCTCCATAACCCCCAGTACAACAACACCACCGGATGTATTACAAAACGAAGAATATGTCTCCCAAAAAGCATTGGGTAACTCCTGTGCTTTCTTTAATTCTACGTAATATTTTTCATGTACATTCAGTAACCAATCTTTTAGTTCTTCATTACTTGAAAAAACCGGCTGAATATCCCTCATGATTTCTCTGGCCCCCTTTACCTATAAGAATTTTCCATAGATTATCATGAATTCAGCAATGGTGCAAGAAATATATTCACAAACATATAAATTTTATTTCATAGTAATCAAAAAGCGCTCGAATGAAATATATGTGAAATCATATCACCATTTAGCATCAAGGCGCCGCATAAATGCGGCGCCTGATCATTCAGCCTACAACTTTGCCCCGTTCGTCCGGATCACGTTCTGATACCAGTAGAAGCTGTCCTTTCTCCGGCGCTCCAGGGTTCCTTTTCCTTCATTATCCTTATCCACATAGACCAGGCCGTACCGTTTCGCCATCTCCCCGGTTCCCGCGCTGACCAGATCCGTACAGCCCCAGACCGTGTAGCCCATCAGTTCCACCCCGTCCTCGATCGCTTCCGCCATCTGCTGAATGTGCTCCCGCATATAGGCGATGCGGTACTCGTCGTGGATCGTGCCGTCTTCCTCCACCTGGTCCTCCGCGCCCAGACCGTTCTCCACGATCATCAGCGGGATCTGCCAGCGGCCGTAAAACTCATTCAGCAGATAACGCAGGCCCTTGGGATCGATGGTCCATCCCCACTGGCTCTGTTCCAGATAGGGGTTGGCCGGGCCGCGCATCATATTGCCGTTTGCCACCGGCACCGTGGGATCGTCCGTCGCCGTACTGCTGGAATAATAACTGAAGCTGAAGAAATCCACCGTTCCTTCCTGGAGCGCCTCAAGGTCCCCCTCGGCAAAGGGAATCTCGATGCCTTTTTCCTTCCAGAGCCGTTTTGCAAAGGCGGGATACGCCCCCCGCACCTGCACATCCCCGCAGTAATAATTGGCGATCTGCATGGTCTGCTGCCCTTTGAGCACATCGTCCGGCCTGCAGGTATAGGGATAAGCGATGCGGCTTAACAGCATACAGCCGACTTTATTTTCCGGATCAATCTCATGGGCCATCTTTACCGCCCTGGCGCTGGCCACCAGCTGATGGTGCAGCGCCGTATACCGTCTCTGCTCGTCATCCCAGCTCTCATCCAGCCCGGCCAGTACGCCCACTGCCGTATCCCGGCCCGGAGGCAGGATGCCGCCGCCCATCAGGTTCCCATAAGTTCCCATCTGCAGGATATTGATCTCATTAAACGTCAGCCAGTGCTGAACCAGCCCTTTGAATTCGGTAAACAGCGTCCGGCAGTAGCGCAGGAAATATTCCGTGATCTCCCGGTTCGCCCAGCCGCCGTATGTTTTCGCCAGATGATAGGGAAGCTCATAATGACTGATGGTCACTAATGGTTTGATCCCGTATTTCTGACATTCCGCAAATACATTTCGATAAAATTCGATTCCTGCCGGATTCGGCTCCTGCTCGTCTCCGCCTGGAAACAGCCGGGTCCAGTTGACAGACATGCGGAAGCATTTAAAACCCATCTCTCCGTACAGGGCGATATCTTCTTTATAATGGTGATAGAAGTCCACCGCTTCGTGGCTGGGATAATGATACTCCGGCAGGATGCCGTCGGTCACATGGCGGGGCGTCGTCTTCGTCCCCCCTGTCATCACATCCGGAACGGAGAGTCCCTTCCCTCCTTCGTGGACGCCTCCTTCAAACTGATTGGCAGCCGTTGCGCCGCCCCATAAAAAATCTTTCGGGAACTGATACATGAACGTCTTCCTCCTGTTATCGTTACGAATTATTTTGATGCCTGAATGATTTTTGTACCGGATGCCACCGTGCCTTCCGCGGTTCTCTCAATCGACGTATAGTCGTCAGGGTTCAGCACGATCACCACCGCCACGTCCGGATGGCCCGCATCCGCGATGGCCTTTCGGTCAAAGGTCATTAAAAGCTGTCCGGCTTTTACCCCGTCTCCTTCTTTGACTTTGATGTCAAAGCCGGTTCCACCCATATCCACCGTATCCACGCCCACATGGATCAGAAGCTCCATGCCGTCCGCGCTGACGAGGCCGACGGCGTGACCTGTATCCGCCGCCTGCACGACCGTTCCGTCAAAGGGCGCTCTTACCACGCCGTCGGAAGGCTCGATCCCCATGGTCCAGCCAAGGATTCCCTGAGAAAAGGTGGGGTCCGGAATGTCTTCCATGGCTACCGCCCTGCCGCTGACCGGCGCATAGACCGCATGGGCCTCCGTCTGTTCGATCAGCTTTGTCTCTTCTTCTGTCTCCGGCGCCGCACCGGTCCGGTTCTCATATTTCAAAGAGAGGACAAATGTAATGATTGCAGTGGACACCGCGGTAATCAAAAGGGCGATGATGATATTCCAGAAAAACATCATGGTATCGCCGCCGATGTACAGAAGGATCGCCGGAATACCCGAGGACCCGGTGGCAAACCGGTGGGTATGGGTAAGGCCCGCGTACATCCCGCCCAGGCCTCCGCCGATCATCGCCGCCAGTGGATATTTCTTCGGGAGGTTCAGGCCGTAGAGCACCGGCTCCGTGATCCCCATCAGCGCGGTCGTTCCTGTGGAAAGGCCCAACTGCCTGGTCTTGAAATCTCTGGTGCGGAGGCCCACCACCAGCGCCGCCGTACCCTGCGCGATATTGGAGCAGACGCACCCCGGGCCGAAGATGCTGTCGAATCCAAGGCTTGCCATCTGCATGCTTCCCAGAGGCGCCACCGCATGATGCAGTCCGAACATGACCATGACCGGGAGAAGTCCTCCGATCAGTACCGCCGGCGCCCAGCTCGCGTTGGTGCTCAGCCAGCCGAATACGACTGCCAGCCCTTCACCGGCGTACTCTCCCACCGGTCCCAGTACGGACAGCGCCAGCGCGCCCATAATCAGGAAGGTGAACATGGGGACAAAGACCAGATTGACCGCTTTGGGAATGATCTTATTCAGCGCCTTTTCCACAAAGGACTGGACTACGATCACCAGGATCACCGGGATAACTGTCGAGGTATAGGCCACCAGATAGAACGGAATGATCCCGAAGAAATTGACCGGTTCTCCCGCCGACACCAGCGCGGCCCAGCTGGGATGACACATAATACCTGCCACGGTAACCGCCATGACCACGTTGCATTTCATTCTGCGCGCCGTTGTGTAAGCCAGCAGGATCGGCAGGAACGCAAACGCCGCATCCGCGAAAAAGTTCAGAATGTAATAGGTCTGGGAACTGCCGTCCACCAGATGGAACACCGTCAAAAGAGCCATCAGCGCTTTCGACTACCTGCGCGACGCCGTCCATCTTCTGGAGCGCCTCCCGATCCGCCTTCTGCGTGTCTTTCAGGGTAAAGCGAAGTCTCGTCTGGCAGTGCCGCACTGCACGGACATTTTCGGCTCCTCCGACCTTCTCCACTATGGATGCGGCCAGACTCTCGTATTTCTTACTCATGATCTGCTTCCTCCTCGTCTTTTTTACAAGCTTCACCTTTGATCCTGTGCCGCAGCCCCCGGCCGCCGCGCGATCCCTGAAATGTTCCGGAGCATTTCTTTGATGATTTTATTATACCGATCCCGCTTTCCCGGTTCAACCGGCCCTGTTTCGGTCTGTTTCACCGAACATCCGCCATTGGCTCTTTTTCGGAAAATTGTTGTTTCGGTTTGTTTCAATTCCTGTTATAATCAGGGAAACAGGGAAGATCTGCGATAGAGGAGGGGGAAATCCATGACTTTGTTCCAGCGTGTGGAAGAGCTGACCGTGACCAGCCAGAACAGTTCGAAAAAGTCCATCGGTGAATTTGTTTTGAGAAAAAAGAGCCATGTGAGTGAATATACGACGCAGCAGATTGCTGACGAGACTTATACTTCCAAGGCGGCGCTTGTCCGGTTCGCCAAAGCGCTGGGCTACCAGGGGTGGAAAGAATTTGCAGGAGCATTCGCGGCGGAGCAGCACTATCAGGAGAGCCATTATTCCGATATTGATCCGAATTTTCCATTTACCGGCGACGACACCATTTCCGACATTATCCGGAAAATGTCCAGCCTGCAGGTGGAAAGCATCCTGGATACGGCGGACCTTCTGAACCCTCACACCATGAAAAAAGCGGCGGATCTGCTGGTGAAATCCCGCCGCACTGCCCTCTTTGGCATGAACCCGAATATTCTGGTCGGAGAACTTTTTCAGCGCCGCATGATGACGATCGGAAAACAGGTGGAGATCCCTCTCCGCAATGACTCCGGACTTCTTGCCTCCTCTCTGACCGGCGAAGACTGCGCGATCCTGATCTCCTACTCCGGCAATACGGAAACCCGTGAACCGGTGAACTTGCTGCCCATTCTCGAATCCCGGCAGGTACCGGTCATCGCGATCACCAGCATGGGAAATAACAAGCTGCGCATGCACGCCCGTTATACCTTCTCGATCTCCTCCCGTGAAAAGCTTTACAGCAAGATCTCAACCTTTGCCACGGAAAAATCCGTCGAGTTTATACTGGACATCCTGTTTTCCGCATGCTTTTCTCTTTCCTATCAGGAGAATCTGAACACAAAGATCCGCAACGGAAAAGCCCTGGAAGGCGCGCGGATCGCAACGAATGAAGATCTTGCGGAAAAGCAGCCGGAACAGGAAAGACAGATATAAATTTATAAATCAACTTTTTCGTGGGGATTGACATATTTGCAGACTATGCATATAATAATAACAGCAGGTAGGCAACTACCTTGAAAAGTAGTCCGTTCCCGGTCATGCGGAAAATAAACAGACCGTGTAAACGTGGTTCGCTCCCGGTCATGCGAATAATAAATAGACCGTGTAAAAGTTTTTAAGCCTCCTGCCCCGAAAAGGCAGGGGGCTTAACTTATACAAGGAGAAATGTCGCATATGGAAATTTTTACAGGAAGCCTGTATTTTGTATCTGATGAATTTTTTGCAAAGATACAGGACCCTTATCTGAAAGTCAATTATGAGAGCACGAAGCGTCCTCACTACTTTGCTTTTAAAGAAAGTAAAACAGACCTGTACTGGTTAGTCCCATGCAGTTCAAAAACAGAAAAGTTTGAACGTCTGATACTGAAAAAGCAGGAACAGCACAAGCCGACAGACACGATTAAAATTGTGAAAATCTTTGACCGTAAAACAGTACTTCTCTTTCAAGATATGTTTCCTGTAACCGCAGAATACATAGACGGTCAGTATATAAAGGGCGGTCAGCCTGTAAGAATAGCAAACCCTAAACTGATACAGGAATTAGAAAAGAATGCAAAAAAAATAATCAACCTGCTGCATAGAGGGGTACGCTTTACGCCAACACAGCCAGACATACTCAAAATTGAGAAAATTATGTTAGATGAATTGCGATGTGCAGAAGAAACAGACGAAAAATAATTTACTCAACTTTCCCAGCAGATATTTTCAAACAAAGCCTGTATAAATGTTGCC
>CAJTXP010000058.1 GCA_910583615.1 uncultured Lachnospiraceae bacterium | reverse complement strand
GTACTCGCTTTTTTCGTATCCGTTTTGATTGTATTAAAGTTTGTCGGGGAATATGGGATGGGTGAAGGAAGCGGCTGTCTTCTCAGCCGGCAAACGCTGAAAAGAGCCGCTGCTTCTCAAGCGGCGATAAGAGCAAAAAGCGAAGCGTTTGCGGGCAGTTAGTGCTGGCAAACCGGAGTATGTCGGAGAGACAGAGCTGCCAGAAATATGGAGTATGAGGTGTATTTTATGGGAAATGAGAAAATCTATCAGATGGACTTTTCGAAAGTTTATCATCTGCTTGTCAATAAGGTAGAGAGAAAGGGGCGGACAAGGCAGGAGGTTGACGAGGTGATCCGTTGGCTTACCGGATACAGTCAGCCCGAACTGGAGAGGATGCTGGAGAGTCCGGTGCCTTATGGGGATTTCTTCCGGGATGCTCCGCAGCTGAATGAAAACAGGAAACTGATCAAAGGCGTGGTCTGCGGTGTCAGGGTGGAAGAGATTGAAGAGCCTCTGATGCGGGAGATCCGTTACCTGGATAAGCTGATTGATGAGCTTGCCAGGGGAAAGGCCATGGACAAGATACTGCGTAAATAAAATGGGGGACAAGACGAATCAGGATGATAAGGAATAAATTAAGGGAAAAAATAAACGAACAGCAGAACGTATACGAAGCGCTGAGAGCAGGGGATGCCGGTCAGGTCTGCTATCGGGAATTTCAAAATGGAGAATGGGGCACGGACGACGCCAATTATACGAACCGTCTGCGGCTGGCATATTATCTTTTATACAACAGGATTGACGATGAGCGCACGGTTGTGTATCTGTTCCAGGAGGAGCTGAAGGACAGGGAAACGAATTCCTTTCAGGGGATCGGGAGTACGCTTCGCATTCTGACGTGGCTGCTTGGGAAATATAACGGCGGGCATTCGTATGACCATCTGCTGGAACGGGCAAAGAATGCCAATTTTGACTGCGCCTGCGGATATGATGCGGAAGATCCGGTGGAGGAGGATTTTGAGAACAATGATCTTCTGGACTGCATTTATATCAGTCAGGAGCTGGATTACAAAGATGTGATGGGCCTTCTGGTGGACGCATGGAAAAAGGAGACAGAAGATGCTGCCGGATGGAATCGCTCCAACCGAAGTACCCTGATCAGGTTTAACACCTGCCTTGGCAGACATATGGAAAATGAGAAGCTTTATCAACAACAGCTGAAAGAGACTATGGAAGCAGGATCTGGGAAGGTAAGGGATCTGATTTCCGGATATCGGGATCTGATTCGCTGTTATCTGGATATGGGCGATTACGGGAAGGCGGCCGGGTACTGCAGGACTGTTCTGGAGACGACGGATTACGGACAGATCAGGGGAATCCGCCTGTTCGGGGATATTCTGGAGGAATGCTGCGAGGTCGTCACCCATGATCCGGGAGGAAACCTGGAATTATGGAAGCGGATAAAAGAAGAGCTGGAAAATAAACCCCGGTCCGGCTGGTACGGAAATCTTTATACAAAAGGAATTGCCGCTGCAAAGGCCGCAGAGGATCCATATGCGGAAAGGATAGAGCAGGAATACCGGAACTGGAGAAAGGATTTTTTATGTTAGCGTTTGCTCCGAATACATATTTGCTGGAATATAAGGACGGCGCATATGTCTGCGACGGGAAGAAGAGAGTGGAAGCGCCGCTGAATCTGGAGACCCTGGAGGCAGCGGTCAGACAATGTCCGAAACTGCAGGCGGTCTCACTGGATGACGTTCCGTTCGGAGACCAGTGCTTTCCGATTCTGGCGCAGATTCCAAAATTAAATATGCTGGCCCTGCTGCGGGGCAGACAGATCACCGGGCATGGACTGAAACTGTTAGCGGATTTGCCGCTGAAGGATCTGTTTTTGCAGCGGACGGCTCTGGATGATGAGGGACTGTCTCAGGCGGCACAGATCAAAAAACTGGAGCATCTCTACATCGCGGCCTGCCCTTACGTCACGTTTGAGGGATTGATGTCCATATCTTGGAGGGATAAACTGCGGGTCAACGACACCGACGAACATGACGACGAAGGGCGGGCCGGGCTGTTTACAAAAGAGCAGTACAAAGCCTATGAGGACGCCCGCGCCTATAAGTCCATGAAAAATCAGATCCCACTGGATGCCCCCGGGCTGCAGGCGCCCCTTACTGCTCTGCAGGCATTTTTTGAAGAAATGAACCGTTGGGAGCGGTTGGCAGAGCAGAGAGGGTACGGCGACCAGGCGGATATCGATGATCTGTTTTCCAGACGGGTAAGTCTGTCTCCCCGTCCCGGCTGGCGTCCGGTCCATCTTTCCTGGAGACATGGTGGAACTTATACCGGTCACCGCCTGATCGCGGGAGAGCAGATCACAAAAAATAAATGCTGGATTTATGCAGAAAACGGAATTTTTTACTATCGTTTTCTGCTGCGCCTGACGGAGGGCCGGTGGATGATCGACAATGCCCAGCAGTGCCGGGAGGGGCGCTGGGTATTCTGTGGGCTGTAACTTCATCCGGAAAATGTAAACATTATTTCGGCAGTACATTCCGCTTCAGGCTGGTGTAAGCCAGCAGGATGTAGACTGCATAGATCAGGAAGAAGATCCCCAGTGAAATCATCACGATGGCGCCGGGACTGTTCATTCCCACCATCACTCCCGGCTCGGGGGCATGGGCGAAATGGAAGATAAAGGGCACGCCGATGAGCACCGGAGGGATGGCGGGCAGGGCGTAATAGATGGCGAACTGGGTTCGCAGGGTCTTTGCCATCTCCCGTCGGTCCATACCCAGCTTTTGCAGCAGGGCGAACTGACGCCGGTACCGCTCCGATTCACTGAGCTGCTGAATGGTCAGGATCGTAGCGGCGGTCATGGTAAGGGACAGTGCCAGGAAAAAGAGAGGGAATACGGTGACGGCTGTCCCGGCCGCCGCATCTTCTTCCTCCATGGCTTTGGTGTGGATCTCGTCATAGCTTCGCGTGAGATTCTGTTCCTCCAGCCGGTAGTGAATGTCATACAGGTCGTAGAACTGCGCTTCCGTCACCGGAGAAGCAGTTCTGGCTGCATAGGCGTGATGGAATACCGGCAGGCCCTCCGCCGCTTCGTCGGGAACCACGAGGATATACCGGGCTCCGTTGCTCGTGTCGTAGTTTTGCAGCAGGTGTTCCGTATAGACTCCGCCAAGGGTCAGATGAGCGCGTCCGCAGGAAATGGGCCGGGTGTAGTCGGCCAGATGTTCTTCCAGATAGGCCCTGCAGTGGATGAGATATTCTCCCTGCTGCAATTCCACCGGCGGGTAGCCGGCGATCGCCCGAAGAGCGGCGTAGTCGCTGTATCGAAGTACCGGGTCCCGGTCAAAATAGCGGTAATAATCTTCTCCGCTGCTTTCCACATAATCCATAACCAGGCTGTCTTCCCTCTGATAGATGCTGTAGCAAAGCGCCTGTTCCACGGGGAGATTCTCCTGGATGTAGTCCAGATAATCCTGGCTTAAGGGCTCGTCATCGGCGGTGCCGATATACAGGTCGAAGCAGGCGTTTTCTGCCGCCCGGCCCGCAAAGAGTCCCCGGAACACCATTCCTGCTCCCTCGGACATGAGGGTGGCGGTGAAGATCATGGAGATAACGGCCATAAGCGTCCCCATGGTAGCCAGCTTGGAGGTGAGCGTGCGGAAAACCAGCAGATTCTGTCCCCGGTATTTCCGGGCGGGCTGTCTGTCAAAGAAGTCAGGCACTCCGGAGGCGAAAGAGTGGAAGAAGCCGAACAAAAATACAATCACGCATCCCGCCCCGATGACGCCGGGAATGGAGCTTCCCGCCATCAGTAAAAGGGTTCCGATAACACCCAGGATGATGGATACAGCAAAGGCCCGGCGGCGTTTTCTGCCGGTTCGGACGACCGCACCCTCGTTGACCCGGTCGACGTAGATCAGATCGTGGATCCTGGCTCTGCGGATATATCTGCGGCTCCGGTGCAGGGCGAAGAGGTAGATCAGGGCAAAACAGGCGACCGTCAGTCCCAGGGCGGGGAGTGAGAAGCCGAAGGAGAAGGTGTAGGGCAGGCCGAACAGCGTCAGCACGATGGCCCGAAGCGCCTGATAGAGCAGTCCGCCCAGAGCGGTCCCAAGCAAAAGGGCAAAGCTTCCCACTGTCAGGTTTTCCAGAAAGAACAGACGGGCTACCTGCCGGTTCTCCAGGCCGATGAGCAGATAGGTTCCCAGTTCCCGCCCCCGGCGCAGGAGCATGAATCTTGTGGCGTAGGCTACCAGCCAGCCGAAGACGCATACTACCACCACGCTGGCCATCGCAATCATCATGGGAAGCGTGGACATGCTGATGGACAGGGTGTTGATCTCACGGGAGAACACCAGCCCGTTGAAAGAATACAAAAGCGCCGCGGCCATTACGACCGTGACAAAATACACCAGATAATCTTTGGCCTGCCGTCTGGCATTTCGGAGAGACAGTTCAGATAACGTCACTGATATCACCTCCCAGCGCGGCAAGAACGTCCAGAATTTCGTGGTAGAATATAGACCGTCCCCGTTCTCCTTTCAGAAGTTCGTTGAACACCCGTCCGTCCTTCAGGAACAGCACCCGTTTTGCGTAGCTGGCGCTGTATGCGTCATGGGTGACCATGAGGATGGTGGCGCCGGTGTCCTGATTCATGGTGGACAGGACTTCCAGCAGATTCCTGGACGCCTTAGAGTCCAGCGCCCCGGTTGGTTCGTCGGCCAGAAGGAGAGACTGTCCCGCCACCAGCGCCCGCGCGCAGGCGGCCCGCTGCTTCTGTCCGCCGGAGACCTGGTAAGGGAATTTGGGCAGGACGTCCGTGATCCCAAGCTTTCGGGCAATTTCGCGCACCTGGCCCTGGACTTTTTTTGGATCCTTATGATTCAGCGAGAGGGCCAGCCCGATGTTTTCCTCAATCGTCAGAGTATCCAGCAGATTGGAATCCTGGAACACAAAGCCCAGCCGCTCCCGTCGGAATTTCGCCAGTTCTTTTTCACTGAGATCGTCGATACTCACTCCGTCCAGAAAAATTTTCCCTGCGCTGATAGTATCGATGGTAGAGATGCAGTTGAGCAGGGTGGTCTTGCCCGAGCCGGATGCTCCCATGATGGCCAGGAACTCTCCGGATTCCACGTCAAAACTCACCCGGTCCAGCGCTTTGGTGACGTTGTTTTTGTCACCGTAGTATTTTTCGATGTTCTGTACTTGCAGCATACCGTTTGCCTCCTTTTAAGTTCCGCATCTGCCGCTCACTTCACCCCATGGTCTGGAAGAATTTGGGGCCTCGTTCCGTGTCCCAAAATCCTTCCGAAGTTCTTGTTTGGACAGATGCTGTGTTTCATAGATTGCCTGCCGCTGCCGGCTTACGGCTCTATGGTACACCGGAAGCAAAGGATGTTGTATCGAATGGATATGGATTTTCCTTACAATTTTGTAAGAGTTTCTTTTGCCGGAAACGTAAGGGTCACAACCGTCCCTTTCCCTTCCTCCGATGTGATATGAAGCCCCAGCTCCAGAAAACCGGCCAGCTTCCGGCACAGGTACAGCCCCATGCCGGTGGACCCTCCCCGGGCCCGTCCGTTGCTGCCGGTAAATCCCCGGTCAAACACCCGGGGCAGTTCATGAGCCGGGATGCCGATGCCGTTATCCTGCACCACAAGCTGTATTTGTTTCCCAAGAGGTTTTGAAAAAAGAGTGATCACGGGTGCTGCTCCCCGATAGCGGGCTGCGTTCTGAAGGAGCTGGCCCAGGAGAAAGACCGCCCACTTTTCATCCGTATAGACGATGCCGTTCAGATGCTCTGTTTCCACCCGGACGCCGCTTTGAATCAGCAGGGCGCGGTGATTTTCAATAGCCTGGGCAGCAATTTTCCCCAGGTCCGCCTGCCGGAACAGGCAGTCCTGTTCCGGATTCTCCGCACGGGCATAGAACAGAGCCCGCTCGATATTGGCTTCAATCTGTGCCAGCTCTGCCGTAAGCTTCCGGCGGGTCTCCCCGTCCAGTTCCCGGCAGATCAGCCGGGCGGCGGTGATGGGGGCCTTGATTTCATGTACCCAGCGTTCCACATATTCCCGGTATTCCCGCTGGCGGGCCTGGGCGTCGGATACTGCGCCGGTCATGGCCCGCCCCGCCCGGCGGGTCAGGTCAAAAAGACGCCGCTCGTAGAGTCCTCCGGGCGGCGGAGCACATTCCGCAAACAGGTATTTCTGGTTCAGTCCCTCCAGGATCGTTTCCAGCTCCAGAAGCCGGGAGCGCAGCCGAAAGAAGTCGAACAAATGTACGATGAGAAAAACCAGCAGAAATGCGATCAGTAAAATAATAAGAACCCCAGGCTGTGTTCCCGTGGCAAGGAGGAACAGCGCCGCCAGTCCGGCGCCGATCAGCTGCAGGGCAATCCGGACGGACCGGTCCGATAAATATTCCCCCGGGGTCATAGCTGATACCCCATTCCGCGGCGGGTTTTGACGGCGTCCGGAAGGCCGATGTCCGCCAGTTTTCCCCGCAGCCGGGTCATGTTGACGCTGAGAGTGTTGTCGTCAATGTAAATCTGATGGTCCCACAGCGTATCGATCAGATCGGCCCTGGAAACGATCTGACCTGCATGGATCATCAGACAGGATAGTATTTGCAGCTCATTCCGGGTCAGCTCCGCCGTTTTTCCATTGGCCGACACCGCTCCTTTTGTCAGGCTCAGGCGCAGCCCTCCGGCTTCCAGAACATCCGCCGGCGCCGGTCCGCCTCCGGTCCGGCGCAGAACCGCCTTGATCCGGGCCAGCAGGACGGGGACGCTGTAGGGCTTTGTGATGTAGTCGTCTCCGCCCAGGCTTAAGGCCCGCACCTCATCGACGCCGGCATCCCGGCTGGTGACAAAAATCACCGGTGCGGCAACGGCTTTTCGCAGAGCGGCGCACAGGGAAAACCCATCACGCCCGGGCAGGCCGATATCCAGGAGGATTAGATCCGGGCGCTCCCGCATTGCCTGTTCCGGAATGCCGTCAAAGTCTGTCACCGGCAGGGATGCGTATCCCTCGTTCTCCAGAATCAGCGCCAGCTCCTCCCGGATGGCCGGGTCGTCCTCGATGATCATGATTTTTTGCATAGTACCTTTACCACCCTGTCGTTTTTTTTTATACTAACATGAAGGAAATGTATTTGTCCAGATGCGAAATACCCGGGAAGAGAACGGGACGATCGGCGAGATACTGAAGTGTCGGAAAATTGGTAGACTTTGTTGTCTGATTATGGTATATTAAATATAATCAGACAATCTTTTTTCATAATTGGGAGGTGATGATATGCCGACTACGAACCTGGAAATTGCGAAAGATGCAATTGATCATTTTAGAGAGATTCAAGAATATATGCTGCTGGCAAAAGAAGAAAATGCCGAAAAGACATATGCGAAATTGAAAAAGAAATATCTTGTATTAAAAGCTATTTTAAATGTAGCTGGTGTAAATCTTACGGATATTGACGAAATTAAAGAGTAAAACTGAATCGTGGGAAATAAGAAGGGTGCAGAGTTTATCAGCGCCCTTTTATATTACAGGGGAGAGAATCCGGCCTTCTCTCCATTCTCCTTTTTTGAAATATGACTGCCTTTTTACCTGTGCAGATAATGGATGATTTTTTGTGGAAAATTCTGTATAATGAAAGAAATGAGACTGCGAAGGGAAATCCGGTTGTTAAAGAACCTGATGAAAAGTAAATGAGAAATAAAAGGGATACGAAGTGTTGAAAGCAGGAAATGTTTGTAATGGGAGCAGGAAGACAGGTAAAAGAGACGGCAGATTTCCGGTAAATCTGTACTGCGGCCTGATGCTGATGAGCTTTATTCCGTTTCTGTATACGATTGTGAGAACAAATTTAATCGCGGGCGGACCGTCGGCGGACGGACTGAGCATTGTCGGCCATATGGAATGGTTCGATCTGATCAACGAGACGATACAGGCATTTTTGATTGTGCCTTTGTTTGCCCTGCTGAATCAGTGTGCAGAAGACAAGCATAAATGGAAAGAACGGATCTTCCAGACGTTTTTGATCGTAAATGTGATTTATATCCTGTTTTCCCTGTTTGTTCTTGGGTACTGCGGCCGGATGGTGTCGGAAATGGCGTCCGGTCCGGTCAGGGAAGTGACCGTATACCTCAGGCTGGAGACGATCGGGTTTATTGTGGGAAATGCAGTCAGCTTCGTAAATGTATTGTTTGTAGTGCTGGAAAGGCCATGTTACATCTATATGATGGTCTTTTTGAAAACAATAGTTACCATCATCGGAGATTTATTTTTCATTCCTGCATTTGGGGTGAACGGCGCCGCCATTTCCAACATTTCCGTAAATACGATATGTGTTGTATGGTGTTTGATTGCCGTATACAGAGAACAGTTGCTTGCGGTTTCCTTTCAGTTTGAGAGAGCTTTTTTGAAAAAGTATGCATTTATTGGTCTGTTTGGCGGCGCTCAGGTCCTGCTGGATAATCTGATTTATGCGCTCATTGTCTGCAAAATGGTGAATCAGGCAGCAGAGCAGGGAAATTACTGGGTGGCAAATAATATCATATGGGGATTGCTGCTGATTCCCATATCAGCCCTGGCGGAAATCATTAAGAAAGAATGCAGGGGAGAAGAAACCTTAAGAAAAATAAAGGATTACAACAGGATCATCATTGCGGTGTTTCTTGTGTGGCTGTGTTTCATTCCCGTGCTGAATCCATTCTTAAAAAATGTGATGGCAATCGAGAACCATGAAGCAATCAAGACAATACTGGTAACATTAATACCATTTTATCTGGTGTACAGTTATACGGTACTCTTTGACAATCTGTTAATCGGGCATGGAAAAACACAGTATTGCTTTGTGATATCCATGATTGTGAATCTGATCTATTATCCGGCTGTATACGGACTTGTGTTAAGGGGTGTATTTACGCCCGACATAAAGTTTATCTGCAGGATGTTCGGCTTTGGAATGGTGGTGCATCTGGGGTGCAGTGTTGCCTGTTTCCTGATCTATAACCGATCAATATTTTTTCGGCAAAGGCATGGAGGGAGGAATTTATGGAACAGTTCAAAATAATCGGATATTATCTGTGCGAAATAACGGATACTCCAAAGTGGCTGTCCGGAATCGGCAGGCGGATGCTGTCAGTCAGCACCTGTCTGGGAGAGCAGCATCCCAGGCAGGAATGTTTTCTGGGCAGATGGCGGAAAGGGGAAAGTGAGAAGTACCGGAAAAAGCTTAAGATCAGATGCTCAGTCTTTTTACTGCAGAATCTGCCGGGCAGTCCCCTGCCATGTGGTAAGCGTCGCCGTGCTTTCGGAACATTTTGAAATCCTTGCGGAGGAATGGAAGAGCAGCAGCTGCAAGGCGACGTATGGGGAGGCCGAGATCGGACAGTGGATCGGGAGCGATATCCTCGGATGGGACATCGTCTGTTTTATGCTGCTGACAAAGACGGCCGCAGGGAGCGGCTTGATTGAAAAGGTTCAGGAACAGACCGGTCTGGCTTTTCATGTGGGATTTTAGGGACAAGCTGGCAGGGGAGCTGATGATGAGGAAAAATAACAGAACAGGAAAACGGCTGCGGCTGATACCTCTTATATTGGGAGGCTATGCTGCATTTCTGGGTTTTGGGCTGATAGTGATCGGACTTGCTGAAATAAAGGAAGGGATTGGTATTGTCCGGCTTCTGATCGGGCTTGGCATGGCAGGCTTTGGCTTGCTGGGGATATGGGACGGGGTGCGTGATCTGGTGAGGCCGGATAAAAGACAAAAGCAGGCACCGGCCAGCCAGTTTATCCTTACAGATACAGCCGGAAACAGGACTTCCAATGTAACGGTGGAGGTTTTACAAAGACAGATGGAAAGCCTGATGGAAAGTGATAAAGGGGGCGTTTTCAGACTCCAGATTCTGCCGCCTTTTGCGGTGCCGGAGACAGGGAACATAAGCCAGATTTTCTGCATATATCACGAACTCTTTGGATTAACAGTATTTTTGGATGAATCGAAAGGCGGATATGAATCATACCATAAAAGCGCAGAGCTTGACGAGGCGAAGGACTGGTTTGAAAAACTCCTGGCGGGCAGCGCTGATCTTTCGGGGTGGAAAAAAACAGAGAATGGATATGATGATGAAGAGGAAACCGAATGGGAAGAAAGCAGCACTTGTTCAGGTGAAGCTAAGGACAGCCCGGAAGATACAGATGAGGCAGCAGAATCGGTTGCTGATTTTGACAAACCAGACTCTTTGATGAATACAGAAGAAGCTGGGTTGGGGAAAAGCGAAGCGGATACCCGGCAGATTGAGAAACATATAGAATTGTTCTGGCAGCAGCTTCAAAGAGAACAGAAAGGCCAAATGCGGAACTGGCACCAGCTTCTGGTGATTTTTGGAGAGAGCTGGCATGATGAACACACCTTTTTCTCTGCCAGGGATGTGGAACTGGCCATTGACGGCATCCATGAGGGAACATACACAAAGGTATTCCTGGAATGGGGAACACAGGCGCTTGATTTCTTCCCCGGCGTTCAGAATGACCTGATGGTGATCTGGTGTACAAATAACACAGGAAAAGGGGCCGCCAGGTTTCTGGCGAAAGAAGGAACCGTGACGCAGGTGAAATTCTGGCTGGTCAACTATTTGAATTCCGGTGTTTTTGAAGAAATGAGCGGCTGGGCTGATATTACTGACCAGATAGAAAAAGCAAACAGAAAGGGAAAAAAGAAACATGGGTAAGTATTTTAGCGATGTGGTGGATAAAGCCATTGAGGATCTCTATTATTGCTGTGATAACGACAAGGCAACAGCGGCGGCGGACGCATTATTGCTTGCGGCAAAGGAAGACGATGGGGATGCCTGCTATATCCTCTCCCGTTGCTTTTCCGGCTCCTGTTACAGCTGGGAATACCATCCCTTTGAAGAAAACGAGGCGGCGGCCTACGCCATGCTCCATCAGGCGATCTCCCTGGGCAGCGCCGCTGCGGTTCTGGGAGCGCTGCGTATGGATATGCTGACACCGGAACTGCGGGAAATCATGCCTTTTGAGAGCATAAAAGAAGCATGGAATGTCATCTATGAAAAAGCCGAAAACGGCTGCGCTTTCTGTCAGTACATGATTGGGAACACTTATTATTTTCTGGACATCATAGAGATTGAAGATCGTAAGGAAAGGGAGTTTGCAAATAAGGAAGCCTGGAATCACTGGAAGCGGGAGCAGATCGAAAAGTGCCTTCCATGGTTTGAAAAGTCGTTTTCCGGCGGCATGATCCTGGCGGGGCGGAATTACGGTCATTACTACCAGTATGGACGGGGAGAATACATTCCGGCAGAGCCGGGAAAGGAAGTTCCGATTATACGCCAGGGGGCCAAGCGGGGCTACCCGGAGTGGATGTATGCCTATGCCCATTATCTGGCCTATACAGAGGATAACGATAAAGAAGCTCTTCCCTGGGCGCTGAAAGCGGCAGAGGCAGGACATCTCTGGAGCTGGCATATCATAGGGGATATTTATTGGAACGGCAGGGCGGTGGAGCGCAATCTGCCCTATGCCCTGGAGTGCTACGAAAAAACCGCCGGCTATGGCAACGACAGCTATGCCTGCCGCCAGCTGGGGCGCTTGTATTTCCACGGCTGGGGGACGGAAACTGACTATGCGCGGGCGGTCCAGTGGCTGGAGAGGGATGAGGAACCGGAATATGTCAAGTATGATCTTCTGGGAATCTGCTATCTTCTGGGGCGCGGCTGCCGGCAGGACCCGGCGCGGGGAAAAGCATTTCTGGAGAAAAGCCAGGATTCGCCCTATAAAAGCTATGGGCTGGGGATGATGTATGCCGAAGGGATCGGTGTACGGGAGAACATTGAAAAGGGCGTGGAGTATCTGAAAGCGGCGGGAAATTACGGGCCGGCAGTCGAGGCGCTGAAGCATTATAAGAAAAGCCTGTTTGGGGTATGGCGGAGAAAATAGAGGTGGCTTTTATTGAAACAGCAAAAAAGTATTTGGAGATATTGAGAGAACGTGAACCGCAATTATGGAAAGAGCCATTAAAAGAATCCGGCTTTACAGAGAAAGATTTATCAGATATTGAAAAAGGTACCTGTGCTGACGGGGATGGAAGGGTATTATCTGGGGGAATAGATTGCAGAGGGCAATGCCCGGAAGCCATTTTCGAAACCAGGAGGCAGGACTATGGGCAGGACAATTTCTATCGGGGCGCAAAGCTTTGAATTTATACGGAAAAATGATTGTTTCTTTGTGGACAAAACAGGTTTTATAAAGGGATTGTACAGAGAGCATAGATATGTAAGGAACGGAAAGGGCATGGATGAATAAAGAAATGGAATTTTTCGATTCTGTTTCGTCTAAAATGTCGGACGATGTGGCTGTATTGGCGCTGAAATATCTGTCGGATTGTCTGGAGCATTATTATGGCCAGAAGGTCTTGATTTTTCTGGATGAATATGACACGCCGCGGCAGGAAGCCTATGTGTACGGGTACTGGGAGGAGCTGGCTGGCTTTATCCGGCAGATGTTCAACTTAGCCTTTAAGACAAATCCAGGCATGGAGCGGGCGATTATGACGGGCATCACCCGTGTAAGCAGGGAGTCCATTTTTTCGGATTTGAATAACCTTACAGTGGTGACCACCACATCGGAGAAGTACTGTACCTGTTTTGGCTTTACGGAGGGAAGAGGTGTTCCAGGCGCTGGACCAGATGGGAATGTCGGAGCGCAAGACGGATGTGAAGCAATGGTACGATGGATTCACCTTTGGCAGCCGGCGGGTATCTGAAGGTAGTTGAGAGATGCTTTTCCAGGACGACCAGGAGATTTACTTACCGTCTGAAGCTGACGAACTGGGAAGTGGAGATGATGTTCGAAGACATGATCCGGGGGTGGTTCAGCGGGGAGGATGTGCCTTATAACGATTTTATCAAGGCGCTGCTTCTGGTTGATGTGAAGGCCATGAACCGTTTTATGAATAAGGTGGCCTTTGCCACATTCAGCTTTTTTGACACTGGCAGAAAACCATCGGAGGAAATTGAACCGGAGCGTTTTTATCATGGCTTTGTCCTGGGCCTGATGGTGGAGCTGGCAGGAAGATATCGCATCACATCCAACCGGGAAAGCGGGTTCGGGCGCTATGATGTGATGCTGGAGCCCTGTAAAAAGGAGGATCCGGCCTTTGTGCTGGAGTTTAAGGTGCGTGATCCGGAGGATGAAGATACCCTGGAGGATACGGTGCAGGAGGCTTTAAAGCAGATTCGGGATAAGAACTATGACAGTGAGCTGATCGCCAGGGGGACTCCGGAGGGACGTATCCGCCACCTGGGCTTTGCCTTTGAGGGTAAGCGGGTACTGATTGGCTAAAATGGATGTCTGTTGGACTTTTGAATGGCAGAACAATAACCTTTCATCCGGATGATCCTGCTTTTACGGATTTTCACGCCGGAGGAATCAGAGCAGGAATATCCCCCCACCCGGCTTGTGGACCTGGTGCAAATATGATATCTTTGACACAGAAAACTGCAGCAGGCAGTTTTTCTGTGTCAAAGGAGAGAAAACAGGAGGAAAAGAGATATGGAAAACAGGCCGGATGGCGTTCTGGAGGGACTGAAATCGTACTGGGGGGTCCGTTCCGAGAGCTATTCCAGACAGAATATAGAGGAATTGAATAACTGGAAAAGGGATGCGTGGAGAAATCTGATTCTGCAGCATGCGCCGGCAAAGGAGTCTGTGAAGGTTCTGGATGTGGGGACCGGTCCGGGCTTTTTTGCCATCAATCTGGCGCTGGCGGGCCATCAGGTCTGCGCAGTGGATGTGACCGAAGAAATGCTTGCACATGCCCGGGAAAATGCCGAAGCGTACGGAGCGAAGGCGGAATTTGTCTTATATGACGGGGAACATCTGCCCTTTGCAGACGAAAGCTTTGATCTGGTGGTATCCAGAAACGTACTTTGGAATCTGGAAAAGCCAGAGGAGGCGCTCCGGGAATGGAAGCGGGTTCTGACACCCGGAGGCCGTATGGTCTATTTTGACGCCAACTGGTATCTGTATCTCTTTGACGAAGAACAGAAAATGCGTCATGACGCGGCCCATGAGAATTATCACAGGCTCTATCCTCACGCCGTTCATGACAAGATCGGCAGCCAGAAGGCGCAGTATCTGGAAGAAATCGCCCGGACGCTGCCGCTGTCGAAGGAACATCGGCCGGAATGGGACGGCAGAGTCCTGAAAGAGACAGGGATGGGTGTGATAAAAATCCTGTCTGATACAGGAGATCTGGTATGGGATGAAGAAGAGAAGGTTCATGAGGCGGCGACGCCGCTTTTTATGATCTGTGCGGAGAAATATGCGCATCCATAACAGGGAAGACGGCAGGAGATCATGCGCCGAAGCTCATGAAGCATGAAGAACAGTAACAGGTCGACCGGCAGTTATGGCCGCCGGCAGTTTAACCGGTGGCCATAATTGATGTACAGAGAAATCTCTTCCTCTGGCTGATGCTATTTCTCCACGATTTCGAGGATCTCCATCGGACAGGCTTTTGCACAGATACCGCAGGCAATACACTTGCTCGTAACCGGTGATTCTTCTGCTTTGACCATGACATGGAACGGACAGACTTCCACGCATTTTCCGCATCCGGTGCAGACTTTTTTGTCGATGGTGTAGACGCCCTTTGCATTCTGCTTGATCGCGCCCGCTTCACAGGTCTTCGCGCATTTTCCGCACTGTGCGCAGACGGACGGCTTTGGCGCTCCGTTCTTTTCCACGATCTGGATACAGGACTTTGCAGGATCCATCACCTTGTAAAATGCCATGGAACAGGCCTGAACACATGCCAGACATGCCATACACTCGCTGCCTTTTTTTACGGATAGTTTTTTCATCTGAGTTCTCCTTTGTATGAATTTGTATGAGTAACATCTTAAAGTATAAAGGGTATCTCATACAAATTCAATATTCTTTACAAAATATTATTGATATAACAAAAACGAATGAATTCATAAGGAAACGGAATGTGCATACATCCCCCCTGCGGGGTTGTGTGCCATACTGTTTTTTTGTAAAATAAACTGCGGAATATAATGCTGTAAAGGAGAAGGCGAATGAAAAAATATATTATAAGACGGCTTCTCCAGCTGCTCCCCATTCTTCTGGGAATTACGCTGCTTTCCTTCCTCTTGATGAATATGGGAACTGCGGACGTCATTGACGTGATGGAGAACAATACCGGCGGCGCCCTGTCGGAAGAAGAGAAGGATGTACTTCGGGCGGAACTGGGACTGGACAGGCCGATCTTAGAGCAGTATGTGATCTGGCTTGGGAAGATCGTCCGCGGTGATATGGGAGAGTCTTTCGTGTCCGGGCAGCCGGTGTCGGCCATGTTCGTGTCGAAGCTGCCGGCGACGATCTGTCTGACGATTACGTCGATTCTTCTGACGGTGCTTTTATCGATTCCTCTTGGTATTCTTTCCGCCGTGAAGCAGAACAGGCTCACGGATTATATCATTCGCTTTTTGAGCTTTATCGGCAATTCACTGCCGAATTTTTTTGTGTCGCTGCTGCTGATCTATTTCTTCTCGCTGAAGCTGAACCTGCTTCCGGTTATGGGGAATCATGCGGGCTGGAAGAGCGTGATCCTGCCGACGCTGACGCTGGCGCTGTCCATGGCGTCCAGGTACACCAGGCAGGTGCGGGCGACGGTACTGGAGGAGCTGAACAAAGATTATGTGCAGGGCGCCAGAGCGAGAGGAGTCGGTGAAAAACGGATTCTGTACTTCAGCGTCCTGCGGGCGTCCATGCTGACGATCGTGACGCTGCTGGCGCTCTCCATCGGTTCCCTGCTGGGCGGCACGGCCATCGTGGAGTCCATCTTCATGTGGGACGGCGTGGGCAAGATGGCGGTGGACGCCATCACCATGCGGGATTATCCGGTGATTCAGGTATATGTAATCTGGATGGCGATTATCTATGTGTGTGTGAACCTTTTTACGGATATGATCTATCATTATCTGGATCCGCGGATTCGTCTGGGGCAGGAGGATGCGTGACATGACAGAAAAACAGAAGATTACAATACGGAAACAAAAAGTGGTGAAAGATCATACAAAGCGGAAGATGATCATTTTTGGGGCACTGGCCGTGGGAGTCGTTCTGACGGCTGTGTTTGCGCCGTATCTGGTTCCGTATGATCCATATGAACAGGATCTGGGGAGCGCGCTGCTGCCGCCGGGCGGAGCGCATCTTCTGGGAACGGACCGCTACGGAAGAGATATGCTTTCCCGTGTCATCATGGGGTCCCGGTCCACGGTTTTTTCCGCGCTGCTGCTGGTGCTGGTGATCACGGGGATCGGAAGCACAGTGGGAATCATCTGCGGCTTTCACGGCGGAAAGCTGGATTCGTTTCTGATGAGACTGTCTGATGTTTTTCTGGCGTTTCCGGGGATGGTGTTCGCGATTGCGGTGGCCAGCGTGATGAGAGGCGGTATTATGAATGCAGTGGTGGCGCTGGCCTGTATCTCCTGGCCGAAATACGCGAGGATTGCCAGAAGCCAGGTGCTGACGATCAAGAGTACGCCCTATATGGCGGCGGCGAAGCTGTCCGGTTCGGGAACGCTTCAAATGATTTTCAAACATATCGTACCGAATATCGCCGGTACGGTTGTTGTGACGGCGGTACTGGACATCGGGACCATGATCATGGAGATTGCCGGCCTGTCTTTTCTTGGACTGGGCGCAACGCCGCCCACCGCGGAGTGGGGTTCCATGATGAGCAACGGAAGGAGCATGCTGCAGACCTCGCCATGGGTGATCCTGGCGCCGGGCACTACGATTTTCCTGACGGTGATGATCTTTAATCTTGCCGGAGATACGGTGCGGGATATCCTGGATCCCAGGCAGAGAGGGAGGTGAGCGCATGGCGCCGTTACTGGATGTACAGCGTTTGGAAGTGAGCTATAACGGAAAAGCCGTGGTGCATGATGTGTCCCTTCAGCTGGAACCGGGCGAGATCCTTGGGATCGTCGGAGAGTCTGGAAGCGGTAAAAGTACGGTGATTAAAGCGGCCATGGGGCTTCTGGAAAATACCGGAGCCGTGACCGGGGGTGACATTTATTACAAAGGAGAAAGTGTCACTGCTGCCGGCGCGGAAGCGCTTCGCAGGATGAGAGGACCGGCCATGGGTATGATCTTCCAGAATACAGAAGCGTCGCTCTGCCCCATCCGCAGTATCAAAGATCAGCTCTTTGAAAGCGTCTGTCAGCATGAGAAGGCCAGCCGGGAGGAAGTACGGGATCGGGCGCTGGAGCTTTTTGACAAGATGCGCTTAAACGACGGAGAACGGATCCTGAACAGCTATCCCTTTGAACTGTCCGGGGGTATGAACCAGAGAGTGGGGATCATGATGGCTATGGTGCTGAGGCCGGCGCTTCTTTTTGCGGACGAGCCAACCAGTGCGCTGGATGTGACGGTGCAGGCGCAGGTGGTGCGGGAAATGATGAAAATGCGGGATCTCTACGGCACGGGGATTGTTGTTGTCACCCACAACATTGGCATGGCGGAATATATGGCGGACCGGATCGCAGTCATGTATCAGGGCCGGATTGTGGAATATGGAAGGACAGAGAATATTATCCATCATCCAGAGAAAACATATACGAAGAAGCTGATCGGCTCGGTGCTTCGGATCAACAGAGGCTGATAAGATGCAGAAATTACTGGAAGTAAAAGGACTGAAAAAAACATTTTATAAAAATAAGGTTCCTTTTGTAGCCGTGAACAACGTCAGTTTTGATGTGAACGAAGGAGAGTGTCTGGGGCTGGTGGGCGAAAGCGGCTGCGGCAAGAGCACAACGGCGAAGATCATTACCCATCTGACCGCGCCGGATGAAGGAAGCGTCCTGCTGGACGGAGAGGAGACGCTGTTCCTGAAGGGCAGGCAGGAACGGAAGCTTTATCAGAAGATCCAGATGGTATTCCAGACTCCCCAGGATTCCTTTGATCCGAGACGTTCGCTCGGGGACGGCATCATGGAGAGCATGCGCAATCAGGGCATGCTGAAAGCCCGGGCAAAGGAACGGATGTATGAGCTTCTGGACATGGTGGAGCTTGATCGGGAATTTGCGTCCCGCTGTCCCCACCAGGTCAGCGGCGGTCAGTGTCAGCGGGCGGCTATAGCCAGAGCGCTTGCGCCTGCTCCGGAACTGATTATCTGCGATGAGGCGACCAGCTCGCTGGATGTGACGGTGCAGGCGCAGATCGTGGAACTTTTAAAGAAACTGCAGAAGGAGCAGGGGCTTTCGCTGCTTTTGATCTGTCATGATCTGGCGCTGGTGCAGAAGATCTGTGACCGGGTGCTGGTCATGTATAAAGGAAACATTGTGGAACAGGGAGTTCCGGATGAAGTGATCCTGCATCCGAAGGACACGTACACCAGAATGCTGGTGGAGTCGGTTTTCTGATGTGACAGGCGGTCGAAAGCCCGGTGCAGGCAGAGAGGTGCCAAATGTTGAGGAATCAATCCATGATTGGCATGAAAGAAAGGAATACAGGAACATGAAGAAAAAAAGTATATGGAAAACGATCTGTGTGTCGCTGCTTGCAGTGACGATGGGCGCAGGGCTTCTGGCAGGCTGCGGAAGCGGAACTTCTGCGCCTGCAGAGGATGCGGCAGATGGCACGCAGGCTGCGGGGAACGATTCACACGAAACGACAGCGGCAGAAGGAGAGAAGGTGTTCTACTTCGGAGACACGACCTTCAATGCGGAGAATGACGAGTCCGATGTGAATCCTCATAACGGTTATTCCGGATGGGCCTGTATCCGTTACGGCATCGGGGAGACACTGTTCAAGTATTCGGACGCCATGGAAGCGGAACCATGGCTGGCGACGGAATATACGAATGTGGACGAGACGACCTGGGAGATCACGCTGCGGGACGGGGTGGCTTTTACCAGCGGACGCGCTCTGGACGCCCAGGCGGTCAAGGAATGCCTGGATCATCTGACCGAAGTGCACGAGCGCGCGGCCGGCGACCTGAAGATTCATGAGATCACGGCGGACGGACAGAAACTGACGATTCGGACCGAAGTGCCGGTGCCGGCGCTGATCAATTATCTGGCGGAACCCTATGGCTGCATCATCGATATGGAAGCCGGGATCACGGACGACGGCAATGTCACCGGTACCGGTCCCTACCGTGCGACGCTGGTGGAGACCGACAAGGGCCTGACGCTGGTGAAGAATGAAAACTACTGGGACGGCATGCCCCATCTGGATACGATCTATGTACAGACGATTTCCGACGGCGATACTATGACCATGGCCATGCAGTCGGGAGAACTGGACGGCGCGTACGGGCTTCCGTATGCGAGCCTGCTGCTTTTTGAAAGCGCGCCGTATACGATCTCTTCCTGCGAGACATCCCGATCCTTTTTTGGCGCCATGAATTACGAGACAGAAGCGCTTCAGGACGCCGGTGTACGCAGAGCCATTGCCGGCGCTATCGATAAGGAAGGATTTACAAGAGTGCTCATGAACGGAAACGGCAGTCCGGCAGTGGGGCCGTTCCCGGCAAGTTTTGCTTATGGGGATGATACGGTTACGGCGCAGCCCTTTGATCCGGAAGCGTCCAGAGCGCTTCTGGCAGAGGCGGGATGGACCGATACGGACGGGGACGGTTATGTGGACAGGAATGGACAGAAGCTGACCCTTCGCTGGCTGACCTATCCCAGCCGACAGGAGCTTCCGCTTCTGGCGGAAAGCGCGCAGGCGACTATGAAGGAGATCGGCATCGATCTTCAGGTGATCTGTACGGCGAACCATCTGGATTTTATTGACAGCGGAGACTGGGATATCTATGCCAGCGCGTTTGTGACCGCGCCCACCGGCGATCCGGAGTTCTTCTTTACGACCCACTGTCTGGACGCATCGTCCAAGAACCGCGGCAACTACCACAGCGACGAGCTGGAGACGCTGGAAGAGCAGATGAGCCGGACGTTTGACGCAGAGGAACGCGCAGAGCTGGCAACCCGGATGACCCAGGCGCTCCTTAATGACAACAGCTTTGTTTTCGCTTCCCACCTACGGATGTCCATGGTGTCCGGCGAGGGCGTGACCGGGCTGGTGGCGCATCCATGCGATTATTATGAGATCACGGCGGATCTGGATAAAAATTAAAACAGAACGGGACTGCCATAAAATTTGCGGCAGTCCCGTAACAGTCCATATTAAAATTCGAGTTCAGATACATCAATGCCGAAAGTGGAAAGTTTCACTCTGGCAATCTTTATCTGGTAATCTATATATCCGGTGTTTAAAAATTGCCGGAAAAGTATGATAAACGGCACTGGAGACCGGGAACTATGAGTGCAGGAATTTAGTGCCGTTTATATAATTCCCTGTTTTCTCCGGTTTCATGAGCCTTAATTCTCATTAGATTAACATAGTAGTCAATGGCGATCTGTTTCTGTTCCTCCAACGCCATTTTCATCCCTCGCTTTCTTCCTGTCCTCTACCATAACTATACAGAATGAAGAGATAAAGTGCAATTTTTTTCGGAGATATCCGGTAAATTTCTGTTTAAAGGGATACTTTTCACATCTACGCTGCCCGGACGCCTGCCTCCACCAGGCTGAACACTGGCCGACGTGTGAAAAGTAACGTAACGGCAAAAATCATAGTTCTAAGGTTATCACAAATAAATGCAAGCATTTTTGTGATAACTTACGAACTACGACAAGTCTTGGAACTTTAGGGAAAGAGGAATTGTTTTCCGGAGGCGGGTAGTGTATAATGCAATTTGTATAGGTATAGCCTTCAGAGTGTATCAGACAAGGTGATTCGCGCAGGTGTCCGCAATGCCGGTCAATAACCTCTTTACTGACCTCAAAAACCAGCCTGCTATTGCCTATGAGGGCAATCCAGATTTCATCAATGAGGCGCTGGACACAAAAAAGCCTATTGACGAGATTTTCCGACAGGCCCAGAAATCGTTTAATGCCTGGAGCAAGCTCGACCCGGACGCACGCACCACCGATGCCCTGCTCCGCACCTTGGACTTTGATTTCTTTGAACTACTGGACAGTGTGACGATTGCCCGCTCCCGGCGGCACATCGAATATTTGAACTGCTGACCCAGCTGAGTTTGTGTATTTATACACCGTCAAACTACATCTTTCCAAGCAAAATCGCCAAGTATATCGACCTCACGCACAACAAGGGCAACAACCTTACTCAGCAAGGGCGTGAACAGGGCATCCGGCGGCTGATGAGCATCAATCTCTTAAAACGGCTGGAAAGCTCCGTGTACTCCTTCAACCTGACGCTCACCCGGATTCTTGACCTGATCACCGGGACAATCAAAGCCATTGATGACTATGAAACATACGGCCTGGCTGGCATTGATATGGTCGAAGCATCCGAAGATGATTTTGAACTGATCTGTTTCCTGGTGGTCAAATAAGGAGGCGCGGCCTATGTTCGGTCTGCCCAAAAGCACCGAATTCAACCGGCGTATTCCAAAGCAGAAGTTTTATGAAAATCTCACCGTTTCCCCGGCGCTGAAGCGTATCTTTGTGGAACAGATCAAGGTGATCTGGTGGCGGAACAAGATCGCTCCCGCCACGATGAACCTTGCCGCCAGGGAGGCGGTGACGGAAATCGAAGTTATCGAGATCTGCCTGTCTGCACCGCAGTTAGACGAGGCCGTTTTGCGGCAGATTGATAAGGAGATACCCTACCATATCCTGTTTTTGCTGGAGTATGAGGGCAAATATCAGGCATGGACGGCCTACAAAGAGGCGGCGGGCAGTGGGACGAACGCCTTAGGTGGGCAGCTACTACCACACCGATTGGATGGAAGAAGCCGCTCTGCCGCTGAAATTGGACGGGCTTACCACTGACCGGGCGTACGAAAACTTTGTCCGGCAAATCGCCGGGGAAAACGCTGACTCCCGGCGCGGGCGAAACGCTGAAAGAGTCAGTGGAGCGGGACAGGCGCAGGCAGGAACTGCAAAAGCAGATTACGGTCTTACAGGCAAAAGTGCGCCGGGAGAAGCTTGTCCAGCTGATGACCTTTGCCAAAGTGGTACACATGACCGAAGCGGAGTTTGCGGGGCTTGCCCTTTACCCCGCCGACGAGGTATGAGCGAGATCAAGCGGCTGACGCCGCCCCAGAGCCGGAAAGTCAATACCCTTCCGTATCAACATCGGCTTTCCAGTTGGGCGGCAACATCGCCCAGCGCCGCCGCAAAGTCTATGCTGGTCGTGCCTGTAATCACGCCGGCGCTCTGCTGCACCACATTTTGCGCCACTTCAAAGATTGCCATTGTAATGTCAAAGGTGTGCGTGACCAGATAGACCGCCACGAACACTTTCAGAATCCACTTATACAGTGCAAAGGTTTCAAAGTCGTGGAAGTTGTTCTTTTCCATCAGCATCGAAATCAGTTCGTAGCACAGGACAAAGGTTAAGATGATCCCCGCAACCGGCACTACGACTGTATCGCTCAGATTGCGGATCATGGAAAAGACCCCGGCGTTCCATGCCGCCGGGGTCGTCCCCACATTCGCCGCAACCTCCCCGACTTCGCTGTTGATCTGGTTAAACATCCCGTCCAGGTTGCCCATAATGCAGTCCCGGAGGATTTCTTTGATCCAGTCTTGGATTATGTCGAGGATGTTCAGCATAGGCTAATCCTGCCTTAACCGAACAGGTTCGCCAGCAGAGGGATAAGCTGCATCCTGGACCAGTCGGAGGTGTATTCCGGGTGTTATGGGCGGATCAGTGTGAATTTTTACGGGTTCAACAGCAACGGGAACCATGGTATTGCGGCGGGGCTGGGGAATATCCAGAAGCTGCGGGACGGGGAATCTTTGGGCGGGAGGACGAACGCCGAGGATGATTTTGACGCGGTGGAAGTGGATGACGAGGAAGATTTCCTGGGATAGATTTGTGGGGGCGGTGGGGGACTGCCGCCCGTTTCCCGTTGAGGAGAATTACAGGAGGAAGGGAGCTATGTGATGGAGTTGAGCATTGACTTGGAGATTGAGAGCTTTATAGACGATTTGGGGAAGAAGTTTCACATAAAGGAGATTGCTTTTGACCGGTGGGGAGCGGTGCAGATGGTTCAGAACCTGGAGGGGCTTGGGTTTGCGGTGGTCCCGTTCGGGCAGGGGTTCAAGGATATGTCGCCGCCTACGAAGAGGCT
>CAJTXP010000057.1 GCA_910583615.1 uncultured Lachnospiraceae bacterium | reverse complement strand
CTGTCCGCTCCAGTCCACACAGCGCTGCAGAGCACAGAGGTCCAGGGCGCAGACCGCCCACCCCATGAACAGTAGCAGGACTTACAGAAAAATTAAAAAGGGTATTGACATCTTCTGTGAACTGGCATACAATACAGTACAGAAATAAGAGAAACCGATGAGAAAGAGGAGTAGGCCTTTTTGTGAAGTTACAGAGAGCTGCAGGCGGTGGGATTGCAGTACGGAGTGAATGGCTGAATGGACTTTCGAGGGCAGACCGAAATGAAAAGAGTAGGATCTGCCGGGAACCAAACCCGTTATCAATGAGGAATGTATGTTAGTACATTGAGAGTGGACAATATGTCAATTTGAGTGGTACCGCGATTATAACTTGATTATAACCGTCTCAGGCGAAAACCTGGGGCGGTTTTCTTGTTTTACAGGAAAAAGGCATAACAGACGGACGGCAGTTTTTTCCGGAATCCGGTTTTTGCGGGGAGCATTCAAAAAGATGGTTTCCTCATTTCTGAAAATATTTTAAGATTTTGGAGGAAAAGAAAGATGAAAAAAAGAGCAGTAAGTGCAGTATTGGCAGCAGCAGTGACGATGGCGGCAGTAACGGGATGCGGCGGCGCAGCAAATGGGAGCGGCGATGCTCCTGCGCAGAATGCGGGGGAAAGCGGAGCGGATGCTGCAGGCAACGCAGAAGATCCGGAAGCAGGGGGAGAAAGTGCGGATGCCGGTTCTTACAATATTGCAGTTGTAAAGCAGATGGATCATGCTTCTCTGGATGAGATCGCTGACGCGGTCTGTGAGGAACTGGATCAGATTGCGGCAGCGAACGGTATAACGATCAACTATGAAGTATATTCCGGGCAGGGCGATCAGTCGGTACTGACCCAGATTGGAACGCAGGTGATTTCCGAGCCGGTGGACGCGATCATACCGATTGCAACGCTGGCTGCACAGGTGATGGCAACCTGCGCGGAGGAAACGAAGACGCCGGTGGTCTTTGCGGCAATCTCTGATCCGGAAAGTGCGCAGATGACAGGAATTGATTATGTGACAGGCACTTCCGACGCACTGAATACCGGATTTATTCTGGATATGATGCTGGCACAGAATCCGGATGTGCAGAAGGTCGGACTTCTGTATTCCCTGTCCGAAGATAATTCCATCACTCCGATTGCAGAGGCAAAGGAATATCTGGACGGAAAAGGAATCGCTTATGTGGAAAAGACGGCCAATACAAATGATGAAGTGATTACGGCGGCAAGCTCTCTGATCGCAGAAGATGTGGATGCGGTCTTTACGCCCACGGATAACGTGATTATGTCAGCGGAGCTTGCAATCTGCGAAAGCCTTGCAGACGCCGGAATTCCGCATTATACAGGAGCGGATTCCTTTGTCCGCAACGGTGCGTTTGCAACCTGCGGCGTGAACTATACAGATCTTGGACACGAGACGGCGGATCTGGCATACGAGGCGCTGACAGGCGGACTGGACGGACTGGACGACTACTATCTGATGGACGGCGGAATCATTACGGTCAACACGGAGACGGCGGAGGCTCTGGGCATTGATTATTCCACGTTTTCCGAAATGGGCGAAGTCAAAGAAGTCGTGACGACAGAGGACTGATCAGAATTAAAACGGAATGGTTGTGAAAGGAATGAACGGATTATGCTTTATGTGATTCAGACGGCGCTGGAACTTGGTTTTATGTATGCTCTGGTGGCAATGGCGCTTTTCTTAAGTTATCGGGTTCTTGACATTGCGGACCTGACTACGGACAGCAGTTTTGTGCTGGGAGCCGCAGTGTCTGTTACGATTGCGGCGTTGGGCCATCCGTTTCTGGCAGTTCTTGCGGCGATTCTGGCGGGAGCCGGCGCCGGATTCGTGACCGCTTTTCTTCAGACGAGGCTGGGCGTTCCCTCTATCCTGGCGGGAATCGTGACAAATACGGGACTCTATACCGTAAATCTGATGGTCATGGGATGGAGCTCCAACGTCAGCCTTTTAAAGCAGGAGACGCTTTTTACCATATTCCGGGACACGGGGATCGGCGGAAGCTGGCACAAGCTGATTCTGGCTGCCGGGATTACGGTTGTGACTGCGGTTTTACTGGTCCGTTTTCTGGGAACCAGGCTGGGACTCAGTATCCGGGCAACCGGAGACAACAGGGACATGGTAAGGGCTTCTTCCATCAATCCGGTATTCACCATCTCCGTAGGACTGTGCGTGTCCAATGCTTTGACTGCGCTGTCCGGCGCGGTGGTGGGACAGTATCAGAAATCGGCGGATATCAACAGCGGCACCGGGATCGTGGTGATCGGGCTGGCCTGCCTGATCATCGGCGAGACCATATTCGGCAGACGTTCTGTTGGACGGAACGTGGCGGCGGCTGTAGCGGGAAGCATTGTATACCGGTTTTTATATGCCGTCATCCTGAAGACCTCCATTGTACCGATTGAGTGCCTGAAGCTTGTAACGGCGGTTGTGGTTGCGCTCGCGATTGCCTCTCCGACGCTGAAAGACTGGGCTGATTTTCAGAAGCGGAAGATCAGGTCTGCGCAGAAAGGAGGCCGATGAGATGTTGAAGCTTGAAAATATCAGAAAAACATTCAACGCCGGAACGGTCAACGAAAAATGTGCAGTACAGGGAATAGACCTTCACTTAAGACCGGGTGATTTCGCTTCCATTATTGGTTCAAACGGCGCTGGAAAATCCACGTTGTTAAATGCAGTTGCAGGCAGTTTTTATGTAGACGAGGGTTCCATCATTTTAAACGGGGAAAATATTACATTCACGCCGGAGTACAGACGAAGCAGGGTGGTGGGGCGCCTTTTTCAGGATCCGCTGAAGGGAACGGCTCCTCATATGACTATTGAAGAGAATCTGGCGCTTGCGTATTTACGGGCATCAAAAGGGAGCATTCCTTTCAGCCGGATTTCAAAAAAAGATAAAGATTTCTTCCAGGAGCAGCTGTCGCTTCTGGAGATGGGACTGGAAGACCGGATGAAGCAGCCGGTAGGGCTTTTGTCCGGCGGACAGAGACAGGCGCTGACGCTTTTGATGGCGACGCTGGTGCCGCCGCAGCTTTTGCTGCTGGATGAGCATACGGCGGCGCTGGATCCGGGAACGGCGGATAAAGTGCTGAAGCTGACGCAGAAAATCATCAGCCGGAATCACACAACCTGCCTGATGGTAACTCATAATATGCATCAGGCGCTTGAACTTGGAAACCGTACCCTGATGATGGATAACGGAAAGATCGTGCTGGATGTACAGGGAGAGGAGCGGTCGCATATGACGGTCTCTGATCTTCTTGAAAAATTCAGGACGGGAGCCGGAAAGGATCTGGATAATGACAGAATCCTTCTTTCCGCAGAATCATAAACCGAAAAGGAATGGGTGTCTTTCACGGGGTGGGTGAGCGGTCTGCGCCCTGGGCCTGTGTGCTCTGCGCTCGTATGGAGTGTATCGGACATCGAAGCCTTTCTGTCTGTCTCATTCGGACAGGTCTGTTCGCCTGAGACAGACAGAAAGGCTTCGATGTCCGCTCCAGTCCACACAGCGCTGCAAAGCACACAGGCTCAGGGCGCAGACCGCCCACCCCGTGAAAAGTAACAGGGGGTGCAGAATACCTTCTGTATTCTATGATTTGCTCTTGCAATTTGTAAAGACGTATAGTACAATATCATTGTACAGATGAAATTCTTTGGGCATTCGCCTGATAATTCCAAAATAATACAGAAAGAAACGGTAGGAACGGGATGGACTTTTGCAGGATATATGGTCTGTCAGTTCATGATATCTGGGGAGGAGTGCGCAGCCTGCTTCTGCTTGGAGGGCTGCTTCGCATGGCATGGACTGATGTAAGGAGCGGAAGGATATCCAACCGGCTGCTGCTGTATCTGCTGTGTGCGGGAGCCGCGCTTTTACTGCTGGAAAGCGGTATGGACCATGAATGGATGCGGATATGGGAAGCTGCCGCAGGCATGATACTGGGAGGAGGTCTCAGCTTCGGCTGTTATCTGATCTTGAGAGGAGGAATCGGCGCGGGAGATGTGAAGCTTTTTGCAGTAACCGGTTTCTACATGGGAAGAACAGGAGTACTGTGGACCGCATGGATTTCCGCCCTGCTGGCAGCGGGCGTCTGCGCCGTGCTGCTGGTTTTGAGAAAAGCGGACCGGAATATGGGGATTCCATATGCGCCTTTTGTTTTTCTGGCAGTTATGGCGGTGCTGATTGGAAAGAGCTGAATCAGGATTTTGAAGTTTCCGGAAAGTGAGGACAGGATGAAGTATGTATTTGCCTGCTGTACCGACAGGGGGACAGGAAGGAAAAACAACCAGGATTCGCTGCTGCTGAAACAGGCAGTCTGCCAGGATAAGCAGATTCTGCTGGCAATGGTATGTGACGGCATGGGCGGACTGAAGAGAGGGGAGGTGGCAAGCGCAGCGGTTGTCCGTTCATTTTCAGAATGGTTTGAGACGGGACTGCCGGAACTTTTAAAAAGTCCGGTCAGAGAGACGGAGATTCTTCATTCCTGGGACAGGCTTCTTCAGAATGTGAACCGAAAAATTGAGGCATATGGGAAGCGCTGTCACTTTCAGCTGGGAACAACGGTAACGGCCATGCTTTTTGCCGAAAAGAAATATTATGTCCTGCATGTGGGAGACAGCCGGATCTATGAGATCCGGAGGAGAATCCGGCAGCTTACTCGGGATCAGACGCTGGTTCAGCGGGAGGTGGAATGCGGGCTTTTGACACGGGATGAGGCGGAAAGGGACGAAAGAAGGAATGTGCTGCTGCAGTGTGTGGGAGCGTCAGAAGAAGTCAGGCCGGTCTGTAAAAAAGGGGTGCTTCACAAAGATACCGTCTATATGCTGTGTTGTGACGGTTTTCGGCATATGATCAGCGAAAAGGAGATGCAAAAAAGGCTGCGGCCTTCCGTGATGAAAAAGGAAATGGAAATGGAAAGACGACTGACCGATCTGATCAGGCTGAACAGGGACCGGGGAGAACGGGATGATATTTCCGTGATTGCAGTGAGGACCTGAAAGGAGCAGGAGTGATGATGGAACCAGGGACATTGATTGACGGAAAATATAAAATATTGAATGTGATCGGAAGAGGCGGGATGAGTATTGTATACCTTGCCATGAACGAGCGCGTGAACAAACAGTGGGCAGTCAAGGAGATACTGAAAAATGACGTTCATCATCTGCATGCGAATAAAAGAGAGATAGAGATGATGAAAAAACTGAAGCATCCGCACCTGCCGGGTATCGTCGACGTGATCGAGAACCGGGATTCTCTGCTGATCGTGATGGATTATATCGAAGGGCGTTCTCTTCAGGACATTCTGGCCGAGTACGGGGCACAGCCGCAGAAGGATGTATTGAAATGGGCGGGACAGCTCTGTGATGTGTTGTCTTATCTGCATACGAGAAAACCGGCGGTCATATATCGGGACATGAAGCCTGCCAATGTGATGCTGAAGCCGGATGGCAACATTATGCTGATCGATTTTGGTGCTGCAAGAGAGTATAAGCCGCAGAACGCAAGGGATACGATCTCTCTGGGAACCAGAGGCTACGCAGCTCCGGAGCAGTATGAAAAAGAAGGACAAAGTGACGCCAGAACCGATATCTACTGTCTGGGAGTCATGCTGTTCCAGCTTCTTACCGGAGAGAGCCCCCATGCCCTCTGTCCGATCTGTCAGATCAATCCCTCTCTTTCTTCCGGTCTGGAAGCGGTTCTTGTCAGGTGTACCCAGGTAAAAAAAGAAAATCGTTATCAGTCCTGCCGGGAGCTGATGTATGCGCTGGAGCATTATTTTGAGTGGGACGCGGAATATCAGAGACAACAGCGAAAAAAACTGGTTCCCTTTATGGCCTCTCTGATGCTGACGGCAGCGCTGGAGGCCGGCGCAGTAGTTTCTGCATGGAAAGGACTGGAAGCCAGAAACCATAATTATGAAGCATGCCTTCTGCTGGCGCGCAGCGCAGTGTCCGCAGAGGAAGCAGTCAGGAATTACAGGGCGGCTGTGACTTTGGATCCTTCAAGAAAAGAAGCATATATGGAACTGCTGGAAGAGGTATTTCTGGATGACAATGTGCTGACTGCAGGAGAAAGCGAAGAGCTTCGTTCGGTTCTGATTGCCTATGGGGACGGGAAGCAGACGAATGAGCAGGCATTGAAAAAGAACCGGATCGGATATGAAGAGTTTGCGTATGCGGCAGGCATTGCCTACTACTATAAATATGAAGAGAAGAGCAATAAAAAAAGTGCAAAAGTCTATCTGGAGATTGCAGCGGCCTCGGAAAGACTGGACGAAAAGAAGACAGAACGCTCCAGAAGACTTGCTGTGATTGCAGATTACTATTCCCGTATAGGAACCATAGATGAGGCAGGAGACATGGCAGTTACTTACCGGGATTACTGGGAAGATCTGACGGCTTTATCCGCCGGAAATCTGGTGGAGATGGATAATGAGCGTACGGCGCTGGTCATGTATGAAGAGCTTATAGGGCAGATCTGTACCAGGACGATGGAATTCAGAGACAGCGGCGTCCAGAAAGAAGAAATGCTGCAGCAGATTTTATCTGTAAGAGAGCACCTGCAGACGGATTTCAGGTCGCCCGGAGATCACAGACGAAGGCTGATCGAGGATGAGATGGACGCTCTCTGGAAGGATATGGAACGTGCAGAAAGGATGGTTCTGTCTGCCTTTGACCGGGAAAAGGAGGGGGAGTGACAATGAACCTGTATACATCTGTGTACATGGCATGCCTTTTCGGAACCGTAATATCCGGTGCAGTCACGATATTCCTTTTTGTGAGACTGGATATTAAGACAGCACTGCGGGTGCTGGGAAAAAGAGGGAAGCAGAAAAAGACAAAAGCTGTAAAGAGAAGCCGTAAAAGAGAAGTGGTAAAATCGCAGGATGCGGCGCCGAAAACCGTGCTGCTGCATTTACAGAATGAGAGTTTCCGCGTGGTAGAAGAGATTTTACTGATTCATACAGATGAGATGATATAAAAGGATATGGCAGAAAGGAGCAGAACATATGAAAAGAAAACACATACTGGCAGTGGTGATGGTATTTTTACTGTTTCTGGAGCATGGGATACCGGAAACGGCATCGGTGTATGCAATGGAAGATTCAGGGGGAGAATCATGGGAGAATGAAAAAACGGAAGAAGGGGAAAGAAAAGAAAATCCTGGAAAAGAAGAGGAAACAGAGACTGATGATAAAAAAGAGGATGGGGAAGAAAACAAAGAAGAAGAGGCGGAAGAAGGAAACGAAACCGATGAAAAGGAAGAGGCGGACGAAAAAGGGGAGACCGACGAGAAGGAAGAGACGGACGAAAAAGAAGAAACCGACAAAAAAGAAGAGACGGATGAGAAAGAAGAGACCGACGAAAAAGAAGAAACCGATGAAAAAGAAGATGAGGAAAAGGAACCGGAGACTGTATTTCCAGGATTTGAGCTGGAGTCTGCTGTCAATGACTGTGGCAGTACTGTGACGGATGCAGCTGGAGTTTACTGTTTTCGGGAATTTATGACCATTACGCTGAAACTGGATGAATGGACCGGTGATGAGGAAGATTCAGCCGGACAGTTTGTGATACAGAGAGACGGTGAGGAGCTCATCTGCGAGGATGGACGCTTTACGGATGTAATTCATGAGACTGGAGAATATAGATACAACCTTATATATAGAACAGGAGAAGATGAGGAAGAGGGGGAGATCAAAGGGGAGGATATACTGACAGTCAAAGGGAAAAAAATAACGGAGGATCCGTCGTTTTCCGTCAGTTATGAGCCGGAACCGGTAAAGTGGGGGGAAAACAGGTATTTTACAGAAGACCCCAGGGTCAGAGTCCGTGCAGATTCTGACGCCGGAATTGCAGTGGCAGAGTACAGAGAGGACAATGGGGAATATGTGATATGGAAAGACTTTCAAAAGGAGGATGCATGTTATGTATATGGGGAGCAGGCGGTCCTTGAAGAGGAACTGCACGAATCAGATGAATTTTCAGAGTTGCTGACCGATATGGAAGACGGAGGCTTTCGTTATACGTTTCGGGTGACGGACGTGCTTGGGGGAACAACAGAAGAGGAGATGGAATTCGTTGTGGATAAGACGGCGCCGGATTCCCGAGTTTTTGTGTCCTTTACATCGGATGGAACCAATCCGGAATCGGTGTCCGATACGGGTATTATGGAGTTTGTGCATTCCATAATGGACAGGCTGTTCGGAAAAAAAGAGATCTGGTTTGATCTGTACGTGACAGACGGTAAAAAGGACGGACAGGAACCAGGCGCCGTGTCCGGAATTGATACGGAAGACTTGTGCGGACAGATTCTGACAGAAAGCGGAAGGATGCAGATCCGGGAGCTTCAGGCAGTGGAAGAGGGCGGAGCGTCTTTTACCTGTGAGGGGAAGCGATATGAGGGCTATGAACATATCAGAGGATGTATGGTGCTGCCGTCCGGCCATGAGCAGAATGTGAGCGACCGCCTGCAGATAAAACGGCTGAAGGATCGTGCAGGAAATGTGACGTATGGCATGGATACGGATGATATAACAGGGACGACGGTGATCTGCATGGATCAGAAAAATCCGGTTCTGTCCGTGGATTATGGAAATGGAATCATGGACGCAGGGAGAAAGACCTTTTTTTATCATACAGAAGCGATGCTGGAACTTGCGCTGGATGAGGAGAATTACCTGAATTATGTCGGCAGGGATGGAAATCCGGTGAATCCGTATGTGGGACTTGACGATTACGGAGGTTATGGAGCGTCTGTCAAAGAATGGAAGATGCCGGATCCGGGAGTATCCAGGGTTTGTACACAGCTTTTATTTCCGGCAGTCCCGGGCACAGGAGAGGCGGTGTATGACTTTACAGTGGAATATCAGGACGGAGCGGGAAATCTTATTGAGACATACGGAGCGATTCCGGGAGAAATGGAGAATGGCGTCTATACAGGCTGTACGGTTGTGATTGATGACAGGCCTCCTGAGCTTACTTTATTTACTGTGGAAGGAGAGACAACAGGGCAGAGCAGAGGCATGGATGTATACCGCAGCGCGGAGGGAGCGGATGTAAAATTTACCTTTGCGATCGACGATCATGCCGGATACTGGAATCCGGAAGCAGTAACGCTGACTGTGTGGAATCTGGATACGGAGAAAGCGGCGGCTGTGGTATCCGGCAGCAGCCTTGAGTGGAAGGAAGAGGGACGCAGTCATCTGGCAGAATATGCATTCGACGGAGAAGAGGGAATGAAGGTATCCGGCTATGAAGTCACGATCTCTTATGAAGACCGCGCGGGGAACCGGATGATCGGAAGTGGAGTCCTGGATGACCGGACAGAAGAGGGAGTCTATACAAGCCGGAGATTCTTACTGGATCATGAAGCGCCGGGCTTTTGTATTACTTATAATGATGCGGCCCGTCTGGTCAGGGACCATGATACTGACCCGTCCTTTGATATCATGGACAGCAGGCCGCGGACAGGATATACCGCATACTACAGTGATGCAATAAAGGTATGTTTTTCAGTCCGGGAACCGTGCGCATGTCCGGTCTATCAGGGGGGAGAACTTACAGGGCTTCTGGACTTCAGACTGACCGTGACAGGAAAGGACGGAAACGTTTATAACCCGTACGTTCAATGGGATAAGAGGGAAGAGGTTTATGAGGGCAGTTTTTCTCTGACGGAGGAAGACAGGTATACCGTTTCGGCGGAATACAGAGATCTGGCAGGAAATGTGATGATGTGGGAGGAGGTATGCGGAAGCAGACAGGATACAAAGGTTCTGGAGGGCGGAACGTATGAAAGCGTTTTGCTTGTACTGGACAAAACGCCGCCGGTACTTCGTATCTCCTGTGTGGATATGACGGAAAAAGAAAAAAGGGAGGAGGCGGCCTGTGATGGGAACGGCTGTGTGTTTTTTTCAGAAGCGGTATATCTAAGACTGGAAGCAGAGGATGAAAATCTCAGGTTTCATGAACTGCTCCTGGAACTTCAGAAAACCCGGATTACAGACCGGGCAGGAAATAACATTGAGGATAACAGTGTTGAGGCATTTCTGAAAAAAACAGACAGGGCCCGGATCGCCGAAGGCAGGGTGGTCTGGTATCTTCCGCTTATGACAGAGGCGGTCTATGCGTTTTCTCCCGGATGCGCGGACCTTTCGGGAAATTGCGCAGAACCGGCCGTAAAACAGGTATGTGTGGACGGCACGGAGCCGGAGATGGAGCTTTCTTATTCCGTTGAAAAATCCGGATTTCTGGATGCGGTCCGTTATGGAGACCTTCGTTATCTGTTTGCAGACGGCCGGATGACCATAAAGGCATCAGCCAGTGATCCGACGTCAGGAATCCGTTCCATTCGCTGCACGGCGAAAGATGAGGATGGAACAATAACGGAGAAAAAAACGGATTTTGATCCGACGGCCGGAGGAGAACTGGAAATCCATATTCCATTCGCATCTTCTGATTTTAAAGGGACTGTAACCGCAGAGGTATGGGACTGGTCCCAGAACAGCGCCGTGCAAAGCTGCAGGCCGGTTGTGGAAGGCGACGAGCGGCACAGGCAGGAAGGGAGCGCGGTGATTGTGACGGATACCAGTCCTTCAAGAACGGTTGGAGGAGTGGATTACTACAATACGGATGTGAGATTCCGGCTGATGGTTCAGGATTCTTATTCCGGGTTGAAAAGCGTGGACTGCAAAGGAGGAAAGAATCTTTCCTACCACATGGAATATGGAACAGGAGACACATCCGCCCTGACAGACGCCGGGATCGTGTATGAGTGTCAGGAGGAACTGGTTCTGGATGCGGCGTCCAATAATGAGAATGAAGTGCTGGTGCGGGCAGATTACAAGGATCGGGCAGGGCACGCCGGTACGGTGGAACAGGTTTACAATATTGATACAACGATACCTGTGATCGAGGTGGAATATGACAGTCACGACAGGTCGGAACATGGTCTGTACCATGAGAGCCGTACGGCAGCCGTAACGATCCGGGAACGGAATTTTGATCCTGCAGATGTGGAATTTCAGATTACAAATTCGGATGGAACCATGCCGTCCATAGGAGGCTGGCAGGAATCCGGTACGGGAGATGAGACAGTTCATATATGTCATGTGATTTTCCATGCAGACGGCGATTATACATTCACGCTTGGTTTTACAGATCTGGCAGGAAACAGGGCGGAATATGAGAGAATGGATGAATTCACCATTGACCGGACAGAGCCGGTGGTGACAGTGAGTTTCGAGAACGAAAGAAAACCGGACAGTAAGTACTATGCGCAGGGAAGGACTGCGGTTATAGACATTCTCGAACATAATTTTGATGCCTCTTTGATTGAGGTTATGATAACGGAACAGGAGGGAGGCCGGGTCCCGGATCTGTCAGGATGGCGCAGAGACGGCGATCATAACGTGGCGACGGTACACTTTGACGCAGATGGGGATTACACATTTGGCATTACCGGAATGGATCAGGCGGGCAACCGGATGAACGAATATGGAACGGAACATTTTATCATTGATCAGACGGCTCCTGTGCTGGAAATATCCGGACTTCAGAACATGTCCGCCAATAAAGGCGCAGTAACCCCTGTCATCCGCTGCATGGATGCAAATTATCAAAGCGGAAATATGAAGATCCGGCTGACCGGCTGTCAAAGCGGACCGACAGAATGGAACGGAAAGCGGATACCAGGTGAAAATGGAGAACTGTTCCTGGCCGATGATTTTGCATATATCCCCCAGATGGATGATCTGTATCTGCTTTCCGTATCGGTCAGCGACCTGGCCGGGAATACAAGTCATGAAGAAATACAGTTTTCCGTCAACCGGTTTGGTTCTGTCTATACGCTGGATGACAGAACGGAACTGCTGGCAGGCGCCGGAGGCGTGTATTATACGAATGCAGAGCAGGACATCGTTGTGACGGAAACCAATGTGGACACGCTGGAATTTCTGGAGATCAGCTGCAGCCGGAACGGGAAGCTTCTGACTCTGCGGCAGGACGAGGATTATGAGGTGCAGGCGAGTGATACGGATGCAGGCTGGAGGCAGTATGTCTACAGGATTCCCGGACGTAATTTTACAGAAGAAGGAACGTATGTTCTGATGATTTATTCAGAAGACCGGGCGGAAAACGCGTCCGATAATCAGACAAAAGGAAAAAAGATTGAATTTGTAATGGACAGGACGGCGCCGAGCATTCTTCTCTCCGGACTGGAGGACGGCGGCCAGTACAGAGAAAACAGCAGGGAGATCACGCTGGATATTCAGGATAATGTGCAGATATCGGAAGTGGCGGTAAAGATCAACGGTACAGTGTCCGTCTATTCGGCGTCAGAGGTGCAAAATCAGGATGGACGGATGACACTGACGGCGGAAGGTGCAAACCAGTGGCAGACCATAAGCGTGACAGCCCTGGATGCGGCGGGAAATCAGAGCGAACTGGAGGAAATAAAATTTCTGCTTACCCCCGATCTTCTGGTGCAGTTTTTTATGGACAGATCCCTGTTCCTGCGGATCTGGACGGGAGTCCTGCTGGTATGGGCAGGCGCGTGGGCGCTCTTCCTAAGGCAAAAACGGTTGTTGCTGTTCAAACGTTAACCGCTGCAGAGCACAGAGGCCCAGGGATCAGCCCCACGTCCCGTGGACGGTAATCAAACGTTCAGAAAGTACAGAGGGAGAGAGCAATAGTCATTGCTTTTACTTCCCGTCGGTATTATAATATTTTCAGGCGCAGATTTTTCCGTGCCGGAAAATGCCGCAGGATATGCGGTAAAAAGGAGATTATATCATCTATGATGAAGATACTGTTTGTATCTCTTGGCTGCGACAAGAATCTGGTGGATTCAGAGGCCATGCTTGGCCTGCTTGCAGAAAAGGGCTACGGCTTTACAGACGATGAGGCGCAGGCGGATATCATTGTTGTCAATACCTGCTGCTTTATCGGAGACGCCAAAGAAGAGAGCGTGAATACGATTCTTGAAATGGCGGAGTGGAAGAAAGAGGGGAGACTGAAAGGGCTGATCGTAACAGGATGCCTGGCTGAGAGATACCAGGATGAGATTCTGGAAGAAATTCCGGAAGTGGACGCAGTGGTGGGAACGGCATCTTATGACAGGATCGTGGAAGTGATCGGGCAGGCGGCTGCAGGAGAAAAAAAGCTTCTGTGTGGAAATATTGACCGGCTGGTCATGACAAAAGCAGGGAGAATACTGACAACAGGAGGCCATTATGCCCATCTGAAGATTGCGGAAGGCTGTGACAAACACTGTACCTACTGTATCATTCCGAAGCTTCGCGGGCGCTACAGAAGCTTTCCGATGGAGGAGCTTTTAAGAGAAGCACAGGAGCTGGCGGATCAGGGTGTGAAGGAACTGATCCTGGTGGCGCAGGAAACGACCATGTATGGAGTTGATCTCTACGGGGAAAAGAAGCTCCATGAGCTTTTAAAAGGACTTTGCAGGATAAAGGGCCTCAGGTGGATCCGGGTACAGTATTGTTATCCGGAGGAAATCTATGAGGAACTGATCCGGACGATCAAAGAGGAGCCAAAGATCTGCCATTATCTGGACCTACCCATACAGCATGCTTCCGACCGGATTCTGAAGCGAATGGGAAGAAGAACGACAAAGCAGGATCTGAAAGAGATCGTTGGGAAGCTTCGGGAAGAGATACCGGATATCTGTCTTCGGACAACGCTGATTACCGGTTTTCCCGGAGAGACTGAAGAAGAACATGAAGAACTGATGGATTTTGTGGATGAGATGGAATTTGACCGGCTTGGAGTATTTTCCTATTCTCCGGAAGAGGACACGCCGGCTGCCTGCATGGAAGGACAGATACCGGACGGGGTAAAAGAAGCCCGGCGGGAAGAACTGATGGAACTGCAGCAGGATATTTCTTTCGAAAAAGCGGAAGCCATGACGGGAAAAGAACTCTGGTGCATGGTGGAAGGCAGGCTTACGGATGAATATGCATATGTGGCCCGGACCTATAAGGATGCTCCGGGAGTAGACGGGTATATTTTTATTCAGACCATGGCAGAGCTGATGTCCGGGGATTTTGTGAAAGTACATGTGACCGGAGCAGATGAATATGATTTGATAGGAGAGATTGCAGATGAATTTACCGAATAAACTGACTGTGCTGCGGGTGCTTCTGATTCCGTTTTTTGTATGGTTTACTCTGGTGGATCTGGTTCCGGGATACAGTAAATACATTGCGGTCCTGATCTTTATCGCGGCAAGCCTTACGGATCTTCTGGACGGAAAGATTGCAAGGAAATATAATCTGGTTACGAATTTTGGAAAATTTATGGATCCGCTGGCAGATAAACTTCTGGTCTGCGCGGCCCTGATCTGCCTTACATCGGAAGGACTGCTGCCGGCATGGATGGTTATCATCATTATAAGCAGGGAGTTCATTATCAGCGGTTTCCGGCTGGTGGCATCGGATAACGGCGTGGTGATCGCAGCCAGTTACTGGGGAAAATTCAAGACCACGTTTCAGATGCTGATGATCATCGTGCTGATTCTGGACTTCGGAGGAATCTTTGATCTGATCGGGCAGATCCTGGTCTGGACGGCCCTGGTTCTGACCGTGGTGTCACTGGCTGACTATCTCATAAAAAATAAACATGTGATTCTGGAGGGGAATATTTAGTCATGGAAAATGAAGTGCAGAACTGTTCTTATTCAAAGACGGTAAAACTATGCGGAATGGAAGAAGCGGAAGTACGGGAGAAGATCCATGATCTTCTGACTGCAGATGAGAAGCTGCTTTTTGCGTTTCAGTCGTTTCCGGGAGAAGTGGATATCTGTATCTCGGCTCAGTCAGAACAGGAGGACGAGGCCAGAAATCTGGTAAAGGGAATGGTGCGGGAACTGAAAGTGCGTCTGGGAAGCTGTATCTTTACTACCAGTTCGAAAGTGACGCTGGCAGAGACGATCGTTGAACTTTTAAAAGAACAGAAGATGACGATCACAACGGTAGAGTCCTGCACAGGCGGAATGGTGAGTGCAAGGCTTACGGATGTGGCAGGCGTATCCGAGATTTTTAAACAGGGCTTTGTCACCTATTCCAATAAGGCAAAAAGGAAAATCCTTGGTGTAAAAAAGATAACGTTGAAAAAATATTCTGCCGTCAGTGAACAGACGGCATGGGAGATGGCACGGGGCGGAGCAAAGCTTACAGAGGCTGACGTATGTATCAGCGTGACCGGCTATGCAGGACCGGAAACCGGTGAAAACGGAGAGCCGGTGGGACTGGTCTATATCGGCTGCAATGTAAGAGGGAAGATCGAGGTGGAAGAGTTTCATTTCAGCGGAGACAGAAGGACGATCCGGGAACTGGCAACCGTCCATGCGCTGACATTTCTGCGCAGATGTATTCTGGAGAATTATCAGCTCTGAACAGACGGATGGAGGTACATGGCATGAGATATCATAATATCACGAAGGAAGACATGCTGAATGGAGACGGACTCCGCGTGGTTCTCTGGTTTGCCGGCTGTTCCCATCACTGTAAAAACTGTCAGAATCCGATCACATGGGATCCGGAAGGGGGACTGCCCTTTGACGAAGCGGCCAGGCAGGAGATTTTTGACGAACTTGAGAAGGACTATATCAGCGGAATTACTTTCAGCGGCGGGGATCCGCTGTATATGGACACAAGGGAAGAGCTCCTGGTCCTTGTCAAAGAGATAAAAGAACGTTATCCGGAAAAAACGGTCTGGCTGTATACAGGATATCTTTGGGAGGATATCTGCCATCTGGAGCTGATCCCTTATCTGGATATCGTTGTGGATGGAAGATTTGTGGAAGAACTGAAAGACAACAATCTTCCATGGAAAGGAAGCTCCAATCAGAGAGTGATCGACGTGCAGACAACGCTGGAACTTGGGAAAACTGTTTTATATGCATAAAAACATGAAATATGGAAGGATTTCGGCCAAAAGGCCTGGAGCGGCGAAAAGCAATTTTCAAACACGCTCTAAAAGAGACATAAAATGAAGACAATCAAGATAAAATATTTTTCAGAGGAAATAGAAAGGCTTGCATACATTGCAGGAAAGTCTGACTGGATCGATCTGAGAGCGGCGAAAGAGATTACATTGAATAAGGGAGAATTTGCGCTGATACCGCTGGGGGTTGCCATGGAACTTCCAGAAGGATATGAAGCGCATGTGATACCAAGAAGCAGCACTTATAAAAATTATGGAATTATTCAGGCAAACAGCTGCGGCCTGATTGACGAAAGCTACAGTGGAAACAACGATCAGTGGTTTTTTCCGGCAATTGCCATGCGGGATACGGTGATCCGCGTCAATGACCGTATCTGCCAGTTCCGGATCATGGAGCACCAGCCTGAGATTTTATTTGAAGAGACGGAAGTCTTGACAGCAGAGGACCGGGGCGGTTTTGGAAGCACCGGAAGACAGTGATATTTGGAGGAAGATACCATGGCGTGTACAATGTTTGCGGCAATTGATGTTGGAAGCTATGAAGTAAATCTGAAGATTTATGAGCTATCCACGAGAAAAGGAATCCGCGTGGTGAATCATGTCAGACATCGGATGGAACTTGGAAAGGATACCTATGCGACCGGCAGGATCGGGACAGAGCTGGTGGATGAACTTTGCAGGGTATTTCTGGACTTTCAGAGAATTATGAAAGAATTCGGCGTGGAGGCTTATCGGGCCTGTGCGACCAGTGCAGTTCGTGAATCCCAGAATAATCTGGTTCTTCTGGACCGTATTCATTTGAAAACGGGTATCCGGCTGGAGGTACTGAGTAATTCTGAACAGAGATTTCTGGGGTATAAGTCGATTGCATTTAATTCGGACCGGTTCCAGGAAATCATTGAGAAAGGGACCGCCATCGTGGATGTGGGCGGCGGAAGCATTCAGCTGTCCCTGTATGACAAAGATAACCTGGTAACAACGCAGAATATTCGTCTGGGGACGCTGCGCCTTCGGGAACGTCTGGCGGATGTGGCGGAACGGACAGTCCGGTATGCAGGGGTGATCGAAGAACTGCTGAACAACGAGATGAGAACCTACCGGAAGCTTTATCTGAAGGACCGGAATATCCGCTATATACTTCTGGTCGGAAGCTATATTCAGTATATTAATAAATATATTCACAAAGATAAGGAAGTGTATCAGATCACGAAGGAAGAATTCATCACGTTTTATGATGAATTTATTCAGAAGGGACAGCTTTCCATGGCTTCCGAGCTGGGAATTTCCACGGAGAACAGCACGCTTCTTCTGCCCACGCTGGTCATCTATAAACGGCTTCTGGAAGAGACGGGCGCCGAGAACGTCGTTATTCTCGGGATGGATCTGGGAGACGGCCTTGCCTTTGACTATGCAGAGCAGAAAAAAATACTGAAGCCTGGACACAATTTTGAAAACGACATTATTGAGGCGGCAAGGAATATTGCCAAACGCTATCACACCAACCGGAATCATACGCAGGTAATGGAAAAGCTTGCTCTTACCATTTTTGACAAGATGAAATCGGTTCATGGGCTTGGTAAGAGAGAACGGCTTCTCCTTCAGATATCCGTACTGCTTCATGACTGCGGAAAATATATCAATATGTCTCAGTCGGCAGAGTGTTCCTATAATATTATCATGGCGACGGAAGTGATTGGACTGTCTCATATGGAACGGGAGATTCTGGCGAATATTGTAAGATTCAACAGCGGGAATGTCATGCCCTTTGAAGAACTTGCGGTCAGTTCCCTTCTGGAGCGGACGGAATATATGACGATCATCAAACTGACAGCCATTCTTCGTATGGCAAATGCACTGGATCGCAGTCATAAGCAGAAGATCAAGGAGATTAAAGTTAATATAAAGGATAATCATACCATACAGATCGTGGTGGATTCGCCGGAAGATCTGACTCTGGAACAGGCGCTGTTTAAGGAGAAGACAGAACTGTTTGAAGAAGTATACAGCCTGAAACCCATACTGAAGGCTAAGAAATCTGGTTAGGAGTGTGCAGTGTGAAAAAAGAGTATATGAAATCAGAATATTTTGAGAATCGGGAATTAAGCTGGATCGGGTTTAATGAAAGGATTCTCGGTGAAGCGAGAGACAAAGGGAATCCGCTGTTTGAACGCCTGAAGTTTTTAAGTATCACTTCATCCAATCTGGATGAGTTTTTCATGGTGCGGGTTGCTTCTTTAAAGGATATGGTCAATGCAGAATATTCCAAAAAGGACTTTTCAGGAATGACGCCGGAACAGCAGCTGAATGCGATTCATGACCGGGTGCATGCATTTGTGAGTACCCAGTATTCCACCTGGCAGCGTTCTCTTCTTCCGGGGCTTCGTCAGTGCGGACTGCAGGTGATCGAGGATCATGAAGAACTGAATCAGGAGCAGGCCAGATATGTGGATCAGTATTTTGTGGAAAATATTTATCCGGTACTGACTCCCATGGCGGTGGATTCTTCCAGGCCGTTTCCCCTGATCGTGAATAAAACGCTGAATCTGGGCGCACTGCTGAAAAAGAAAAAGGAAGAAGATGCAGAACCGGAGTTTGCAACAGTACAGGTTCCAGCGGTACTTCCGAGGATCGTGGAGATTCCTTCTGTGGAAAAAGGAGTTAAATCCGTAATCCTTCTGGAGGAGATGATTGCAAGGAACATGTCGCAGCTGTTCCTGAGCTATGATGTGCTCTGCGTTCACCCGTACCGGATCATGAGAAATGCGGATTTGACAATAGATGAAGATGAGGCTTCCGACCTTCTGAAGGAAATTCAGAAACAGCTGAAGAAGCGTCAGTGGGGGGAAGTGATCCGTCTGGAGGTAGATGAGAAGATGGATAAACACCTTCTCAAAATACTGAAACGGGAGTTTGAGATCAAGGAAGATGCGATCTACCGCACTTCAGGTCCTCTGGATCTGACTTTTTTGATGAAGATGTACGGACTGAAAGGCTTTGATGCATACAGAGAAGCGGTCCACAGGCCTCAGCCGGTTCCGGAACTGTCCGGGAAAGAGGATATCTTCGAGGAGATACGGAAAAGGGATATTCTGCTTCATCATCCGTACCAGACCTTCGATCCGGTCGTGGATTTTGTAAAAAAGGCCGCCAGGGATCCGCGGGTGCTTGCCATTAAGCAGACGTTGTACCGGGTCAGCGGGAATTCCCCGATCATTGCAGCCTTGGCTCAGGCGGCGGAGAATGGCAAGCAGGTATCGGTACTGGTGGAACTGAAGGCCCGGTTTGATGAGGAGCACAATATCGCATGGGCAAAAATGCTGGAGCGCGCAGGCTGTCATGTAATCTATGGCCTGGTGGGATTAAAGACGCACAGCAAGATCACCCTGGTAGTGCGCCGGGAAGAGGACGGCATCCGCAGATATGTGCACCTTGGCACAGGGAATTATAATGATTCTACGGCGAAGCTTTATACGGACATGGGGCTTTTGACCTGTTCAGAGCCGGTGGGGGAAGATGCTACGGCGGTCTTTAACATGCTGTCCGGTTATTCGGAGCCTGCAAGCTGGAACAAACTGTCGCTGGCTCCGCTCTGGCTCCGGGACCGTTTTTTGACGATGATCCAGAGAGAAACCGCTTATGCACAGAATGGAGAACCGGCTCACATTGTAGCAAAGATGAATTCCCTGTGTGATCCGGGGCTGATCGCGGCGCTTTATGAGGCAAGTGCGGCGGGAGTGAAGATCGAACTGATCATACGCGGGATCTGTTCGCTGAAGGTTGGGATTCCGGGCGTCAGCGAAAATATCAGCGTCCGCTCCATCGTAGGGAGCTTCCTGGAACACAGCCGGATCTATTATTTCCTGAACGGCGGACAGGAGGAGGTCTATCTTGCCAGTGCGGACTGGATGCCCAGAAATCTGGACCGTCGGGTGGAGATCCTGTTCCCGATCGAGAATGAGCAGCTGAAAAAAGAAGTGATGCATGTGCTGAAGATTCAGCTTCAGGATACCATGAAGGCGCAGATCAAGCAGCCGGACGGCACTTATGAGAAGGTAGACCGAAGAGGAAAGCCTGCGCTCTGTGCGCAGGAATATTTTGTGGAGTATGCGGCAAATCTGAACAAGTCACAGGAGGATATGATTCATGACCGGGTGTTTATCCCGGCAGAACCTGCAGAAGAACCGGAAGATGAAGAAGATGAATGAAAAAAACAAAAAAGTGTTGTTTCTGGATATGGACGGGACGACGCTGGATGATGAAAAGCAGATATCAAAAGAAAATCTGGATGCGCTGCGAAGAGTAACACAAGCCGGTCATGAGGTCGTGATCACAACAGGCAGGACCGATTCCAGTGCGGCACATATACGCAGAGTCTACGGTCTTAATCAGATCGGCTGCCGTTATATGATCGCATATAACGGGGCTGCTATTCTGGACTGTGAGACGGGAAAACTTCTGTTTTCCAGAAAGCTTTCCATGGAGTATGTGAAGGAACTGATCGACGCTGCCAGAAGGGAGGATCTGTATATCCATACTTATGCGGATGACAGAGTGCTCACAGAACGCAGGGACGAAAATCTGGCCGTATATCTGAAGAGAACCAGCATGGAGGCGCAGGTCGTGCCGGATATGAAGCTGGCGCTTAAACAGCGGCCATATAAGCTTCTGGCAGTCGATGTGAAGAATCCGGACAGGCTTCATGCCTTTTTGGCAAAGCAGGCTGACTGGGCGAAAGGAAAAGTAGATATGTACTTCAGCTGCCGGGAATATCTGGAGATGGTATCGGAAGGAGTCAGCAAGGGAGCGGCACTTCTGAGATTTTGCGAACTGATGGATATTCCTGTCCAGAATACGATTGCGGCGGGAGACGAATGCAACGACTTGTCCATGATTCAGGCAGCCGGCACAGGATGCGCAGTAGCCAATGCCCAGGAGGAAGTAAAGGCGGCGGCGGACTATGTGACGCAGAATGATAATAATCACTCTGCCATTGCAGAGATTGTGGAGAAATTCATATTTCCTTCATAAACAGGAAGATTTGAAATGCCCATCCGGCCGGCGCAGGCAGGATGGGCATTTTTCCGCATTTATATGATTCCTTCGAAAATATCTCCAAGCTCCATCTTAATATGGGGAAAGGTTTTCAGCCGGATCTCTGTTTTGGCATTATAATGTTCCTCTTCCGGGTCGTCCTGCAGGAAATAACTCTGGGCCAGAGTATAGGTTCCGTTTTCCAGATAATAGATGTCAAGTTCTCCGTTTGGAGAGACGATCCAGTACTCCTCTACCCCTGCATTTTCGTAAATATTCTTTTTTACAGTCTTGTCCCTTAAAGCGGTTGACGGGCTCAGGGTTTCCGTTATGAATTTGGGAATTCCGCTGTAGCTTCCGCCTTTCAGATGCTTTCGGTCACAGATGACCATAACATCAGGAATTACGTAGTCGTCATTGACTTCCGGATGGTATTTAAAATCCAGATTTTCAATAAATACAAGGCACAGACTGTCTTTTAATCCGTTCTTTATGATCGTATTGATGTTGTTGTTCACAATTCCATGTGTGTAATCCGGCGACGGCGACATGTCATAGACAACGCCGTTTATTTTTTCCTGCTTTTGCCTGTTTTCTTTTAATAATGCCATGGATTCACGCCCTTTCTTTTTCGTGATGAGGAAGCTCGCTGAAGCTCGCGCAGGTCATCAGCTTCCGCTGCGCTCCAGCTGGTGACATTATATCACAAAACGGGCAGTTCTGGAAGAACTGGTAAAATCTGCTATAATTTCACCCGGAACAGCTGGCGCTTCAGCGTCTTCCAGCGGAAGGGAATCAGCGGGTACAGATACCCACGTCCGGAGAAAGTCCTGCAGCTTAAGAGACTGATAAAAATAATGAGTATGCCGGCGATAAAACCGGTCAGACCGAACCAGCAGGTCAGAAGAAGCAGCAGGATGCGCATGAATTTGATCGCATAGTTCAGTTCTATATTGGACTGAGAATAATTGGCAATGGTGACAAATGCCATATAGAGCATGACTTCTGCATTGAACCAGCCGGAGTTGACTGCGAATTCACCAATAACCAGGCCGGCAATGACAGAGAGCGGCGTGCTCAGCATGTCAGGCGTATGAATGGCGGCAAGCCGCAGCCCGTCGATGGCAAGCTCCAGCAGAAGGAACTGCCAGATCAACGGGATGTTGACGGTATCCTGTACCTGAATAAACCGGAAGCCGTCGGGAATCCATCCGGGATTCTGCATCAGAAGCAGGAAGAATGGAGTCAATATCAGTGAGATCATCATGATCAGGGCACGGGATAAACGGAGATAAGTGCCGGTAATGGGAGGAAAGTAATAATCGTTTGCCTCTTCCATGATGGAAAAAAGAGTGGTTGGAAGAATCAGTGCAGAAGGAGAATTGTCCACCAGCAATACGATATTGCCTTCCAGTATGGATGCGGAGGCAGTATCCGGACGTTCGGTCATATGGTATTTGGGAAAAGGGTTGAACCAGCGGCGCGGCAGAAGAAGTTCTGCCAGGCTTTCCTGATTCATGGTGAGCGAATCTATATGAATGGATGATATCCGTTCTTTCAGCCGTTCCAGACATTGCCGGTCCACGCGGTCTTCCATATAGCACAAAACAATATCCGTGCGCGTGCTTTCGCCGACGGTCTGCATTTCCATACAGAGCTTTGGAGAGCGGATCCGTCGCCGGATCAGGGCGGTGTTGAAGACGACGGTTTCCACAAAGCCGTCGCGGGAGCCCCGAAGGGTCCGGTCCTTCATCGGTTCTTCCACACTGCGGGCTGGATAAGTTCTGCAGTCGATGGCAAGGCAGTCCGGAAGCCCGTTCAGGAACAGACAGGGAACTCCGGAGAGCAGGTTTTTCAGTACCTCATCCATATCGGTCAGTATTTCCGTCTCAATATACGGAAGATTCTGGATCTGGAACTGGTCAATGGAATCCGGAAAATCAGCAGGCTCCAGGCTGTAAAAATATTCCATCAGCTTTTCCAGAATGTCGTCCTTTACCAGCCCGTCGATGAAAAACAGGCTGGCGGCATGACCGGCAACCAGCAGATGTTTTTCCAGGATGTCGAAATTCCGGTCCGAGTCCAGAATTCTGCGCAGGGCGGAGACGTTTTCTTCATAATGTTCCGTCAGTTTCGTCATAGTATCACCTCATAAACAGTATGCCCGGATGAGGCGCAGGGAATTCATACCTGCCCAGGCGACCGGTGCAATCGAACCATCCTGGAAGACCCATTGGAGGGCGCCGGTCCTTAGGGCGCGTGTTTTGCGCCCTTAGTACCGCTGCGTCCCTT
>CAJTXP010000056.1 GCA_910583615.1 uncultured Lachnospiraceae bacterium | reverse complement strand
AACACTGTTTAATTATCAAGGTTCATGTTTTTGTTCCGCCGCTCTCACAGCGACTTGAACATCTTATCAGATCTCTTCCGCATTGTCAATACCTTTTTTTACTTTTTTTCAAGTTTTTTTGACATCGACTTTTTTGCAGAAAAGAAACGGAGAAAGAGGGATTTGAACCCTCGCGCCGGTCACCCGACCTACACCCTTAGCAGGGGCGCCTCTTCAGCCACTTGAGTATTTCTCCGGACACGTCAAATCATGACGCATGGGTTATTATACTAAATACAGAAACACTTGTCAACTACTTTTTTATTATTTTTTCAGAATTTGAATCAATTTGTTTCAATCCTCAAAAAACCGTATCGTTCCGGAATCAAAGGCCACCGATCCGACCTTTTCTTCCGGGGACATTTCAATATCAACAAAAGAATTGACGCTGGCTTTTGCATCGTATACGCACAGGAGATCAGAATCATCCGCTTCCAGAAGCAGCTCCTGCATCCAGTAGGAAGCGTCAAACATGACGGTTTCTTTTTCCGCGCTGTCAAAATAGCCAATTTCAGAGCGCGGAATGCCGGAACCCCAGGAACAGGTAAAATACAGTTCAAATGCTCCGTCCTCATTTAAGTCGGCCACGGCAAAGGATGTGACTCCGTAGCCGCCCAAACATGGCCCCAGGGGATACAACTCGCCTTCATACAATAATAAACTACTGCAGGTCGTATCCGACTTAAAGATACGAATATCATATTTGTCCCGGATTTCTTTCGAAGTAACCTGGAACCACTGGTCCGTTTCTTCTTCATATTCTTCCAGAAGCTCCAGATAATCCTCCACGTCGTCCGACGAAGGGACCATCTGAAAGGTCTCGATGGGCACAGGGTCCGCCGGTTCGCTTTTCGAACATCCGTTCAGTATCAGGACCGCAGTCAGTAAAGTCAACAGGAATATCCTGTTTTTAAAAGAAATCATGATCTGTTCAGAACCTCCTGAATCCGTTTTTCCACCTCTTCCGCGATCTCCGTCGTTTTCATATCCTTATATTCTTCATAATATAAAGGCTTCAGATAATTTACTTCTACAGTAACCGGGGCCGTAGACCCGGTATCAAATACTTTCCAGGCATCCCGGATACATACGGGAACGATGGGACATCTCGCTTTTGTGGCGCTTTTAAAGGAACCGCCTTTAAAGCTCCCCACCGCATTGGGCTTTTTGGAGCGCGTACCTTCCGGAAATATAAGAAAATTCTTTCCTTCCTTTACTTCCTGGCTGACCTTCAGAATCACTTTCATGGACTGCCTTACATCCTCCCTGTCGATGGAATGAGCGCCCATGATACGGAAAATCAGATTCAGAAACGGAAGATGTTCCAGTTCTTTTTTCATAACCACGGAAAAAAAGCGCGGAGAACCGTCCAGCAGGGCCAGCACATCGTACAAGCCCTGGTGGTTTGGAAAATACATAAAACTGCCGCTTTTCGGAACGTTTTCCACGCCGCGGGAAAGAACCGTCACATTTCCTCCCCGGTTGGCGCGGGAAACGATCTCCTTAAAGAGAATCAGCTTCTTTTCTTCTGAAATCCGGCTGCTGTCTGCCGCATAATACATAAGCTTCAGATACCAGTAAGGAACGGACAGAATATTTTTAAGAACGATCAACCATATTCGTTTCATCTCTTATGTCTCTTCCTCCGGCTGTACTCCCGGTATTTCCACGGACCTTTTTTCCAGCTGTGTTTCCGGATCTCCTTTTGACCCTTCTTCCGGCTGCACCTCCGGTCCTCCTTCGGATTCTTCCTCCTGCTCGTTCTTCACTTCTTCACGGACTTTGGCGATGTTGGCGACCTTGATCCCGGCTTCTGTATCCACGTTCATCAGCTTCACGCCGGAGGTGATCCGCTTCAGCACGGAAATATCTTCGCAGCCGATCCTTATGATGATGCCCTCGTTGGTGATCATCATGATCTCATTGTCGTCGTTTACCGCCTTCGCGCCTACCACGGCGCCCGTCTTATCCATGATCTTATAACATTTCAGACCTTTGCCGCCCCGGTTCTGGGCATGGAATTCTTCCATGGGCGTCCGCTTTCCGTATCCGCCTTCCGATACGATCAGAAGATAGTCTCCCTGGGTATGAAGCTGCATGGCGACTACTTCGTCCCCTTCCTCCAGGCTCATTCCGATGACGCCCATGGCGGTACGGCCCATGGTACGCACCCTGCTTTCGTGGAAGCGGATACTCATGCCGTTTCTGGTCACAAGGATCATTTCCTTGTCGCCGTCCGTCACCTTGACTTCGATCAGTTCGTCATTTTCTCTTAAACTGATGGCCTGAAGCCCGGTCTTACGGATATTGGCAAAATCCGAAAGGCCTGTTTTTTTGATGATTCCTCCTTTTGTTGCCATGGCAAGATAACTGTTATTGTCAAATTCCTTCAGTTTGATGACAGCGGTGATCTTCTCACCGGCCTGAAGCTGAAGCAGATTGATAATGGCAGTCCCTCTTGCCGTCCTTCCCGCTTCCGGGATCTCGTACGCCTTTAAACGATACACTCTTCCGAAATTCGTAAAGAACATAATATAATGATGCGTCGTGGTCATGAAGATCTCTTCGATAAAATCTTCCTCTATTGTCTGCATACCCTTAATTCCCTTGCCGCCCCGGTTCTGGCTCCGGAAATTATCCACGGTCATACGCTTGATATAGCCAAGGTGCGTCATGGTGATAACCGTGTCGCTGACCGGGATCAGATCCTCCATGCTGATATCAAATTCATCATAGCCGATCTTTGTCCGACGGTCGTCTCCATATTTATCAGAAATGAGCAGAATCTCCTCCCGGATCACTCCCAGAAGTTTTTTCTCGTCTGCAAGGATTCCTTTTAAATACTGTATCTTTTCCATCAGCTCGTTGTATTCTTTTTCCAGACGGTCCCGTTCCAGTCCGGTAAGCGTGCGCAGGCGCATGTCCACGATGGCCTGGGCCTGTACGTCGTCCAGCCCGAACTCTTCCATCAGGGACGTCTTGGCGATCTGGACAGTCTGGGACCCCCGGATGATCTGGATGACCCGGTCTATATTGTCCAGGGCAATGAGCAGGCCTTTCAAAATGTGCGCCCGTTCCTCTGCCTTGTTCAGTTCATACTTGACCCTTCTGGTAACCACATCCTCCTGATGCAGGATGTAGTATTTCAGCATGTCCAGAAGATTCAGCACCTTTGGTTCATTGTTGACCAGCGCCAGCATGATAACCCCAAAGGTATCCTGCAGCTGGGTATGTTTATAAAGCTGGTTCAATATTACATTGGGATTGACGTCCTTTCTCAGTTCAATGTTGATTCGCATGCCTTCCCGGCTGGATTCGTCATTGATATAAGTGATGCCGTCGATCTTCTTTTCCTTGACCATATCCGCGATCTTTTCGATCAGCCGGGCCTTGTTCACCATATACGGAAGCTCTGTGACAATGATGCGGTTCTTCCCGTTTGGCATGGATTCGATATTGCTCACCGCGCGGACACGGATCTTGCCGCGTCCGGTACGGTAGGCTTCATTGATGCCGGACGTGCCGAGGATCTCCGCGCCGGTGGGAAAATCCGGTCCTTTTACGATATTCAGTATCTCCTCGATCTGCGTTTCCCGGTCTTCCTCGATCCGGTTATCGATGATCTTCACTACCGCTCCAATGACCTCCCGGAGGTTATGGGGCGGAATATTAGTCGCCATACCTACGGCGATACCGGTCGTTCCATTGACCAGAAGGTTCGGATATCTGGACGGCAGCACCAGGGGCTCTTTCTCCGTCTCATCAAAGTTGGGACCAAAATCCACGGTGTCTTTATTGATATCCGCCAGCATTTCCATGGAAATCTTACTCAGACGGGCCTCTGTATAACGCATGGCCGCCGCGCCGTCGCCGTCCACGGAACCAAAGTTTCCATGGCCGTCCACCAGAGGATAGCGGGTGGACCATTCCTGCGCCATATTGACAAGGGCGCCGTAGATGGAGCTGTCTCCATGAGGATGGTATTTACCCATGGTATCACCGACGATACGCGCACATTTACGGTGAGGCTTATCCGGACCGTTATTCAGCTCGATCATGGAATACAGGATCCTGCGCTGTACGGGTTTCAGGCCGTCCCTTACATCCGGAAGCGCTCTGGAGGCAATGACACTCATGGCGTAACTGATGTAGGATTCCTCCATGGTCTCTTTCAGGTCCACCTCATGAACTTTATCAAAAATATTATCTTCCATACTTTTTTATTCCTCGTTATCTGCTTAAATGTCCAGATTTTTCACATATTTTGCATTGGCTTCAATGAACTCTTTTCTTGGTTCCACTTTATCACCCATAAGGGTAGTAAACGTCAGATCAATTTCAGAAGACTGCTCTTCATTCATGGTAACTCTCAAAAGGATCCGTTTTTCAGGATCCATAGTCGTCTCCCAGAGCTGTTCTGCATCCATCTCACCCAGACCTTTATAACGCTGGATCTTATTGCTCTGTTCTCTTCCGATCTCTGTCAAAATCCTGTCAAGTTCTTCCTCTGAATATGCATACCATACTTTTTTATTCTTCTCAATCTTGAAAAGAGGAGGCTGTGCCAGATATACATATCCCTGTTTGATCAGCTCCGGCATAAAACGATACATAAATGTCAGGAGAAGCGTACTGATATGAGCCCCATCCACATCGGCATCTGCCATAATAATAATCTTGTGATAACGAAGCTTCGTAATATCAAAGTCCTCGTGAATTCCTGTTCCAAAGGCGGAAATCATGGATTTAATTTCATCATTTCCATAGATTCTGTCCAGCCTTGCCTTTTCCACATTGAGAATCTTGCCGCGCAGAGGCAGAATCGCCTGGGTCATGCGGTTCCTTGCTGTCTTCGCAGAACCGCCTGCAGAATCTCCCTCCACCAGATAGATCTCACAGTTTACCGGATCTTTATCTGAACAGTCCGCCAGTTTTCCCGGAAATGCAAATCCATCCAGGGCGGATTTTCTCCTGGTCAGTTCTCTCGCTTTCCGCGCTGCTTCCCTGGCCCGCTGAGCAAGAATGGATTTCTCCAGAATCTGCTTTGCCACCTGGGGATTCTGTTCCAGATAGATGGTCAGTCTTTCTGACACAATACCATCCACTGCACTTCTCGCCTCGGTATTGCCAAGACTGTGCTTTGTCTGTCCGCCGAACTGAGGTTCGCTGATCTTAATGCTGATAATTGCCGTCAGTCCTTCCCTGATATCCTCGCCGGACAGATTACTCTCCGTATCCTTCAGAAGCTTGTTTTTTCTTGCATAGTCATTAAAGGTTTTGGTAACCGCGCTCTTAAAACCTGCCAGATGCGTCCCGCCTTCGTGAGTATTGATGTTATTAACAAAGCTGTAACAGTTTTCCGAATAAGAGTCATTATGCTGAAACGCCACTTCCACCTGAACGCCGTCTTTCATTCCTTCACAGTAGATAATATCCTCATAAATCGGTGTGGTACTTCTGTTCAGGTACTTTACAAATTCCTTAATTCCGCCCTCATAGTGATAGACTTTGGAATAGGCAGGATCTTCTCTTTCATCCGTCAGCGTAATTTTCAGTCCTTTTGTTAAAAAAGCCATCTCCCGAAGCCGGATCTGAAGCGTCTTAAAATCAAATTCTGTCACTTCAAACATTTCTTTATCCGGAAGAAAGCTGACTGTCGTACCGGTAAGATTCGGCTTACATGTGCCGATCACTTCCAGAGGATAACATACTTTTCCCCTCTCATAGCGCTGCCGGTACAGCTTTCCCTCGCTGCAGATCGTTACTTCCAGCCATTCAGAAAGCGCATTGACCACCGATGCACCCACACCGTGCAGTCCGCCGGATACCTTATATCCGCCGCCGCCGAATTTTCCTCCGGCATGAAGAACGGTAAATACCACCTCTACCGCCGGTTTTCCTGCTTTATGGTTAATTCCTGTAGGAATTCCTCTTCCGTCATCCTGCACAGTAATCGAATTATCGTTGTGAATCGTTACCTGAATATGACTGCAGTATCCGGCAAGCGCTTCATCAATGGAATTATCTACAATTTCATATACCAGATGGTGAAGTCCTCTGAAAGATATATCATCAATATACATTCCGGGCCTTTTTCTGACTGCCTCAAGTCCTTCCAGGATCTGAATCTGGTCCGCACCATATTCTACATTTTCCATACCCATTCATCTGCCTCCTGTTTATCCATAACCATCAATTTTCTACAATTACTTTTCCATCCAATACCCGGTAGATCTTATTGATTGAAAACCGGTTATTTATCAATTCATCCAGTCCAGTACAGGTAATCATGGTCTGTATGTTCTGAATGCTGTTTAATAAATAGTTTTGCCTGTTACTGTCCAGTTCAGACAAAACATCGTCCAGTAAAAGAACAGGAGTATCGCCTGTAACCTTTTTTACCAGTTCGATTTCAGACAGCTTCAATGAAAGCGCTGCCGTCCTCTGCTGTCCCTGGGAACCAAATTTACGAATATCAATTCCATTTACTATAAATGACAGATCATCCCTGTGCGGTCCTGTCGTTGTCGTTTTCTGTTTCAGATCTCTTTCCAGATTTTCTTTCAGCATGGTTTCAAAAGAATACTCATCCGCATTTGAATCATACCCCAACGTCAACTGTTCCCGTCCCCCGGTAAGATGATTATGAATCTGCCCGATCATCTGGTTCAGTTCTTTTGTAAAACGCCTTCTTCTCTGGATTACCTGCACTCCATACTGCACGAGCTGCATGTTGAATACATCCAGCACTTCTCTGTAATCAGAACGGAACAAAATTTCTTTTAAAAGTCTGTTGCGCTGAAGTATAATCTTATTATAATTGGACAGATGATGCAGATAGATTTTATCCAGTTGACATAATTCCATATCCAGGAACCGCCTTCTTTCAGACGGTCCGTTTTTGATCATGCTTAAATCTTCAGGAGAAAAAAATACAAAATGAATCATACCAAACAGCTCACTGGCCTTTTTTATGGGAATTCCATCTATGGCAATTCCCTTTGATCTGTTCTTCCGAAGATGCATATCAATCTTATGTTCGATTCCCCTTTTTTCCATCAAAGTACAGATATGTGCCTCTTCTTCCGTAAAACAGATCATTTCCCGGTCCTTAGAGCTTCTGTGTGATTTCGTTGTTCCGCTTACATAGACTGCTTCAAGAATATTTGTCTTACCCTGTGCGTTATCACCATAAAATATATTGGTATTCGGATCAAAATCAAGACAAAGGGTCTTATAATTCCGATAATTCTGAAGACTCATGGATTTTATGATCATAAGCCACACCAAATCATTACTTTATGACCTGAATTGTTTCGCCGTCATATACAATCAGATCTTTGTCATAAAGCTTCTTTCCTCTCTGATATTCTGTTTCACCATTTACCTGTACAAGCCCTTCCTGAATCATATGCTTTGCATCGACTCCGGAACCTGCCACACCCGCTGCCTTTAATGCCTGGCCAAGCTTTATATAATCATCTTTCAATCGTATCGTCAACATAATATATTTCCTTATTAACCAACTGCAGAATTAAAATTTACCGGCAGAATCAAATAAATAAACTTTTGTTCTTCGTCTCTGATAAAACACGGAGCTTTGGGATTTACCATATACACTGTCACATTCTCATCATCTATGACGCGGAGTGCATCAATCAAAAACCTCGGATTAAATCCGATCATAATATCTTTTCCTTCTTTTTCAATATCGATTTCTTCCTTCATGGAACCAAGCTGAGAATTAATTCTGATCTCCATATTTCCATCTGTGATCGTAAATATGATTGGTTTTTTGTCTCCCTCTTTTACCAGAAGCGTGGCACGATCAATACAACTTAACAGTTCTTTCTTATTGATGACAAATTTTGTCTCATAATCACTGGAAAGCATCTGATTAATTTTAAAGTATTCTCCTTCGATCAGTCTGGAAACTACCGTTGTTGTATCAAATTCAAATACAATATGATTACTGGTAAAGAAAATATGGACTTCATCCTCTGTTTCTCCTGACAGAATCTTACTGATCTCCTGAAGAGATTTACCAGGTACTACTACCTTTTTATCCGAGTAAGAATCTTTTAATTCAATCTTTCTGATTGAAATCCTGTGACCATCCAGAGAAACCACTTTGAATTCATTATCATGAACTTCGAATAATTCTCCTGTCATCAGTTTATTGTTGTCATTATCGGCAATAGAGAAAATCGTTTGTCGGATTACTTCTTTCAGTGTGTATTGAGAAAGGCAGATAAAATCTGTTTTTTCTATGTAAGGAAGATAGGAAAAGTCTTCCCCTGATTTTCCTGATATGTGAAAGTGGGCTTTTTCACAGGTAATAGATATCTGATAATTACTGTCACTTTCTATTGTAACGTCATTATCTGGAAGCTTCCGGACAATTTCAGAAAATACTTTGGCATCAATGGCAATAATTCCTTTCTGAAGAATATCCCCTTCTATTTTTGTTTCAATACCCAATTCCATGTCATTGGCAGTAAGTTTGATTTCATTGGCAGATGCATCGATCAAAATGCATTCCAGAATAGACATGGTTGTTTTGGAAGGAACTGCTTTCGATACGATATTAACTCCTTTTTGAAGATTAGATTTTGAACAGATCAGTTTCATGTGAATAACTCCTTTCGGTGTGTTCATTCATGTATATCATGGTATAAATTCGTCTTAATAGCAGTAGGGGATGTGGATTTGTGAATAAGCCTGAACCCCCTTGAAAATAAAGGAAAAAACAAAAAGAAAAGTATGTGGAAATCTCAGGGACAGGCTGCCTGGTTATGAACAGTTATAAACACCTTCGAAAAAGTTTTAAACTTTTCCACATATTATCTACCGTCTGTTCACATACAAATCACATGAAAATGTGATTAAACAGGAAGGAGTTTCTTCCTATTGTATAGGGCCTGTACAGGAATATTTAACCGGTACTCAGTTTCTTACGAATGATATCGATGTTGTTTTTCAGCTTTCCATCATCTTTTTTCAGTTTTTCGCGAATCTTGTTATCTCCGCTGATGACGGTGGAATGATCCCGATTTCCAAGAAGGATGCCAATATTTTTATAGGAGGTGTCAGTAATCTCCCGACACAGATACATGACAATCTGTCTGGGTGTGACAATCTCCGAATTTCTCTTTCCTCCTACAATATCTGCTGAAGAGACGCCGAAATGATCCGCTACTACGTCAAGGATAACCTGAGGAGTTACTTCTCTTTTGTTGTTGGGAGAGATGATGTCTTTTAATACTTCCTCTGCCATGGAGATATTGATTTCTCTTTTTTCGAGGTTGGAAAGCGCAACCAGTTTGTTCAGGGCTCCTTCCAGCTCCCGGATATTGGATTTGATATTTGTGGCAATGTAACGGATCACTTCATCATCAATGTTATATCCGTCAATTTCTTCCTTTTTTCTGAGAATAGCCATTCTGGTTTCATAGTCAGGTGAAGAGATATCAGCAATCAGGCCCCATTCAAATCGGGACTGCAGTCTTGCTTCCAGTGTTTCCAGATCCTTCGGCGGTCGGTCACTGGAGACAATGATCTGTTTATTGGCACCGTGAAGTGCATTAAATGTATGGAAAAATTCTTCCTGTGTACTTTCCTTTCCTATAATAAACTGAATATCATCAATCAGGAGGACATCGATATTCCGATATTTTTCCCGAAATTTGGTCATACTGGTGTTATTGCCGTTACGGATTGAATCGATCAGTTCATTGGTAAACACTTCCGAAGTGACATACAGTACTTTTTTGGAAGCGTCTCTCTGAAGAATATAATGGGCAACGGAATGCATCAGATGAGTTTTGCCCAGTCCCACGCCTCCGTACAGGAAGAGAGGATTGTATTCTTTTCCAGGAGATTCCGCTACTGCTACGGAAGCAGCATGGGCGAATCGGTTGTTGCTTCCGATGACAAATGTTTCAAATGTGTATTTTGGATTCAGATTGGTATGCTTGGTTTTACCGGTTTCAGAAGCAGGAGATGGATTTTTTCCGGGTTGAGGAATCAGGGGTTTTTCTTTTTCAGCCTCTTCTTCGGTTATGATCTTTATCTCATATTCTGTACCCATGGCTTCGGCCACTGCAACATAGAGAAATGTTTTATATTTATTTTCTATATATGTAACGGCCTGTTCAAATGGAGCTGTTATTTTTACAGTATTATTTTCAATCCGAAAGATTTTTAAAGGTAAAAGCCATGTTTTAAAAGCGACATCTGAGAGTCCGTTGTCCTGACGGATGGTCTGTAGAATATCTTTCCATTTTTCACTTAACAGTTCCAGTTGTGTATCCATATCCTTATCTCCTGAATTGTATTGTAATGCTAATCTCTCAAATTACATAATACAATAAATTTTCAAAGATATCAACAATTATCTGATTTGTCCGTGAAAAGAGCGTGGATATATGGATGATTTATCCACAAGTTATACACATTTCGGTGGATAACTCGTGGAAATCTGGTGGAATAAGGTCCGGAACTGTACGAAGGATTAAAAAATATGCAGATTTACTTGACTTTTTCCTGTTGTCTGCGTATACTTGAAATAGTGTTTTTTAACAAATATAGAATGGTAAGGAGGTGCCCTGATTATGAAAATGACATTTCAGCCTAAAAAACGCTCCAGAGCAAAGGTTCATGGTTTTAGAGCAAGAATGAGTACTCCAGGTGGAAGAAAAGTTTTAGCAGCCAGAAGATCAAAAGGAAGAAAAAAATTATCAGCGTAGGCCGCATATATGTGGCCTTTTCTTCTAGGCATTTATAAGGAGAATCCATGAAATTTTCAGAATCACTGAAGCGTAATCAGGATTTCAGAAAAGTATATGCAGAAGGAAAATCTTATGCGAATCGGTATCTTGTCATGTATCTGCTGAACAATGGGACGGACGGAAACCGTCTGGGTATTTCAGTCAGTAAAAAGGTCGGCAACAGTGTCGTCAGACACAGAATTACCCGACTGATCAGAGAGAGTTATCGAATAAAGGAAGAACTGTTCAATAGTGGTTTGGACATGGTAGTAGTTGCAAGAAGGAGCGCAAAGGATAAAACCTGCCAGGAGATTGAAAGTGCGCTGCTTCACCTGGGAAAGCTTCACGGAATACTAAGATGAAACAGATTCTGGTTTTTCTGATCAAATGTTATCAGAAGTATTTATCACCGTTAAAAAACACAAAATGTCCTTATTATCCAAGCTGTTCCGCATATGGACTGGAAGCCATAGAAAAATATGGAGCGATAAAAGGCGGATTTCTGGCAGTATGGAGGATTTTAAGGTGTAATCCTTTTTCCAGAGGAGGATATGATCCGGTTCCATAACAGGATGAGAGAACCGGTGGGCAAATGCAGGTTGTGGATGGAAGATCCATGACATAAGGAGGTCTATTTTGGCAGGTATTTTATTAACCCAGAACAATACGTTTATTATTGGCGATGTTGCAAGGATCCTGGGATGGATCATGAATGTATTGTTCAATTTTTTAAATGGAGTATTTGGAATCCAGAATATAGGTCTGTGTATTATTCTGTTTACCGTGATCATCTATCTTCTGATGCTTCCGCTTACCATAAAGCAGCAGAAGTTTTCCAAATTATCCGCTAAGATGAATCCTGAACTTCAGGAAATTCAGAAGAAGTATAAAAATAAAAAAGACAATCAGTCCATGATGGCGATGAATGAGGAGACGCAGGCAGTTTATGCAAAATACGGGGTGTCTCCTACAGGCAGCTGCCTGCAGCTTATCATTCAGATGCCGATTTTGTTTGCTCTTTACCGGGTAATTATGAATGTACCGGCTTATGTAAACGGTATAAAGGATATTTTTGTTCAGCTTGCAAATCAGATTATGGCAGCTCCTGGCGGTTCTGCGTTTATGGAAGAACTCAGTACCAATGGAAGGATGTATATTGAAGGAAAAGACTTCACTCAGGTAAATACGATCATTGATGTTCTGTATAAGCTCCAGGATTCCGGTACTGCTACCTGGCAGATGCTGATTGATAAATTTCCTGAGATGGAGGAGTTGATCCGGTCAACGCAGGTATCCATCAATCATATGAACAATTTTGGTATTAATATTGCCAATTCGCCCTGGAATATTGCAAGATCTGCACTTGCAGCAGGGTCTGTCCTGATGCTGATCGGCGCGATCCTTGTTCCATTTCTTGCAGCATTTACTCAGTGGCTGAATGTTAAGATGATGCCTCAGCCGTCTTCAGGAGACAGTAATGATACCATGAATGCCACCATGAAGTCCATGAATATGATGATGCCTTTGATGTCTGCCTGGTTCTGTTTTACACTTCCCGCAGGTATGGGACTTTACTGGATTATGGGTGCGGTTGTCCGCGGTATTCAGCAGTGGGCAATCAATAAATATATGGACAGGCTGGATCTGGACGACATTATCAAAAAAAATGTGGAAAAGAATAACAGGATCCGTGAAAAGAAAGGTCTTCCTCCTCAGAAGATCAATGATATCGCCAGGACAAATGTGAAAGCGATTGAGCCTGCAGGAAAGAAGAAAACGATGACGGATGAGGAAAGAAAAGCTGCAATGGAGGCGTCTACCAACTATTATAAGAATTCTGATAAAGAAGGAAGTCTGGCATCCAAAGCGGCAATGGTCGCCAGGTATAATGAAAAGACGAAAAAGTAAGGGGGAATATCGGAATGGAGTATATAGAGTTTTCAGCTAAAACTCTGGATGATGCAATTACAGATGCAAAAGTCAGACTGGGAGCAACTACGGAAAATTTTGAATATGAAGTAATTGATAAAGGCAGCAGCGGATTTCTTGGAATTGGAAGCAGGCCTGCAAAGATCCGTGCCCGTAAGATTTTGAATGCCAGGGAAAAGGCAGAGGAATTCATGGATCAGGTGTTTAAAGCAATGCAGATCAGTGTGAATGTAAATATTGTGGAGAACACAGAAGAAAAGGTCATGAATATTGATCTGTCTGGAGACGATATGGGAGTTCTGATCGGTAAGAGAGGACAGACACTGGATTCTCTTCAGTATCTGGTCAGTCTTGTGGTAAATAAAGACTGTGAAGAATATGTCCGTATAAAAGTTGATACAGAAAATTATCGTCAGAGAAGGAAAGATACGCTGGAAAATCTGGCAAAGAATATCTCTTTTAAAGTGAAAAGAACAGGCAGGACCGTCACACTTGAGCCAATGAATCCTTACGAAAGAAGGGTGATTCATTCAGCGCTTCAGAATGATAAATTTGTGGAAACGCACAGCGAGGGTGAAGAACCGTTCCGGCGTGTAGTTGTGTCTTTAAAAGAAGGTGTTAAAGTTCGGGAGAACAATAATAATCGCAGAAGACGTTATGGAAATAATAAGAATTATAATCGGAATCATAGTAAAAAGGGTGGGGGACGCGAATAAGCGTCCCTTTTTTCCTGTAGAAGAATTTGTATACTTGGGATTAGCGGACAGATTTTATTCAGGGATGTTATGGGAGATTAAAAATGAATCAGTGCGATACGATTGCAGCAATTGCGACGGCGATGGCAGGATCCGGAATTGGAATTGTAAGAGTCAGCGGAAATAAATCTTTTGAGATTGTGGAGAAAATATTTCGGCCTGGAAAGAAAGAAAAGAGGATAACAGAACAGCATGCGTATACGATGCATTATGGATGGATCATGGATGGAGAGGAGATGATTGATGAAGTTATTATTCTTCTCATGAGAGGTCCCCGCAGTTATACGTCAGAAGATACAGTGGAGATTGACTGTCACGGCGGAGTATATGTGACGAGAAGGATCCTGGAACTGGTAATTAAAAAGGGTGCAAGGGCTGCAGAACCTGGAGAATTTACAAAAAGGGCATTTTTAAATGGAAGAATTGATCTGTCCCAGGCTGAAGCAGTTATGGATGTGATTCAGGCAAAAAATGAATACGCGTTGAAGAGTTCGGTCAATCAGCTTTGCGGATCTGTTCTCAGGCTGATTCAAAAGATCCGGGAACAGATCATCTATGAGATTGCTTTTATTGAATCAGCTCTTGATGATCCGGAACATATCAGTCTGGATGGTTATCCGGAAAAGCTGCACGAAAAGGTGGAAAACCTTATTAAAAAAACAGAAGAACTGTTGATAAATGCGGATCAGGGAAAAATTTTGAAGGAAGGGATAAAAACGGTCATCATTGGGAAACCCAATGCGGGAAAATCTTCTCTTTTGAACGCATTAACAGGAAATGAAAGGGCAATTGTTACAGAGATAGCCGGAACAACAAGAGATACGCTGGAAGAGCAGATTCGAATCAGAGATCTGATTCTGAATATTGTGGATACTGCAGGAATCCGGAAAACGGAAGATCCGGTGGAGAAGATTGGCGTAGATAAGGCAAAGGAATCGTTAAAAGATGCAGATCTGGTACTTTATATAGTTGACAGTTCTACGGAATTAGATGAAAATGACAAAGAGATCCTGTCGCTTTTGGAAGGGCAGAGAGTCATTATGCTTTTGAATAAAACAGATCTTCCTTCAGTAACAGATGCCCAAGTGATGCGTAAAATATTTTCCGGACCTCTGGTATCTATTTCTGCAAAAGAGGAATCAGGGCTTGATACGTTTGCAGATCTTCTGGAAGAGATGTTTCTCAACGGAAAGATTTCTTATAATGATGAAGTATATCTTACAAATGTGAGACAAAGAACTGCAATGGAAGAGGCAAAAGAGAGTCTTAAGAAGGTGAGAGAAAGTATTGAATCCGGAATGCCGGAGGACTTTTTTTCAATAGACCTGACTGATGCCTATGAATCGCTGGGAAAAATTCTTGGTGAATCCATGGGAGAAGATCTGATAAATGAAATTTTCAGTAAATTCTGTACAGGTAAGTAACTGGACATGGAATCTGGCCTGGAAATTTTTACAGGACAGGAAAGTTTTCAGGCAGATTCAGAACTGTTATGGAGGAGAAGTATGCCGTTTGTAGAGGAATATGCAGATATAATTGTAGTGGGTGCAGGGCATGCCGGATGTGAAGCGGCGCTTGCCTGTGCAAGACTGGGTCTTGAGACTGTTGTATTTACAGTCAGTGTAGACAGTATTGCGCTGATGCCGTGTAATCCAAATATTGGAGGAAGCTCCAAAGGGCATCTGGTCAGAGAACTGGATGCACTTGGCGGGGAGATGGGAAAAATTATTGACAGAACTTTTATTCAGTCAAAAATGTTAAATGTATCAAAAGGGCCTGCAGTACATTCTCTTCGCGCTCAGGCTGACAAGGCAGAATACAGCCGTGCCATGCGTATGGTTCTGGAGAAAACGGATCATCTTCAGATCGTACAGGCGGAAGTGACGGACATTTTGACAAGGAGCGGGCAGGTGACAGGGGTGCGTCTTTATTCCGGCGCTGTATATCATGCAAAAGCTGTTATTCTCTGTACCGGGACTTATCTAAAAGCGAGGTGTATTTATGGGGATGTCAGTGTGCATACAGGGCCCAATGGCCTGCAGGCTGCAAATTATCTGACGGATTCTCTGAAAAATCTGGGTATTGAAATGTGTCGGTTTAAGACAGGAACTCCGGCAAGGATTGACGGAAGGACCATTGATTACAGTAAAATGGAGGAGCAGTTTGGAGATAAAAGGGTAGTACCTTTTTCTTTTGAAACAGATCCGGAAACGGTACAGATTGAACAGATATCCTGCTGGCTGACTTATACAAATGAAGAAACTCACGATATTATCCGTTCAAATCTGGATCGTTCTCCCCTGTATTCAGGGAAAATTGAAGGGACCGGACCAAGATATTGTCCGTCTATTGAGGATAAAGTAGTACGGTTTTCCGATAAAAACAGACATCAGGTTTTTATTGAGCCGGAAGGAAGATATACCAGTGAGATGTATGTAGGAGGAATGTCCAGTTCTCTTCCGGAGGATGTACAGCATGAGATGTACCATTCTGTGCCTGGGCTGGAACATGCGAAGATTGTAAGAAATGCTTATGCGATTGAATACGACTGTATTAATCCGCAGCAGCTTTATCCAACTCTTGAGTTTAAAAAGATAAAGGGTCTGTTCAGCGGAGGGCAGTTCAACGGAAGTTCCGGGTATGAGGAGGCGGCGTGCCAGGGACTTGTGGCAGGAATTAATGCTTCTATGGAAATTCTTGGAAAAGAACAGATTGTGATTGATCGTTCACAAGGTTATATAGGAGTTTTGATTGATGATCTCGTAACAAAAGAAAATCATGAACCATACAGGATGATGACTTCCCGATCGGAATATCGTCTTTTACTTCGGCAGGATAATGCGGATCAGCGTTTGACTCCTTTGGGATATCAGGTGGGACTGATATCAGAGGAACGATATCAGAGGTTGATGCATAAAAAGAAACAGATTAAAAAAGAAAAAGAGCGTCTTGAAAAAACGATGATGGGTGCAAATGCTTCTGTTCAACATCTTCTTGAAAAATATGGAAGCATGAAACTGAAGACGGCTGCTTCTCTGGCGGAGATTCTTCGTCGTCCGGAGATAAAATATGAATATTTATCAGAGATTGATAAGGACAGACCGGATCTGCCCCTGGATGTTACAGAGCAGGTAGAAATTGATATCAAGTATGATGGATATATCAAACGCCAGTTAAAACAGGTGGAACAGTTTCAAAAGCTGGAACAGAGAAGAATCCCTGAGGATCTTGATTATGATGATGTTGGCAGTCTGCGTCTGGAGGCAGTTCAAAAATTAAAATTATGTAAACCTATATCGATTGGTCAGGCTTCACGAATAGCTGGCGTATCTCCGGCGGATATATCGGTACTGCTCGTGTATCTGGAACAGAAGAGAGGGCAGGAGAATACAGTATGATGGAGAAACTGGATTATATAGAACAAAAAATCAGAAATCTGGATCTGGATATTAATGAAATACAGATCAGACAGTTTTATGATTATTATGAATACCTGATAAAATGGAATCAGTTTATGAATTTGACCGCAATTACAGATTTTGAGGATGTCGTACAGAAACATTTTGTGGACAGCCTGTTGATAACAAAAGAAAAAAATATGAAGGATGTGGATCATCTGCTGGATGTTGGGACAGGAGCCGGATTTCCCGGTATTCCGCTGAAAATTATGTTTCCAAATTTAAAAGTTACTCTTTTGGATTCTTTAAAGAAGAGAATTGATTTTTTAAATGAGATAATCGATGTTTTGGATTTGAAGCAGATTGAAACCATACATGGGAGAGCAGAAGATTATGCGAAGACCGGAAAAAGAAGAGAAATGTATGAAATATGTGTTTCCCGTGCGGTAGCGAACCTGTCTGTTTTAGCGGAATATTGTCTGCCTTATGTGAAAATTGGAGGAGAATTTATTTCTTATAAGTCAGGTGAGATTAAAGAAGAAATGGAAAAGGCAAAATCAGCGATATTTCTTCTTGGAGGCAGAATCAGAGAATGCAGGAATTATAATCTTCCAGGAACAGATATACGCAGATCTTTTGTGTGTATTCAAAAAGTCGGCGGATGTCCGAAAAAATTTCCAAGGAAAGCAGGGACGGCGTTGAAAAATCCGCTTTAAACTGTATAAATATCAAGGGCTGCACAAAGGGATGAGCTTTACTTCTTCTGTGACAGCCCTGTTTTATAAAAACAAATTTTTAATCATTGCATAGATAGAGATTGATGTATTTCAGAATTTCTTCCGGTGATTCCAGCTGAGGAAGTTCTTTTGTATAATCAATATATTCTGCTTCAATGGCAGGATTATAATATTGATAATCTTTTATAATGGTTTTAATATCAGGGATCTCGCTGCCTGCCAGAATATGAATGTTTTTATTGATTTCTTTTAATGTATGTATAATATTTGCATTTGTATATCTTCCTACAAGACTGGCATACAGATTTCTGGAATCTTTTCCTCCCAGATGACTGGATTCATAGTAATAATCATACAGAGCTTCCGGAATCTGTTCTTTGTCATAGTAATATCTTTTTTCAAAATTTTCCGCAACCATATTTCTTGAAGTAATCATATGATAGATAAATGTGCCGATGGAGGGCATTTTCAAAAGAAATGCTGCTGTTTTTGTACGTTTGGATGGAGTTTTGTGAAGAGTTCGAATATTTTCCGGATTAATCAGGATTAATTCTTCATAGACTTCTTCATTAATACTGCAGGCATCCAATACAAAAGATGCAGATTTTCCGGTTGTAACAATACTTGTCTTTTTTTTGATAATATTCCGGATAAAATCATTCATAAGCTGGCTGTACATGTAACTGGTATATGTAATATCCGGCCTGTCAGACAGACCGCAGCCAAGAAGATCTATGGCGTAGACCGTATTCGTTTTGGACAGTTTTGGTATAATTTCGGACCATTCTATGGAAGAACTGTCTTCTTTTAAATTATGTACCAAAAGGACAGGTTTTCCTTCTCCTGTTACACTGTAACTGATATTACCAAATCTCCAGTGATAGATTTCCTTGTTTTTAGAATTCAGTAGTTTCTTGGAAGTTGCAATTTTTTCAATTGCTTTATTGATTGCGGAAAGACTTATAAAAGAGGTAAATGAAATTCCTATAAGTGAAAGAGTTGTAGTAATTTTTTTGTTCATAAGTGTATGGATACCTCCTTTTTATTATGATTGTATACTATATGGGTACTTACTTCAATAGGAAATTCATCAGACTGAAAAATTTTTCAGGACAAAGTTTTTTGTTGTAAATAAAAAAATCATATTTTTATAAAAAAATAATGTGATATAAGGAAAAAAATGTTTCACGTGAAACATTTATATTTTATGAGTTTTGTATTGTAAATTTTTATATAATGAATTATTATTTTTATGTTTAACTTTTCTTTATGGGAAATGATTTATAAAATCAAAGTATGCTGAAAATATTGTTGTTTTTTTTGGTTTTTATATTTATACAGTTGGTAAGACCTGGTGCGAACAGATAAGCTTTAACAGGAATAATCAAAGAATTTTCTATTTTGTGGATTTCTTTTACCGCATATTTTTTTATTCTTAGTAGAAGTGATAAGGAATATTCCCACTGCGTTAGTTCCTTTGCGTTGCAGAAACCGTAACTGTTTTTAAGAAGGTAGAATATTTATTTTTAGTACCGGAGCCTTTTGACAGGTTTTCCGGAATTATCTGTTTGTGTCAGGCAGATATCGAATAACGTGTGAATAATATATAAATTTTGTAATGATACTTAAAAAAATGTTTCACGTGAAACATACTTGTGATATAATGTCATCAACTGGAGCGAAGCGGAAGATGATGACCTGCGCGAGCATCAGCGAGCTTCCTTATTATATAATGTCATCAACTGGAGCGAAGCGGAAGATGATGACCTGCGCGAGCATCAGCGAGCTTCCTTAATTATATAATGTCGTCAACTGGAGCGAAGCGGAAGCAGGCATCAGCAGAATAACTATATAATAAGCAACAAAAAGAACAAAACTCCAGATTTACAGGAACTAAGTGTTGTTTATATAAAGGAGAAATACGTGGGAAGAATTATTGCGATAGCGAATCAGAAAGGCGGAGTTGGAAAAACAACAACAGCAATTAATCTATCTGCCTGTCTGTCGGAAATCGGACAAAAAGTACTGACAATCGATATTGATCCGCAGGGAAATACGACCAGCGGACTTGGAATTGATAAAAACTCTGTAGAATACAGTGTTTATGATATGATTCTTGGAGAATGCACAATTGAAGAATGTCTTGTAAAGACTGAAATAGATCATCAATATCTGCTTCCTTCTGATGTCAACCTTGCAGGTGCGGAGATTGAACTGATCGGTATCGAAGAAAAAGAGTACATATTAAAAAGAGAAATAAAGAAAATCAGAGATCAATATGATTTTTTGATTATAGATTGTCCACCTTCTTTAAATATGCTTACAGTGAATGCATTGACAGCTGCGGATACAGTTCTCGTGCCAATTCAATGCGAATATTATGCCCTGGAAGGGCTGAGTCAGTTAATTCGCACCATTGAACTGGTACAGGAACGCTTAAATCCGGATCTTGAGATTGAAGGAGCTGTATTTACCATGTATGATGCCAGAACAAACCTTTCTCTTCAGGTGGTGGAAAATGTGAAAGGATATTTACATCAGAATATTTATAAAACAATTATTCCAAGAAATGTGCGACTTGCCGAAGCGCCAAGTCATGGACTTCCGATTAATCTGTATGATACAAGATCTGCAGGTGCTGAAAGTTATCGTTTACTGGCGCAGGAAGTGCTTCATAAAGGAGAGGAAGAATGGGAGTAAAAAGAGGAGGACTTGGAAAAGGCCTGGACAGTTTGATACCTGACAATGGAAAAATGCCGGAGAGCGGGAAAAAGACAAAGGTTGTAGAAAAAGTAATTGAAAAAATTATAGAAAAACCTGCAGAAATAAAACTTAATGTTAATCAAATTGAACCGAACAGAGAACAGCCAAGAAAAAGATTTGATGAACAGGCGTTGGAAGAGCTGGCGGATTCTATTCGTCAGTTTGGAATACTACAGCCGCTGATCGTGCAGGAAAAGGACAATTATTATGAAATTATTGCAGGAGAAAGAAGATGGAGAGCTGCAAAACTTGCTGGTTTGAAAGAAATACCCGTAGTGATCCGGAAAATGTCAGAACAGGAAATTGTAGAAATTTCTTTGATTGAAAATATTCAAAGAGAAAATCTGAATCCTATAGAGGAAGCAGCAGCATATAAGAGACTTTTGGGTGAGTTTCATCTGACCCAGGAGGAAATTGCAGAACGTGTGGCAAAAAGCAGAACAGCAGTGACAAATTCCATGAGACTTTTGAAACTGGACGCAAAAGTACAGCAGATGGTAATAGATGAAATGCTGTCTACCGGACATGCCCGTGCTTTGTTAGCCATTGAAGATCCGGATCTGCAGTTTCAGATTGCAAATAAAGTATATAATGAGAAGTTAAGTGTACGAGAAGTTGAAAAACTGGTAAAAAATATTGGAAAAGAAAAACCGGTAAAGAAAGAGAAGGACTTTCAGCAGGATGCAGTATTTCAGGATCTTGAAGAAAAAATGAAGGTTTCACTTGGAACAAAGGTTTCAATTAATCGAAAAGATGAAAAAAAAGGTAGAATTGAAATTGAATATTATTCTATGGAAGAACTGGAACGTTTGATGGAAATATTGATTAAGTAGACATAAGACACATATAGAAAGAATACGGAGGAATAAAATGAACAGCCCTATATTGAATTATCTGATGTCATATGGGATTGATCCTGCATATATTATGATTGGAATTTCAACAATAATGATTGTATTGATCATTTTGTATATTGTCTGCATTGTAAAAATGAAAAAAATGCGGAAAGCTTACGACAGTTTTATGAAAGGAAAAAACATGGAATCCATGGAAGAGATTCTGATGAAACAATTTGACAGGATTGAGATTCTGGAAGAGGCGGACCGGGATAAAAGAAGGGAACTTAACAGTCTTCAGAATATCGTGCAGAATTCCTATCAGAAGGCGGGTCTGGTAAAATATGATGCATTTCGTGAAATGAGTGGAAAACTCAGTTATGCGCTTGCACTTCTGGATCAGAATGACAATGGCGTGATTGTAACTTCCATGTACAGCAGAGAAGGATGTTTTTCCTATGCAAAAGAGATTATTATGGGAGAATCGTCGATTAATCTGTCAGAGGAAGAACAGGAAGCATTGAAAAAGGCTATAAACGGAGATAAAATTACAGAATAGTTTTAAAAACCCTTGCAAAATAATCAATACTGTCATAAAATTGATTAATTGAAGGTTTTAAAGTAAACACACTGGAGGATATTATGTTAGATTTAAGATTTGTCAGGGAAAATCCGGATCTTGTAAAGCAGAATATTAAAAATAAATTTCAGGATGAAAAGCTGTCTCTGGTTGATGAAGTGATCTGTCTGGATGCCGAAAGAAGAGCCACACAACAGGAGGCGGACAGGCTTCGTGCCGAGAGGAACAAGCTTTCAAAACAGATTGGCGCTCTGATGGGACAGGGAAAAAGGGAAGAAGCAGAAGAAGTAAAAAAACAGGTGGCGGCAGATGCTGCACGTTTGGAGGAACTTTCTACAAAGGAAAAGGAACTGGATGAAAAGGTAACGAAGATCATGATGGTAATTCCAAATATAATTGATCCAAGTGTGCCTATTGGAAAAGACGACAGTGAAAATGTGGAAGTTCAGAAATATGGAGAGCCCGTTGTGCCGGATTTTGAAATTCCTTATCATACAGAGATTATGGAACGTTTTAACGGCATTGATCTGGATAGTGCCCGTAAAGTGGCAGGAAACGGATTTTATTATCTAATGGGAGATATTGCGAGACTTCATTCTGCAGTTATCTCTTATGCGAGAGATTTTATGATAGACCGCGGATTTACTTATTGTGTGCCGCCTTTCATGATCCGCAGCAATGTGGTGACTGGCGTTATGAGCTTTGCGGAAATGGATGCCATGATGTATAAGATCGAAGGGGAGGATCTATATCTGATCGGTACCAGTGAACACTCCATGATTGGGAAATTCATTGATACAATTATTCCAGAGGAAAAGCTTCCTTATACAATGACCAGTTATTCTCCATGTTTCCGCAAAGAAAAAGGAGCTCATGGGGTTGAAGAGCGCGGTGTTTACAGGATTCATCAGTTTGAAAAACAGGAAATGATTGTAGTCTGCAAACCGGAAGAGAGTCCCATGTGGTTTGATAAGCTGTGGCAGAATACAGTAGATCTGTTTCGTTCTATGGATATTCCGGTTCGTACACTGGAGTGCTGTTCCGGGGATCTGGCAGACCTGAAAGTAAAATCCGTGGATGTGGAAGCATGGTCTCCGAGACAGAAAAAATACTTTGAAGTTGGAAGTTGCTCAAATCTTGGAGATGCTCAGGCAAGAAGACTGAAGATTCGTGTAGATGGTATGGATGGAAAATATTTTGCTCATACTTTGAATAACACAGTTGTGGCTCCGCCCCGTATGCTGATCGCATTTCTGGAGAATAATCTTCAGGCTGATGGAAGTGTTCGTATTCCGGAAGTTTTGCGTCCGTATATGGGTGGAATGACAGAACTTAGATAGGTAAAAACAGCATGAAAACATACAATTTCCGGAACAGTATTCCGACGCAGAGCGTCAGAAAAGTGTTTCGCATAAGGTGAATTGTATGTTTCCATGCGAAAGTATAAACAGGAGGTATCTGTTTGCATCGATATCTGAGAGCAGTTGGTTTTAGTAAAATTCAGAAGAGAGAAGAATATGAGGATCTGATGCGTTTTACTTCTGAATGTTATCAGACGGAAGAGACCGCAGTTACTGCAGAAGGAGAAGATTTTTCTGAGCGCAGAAAGGCTTTTGCGAATCAGATGGGATTGATGATTCGTGGAGTATATGATGATAAGGATGAATTTCATTCAGAATATTGCGTTCCGTATTATATAGGGAAATCAGAGAGGTTCTATGATGATATTGTTATTGAGAGACATGCGGAAAAGGAGTCTTATGCCGGAGTCTGTGATGATATGAATCTTGGCGTCTCTTTGATCTTTTATCTTCAGAATGTGACAGAGTATCTGAATCGAGTGCGTTACGGAAGAACAGATAATGTGTCAGCTTCTCTGGTTTTATCCGGCTTGTCTGTAGAAGGCAGAATTTTAATGCCTGTTTATCAGAGAATGCCTGTTGTATCTGAAATCAGAGCAACTCAGGAGCGGAACCGGATGCTTCAGGCAGCCCGGGATGGAGATGAGGATGCTATTGAAAATCTGACATTGGAGGATATGGATACGTATTCCATGATATCCAGGCGTATCTCAGATGAAGATGTATTTTCCATAGTAACGACACATTTTATGCCCTGTGGTGTAGAATGTGATCATTATAATGTTATGGGAGAGATTTTGGATGTCAGGCTTCTGGAAAACAATAAAACAGAAGAAAAAATCTATGCAATGACTATAGAAACAAATGAAATTGTCCTGGATATTTGTATAAATAAGGAAGATCTTATGGGAGAACCTCTGCCAGGAAGAAGATTTAGGGGAATTATTTGGCTTCAGGGGCTTGTGCATTTTGAAGAAAAGTGGTAGAATAGTTCAGTCAGATAAGATGTCTGGCTGACTGTTTTCCTGTGTAAATAAACGGAACAGGATTTTTAAAAGCACAGAAAACAAGAAGTCACACACAAATTTATACACGTTTCCGTAGCTCAGATGGATAGAGCGACCGCCTCCTAATATCCCGGTCATCAAAGTCCATGGAGGTAAAAAAGCTCTTTTCATAAATTTTATATCGTTCGAGTCCTCGTAGCTCAGCTGGATAGAGCACACGCCTCCTAAGCGTG
>CAJTXP010000055.1 GCA_910583615.1 uncultured Lachnospiraceae bacterium | reverse complement strand
TTAATTTGACGTTTTTGTGCGGGAGACAGGAACTTTAATTTGCTGGGCTACAAGCTGGCTGGCAGACTGTTTTACGGACGAGAAGTCCAGGGAGGTAACCGCCATACCGATTGCTCTATCATTCTAACAGCTTAAGCAACAAGAAGGATAATCACCTGACTGGCTGTCAGGTATATCAACCATAAATATATTGTAGTAGGAGGTAAGAAATTTTATGAAACTGAAAAAGGCAATGATAGTATTCGGTACTGTCTGTATATTGAGCACAATGATTACGGGATGCGGTTCCGGTTCTGAATCTGCTGCTAAAACAGAAGAAATCCAGATAAGCGAAGTATTATCAGAGGATTCAAATAGTGCATCAAAAGAGATTGATGGAGACACGGAGGAACCACAGGAAAATGCAGAAAGCAGATGGCAGGTTTTAGAGCCGGATGTTGCTGCTGCTGTTGATGCAGATTTTCTGGGCAAGGTTTGGAAAATAGAAGAGGATTCATTTTTTATTGCTGAAAAGAAAGTGAAAATTCTTGATGACGGTTCTTTATCGTATAGTTCTCCAAGCTCCAATGCCGATCTGCCTGACACCCAGTTGATTCATGTGGTTTTTGAAGAAGATACTCGTTTTTATTTGAAAGACACTGATGAAAATGAAGAAGGCCATGGGAACATAGAGGCCGGATTTCAGGATTTGAAAGAGCAAATGTCCGTTGAAATGAAAGGCAGCTTTAAAAATGACGAATTTCATGCTGCAGAAATACGGTTCTTTTAGATATAGGAGATTCCCCGATTGCCGTGGGCGATAAAGTAGAGATCAGTTACCGTGGGCTGATTGATTTTGATGAAGAGCATCCAAGTGAAGCTTTAAAAATTGTAGTAATCACGGCTAAATAAATATGCTGATACAGGGAAAGTTTACAAAGCCAGATTTTAATATCTACATAGCCATATACAAAGATCCCGTCGCCAAGGCAATGGGATTTTTGTAATTCTAGAGGGTTGTACATTTCACGTCATTTAGAAAACCGTCTGCGGCATGCAGGTTGTTCCGGTGTTTTGGAAATGATAAAATTAAATTTCACAGGAAAGATACATAAAAAGAAAAATCGGCATTTTCAGAGGAAAAATATTATGTGTAATAAAAATCTTAAAATATTAGGCTGTATGGTTCTTGTAACTGGCGCTTTATCAGGATTGGCCGGGTGCAGCTGTATGCCATCCAAACCAATCCAGACAGAAGAAAAAGCAATTACCTTTGACGTTGATGATACTACAACAGAATGCGATGCAGACGGGCAGGATCAAAAAAGGGACTTCGATGCAGAGAAACCGGATACGGGAAGGGATTCTGAAGACCTGGCAGGGGATGATACCGGTCCGGGCGAAATGGAGATTGTGAACGCAGCCGAATTTGGCAACCCAAAAGAAGTGTTGGATCATATGCCGATTGCATCAAATGTTACAGTTATAAAAACAGGAGAGGATGAGTTACAGATTGAGTTTGAATTAGAGAATGTGGGACTCTGCACGTTTGCTGCCGGTAAAGAAGAGAAATTCGTTCTGCCGAATGAAGTTTTTGTGGATTCCACCAAAATTGAATGGACGGCATCCACCGCAGACGGGGAATATCTTTTTCCTTATATGAGAGTTAATGAAACCGGGGATATGTTTATGATAGACTGGACATATAACGGATACAGTTTTGCCGTCTATGGGAGGTCACCGAAGGATACAAGTGACAGGGATATGGCCGGAAAGATTGCGTTGGCAATAATATACAATTTGGGTGAAGTGGAATAATGATGTTATCAGATTTGGTAAATTGAGACTGGAAATTAGACAGGGCTATCGGAATTAACTTTACGGGTCTTTTTGTGTTGTTATGCATCATCAATACTGTCATTTGTGTTTTTATGAAAAAGAGGGGAGAAAGGCAATGAGTAAATACAGCGCATTATGGGAATATGTTCAGAAAAGCGGAAAGGAATCATTTCATTTGACCTTTGAAGAGATTCAGGAGATTGCGGGGATACCGATTGACCACTCTTTCCTGAAATATAAGAAAGAGCTTGCAGATTATGGCTGGCAGGTCGGGAAAATATCCATGAAAGAGCAGACGGTACTTTTTCATAAGGTTAACTGATTGCCTTCGTTTTCTTAAAAGTCAGGGGCAGAAAAAATATGTGCAATAGGAATAAGTTGGCAGCTACAGCGAGAGAAGAAGCAGAATGATCCAAAGGCAGCAAAGGAATATGCACAGTGACTGGGCCGATTCTTTTAATATACTATAATTGTGTGCGCTCCGGAACGCTTGGAATCAGAAGTTGACACAGTGCCTTTCCGGGTCAACATGATACCGAAATGCAGATCGAAGGACAGGGAGGCAATAGAATATGGAACTTGTAAAACTGACACACGAAAATATCGAAAAGGAGCACATCTGCTGTGCGATCTCCAATAACAAGGATATTCAGGTCATGTCCAAAAAGAACTGGCTGAAAGACAGGCTGGACGAGGGGCTTGTATTCCTAAAAGGCAATGTCCGGGGAAAGTGCTTCATTGAGTATATCCCTGCAGAATACGCCTGGGCGCCCATCGAGGCGGAGGGCTATATGTACATTGACTGCCTGTGGGTATCCGGGCAGTTCAAGGGGCATGGATACTCGAACCTGCTGCTGGAAACGTGCATCAAGGACAGTAAAGAGAAAGGAAAAAAGGGGCTTGTGATCCTGTCCTCCAGGAAAAAGATGGGATTCCTCTCTGACCCGAAATATATGGGCTATAAAGGCTTTCAGACAGCGGATACGGCAGAGCCTTATTTTGAACTGATGGTCCTGCCCTTTGGAGAGGGCGCACCGCTTCCCCGCTTCCGGGACAGCGTGGGCAGGCAGGAAGATATGCCGGAGGGATTTGTGCTGTATTACACAAATCAATGCCCTTTTACGGCAAAGTATGTACCGATACTGGAGGAAATGGCAAAGGCCAGGAACGCAGTGTTCCAGTCCGTACATATCCAGACCAGAGAGGATGCGCAGAATGCCCCTTCGCCCTTTACCACCTTTTCCCTTTTCTATGACGGGCAGCTCGTGACCCATGAAATCCTGTCGGAGAAGAAATTTGATAAAATCTTAGCAGATAAAGGAGTGTGAAAAATGATTCAATTAGTCAGACCAACAGAAGCGATGAAAGAACAGGCCATAGAGTTCAGACAGGAATTTTTTGAACATGGAGAATTTGTCATCAACGGAAGTGAATTATTTGATAAAACGGATGATTACACAGAATGGTGCAGATCCACAGATGCAAACACGAAAGAAGAGACTGTTAATCCGAATTGGGTTATAACGGACACATTCTTTGCTGTCGATGATGACAGAATTGTGGGAATCATTGATTTCAGGCATACGCTGAACGACTTCCTGAAGGATCTCGGCCATTGCGGTTACAGCGTCCGTCCGTCAGAAAGAAGAAAAGGCTTCGCTACGGAAATGCTGCGGCAGTTATTGGAGGTTGCAAAGAAGGCGGGGATGAACGAACTGTATCTTTCTGTGGAAACGAAGAATGAACCTTCGGTTAAAACAATCATCCGGAATGGAGGAGTCTATGAGCGCAGCTTTGAAATTGATGGAGAACAGGCGGATATTTACAGAATCGCTCTGTCGGAATAGCCATACTGGTACAACGGATACGGCAGAGTTGCAAGCTGCCTGGCCAATCTGGTTGCCGCGCACTTTGATTTATAATAATTGGATACATGGAGAAAGAAAAAGGTAGATGAAGGAGGTAGAGATAATGCGTCATATTTATATTCGCGGAATCATTGGCCTGATTTGGCTGGTTGCAGCCATTGTATGCGGGGTATCCGGTAATTTCCCGATGATGGGGCTTTATCTGATATTGGCAGGTGTATTCCTCTACTCCGCATATGCGGCATGGAAAAAAGAAAAGGGCGGCGAAGGGGGGAGGTAAAATGGGAGAAACGCTCCTGACTGTTCAAAACTTGAGTGCGTGGTACAGTGAAGAGAAAATGATACTTTCGGGTTTTTCTTTTTCGCTGGAAGAGCATGAAGTGGCAGGTTTGATCGGGCTGAACGGAGCCGGGAAGACCACATTCTTGAAGGTTCTTTCCGGCCTGCTTCCAACTTTTCATTCAGACAGTATCTGCTTTTGCGGTTCCCCTGTGGATTTCAGGGGAGAGGATTTTAAGCTCTGCCGCTATACGGTGTTTGCCGAGGACAATTCTTTTTCGTATTTTACTTTCCGGGAATACCTGGCCTATGTATGCGCCGCCTATGGGAAAGAGGTTCCGGATGTGTCGGAGCTGGTACAGGGCTTTCATTTTGAAGAATATACAGATACCCTGTTAAGGGAGCTGTCAACCGGGAACCGGAAAAAAGTATTTCTGATCACGGCTTTTGCATTGAAACCCAGGCTGCTCCTTCTGGACGAGCCGGTCAATGGCCTGGATTTCCAGAGCACGGAATATCTGTACCAGCAGATTTTGGGCTATAAGGAGTATGGGACTGTTCTGTCTTCTTCCCATATCCTGGAGAGCATTACGCTGACTTCTGACAGGGTATTTGTCCTGGAGGACGGTAAGATCCGGCAGATTTTTGAAGGCGGGCAGGTAGGCGCCTCGGATATCCGGGAGGCGCTGCATGATGAAAATGACAGGTAAAGCCTTTGCCAAAAAACTGTTTGGGGCAAAATATGAACGGCTCTCCCGGACACTTTTGATGGATTTGATCATATTTTGGGGGCTGTATATCGCGGGCTTTCAGGTGCAGATTGCGGCATCTGTACGAATCCTGATGATAAACGCCTTTACTGCAGGCGTGATGTGGCAGGCCCTTTCTTCAAAAGATAACGCTGTGGAGCTGAAACATATGCTGATGCTGCCGCAGCATCACCGGGAATTTGTATTCTCCTATGTGGCGGCGCTGGGAGGCTATACGGTTCTTACAAAGACAGGGCTGCTTTTGGCGGTCCTGCTGGCTGTTTCTGCATGGAAGCCCATAGAGATGATAGGAATGGTCATCAGCATGCTTCATGCGGTCCTTATGGCTGCTGCAGCCTATTCCCAGAGAAAATATTGGTATGTGGGCGGGCTTTGGGCCGCTGCCATACTGTCTGCCATTCTGTTTTTAAGCAGCGGGCTTTTGCTTGACTTGTTACTGCTTGCGAATAGTTTCATTGCTATTCTGATTTTGTGGAAGGCAGACGGATACGCTTTTTATCAGTGTGAAAGTAAGAAAAGTCATACTATCCGGCAGAGGAAGAAAGCTTCCTTATGGCGGTACTTTTTCCGGTATCTGAGCTGCCACAAGAATTATCTGGTCAATACTGCGGTGATGTGGTGCGTAGCCCTTGTAATGCCGTATTTCTTAAGAGACATGACCGGGCTGTCCGTTGTCCCGGTAGGCTTTGCAGTTTTATCCCTGAATACGCCAATCTGTATCCTGCTGTCCTGTGACTGTGACCTGGAGCAGGCAGTCCGTTTCCTGCCCGGACAAAAACAGTGCTTTTGCATCCCATACTGCCTGTTTATCTTCTCTTGTAATATGGCTACAGATGCGATATTCCTCTGTAGTTGGCAGATACAAAACAGCGGTGTTACTGTCTTAATGATTGCCGGGGCTGTTTTCTTTGCCTTGCAGAGTGCGGTTTTGTCTGTGTTGCTGGAATGGTTTTATCCGATTCATGGCTGGAAGATTGAAAGCGACCTGTGGCACCACCCCCGGAAATATGTGGTTCCAGTGATAATGCTGCTGCTTGCAGGAGCTGCCTCGGCCTGGCCGGTACTGCTGTATGTCCTGTTGGTTTTACTGGCTGTGGAAATTGTGATTTTGATTTTTATATGTCGGAGGAATCCGGAGTGATGGATAAAATTTCCTCATTTCCAGAAAATGGATGTTCCTATATGCGGTCACGCCCGTTCAACAGATGATTGTCAAAGAAATCAATAATCATATAGTCTAAATGATTTCTTTTCAAACAGCGAAAGAACTCCAGATGTTCGTTCACAAACCCCACGATAGCTACTGCTAAATACTTTCTTTTTTTAGCAGGCAATTCATTCACAGCAGAGATATAGTCGGGAAAGATCAGCTTTTTTCGCAATTTCCGATACAGTAATGGCATCATAGTCTTTCTTTTTGAGAAGTGAAAAAAAGGCATCGGCAATCTGCATCCGTTTCCCCTCCGGGGCATAGTGGAAGTCGCCTATGACCAGAACCAGATCATGTTTCCTGTAATATTCTATGATCTTATCCCTGGCCAGGGAAAGGCTTCCTTTTTGGTGTATTTATCGCTGGTGCTGGGGATCTGCTTTTTGGACGCAAACCTGCCTGCATCAGCCGGAATTCATAGGGCAGGGCGGAAACGGCAGATTTGGCAATACGTTCAATTGTTCACCTTTGGAAATTTTATGCCTTTTATTCTTGAAAAATAGTCGTTTCGTTCCATCGAGTGAAAAATATAAAATTTTTATGGTATAATTCAGTGGATGCTTTTACTTTAACAGGAGTGGTTTTCTGCCGAAGTAATAGGAAGCAGCAGAACAAGGAGGAAACGAACAATGTATGAATTGGTACAGGTCAGTGAGAAATGTTATTACATAAACTGCCCGGCAAAGATAGGTGTCTATGTGGCGGACAGTGCGAATGTCTATCTGATTGACAGCGGAAATGATAAGGATGCGGGGCGGAAGGTCAGGAAGATACTGGATGAGAACGGCTGGCATCTGGCGGCGATTCTAAATACCCACTCCAATGCAGATCATATCGGCGGGAACAGATACCTGCAGGGGCAGACGGGATGCAGGGTTTATTCGAGCGGCATAGAGGCGGCTTTTACAAAATACCCGGTGCTCGAGCCGTCTTTCCTTTACGGCGGTTATCCGTGTAAGGATTTGCGGCATAAGTTCCTGATGGCGCAGGAGAGTGATTTGACGGATTTTTCCGATGAAGGTTTCCCGAAGGAGATAGAGGTGATACCGTTGCCGGGGCATTTCTTTGATATGGTGGGGTTCCGTATGCCGGACAATGTGGTGTTCCTTGCGGACTGCATCAGCAGCAGGGAGACGCTGGACAAATATGCGGTTTCCTTCATCTATGACGTGGGTGCTTATCTGGAAACGCTGGACGGGGTGGAGCAGATGGAGGCGGCCATGTTCGTTCCCGCCCATGCGGAAGCCTCTGCTGATGTGAAGGAACTTGTCCGTTACAACAGGGATAAGGTGCAGAGCATTGCAGAGAGGATTTTATCAATCTGTGAAGAACCAATGTGTTTTGAGCGGATTTTGCAGGAAGTGTTCAAAGGCTATGGGCTTTCTATGAACTTTGAGCAGTATGTGTTGGTTGGCAGCACGGTGCGGTCTTACCTTTCGTGGCTGAAAGATACCGGGAAAGTATCGGCTGAATTTCAGGACAGTATGCTGCTTTGGCAGAAGTTATAGGGGCGAAAAATTCAGATCGCTCAGGTATAATACGGGGAAAGCAGGCTGTGAAAAACAGGTTTTGGTCGTTTCACCAGTGACGTTTTGTAAAGGACTTTGAATCTTTCCGAAGTTAGTTGATTTTGCATTTTAATTCAAGCCGCAACAGTTTCCCTTTCAGCAACTCAAAACTGTTGCGGTCATCCGGAATTGTGACGGACACATCTTATCTGCCCTCTGTTTCGATTTCCGCTATTTCCTTTGCCGTTGCGCTCACAATCCGTATGATTAACTCCTATTAGGAAAACGCACTGTCAAAAGGGTTTTATGCGTTGGCGGGTATCAGCCCGCCTCGGCGGTATCGGTGGTATTGATTTCAATGTACTCGGCAATCCGGCGGAACTCGTCCGCGAACTTGAAATGAACGCTGATATTGCCGTTTTCGTAAATCTTGATATGGTCTACCAAGTCCGTGAGGATTTCACGGGTGAGCGTTTCGATGCTTTGATACTTTGCAAAGGCTAATAACAGAACTGCAAATTCTCATGTTAGCCGCCAAGAGCGATACAGTAATTACAAAAATTGCCCGTATCGACTGCCTTTTACTTGGCGTTCAAAACACATATAAAGACGGAGCTACGGACTGGGGTTCCCGCGTGGTTATGAGTGCAGATGATTTCAATACCGTTTCTGCCATGAATATCAGTGTTCCAAAGGGAACATACACATTTTACTATGACAGCACCATGGATTATAAATTAAACGCCTTTTGTGGAAACGGAAGCCTCATTTTCAATCCAACAACAAAAGAAGAATTTCAGCTATCCCAAAATGAGCCTATCTGTTCTGACAGCCTGTTTAATTCCCGTTCTTTCTTTTCTTCATTCCTAATTTTGAATACAGAGGATTATAACAATATCTCTGCTAATCTCGGGAATGAATACAAAGCCGCGTCTTACCTTTTGAATGTAAAGGATTGGGAAAGCACTTTGAATTTTCAGGAAAATATTTTAAGAACAGTGATTGAGAATAATCAAGGCGAGATTTTTACAAACTGGCACAACAGCGCGACCTTTGAGAAAACCGGGAGCAGCGCAGAATATCTGGCTTATGAGGGCAACGAAACAAGAATAGCCCGCGTATGGGCGTTATATCCGCTGTCAAAACCAGGCAGCGCAACCATACAGTTTGAAGCCTTTGCAACCTATCTGATGTTATTGCTTTTTATCGCTCTTGTCGCGTTTATATCTTCTATTATGGTAATTGGATTAAAAATAATCAGTACGATATGGGACGACGCTATTGTATATGACAACCTGCAAAAATCAGGAATGACAAAGGGAAAAATCAAGAGGCTGATTACAAAGCAGATGTTATTTGTATATTTTATCCCTACTGTTCTTGGCTGCCTTACCGGGGCTTTTACAACATATCGAATTATGCTTGTATCTGGCGTTATCTACATTGGAAAAACAATGGAGTTAGTCGGGGGAGTTTGCGGATTGGTAGTTATTTTACAGCTGATTATTTTTGTCGTGCTGCGTTCAAGAGCCATAAAGGACAATATTTAATACAAGTAGATATTCATAATTAAATCTGCCGCACGACGGCAAAAGAAAAAAAGCCGTCGTTCAGCAGAGGTCTTTTCACGCGTCCTTTTTGACGAGGACATTCTCTCCTTGTTAATGCTGGCGGTTTTCTGGTATACTGGGTGAAACGGATTGGATGAGGTGCAGGCACTTGACAGCAGAGTATGAGTCCCTGCATTATGAAGCGGGGGAGGCAGAAGCAGAGCCATTACTGCGGGAAAGCGCCGGAAACGATGGATGAATATATTGTGGCGCAGCCGGCAAACGCTGAAAGCAGTTTGCATCAGTAAACGGGATTGAGCCGCTGCAAAGGCCGCAGAGGATCCATATTCAGGGTGCTTTTCAGTTACTGTAGTTTTAGAACGGTACAGATCGTCTGAAAGAATGGTTGGCATCTCATAAAAAAGAAAAATTTTCTGTCACACAGTCGGCGAAGGGTTGTCTAATACAGCAGGAGGTAAAAACTGATGAAGAGAAAAACGAAGGAAGAATTACAGATTCTGGTTGATCAGGCTGTTGCAGGGGATAAGAAAGCCCTGGAAACCCTTGTGGCACAGATGCAGGATATGGTATTTAATCTGTCGCTGCGGATGCTCGGCACCTTTGCGGATGCGGAGGACGCCGCCCAGGATATTTTATTGAAAATGATTACGCACCTGTCTTCTTTCAGAGGCGACAGCTCATTTACCACCTGGGTGTTCCGCATTGGGGTGAATCATCTGAAAAATTATAAAAAACATATGTTTGCCAGCCGTCCGCTTAGTTTTGAATTTTATGGAGATGATATTGAAAACGGAAAGACAGAGGATGTGCCGGATCTGACCCAGAGTGTAGACAGGCATCTTCTGGCCGAGGAACTGAAAATGTCCTGCACCAATGTGATGCTGCAGTGTCTTGATGTGGAGAGCAGATGCATTTTCATACTGGGCACGATGTTTCAGCTGGACAGCTGTATGGCGGGGGAGATTCTGGAGATGACGCCGGAAGCGTACCGGCAGCGGCTTTCCCGGGTCCGCAGAAAGATGGCGGATTTTCTGGGGCAGTACTGCGGAGAATACGGCGGCGGCAGATGCAGATGCAAAGACCGGGTGAATTATGCCATACAGAGCCGCCGGCTCAATCCGTTGCAGCTTGATTATATGACCGCTTCGGAAATTTCCATCGAAACAATGATGGAGGTGAAACACGCCATGGAAGACATTGATGAATTATCGCAGGATTTTTCGTTCTGCAGGCCCTATGCGTCTCCGGAGCGCACGAAACGTCTGATACAGGAATTTCTGGATTCCACACAGCTTTCCATTGTTCAGAAATCATAAGGGAGATAAGAGAAGATGAATACAAAATTTATGATGGATTATCTGTCGGCTTTGAGCATGAATAACAATCGGGAATGGTACCATGCGAACAAGGATGACTATAAAAAGGCGAATGCCGAATTTGAAAAACTGCTGCAGGAACTGATACTGGAGATTGGAAAATTTGACAGCAGCGTTTTGCAGAACAACCCGAAGGACCTTACGTTCAAGCTGGTAAGGGATACCCGCTTCAGCCATGACAAATCTCCGTACAATCCTGCGTTCCGTGCGCACATTTCCTCGAAAGGCAAGCTGCCGGTTCCGGTGGGATATTATGTGATGATCAAGCCCGGCGGTCAGTCTTTTCTGGGAGGCGGACTGTTTGCAGATATGTTCAAGGACGCGACGACGAGGATCCGGGATTATATTGTGCAAAACGGCGGGGAGTGGGAGCGGATCCTGCACGAACCGGAGTTTGATAAATATTTCACGATCCAGGGGACGGCCTTGAAGAACGTTCCCCGGGGATACGACAAGGAACATCCTCAGGCGGAATATTTGAAATTCAAGAGCTGGTATGTGGAATATCCCCTGGAGGATGAAGTGTGGAACCATGGAGAGGAATTTCCTGCAAAGGCGGCGGAGATTTTCCGGATTATGAAGCCTTTTAACGATTATCTGAACAGGGCGCTTGCGGGATTCCAGATGCCGGAGCGGTAGAGAAATAAAAAGCAGATCCGTCCTCGAAAACAGAAAAAATATATTGACACAGTGTCAGAACAAGGCTATAATAACTATACTGACATTATGTCAGAATAAAAAGGAGGAGAATCTGTAAATGATGAAAAAATCAGTATTTGCATGTATGGCAGCGATTCTTCTGTGCAGCCTTACCGCCTGCGGGAGCAGCAGTGAAGAGACCGGTGAGATCGTGACAGCGCCGGAAGCGCCGGCGGAAGAGACAGAAAATGGCGCGCAGGATCCGGATGCAGACGGACCTTCGGAGACAGCGGAACCGGCGGAAACAGACAGCGGTGATGCAGAGAGTACGGCAGAGTCCGACGCTGGAGAGACAAAGGCGCTGGTGGTGTATTTTTCCGCCACGGGAAATACAAAGGCGGCAGCGGAGACGCTGGCCGGGCTGCAGGGAGCGGATCTCTATGAGATCGTACCGGAGGAGCCTTATACGGAGGAGGACCTTGATTACAATGACCGGACGACCCGTACCACGGCGGAGCAGAATGATCCGGACGCCAGACCGGAGATGGCGGGAGAAGCCCTGGATATTGATTCGTACGAAATAATCTACGTAGGGTATCCCATCTGGTGGGGCGATATGCCAAGGATTCTGTACACCTTTTTTGACGCTTATGATCTGACTGGAAAGACCGTCGCGCCCTTCTGCACCAGCGGAGGCAGCGGCCTCTCCGGGACGCCGGACCGTATTCAGGAGCTGGAAGCAGGCGCCGAGGTAACAGACGGCCTTGCCATAAGCGGTTCCGGGGCGACGGATGCCGAAAGTGATCTGAAAGAATGGCTTGCGGCAATCGGGCAGCAGATCTGAACACTGGCCGAGACGCAGGCTCGCGGGAGCTTCTGTTCAGGACCAGGGCTGGTCTGCCGAAGATCAGAACCGGCTGTCTGTCTGACAGGTGCGGCAGGATGATGCACGGAGCAGCAGGAAATTAAAATCATAAAACAACAGGAGGCTAAGACGATGAGCAGAAAATTAGTAGCGTATTTCAGCGCCGGCGGCGTGACCGCCAGAGCAGCAAAGACACTGGCAGAGGCGGCAGGTGCAGATCTGTATGAGATCCGCCCGGCGGTTCCGTATACAGGCGCGGATCTGGACTGGACGAATCAGAAGAGCCGCAGCAGCGTGGAGATGAACGATCCGTCCTCCCGTCCGCCCATGGCGGACAGTTCAGCGGATATTGCGGGACACGATGTGATCTTTGTGGGCTTCCCCGTCTGGTGGTATACGGCGCCCACGATCATCAGGACGTTTCTGGAAGCCTACGATTTTGGCGGGAAAGTGATCGTTCCCTTCGCAACATCCGGAGGCAGCGGACTTGGAAAGACCGCAAAGACCCTGCAGGAAGTCGTTCCCACGGCAGAAGTAAAAGAAGGAAAGCTTCTGAACGGAAGAGTGGACGCCGCAGAGCTGAAAAGGTGGGCGGACAGCTTTTAAAATGGAATCCTGGAACAGATCAGAATTCATATAAGGGAGGGAAGACCAGTGCCGAAGGGATCACCGGAGCTTGTACAGGCCAGGCGGGATGAGATCATCAGCGCCTGCGGGAAGCTGTATGAGAGCATGAGCTTTAAAGATATTACCATAAAAGAGATCGCGAATTTTACCTCGTTTACCCGTCCGTCCATTTATAATTATTTTCAGACGAAGGAAGAGATCTTTCTCGCCCTTTTTCAGCGGGAATACGAGACCTGGACGGAAGAGATCAATGGGCTTATGCCGTCCGGCAGGTCGGACCGGCGCCGGGAGTTCGCCCGGGCCCTGGCTCTCACCTTGGAGAAGAGGGGGCGGCTCTTAAAACTTCTGTCCACAAATCTGAATGAAATGGAGCAGAACAGCCGGCTGGAAAAGCTGGTGGAGTTTAAGGCCGCCTACGGCGCTTCGATCCGCGCGGTGGGAGACTGTCTGCAGCGGTTCTGCCCGGAGACAACCGAAGAAGAACGGGAAGGATTTGTATTTTCCTTTTTTCCGTTTCTCTTCGGAATCTGGCCTTATGCGGCTGTGACGGAGAAGCAGCGCAGGGCCATGGAGCTTGCAGGGGTGGAGTACAAAGAGAGGTCCATTTATGAGGTGGCGTGCCTGGGAGCAGAGAGACTGCTGGGACTTCTGGATTGATTTGAACCGGCCTGTCGTCCTCATATTGAGACATTCCCCAGCCCCGGTTTTTGACTGGATGATGCGGCAGGCTGCAAAATAACTGGTAAAATAAAAAATATAAATAAATTTTCAGAAAACTATTGACAAACTGAAAGAAGTATTGTAATATATAACCATCAACAAGAAAGAGACACACAAAAGTTTCTGGAATGGAGGAAAGGTCCAATGGGAAAGTAAAATTGACATCTTGATTTTTAAACTGTTGGATACCTGCAGAGGGCAGAACATCTGAGAACATCTGACGAGAAAGGATGAATCAGAAATAATCGTGAAAGGGGATAAGCAAGGTGAAACTTCAGATTGACAGGTGAAGAGCCATTCGATTGACAGAGAATCGGATGGCTCTTTATTTTTGTGTAAAAGAAGATATTACGTTCCCATTGTAGTGTCACCGGGGCGCAGCACAGCCTGCAGCTCCACTTTTTTATTTTCTATGGCCTTTCCGTCGATCAGATCGACTACCAGCTGTACAGCCTCGTTGGCGAGCCGGTCAATAGGCTGAACAACAGCTGTAATCTGCGGATAAGTCAGGCCGATGCTGTTTGTTCCGTCATAGGTGATCAGCTTCAGCTCTTCCGGAACGCGTTTTCGATGGAGCATGGCGGCCTGAAGAACCGCCATGCTCATAAGATCTGTGGCAAAGATTCCGTCGATGTCAGGGTAGTCTTCCAACAGTCTGGCAGCGGTTGCCTGGTAATAACTGATATCGGCAGTGGGCCATTTGGCGGAAACGGACCGGCAGGGAATTCCGTGCCGCTTCATGGTTTCCTCAAATACATCATGGCGTACGTTGGCAGGCGTGGAAACTTCTGTTTCCTTTTTGGATCCCACAAACTGAAGGACATTGCGGCAGCCGGAACGGATCAGTTCTTCCGCCGCCATTCTGCCGCCGGCCTGATGGTCTACAGAGACACGGGGAATGTTTTCCCCCAGTTCTCTGTCCAGTGCGACGATGGGAAGATGAATATTCTCATACTGAGAGATGTCCAGAACGGTGTGAGCTCCGAATATAATACCATCTACTCTCCGCCGTTTCAGCATTTCAAGATAGCGCTGCTCATAATTTTGTTCATAGTAGGTGTTGCAGATCATGGTCTGATATCCCTTTTCGCACAGGGCCATTTCGGCAGCGTTTACAAATTGAGCAAAGAAAGGATGTGCGACTTCCGGCACGATCACTGCCACGATACCGCTTTTCTGGAAAAACAGATTCCGCGCCATTTCATTTGGCATATAGTTCAGTTCCTCTATGGAAGCCTGTATCTTCTGCCTGGTTTCCGCTTTTACATAACCCTTACCACTTAACACGCGGGAGACGGTTCCCACACCGACCTGCGCATGCTTTGCAACATCCTGAATAGTAGCCATAATTCCTGATTCCCCATCATTTTGTATTTCCTGATTTTACATATCCTGCATTTGAAAACTGCCGGAAAAGTCTGATAAACGGCACTGGAGTCCGAACTCAATGAGTGTAAGAATGTAGTGCCGTTTAGGTAAGACTCTGAAATTAAGTTTACGGTTTTTTTCGCGGATTGTCAATTAGCCTTTGATACCGGAGGATGCAATTCCTTCAATGTAGTACTTCTGCATGAAGATAAACATGATCAGCATCGGAACTGCGGATACGACCAGAGCGGCCATGATCGCACTGTAGTGGATCGGCTGTGTTCCGAAGAACACCTGAATCGCCAGCTGAATGGTCCGTTTGTTTTCACCGGTCATAACGAGGAAGGGCCACATGAAGTCGTTCCAGTGCGCTACGAAATCCAGGATAAACACCGTTGCATAGACCGTCTTGGAGATCGGCATGACCACAGTAAAGAAAGTTCTGATCGGACTGGCCCCGTCCAGGGCGGCAGCTTCCAGAAGTTCATCCGGAATATCGCAGAAAAACTGACGAAACATGTAGATGGAGAAACATTTTGCCACAAACGGGATGACCAGCGCGGCCAGGGTATTGACCCATCCAAGCTGTGACATCTCGATGTACAGGGGCAGCATAATCGCTTCCATAGGCATAACCATGAGGGCGACGATAAAGTTCAGCATCATGCCCTTTCCCTTGAATTCGAACTTTGCAAGCGCATATCCGCAGATGGAATTGAGCAGCAGGTCCAGTACAAGAATCAGCGCGATATAGACAAAGGTATTTTTAAATACCTGCAGCATATTCAGTCTTGAGAACACCTCTTTAAAATTATCCAGAGATGCCTGAACCGGTATAAATGTCGTGATCGAGTTCATGTTTGCGAAAATCTCAGCTTCCGGTTTCAGGGATGCAGAGATCATCCAGATCAGAGGTGATACAAAAATGATGCCGATGATGATATTTCCTGCATAAAACAGAAGTTTTGTCAGAAAATTCTGCGTTTTCATAGATTTTGTCATTGCCTGTATCCTCCTTTACTAATTGGTGTCTGCGATCAGTTTCTTCATGGACAGGGACATGATGACCACGATGACGAAGAAGACGGCCGCAACAGCGCAGGCATAGCCGAAGTTACCCTGCTGGAAGCCCTGGGTGTAGATATAGTAGACCAGCGTTTTGGTACTGTTCTTCGGTCCGCCCTGCGTCATGACGTAGGGCTGGGTGAAAAGTTTCATGGCCTGGATCATGGTGATCATCACGACGTATTTGATCGTTCCCTTCAAACCCGGCAGCGTGATGTATAAGAACTGCTGTACCTTGTTGGCGCCGTCTACGGAAGCGGCCTCATACTGATCTCTTGGGATTCCCTGCAGCCCTGCCAGAAAGATCATCATCTGATAACCGGCGCCCTGCCATCCGGACATGAAGATGATTGCATTCATGGCCGTTTTGGAATTGGTCAGGAAGTTGATGGGTTCCAGTCCAAGGCTGACCAGAAGTGAATTGATCAGGCCGGTATTGGGATTGGAATTGTAAAGGACGGTCCACAGGATGGAGATAACAACCATGGAGGTCAGCTGCGGGCTGAAATACATGGTACGGAAAATGGAAACACCGCGGAATTTGGAAGAGACCAGCATTGCCAGCGCAAGCGCCAGTACACACTGAAACGGTACGACGAGCACGGTGAAATATACCGTGTTCCGGAACGACAGCCAGAAGTCACTGTCTTTGAACAGTTTCAGGTAATTCTGCAGGCCGATAAACGTAATGTGGTCAGGTCTTACGATCTGGTACTGGAATAAGGAATAGTAGACCGTATACAGGATCGGGACGACCAGAAATGCGAATAACAGAAACATGGCCGGAATGGTAAAAACATAGGCCGCTACACGTTCATTCCTTTTTCTGCCTGAAAGGCTGGATGTCTTGGACATATTTATTCCCTCCTATTATAGTTCCGCATATATCCGGACCATGCCCCGTGTCTGGAAGGAAGTTCAGCCGCGTGGGCGTCTGAACTTCCTTCCGGGCATGTTCCGGATACATGCTGATAAAGTTCCGCATTTGCCTGCGTATCACCCCGTGTCTGGAAGGAAGTTCGGCCGCGTGGGCGCCCAAACATCCTTCCGGGCGATACTCAGGCAAATGCTGTTAAAACTTTTATATAAAAAGGCTGCGCCGTCCTATCAGGCGCAGCCTCTTTGCAACTGATATCCGTCAGATATACTTATGGATCTGTCAGCTAGTTTGCATAGTACATGTCGTAGTCTTCCTGGAATGCAGCTGCTACGGCATCCAGTTCAGACTGGATGTAAGCAGTATCCACGGTATGGGAGGAAGCTGCCTCGGAGAAGATATTGGTCATGGCTTCTGCATATTTGGTAGAGAATACAGAATAGGAAGGAGTTCTCGGACGAGGAACTGCTGTATTCTGAAGCTGCTCTACGAACATGGCGCGTGCGCCGTCTGCGTATTCTGCCATGGCTTCATTTTCATAAGAAGAGTTACGGGTTGCAGGCTTTGCAACTGCTGCTGCATAAGTAGCGGTATTATCGCTGTTGACGAGCCACTGCAGGAACTGTCCTGCTGCGTCCACGTTCTGGCAGTCCTTGCTGATGGCAGCAGACCAGTCGCCACAGGGAGATACTGCCGTTTTGGTATTGTCGGATACTGGATAGTAGGTAACGCCCCAGTCGAAGTCTGCGCTTCCTTCCAGGATCGCAACATCCCAGGAACCGCCCAGCATGGTTGTAAAACAGAATATACGAATCCGCTATGCCACAAAGCTGGACGGAAAGGACTGGACGAATGACGAGGAGCTTCTGAATACCTATGAAGAGGAACTTGTATTTTATAAAAGCCTGAAAGACATACCTGAGGGCCATACCTGTGTGGGCATTCTGTTCACCTTCATCGGGCCAGGCGCTCCGGTAGATGCAAGCGATCCATATTATACTTGTTTCCATAAGGCGAAAGTAAGAGACGATGCGGACCTGGCAGGGCAGACCTTTATGCTGGCTTCCACATCCCGTGTCTGAACGAAGGGAATGTATGAGAATGATAAGCATGATTCGACGAAGATTCCGGACTGGACGGAGGATGAGACAAATCTTTGGAGCTTCCCGAATCATGACTGGCATTACAAGAGCGCGAATATAGGAAACTCTACCTGGTATAGAAAAGAAACCTATAAACCCGACGGAAGCGGTATCTGCGGTACTCACAATTCCGACTGGTCCCACTGGGGCGATACCCTGCTGGTGATCGGCTACAAGACGAAGGTATCCAAATATCTGACGCAGCAGGATAACAACAGTCAGGATAAAAAGACCTTCAATCTGGACGCGGATCAGAGAGTGGTGGATTTCAGGCTGGAACCGGGGACCTATTATGATCAGCCGGGAACATTTAAAAATACCACTACGGTTACGATTGTAGACACCCTGCCAAAGTATCTGACTTACAGACCGGGTTCCGCCTACTTTGGAGGTGTATATAAGCAGACTTCAGTAAACGGAGGCACCCAGGGAAACATCATTGAGGATACCTCGTCCGATGCGAAATTCCCCACGCCGGTATTGAAGGAGCCGGAGGTGGTTGACAATGCGGACGGGACGCAGACCCTGACCTGGAAGTTGCAGGATGTGGAGATCGGTACGCCCATGGCGCCCATTTACTATTCGGCGGATATCGGCGCCAAAGGCAATCCGGATCAGGATGTTCCCACCGGTACGACGAATCTGCAGAATCAGGTATATATAGCGGCTCCCGGCGATCTGCGGGATCCCATGACAACCGGAGAGAAGCATTCAGAAGCGGGCATCGCCGTGACCCGGGGCAGCGCCAGCTCCTTCGGAAAATACACGAAGCAGAAGGTAGTGGATGAGGATGGCCAGATCGACTATGTGGTTTATTACAACAATAACGCAGAGACGGGCACCTCATTGACGATCATGGATACTATGCCCATGAATGGGGAAAACGGCAGCCACTTTACCGGTACCTATACCTTTACGGAGTGGAAGCTTGATCCGGCGAAATGCAATGTTGGGAAGATCAGGATCTATTACACCTTCAAAAAAAAATATGAGGATAAAACGACCAAGGAGGTAACAAGAGAGGAAATTGAAACCTGGAGACAGGCAATTATTAGCCCAGACGGAACCATAGCAATCCCGACGGAGGCAAACGGCGCTACAGATGCGCAGCCCTACCCGGTAGCCTGGGCAGTGGTCGGAACGCTGGATTCCGGGCAGAGCGTCAACATCGACCTGAAGCTCCAGCTGGACCCAGGCGCATCGGATACGGATAAAAAGGAGAATAACTATTTTGTCAATCTCCTTTTCAGCGGCGATACCACGACGACCACGGAGACGCCTACGGTCAGACGTACGCTGGAAGGTTTGACCTGGATGGATTACAACCGGGACGGAATACAGGATGATGACCTCAATAAGGAGGTTCGGATCTCAGGCGTTAAGGTGGAGCTGCTGAAACTGAGGGATGGGGCGAGTCCGGAGCACGAAAGTTCTTATGATCCGGTTTGCTATCCTGGTACGGATACTGCGATTTCGGTTGAAACCGGAAAACAGATCAGCGTACGTGCGGAGAGTGCGGCCCAGGCGGTTGACTATGAACCCAGGCGCTACAAATTCACGGACCTGCCTGCAGGAATCTATGCGGTGCGGTTTACGGACGGCAGCGGCGCGACGAAAATCACGGAATTAAGCGCTACCAGCACAGACATCGGCGAGGATGACACCCGGGATTCGGATGCATTTGCTTCCCGCAACGAGAAAGGCGAACTGGTGAAAACCCTTATTCTGAATCTGGAAATGCCAAAGGCAGAGAATATGAATGTATCCCTGTTTGAATCCAGGTTCCATGACAGCGGATTCTATCCGGACACCCAGATAAAGCTTCAGAAGGTGGGCGAGAGCGAAAAGCCTCTGACAGGCGCCATCTTTACGATTCAGGACGATTCCGGAAAAACGCTTTCCTTTATCTATGACGAGGAGAGAGGCTATACACCCTATGACGAAGAAGGGGAAGAGGCCCGGAAAGATAAATTTTATATCGCACTGGCATCTAATCCTTATTATGTGATCGGCATTAACGGAACTGCTGACGGGTCTCTGCCTATCCTGCAGAACCGGACCGGAAATGCCAATCAGCTGTTTGAAGTGCAGAGGGATGGAGAACTTTACAGCTTCCGCAACGTGAGTTCAGGAAAATGGCTGGATTTGGATAGTGGTAATTCTGCAGATGCTGTGTCCGCAGGCGGCGGACCGGAAAAGGAAACAGGAGAAGGGCAGGATATATGAAAAGGACTATACTGAATCTGCTGTTCGGCCTTTTGTTTCTCGCCGGTTTCGGGATTCTCGCCTATCCGACCGTATCGGACCAGTGGAATACGTACCGTCAGTCCAGACTTATTTCTGATTATGAGACGGCTGTCAGTCCGCTGAAGGAGGAAGATTTTGAGAAGGTCTGGGAGGAGGCCAGAAGCTATAACGGGACATTTGAGCAGAACAGTATCCTCTCGGACGTGTTCGGCATTGATGAGGCGGAGAACATCCGTGAGACAGAATACTGGAAGGTACTGAATGTCACCGGAAACGGGATCATGGGCTATCTGTCCGTTCCGAAGATTAATATTAAACTGTCCATCTATCATGGGACGTCGGATGAAGTGCTGGACACCGGCGTGGGGCATCTGAACGGGACGAAGCTCCCCATAAGGGTATCTGCTTTCTGATCCTGGCTTTCATGGTCATGCTGAATGGTCTGACCGTATCTGCGGCAGAAGAGGAATATACGTATACAGTGCGGCTGTATGCGGGAAATCAGGGCAGGCTTCTGGGGGGCGGGGTCGACGTCTCATCAGAATCTGCAGGGGTCTCTTTCACAGACGGATATCTTGTGAAAGAATGGTGCCAAAGTTCATGTTTGGAGTAATGATACGCCCAATGAAAATCAGAAATGGTATGTCACGCCCTGGGATGCCGGGTCACGTATTTCCACATTTATAGGACAGAGAGACGAGTGGTGTCTGGACCTGAATGCAGCTAGCGGCGATGTCAATATACCGGATGAGGATGTGCCGCTGGACGATGGAGAGGATCTGCGCGATCTGGATGACGAGGACGTTCCTCTGGCGGATCTGAGGGCGGATCAGCAGTGGCGTATGGGATATCTTCCTGCTTATGCCGGAATCGGGCTGGCAGCTCTGATCATCCTGACAGGCGCGGCCGTCTATCTGAAGAAGAAACATAAGAACGCGGCTTCCGGGAAATAACCATGGGAATGAAAATGTTCAGAAGATTTTTGAGCCTGACGGGAACTCTGCTGATTGTGGCGGTGATTGTCCTGTGCTCCATGCTGGTGCTGCCAGGGGTGCTGGATTATCATATGTACCATGTGCTGAGCGGGAGCATGGAGCCCGGGATGCCGGTGGGGAGTCTGATCTATGTGCAGGCGGGGCCGCCGGAGGAAGTGAAAGAGGAAGAGATCATTGCATTCTACAGCTCGCTGGAGGACAGCGGGATCATCACCCATCGGGTGACAGAGAATAATGTGGTATCCGGCATCTTCCGCACGAAGGGGGATGCCAATGAACAGGGAGACCCGCTTCCTGTCCCGTACGACAATTATATCGGCAGCGTCCGGTGGATCCTTCCCGGCATGGGCGCGTTTCTGACCGGCATGACCTCGGTGAACGGGAAGATCGCGGCAGCGTGCGTAGTGATATTTGGCGTACTGCTGAATCTGGCGGGTTCCTACAGGAAGAAAGACAGGATTTGACAGGCGCATTGTCTCATGCTACAATAAGTTCATAAAACCCGCAGGGAGTGGATTTTTCTGGACCATGTCCATTTTCGCCACACAGTTACGGATCACAGATCCGGAAGCTGTGTGGCATTTTTTGTATACAATATCAGGAAAAGGAAGGAAAAAAGTTATGGGACAGACGTTTATGAAAGAAAAGGGAATTCTGTATCTGGTGCTTACCATGTCGCTGCCGATGGTACTGTCCATGATGGTGAATTCGCTTTATAACATCATCGACAGTTATTTTGTGGCAAAAATCAGCGAGGATGCCATGACGGCGCTGTCACTGGTATATCCGCTGCAGAATCTGGTCAATGCAGTGACTATCGGGCTTGGAGTGGGAATCAATGCGGTTATTGCATATTTCCTGGGGGCTCAGGAACAGAAGAAGGCAGATCAGGCGGCAGTGCAGGGTACGGTTTTGAACGTGCTGCACGGACTGGCGCTGATGATTGTATGTATCGCAGCGGTTCCGGCATTTCTGAGACTGTTTACTTCTGATGCATCGACCGTTGGCATGGGAGTGCGGTACTCCAGGATCGTGTTCGGATTTGCAGTTGTGATTTCCATGGATCTTTCTTTTGAGAAGATCTTTCAGGCAGTGGGAAAGATGACGGTATCCATGGTCAGCATGCTTTGCGGCTGTATTGCCAATATAATTCTGGATCCGTTGCTGATCTTCGGATGGGGCCCCTTTCCGGCTCTGGGGATCGAAGGGGCAGCCATTGCCACCGGGCTTGGGCAGGTGCTGACGCTTGTGATGTATTTGTTTTATTATTTTCTGCGTCCGATTCCGGTAAGGCTTCGGCTGCGGTGTCTGAAACCGGACAGAGAGATCATTAAGAGACTGTATGCAGTCGGAATCTCGGCTTCCCTGACGCTGATGCTGCCGTCGTTGACGATCTCCTGTCTGAATATAATTCTGGCCGGATTTTCTCAGGCATATGTGCTGGTGCTTGGAGTCTATTATAAGCTGCAGACATTTCTCTACCTGACGGCAAATGGAATCGTACAGGGGATACGCCCTTTGATCGGATATAACTATGGGGCGGGAATGCAGGACCGGGTCAGAAAGATCTATCAGACGTCTCTGTATCTGATTGCGGCGATTATGGCGCTGGGAACGGTTTTGTGTCTGGCATTCCCGGCTCCGCTCATGGGGCTGTTTACGGACAGCGCGGATACCGTATCTGCCGGGGCGTCCGCCCTTCGGATTATCTGCATTGGATTTGCAGTATCTTCGGTATCGGTAACTACATGCGGAGCGCTGGAGGGGCTTGGAATGGGAAAGCCGTCCCTGCTCATATCACTGTGCCGTTACCTGCTGTTCCTGCTTCCGGCGGCATTCCTGTTAAGCAGGATTCTGGGGGCATCCGGAGTGTGGTTTGGTTTTCCGGTTGCTGAATTCCTGACGGCCGCCATATCCGGAATGCTGTTCCGAAAGGCAGTTCGCACCTTTTTTTAAATGATTTTTTTGTGTGTGCCGTTTAAGATAAGACCATACCGAATTCCTTAAGCCACGGATTACCGGGAGACCGGGTCCGGGCGGTGCCGCCGCCTCTGGACGGATGGTATGCCGGAGCGGTAGAGAGGTTTTATAGAATGATGTATCGGAGGTTCGAATCCTCCACTGTTTAAAGGAAACAGTTTGCTTAGTGGTAAAGCAGTCATTACAACCGTTGCACTGTCCATGCAACTCTAAACCGGAAGGATCGTGTTCCCTGCTTTTTCCGGAGGCTTTTTAAACGTGCGGCCGGATACCCGGATCTGTTCCGGACTCTGTCTGGAAGTGTATTCCGTGCTCCGTAAGCTCCTGTAAAGGCCTCAGCCGTAAAAAGGCAGCAGGTTTTTTGGATACCGGGGAATCTGTTTTGCAGACAGCCGATGCAGCTGTGCAGAGGTCCTCTGCCGGGCAGTTCTCCTTAAGGAAACTTCCCCGTTTTTACGGCGGGAAAAGCAGACACACTTCCATCACACACAAAAAACTGCATATGCAGAATCATAAAAGGAGGGTGCCATGAAATACATAATCAAGGAACAGGAATGCGGATATCTGCTTAAGAACGGAGTTCTGGAGAAAATATTGTTTGCGGGAAAATATCATCTGTTTTCCTGGATGGGGTATGAACTGAAGACGATATCCATGATTGGGAAAGTGGATACGCAGGGGCTGCCTGCGGAGCTTCTGATGAAACATCCGGAATTTGCTTCCCGGGTGGTGAGGGTGCAGATTCCGGATGCATGCATCGGGCTGCATATGGTAAACGGTGCATATCAGCAGGTTCTTATGAACGGGGAAGCCTTGTACTGGAATGTTTATGAGACCAATGAGATCCGTCTGGTAGATGTGACCGGAACGCTGATTACAGAAGAACAGGTGCCCAGGATGTACCGGAACCTGATTCCGGCAAGAATGTACAAGAAGATCGTGATCGGCGACGGCGAGACGGGACTTTTGTATATTGACGGCCATTATACGGAACAGCTTGCATGCGGAACCTATTATTACTGGATCTATGCTCATGAGGTGTCCTGTAAGATTTTTAATCTGAAGATCCAGCAGCTTGATATCTCAGGACAGGAGATTCTGACCGCTGACAAAGTCGGGATCCGTTTGAATATCCTGTGCAGTTACCGGATCACGGATCCGCTGTCTCTGGTACAGAAGATGGAAGGTTCCGGAAAGCTGCTGTATGCGAAGATTCAGCTCCTGGCAAGGGAATATGTGGGGCGGTACCGTCTGGATGAACTGCTGGCACAGAAAGAAGAGATCGGGAAATTCCTGTATGAACAGATGAAGACGCTTCAGGAAGAATACTGCGTGGAGATTCTGGATGTGGGGATCAAGGATATCATTCTGCCGGGCGAGATCCGGGACATTATGAATACCGTACTGGTGGCGGAGAAAAAGGCGCAGGCGAATGTCATCATGCGCAGGGAAGAGGTAGCCTCCACCAGAAGCCTTCTGAATACGGCGAAACTGATGGAGGATAACCGGATCCTGTATCGTCTGAAAGAGCTGGAATATCTGGAGCGGATCTGCGATAAGGTGGGATCCATTTCCCTGAACGGTGCGGGAAATATTCTGGAACAGCTGGCAGGATTGACGCTTCCAAAAGAGATGAAAGCATCCTGATTACTTTTTCGGTTCTTTCTGAACTTTGGATATTATTAGAAAACGCAGATATAAAAATATCTGCG
>CAJTXP010000054.1 GCA_910583615.1 uncultured Lachnospiraceae bacterium | reverse complement strand
CGGGTTCCGGCAAGACATTTACGATGGCGAATGTCATTCAGGAATTGCAGAAGCCAACCCTTGTCATCGCCCACAACAAGACGCTTGCGGCGCAGCTATACGGAGAATTCAAGGAGATGTTCCCGGAGAATGCAGTGGAATATTTTGTGTCCTATTACGACTACTACCAGCCCGAAGCCTACGTCCCCTCCAGCGACACCTACATCGCCAAGGACTCCTCCATCAATGACGAGATCGACAAGCTGCGTTTGTCGGCGACGACGGCGCTGATCGAGCGGAGGGATGTGGTGATCGTGGCCTCCGTGTCGTGCATCTACGGGCTGGGAGAGCCGGAGAACTTTGAAAAGATGATGGTTTCCCTGCGGCCGGGTATGCAAAAAGACCGGGATGAGGTGGTGCGTCAGCTCATTGATATTCAGTATGACCGGAATGAGATGGATTTTAAAAGGGGTACCTTCCGGGTGCGGGGGGATGTGCTGGAGATCATTCCGGCCAGTGAATCGGATACGGCGATCCGGGTGGAATTTTTTGGAGACGAAGTAGACCGTATTTCCGAAGTCGATGTGCTGACCGGAGAGATCAAGGGGATTCGGGAGCATGTGGCTGTTTTTCCCGCGTCCCACTACGTGGTTCCGGCGGAACAGATCCGCAGGGCGGCCAGGTCCATTGAGGAAGAGCTGGAGGAACGGGTCCAGTATTTTAAAAGCGAAGACAAGCTTCTGGAAGCGCAGAGAATTGCCGAGCGGACGAATTTTGATGTCGAGATGCTCAAAGAGACGGGATTCTGCTCGGGAATCGAGAATTATTCCAGACATCTGGCAGGATCGGCCCCGGGGGTGCCGCCCAACACGCTGATCGACTATTTTCCCGACGATTTTCTGATTATTGTTGACGAATCCCACAAGACGATTCCTCAGATCCGGGGGATGTATTTCGGCGACCAGAGCAGGAAGGGGACGCTGGTGGATTACGGGTTTCGTCTGCCGTCGGCGAAGGACAACCGGCCTTTGAGCTTTGATGAATTTGAGAGCAAGATCAATCAGATGATGTTCGTCTCCGCGACGCCCGGAGAATACGAGGCGGATCATGAACTGTTCCGGACCGAGCAGATCATCCGGCCTACAGGGCTTCTGGACCCGGAAGTATCCGTGCGTCCGGTGGAGGGCCAGATCGACGACCTGATCAGTGAGATCAACAAAGAGGTAGAGAAGCATAACAAAGTAATGATTACCACACTGACCAAACGGATGGCGGAGGATCTGACCGATTATATGAAGGAGCTGGGGATCCGGGTCCGCTATCTTCATTCGGACGTGGATACGCTGGAGCGGACGGAGATCATCCGGGATATGCGGCTGGATGTGTTCGATGTACTGGTCGGGATCAATCTGCTTCGGGAAGGGCTGGATATTCCGGAGATCACACTGGTGGCGATTCTGGATGCGGACAAGGAGGGCTTTCTGCGTTCCGAGACTTCTCTGATCCAGACCATCGGCCGTGCGGCGCGCAACAGTGAAGGGCATGTAATTATGTATGCGGACAACATGACCGATTCCATGCGGCTTGCCATCGAAGAGACGAACCGCAGGAGAGAGATCCAGCAGGCGTACAATGAGGAGCATGGAATCACGCCGAAGACGATCCAAAAGGCGGTACGCGATCTGATCCGCATCTCCAAAGAGGTGGCGCAGGAAGAACTGAGGTTCGAGAAGGACCCGGAATCCATGAGCGCGAAGGAGCTGGAAAAGCTGATCGAAGAGGTTCAGAAGAAGATGAAGAAAGCTGCCGCAGAACTGAATTTCGAAGCGGCAGCCATGCTGCGTGACCAGATGGTGGAGTTGAAAAAGCAACTTCAGGAACTGAAGGAGTAAGCAGTCCGGCACCATGGCTCATGCAGATTAAGTAACCGGAGTTTGTACCTTAGGCGCTTTATGGAAAAAGAGTCTGGATTACCTCGGGCACAGTTGAGATTTTGGTCAGATACTGGACATTGTCTCCACAGAAGATCAGGCCGTTCTCCACATCGCCTTCGACTGCCCGGATCAGTGCCTGCGTGATACAGTAAGGAGCAGTGTTCGGACTGCACTTTTCAAGGCAGCGATAGCATCGGGTAATCTTCTCTCTGCCTTTTTTCATTCGGTCGAGAAAAGAATTGTGAATGGCCCGGGCGGGCATTCCCACCGGGCTTGTGACGATTTCAATCTCTTCCGCGCATGCATTTACATAAGCCTGCTTGAAGGGCAGTGCAGCGTCGCATTCTTCTGTAGTTACGAAAGGAGTGGCCACCTGAACTCCGTCTGCACCCAGAGACAGTGCATGACAGACTTGGGATGCATTCAGGATCCCTCCTGCTGTGATGACAGGGATGGAGACCCCGTATTTTTCTCCATAGCCTTTTGTGCATGCGATGATCTTCCGGATCTCCTGGTCATAATCAGAGTCAAAGCCGTTCTCATACAGATGGGCCAGCATCTCATTGGAAAAGCCCAGATGTCCGCCGGCATGAGCGCTTTCGATTACAAGGAAATCAGCTGTGCGGTGATAATGGCGGTCCCACATCTTCAGAATAATGCGGGCAGCCTTTTCCGAGGATACGATGGGGGCGATTTTGGTATCGGTTCCCTCTACATATGCGGGCAGATCTACCGGGAGACCGGCGCCGGAAATGATAACATCTGCGCCGGCTTTGGCTGCTGTGCGTGCATAGTCGCCATAATCTCTCGTGGCGACCATGATATTGTAACCGAGAAGTCCGTCACAGGTGCCGTCCATCCGTCGGGATATTTTTTTTGCTTTCTCAAGTTCAAAGACCATGGCACGCAGGTTTGCTTTTTTTGAATCCTGAGCGAAATCCGGTTCCCGAAAACCGATCTGGGCGGTGGAGATGATGCCAATGCCGCCTTCCCGTGCGACAGCTCCGGCCAGTCCGGAGAGGCTGACACCGACACCCATGCCCCCCTGGATCAGCGGAAGTTTCGCAGTTTTGTTTCCTATGTGTAATTCTTGTTTGTTCATCCATATGCCTTTCCGGGAATAAGCCCTATAATTATTTTGAATATCAAAATAATTATAGGGCTTATTCATGTGGATGTCAAGAGAAATAGTATTGAAAACTACATATTCACTCTTCAGTATATCGGGTAAATATTCCGATATTCTGATATACAAGGTCGATAACAGTATCTCCGTTTTCGTCAACAGCGCCGCACATACCGTCCTTCTGGACCAGTGCCAGCGGAACGGAATCAAATACGGCAGCATAGTCATAGACAGGCTCTATGGCAATCTGTCCATTTTCATCCAGAAAGCCCCATTTATCATTGTCTGCACGAAAAACAGCTTTTCCGTTATCCCCATAAGAAGAGATATAGGAGTAGGAAGGGGGCAGGATCTCTGCTCCGTTTTCGTCGATAATGCCGGCCAGCCCGTCTTTTTTTACGATTGTGCGGCCATTGGAAAAGGAATAGACAAGGTCATACTGCGGTTCGATGATCATCTGTCCGGATTCATCAATAAATCCCCATTTTCCGTCCAGTGCGGCAGCGGCCAGTCCGTTGTCGGCAAAAGAAAAAGCGCCGTCAAAGAGACAGTCGATGACAGTCTGTTCCTGCCGGTCAATAAAACCATATTTTCCGTTAACTTTTACCATGGCAAGACCGTTGTCGGCAAACATTTCCAGATATTCATATTCCATGGGAATTACGAAGGATCCTGTTGTGTCGATGATGCCGTAAACGCCGTTTTTAGACACAAGGGCATATCCGTCATCCGTGAAAGGATCTGCAGAGTCATACTGGATCTCTGTAATCAGATGACCGGAACGGTCTATATATCCGTATAAAGTATCCTGCATGACAACTGCCAGCCCGCAGGAAGCAAAATCCTGGATACCGGTGTAAGCCGGTTCTGCAATATAAGTTCCGTCCTCGTCGATAACTCCATAAAGTCCGTCCTGACAGACTGCTGCATAACCGTTGGAAAATATAGAGGCAAAATCAAACTGAGGTTCGATGACAAACGCCCCGGAAGTATCGATATAGCCATATTTTCCGTCCCTGCAGGCGCTGGCAAGTCCATTGGTGTAAAAACTGCTGCAGTTTTCGAACTGCGGTTTTATGACAATGGTGCCGGTTTCATCAATATAGCCGCATTTTCCGTCCAGCATGACCGGAGCGATCCGGTCGGTTGCGATGGAAGGGGCCTGCCCGGAACATCCGGTCAGAAAGATCGTGCAGAAAAATGTGGATGTAAAAAAACGTAACAGGGATTTCATGTTCTGCCTCCGTATATAAAATGTATTTGACAGGGGAGGGAAGTGCATCACAGAATGCACTCCCATTCCTGCCGGCATATATTCTTTTTCTCTTCCAGCTGTGCGGCGCTCATGCTTGAAATGGATTCGTAGCGGTAGGGCATTCCCAGTGCACGGTATTTGGAGGTGCCCAAATTGTGGAACCCCAGCAGCTGCAGCGGTACTTTCAGCTCCCGGGCAAACTGCGCAGTTCGGCGCAGGTTGTCCTCCCCGTCATTGAATCCTGGGATGACAGGCAGACGGATGATCAGGTCCCGGTCGGACAAAGCAGTCAGATTTTGAATAACGGTCTGATTGGAGACCCCAAGTACTTCTTTGTGACGGGAGTCATCCATATGCTTCAGATCGATCAGAAACTGATCAATGATCTGTACCAGCTGAAGACGCAGCTGACCGGAAAATAGTCCATTGGACTCCAGTGCGGTATGGACGCCCTTCTGATGCAGAACAGTTGCCGCGGGAAGGAGATATTCCGCCTGAAGCGTGGCTTCTCCGCCGGAAAACGTTACACCGCCGCCGGACTGTTCATAGAAGCTGCGGTCGCGAAGAACCTCTTCCACGAGCTGCTCCAGAGAAAGCTCTTTTCCATATACCTGCAGTGCGTCCTGCGGGCAATAGTAAGCGCATTTTCCGCAATGGTCGCAGAGGCGTTCGTCAATCCGGTGATTTTTTATGGCATGTTTTGGGCAGATTTGTTCACATTTGCCGCAGTCCGTACATTTATGAGACAGGTATCCGATCTGCATATGCGGACGCCAGGATTCCGGATTGGCGCACCAGGGACAGCGAAGCTGACAGCCTTTGAAAAATACCGTTGTGCGTATCCCGTTTCCGTCATGAATACAATATCTTTGAATGCTGTAGATCATAGAGCAAAATCCATTTCCGTGCGGTCGATGATATCGTTCTGTATATCTTTGTTCAGATCGGTAAAGAACGCCGTATAGCCGGCAACTCTTACGACCAGGTCGCGGTACTGTTCCGGATGCTTCTGGGCATCCCGCAGAGTATCCGAAGACACCACATTGAACTGAATATGGTATCCGCCGGAGAGGAAGAAGGTTCGGATCAGCTGTGACAGAGAACGGATTCCCTTTTCTCCCTGAAGCGCTGCCGGATGATATTTCTGATTGTACTGGGAACCGTTGGTCAGCAGTACGTGATCCAGAGATGCAACGGAGAGCGCTGCCTGCGTAGGCCCTTCGTGTTCCGAACCGTGGCTGGGCGAGCAGGCTTCCGCAATCGGAGCATATGCGTGCCGTCCGTTGGGCAGTGCACCTACAACGGCGCCCAGCGGCACATTGGCCGAATTGGAATACATGCCCGGAACGAACTGTCCTCCGCGCAGATTTTTGTAGCCGGAAACCGAGATGCAGAAGCGACGGACCAGTTCTCTGGCCAGTTCGTTGGCTTCCCGGGAATTGTTGCCGTACCGGATAATTTCCCTGCGTATCTGTATCCAGAGATCGTCATATCCTTTATAATCCGCATCCAGGGCGGCTACAAGTTCGGGGAGCGTGCAGATATGCTGTTCGAAGACCAGTTTTTTAACCGTCAGGAAAGAATCTGCCACATCAGCCACTCCCACGCCCTGTATTCCGTCGTAATTGAACAGTGCGCCGCCGGACTGGACCTCCCTGCCGCTGTCCACGCAGCCGTCTGTGATGGCGGACATAAAGGGAAGCGGTACGAGGCGTGCATGCATGGTATCCACCACGTTGGTTACGCGGACCTGATGCCGCAGCAGATGTTCCATGTAGGCGTAATAAAGCTCTGTGAAGCTCTGAAAGTCAGAGACATCCTTAAGCTTTCCAAGGCCGGAGACAATCGTTTTGCCTGTGGACGGATCAATCCCGTCATGAAGCATGATTTCCAGCGTCTTGGCCAGATTGAAATATCCGGAATTGGCAAAAGCACAGAGCTTGCCCTGGACGCCCATTTCCACACAGCCGATGACTGCATAGTATTTTCGCGCCAGATCCATGGGAATGCCCTGGCTGACCAGGGACGGGATCGCGATCTCATCGTTGTACATGGCCGGCATGCCGAGACCTTCCCGGATCACCTCCGAACAAAGAGAGAGGAAATCATCCGGAGTGTTGCGGTTGATGCGGCAGCAGACGGAAGGCTGAGCCATATGGACTCTGGCGGTGGTTTCCAGCATCAGATAGGACAGCTCGTTGGTATTGTCGTTCCCCAGCTCGTCCATTCCTCCCAGCGTAATTGCCTGAGAGATGGGGTGTCCGCCGAAAGATTTGCTGTCTTCCTCATTCCAGACCTGGATGATGGATGCAATCTTCAGCCAGAGCTGGTCTGTAAGTTCTTCCGCCTGTGCTTTCGTGATCCTGCCTGAATCAAGGTCCCGCCGGTAAAACGGATACAGGAACATGTCCAGGCGTCCTGCCGATATGCCGGTTCCGTCAGACTCAATCTGCGGAAGAAGCTGCAGGAAGAAGACCGTCTGGACCGCCTCGTGGTAGGTAGTGGGAGCCTCGTAAGGAACCTTTCTGCATATTTCTGCAATTTCCAGCAGTTCCTTTCTGCGCTCCTCATCCGCGATTTTCGCTTTTTCCAGAGCCAGTCTGTGATAACGAAGCGCAAAATCACGGACTGCCTGGCATGTCATGATGACAGCATCATAGAAGGGGATCTTGTCTACGCCGTCCGGGTCGCTTAAGTCACAGGCGCTGCGAAGCTGTCTGGCCTGGGCCTCAATGCCGGAAAAGCCTTCCTTCAGGACCCGTTCCATATTGACCAGCCAGTGTCCGCAGCCTTTGGACAATGTATAGCCGCAGGTGAAGACAAGGCTTTCCATGGCATCTTTCGTATCCTCCGGAAGCAGAGCCATGGTCTGGTCATATACATTCTTGTTCTGCCAGTAGGGAATGATCCGCCGGATACATTCCTTTGTCTTTTCAGAGATAAGAAAGCGGGAGCCGTCACGAAGTTCAAAACGGTCCAGCTCATCCACAATCCAGGTGTTGACAGCGGGATTGATCGTGGATGTACGCAGGCCGTCGGCCTGGTTTCCGACGATCAGATCCCAGTCCTGAATCTCAATGGTCATTTGTTCGAGAACGGTCTTCAGTCCGAGAGCGGCTTTGGCAATGGGGGTCAGATGTTCATGCTCCTGGTAGACTTTTGTTACAATCCGGGCGCGCTCTGCGCTGATTGTGGGAGTGGTGTCGATTAAAGCGTTACGAAAAGTTCGGTTTCTTTTGGAAAGTTGAAGATTCAAGATCGTACCTCCTTTCATGTGGATGTCAGCGGGTTCGTAATAGTAAGAATCAAAAATTTTGTAATCAGAGAAGTACGACTCCGTTGCCGGCTCCGATCCGGTCAGCGCCTGCTTTCAGGAGTGCGTCCACATCCTGCGGAGTGCGGATGCCGCCGCTTGCCTTGACTTTGGCACGGTCGCCGACGGTTTTTCTCATAAGAGCAACGTCTTCAACAGTGGCTCCGCCGGTGGAAAAACCTGTGGAGGTCTTCACGAAAGCAGCGCCTGCTTCCACGGAGAGCTCACATGCCTTTACCTTCTCTTCGTCGGTCAGCAGGCAGGTCTCGATGATGACCTTGACAATGGCAGGCCTGGAGGCTTCAACGACTGCCTTGATATCCTCTCTTACCAGGTCATAGTTCTGATCCTTGATGGCTCCGATGTTGATTACCATATCCACTTCTCCGGCTCCGGCCTTCACTGCCTCGGATGCTTCAAATGCTTTGGCAGAAGTGATCATGGCGCCCAGAGGGAAGCCTACGACGCAGCAGGTCGTTACATCGGATCCCTTCAGCTCCTCTGCAACCAGAGGTACCTGGCAGGTGTTGACGCAGACGGAAGCGAAACCGTGCTCCCTGGCTTCCTTACAATATCTCCTGATGGTCTCTGTGGTGGCGTCTGCCTTGAGCATCGTGTGGTCAATGGTTTTTGCTACATTCATTTGTTCTTCCTCCTTAAAATAATTAATAGAATGGTTATGCAACCGCTTGCATTATTTACAAGCACATCATACCATCTAACTTCCTGTTTGTAAAGATACAGTTCAGAGAAAATGTGCGATATGTATAAAAGTTTTTTGGATTTAAAATAATTTATTGACATATCGACGTGATAGTGGTATTATATCAATAACATCACGGAATGAAAGCGTTTGCATAACACGGAAGGACAGCAAAATGACAATAAACGATATTGCAAAACTTGCAAAGGTGTCGCCCTCGACCGTGTCCAGAGTGCTCAACAATAACGGGCTGGTGAAAGAGGAGACCAGGCAGCGGATTCTGCGGATTGTGGAGGAAAGTAAATTTGTCCCCAACGCGTTTGCCAGAAGCCTGAGCAATGAGAGTCTGATCAATAATGTGGGACTTATCGTGCCCAATATAGACAACCCGTTTTTTGCAGCGCTGGCAGAGGGCGTCAGCGCCGCTGCGGATGAATGCGGATACAATTCCTTTTTGTTCAATACCAATGAGGATGTGAAAAAAGAGCTTCGGTTCCTGCAGACTTCACAGGAACAGAGGCTCCGCGGTCTGCTCATGGTTCCGGTGGTGGAAAATGATACAGTGAACCGGTCCTATCTCCTGCGGCTTCCGATTCCGGTGGTGATGATCGACCGGGAGGCGTACAACACGAATTTTGACGGAGTGTTTTCGGACGACATAGAGGGCGCCTACAACGCGGTGGAGGCGCTGATCAAAAACGGGCATACGAAGATTGCCCAGATCATGGGTCCGCAGACCACGAAGCCCGGCCGGGCGCGTCTGGAAGGTTACCGCCAGGCGCTGGAGGCCCACGGGATCCCGTATCGGGAGGAATATGTGGTGGAAGGCAAGTTTCTGAAAGAGGAATCCTATGAGGGAATGCAGAAACTGATGAAGCTGAAGGATCCGCCCACCGCCATCTTTTCTGCCAACAATCTGACGAGTATCGGAGTGCTGAAATATCTCAAGGAACATAATCTCCGGCTTGGCAGGGATATTTCCATGGTGGGATATGATGATATCGAGGTACTGGAATATACTGATATGAACCTGTCCACTGTGAGCAGGCCGGTGCAGAGGATGGGATACGATGCCATGATGCTTCTTCACGAGAGGATCACCCATACAGATCACCGGAACGGGGCGCGCAAACGGATCTATCTGGGGGCTCAGCTGATTCTGAGAGGGTCGGAACGCATGTCGGCGAGGATGGCAGGGAGAAAGGAAGCGGAGAAGCCAAAGGCGCCGCCTGTGGAAGGCCCGGAGGAAGAGAAAGGAGAGATGGGAGAAGATGTATAAGGAGTTATACGAGCTGGTTCTTAAGGAACACCGCAGGGTATTTGAAGAGCAGCCGGAAGAGGATCTGGAGGCTCTGATGGACGCCGTCATGAGTGCAGAACGGATCTTTGTGTTCGGAGCAGGCAGGGAAGGGATCGCGGCGCGCAGCTTTGCCATGCGGATCATGCACCTTGGAAAAGAGACCTTCTGGCTTCTGGACGATACGACGCCGGGAATGAAGGAAGGGGATCTGTTCGTGGCAGTGAACGGCTCCGGCAGGATCGGATTTATCGATTATTTCCTGGATCAGGCGAAGAAGACCGGCGCCAGGATCGCCGTGATCACGGGCGCGCCGGCGGAGCGCACGCCCTCGGAAGCAGATGTGAATGTATTTGTACCGGCGGCGGTGTACAAAGGGACGGACAAAAGGGTCGTGCCGTCAGAGCAGCCCATGGGCAATCTGTATGAGCAGCATCTGTTCCTGCTCTTTGACATACTGGTCATGATGCTGGAGAAGAAGATGGGGCTTAGCCATGCGCAGATGGAATCCCGCCACAGGAATGTGGAGTAGGGAACTGACAGGGAAAAGTAGGGCAGAGACTGCTTTATTTTAATATTAATCAATCACATGTAAAGGGGAATCATATGAGTAACAAAGTTACGGTTTTCGGAAGTTTCGTTGTGGATCTCATGGCGCGGACACCGCATCTTCCGGTCCCGGCAGAGACCGTCAAAGGCTCTCTGTTTAAAATGGGAGCGGGAGGAAAAGGCTTTAACCAGTGCGTGGCTGCTCACAAGGCAGGGGCGGACGTGACCATGGTCACCAAGATGGGAAGGGATTCTTTTGCAAATGTGGCGCTGGACGTCATGAAGGAGCTGGGAATGCCCAAAGATCACATCTTTTTCAATGAAACGGATGCAACGGGGATCGCCCTGATCCTGGTGGATGAGGGGAGCAGTCAGAACGAGATCGTAATCGTGCCGGGAGCATGCGCGACGATCACGAAAGAGGACACGGACTCCATCGAAGAGCTGATCAAAGAGTCGGAGTATGTCCTGCTCCAGCTGGAGGTCAATCAGGACGCCAACGAGCGGGTGATCGACTGTGCGTATAGGAACGGAACAAAAGTCATCCTGAACACGGCTCCCTATTCGCCGGTGTCTGACGAGTGTCTCTCCAAAGTGTATATGGTGACACCCAATGAGGTGGAAGCAGAGGAGATGACCGGCGTGAAGGTGGACAGCCTGGAAGCTGCAAAAGAAGCTGCAGCGGTATTCCGCAGGAAGGGCGTACAGAAGGTTGTGATCACGCTGGGATCCAGAGGAGTGTTCATCTCCGCAGACGGCAGAGAAGAGATTGTTCCGTGCTTCCGTGTGGATGCGGTGGATACCACAGGAGCAGGAGATGCCTTCAACGGCGGATTCCTGACAGCGCTGGCAGAAGGAAAAGACGAGTGGGAAGCAGCGAGATTTGCAAGCGCTCTGGCAGCGATCTCCGTCACCCGCATGGGTACGACGCCTGCCATGCCCACACGCGCAGAGGTGGATGCATTTTTAAAAGAACATGAATAAGGAGGAAAGATATCATGTTAAGAGGAATACCTGAAAACATCAGCCCGGAGCTCTTAAAAGCGCTGGCGGATATGGGACACGGAGATCTGATCGTGATCGCGGATAATTTCTATCCTGCTGTGTCCAAGGCCAAAGACGGGATCACCATCAACTGCAAAGGAAACACAGCCGCAGAGATGGTGGAGTCGATTCTGAAGCTTATGCCGCTGGATGTGGATTACTGTGAGTATCCGGTGGAGATCATGAAGCCGGACCCGGGATTTGAGCATACCCTTCCGGAGCGGCCGAAAGTCTGGGACGACGTCATCGAGGCCGTGAAGAAGAATGAGCCGAAGGACTGTGTGGGCTATATCGGCAGGTCGGACTTTTATGAAAAAGCGTCTCACGCATTTGTAACCGTGTCCACCAGCGAGACGGGGACCTACGGCTGCATCATCATGCAGAAGGGCGTGAAATAATACGGAATGTTTACAGCGATGCTGTAGATATATGAATCATTTTATTTTTAAAACAAGGAGGATAAAAAATGAAAAGAAAAGTGATCAGCATGCTTTTGTGTGCAACGATGGCGGTATCCATGGTTGGCTGCGGCGGAGGTTCTAATGATGCGCCTGCAAGTACCCCGGCAGAATCTGACGCGCCGGCATCTGACGGAGCAGAGGCGCCGGCAGACGGCGGAGCTGCTTCCGGCGGCGGAGCTCTGGAGGCATTTACCCCGGCAGACGGCTCTCCAGTAGCCGTAAATTCCATCTATAAACCCGCAGCAGATCCGTCTGACTGGACCATCGCTGTTGTTGTCAAGGATTCTTCCAACGGATGGTTTGTCCGCATGGAAGAAGGAGTCAAACAGTTTGCAAGTGATTACGGCATCAATGCATATCAGAAGGGCCCGGTGGCGACAGACGCGGCTCAGCAGGTTGAGGTTATCGAGAACCAGATCAACCAGGATATTGACGCGATCTGTGTGGTACCGGTAGACCCGGCCACCTGTGATACGGTACTGCAGGATGCAAAAGACAAAGGGATCAAGGTTATCTGCCATGAAGGTTCCAGTGCCAACTGCGACATCGACCTGGAGGCATTTTCCAACGCAGGCTACGGCGCTTACATCATGGATAACCTGGCAGAGGCAATGGGCGAGGAAGGCACTTATGTGACCATGGTGGCACATCTGACCAACGCTTCTCAGAATGAGTGGGCAGACGGTGCAGTGGCACGGGCAGAGGAAGCTTATCCGAACCTGGTGAACTTGGAGGCATCTCCGAGAGTAGAGTCTGAGAACAACTCCGAGAGAGCATACGAAGTGGCTAAGGAAGTGCTGAAGACTTATCCGGAAGTAAAAGGATTTGTGGGAACTTCTTCCATGGACACTCCTGGTATCGCACGTGCCATCGACGAGCTCGGCCTGAACGGAAAAGTGTTCGTATGCGGAACCGGTATGCCGAATGAGTGCCGCGAGCTGATTAAATCCGGCTCCATCCATTCTGCACAGCTCTGGGATCCGGCAGAGGCAGGCTACGCGATGTGCGTCATGGCGACCATGATGCTGGACGGCCAGACTATCGGTGCAGGTACGGACCTGGGTCTTGCTTCCTACTCTGATATGATCGTCAATGCAGACAACAGCAATGTTGTAGAAGGTGCAGGTTGGATCTCTCTGAAAGCAGACAACGTAGATAATTATAATTTCTAAACAGTCACATTGCGGAGGGTTTAAAGGGATCTTTCAGATATCACCGTACAGTTACGGTACGGTGATATCTTTTTAAGAAGGAAGGAATGGTTGGGAGGCAAAGGTATGTCCGATTACATTATTAGAGCAAAAGGGATCAAGAAATACTTTGGCGGTGTAAAGGCATTGGATGGTGTGGATCTGGAGATCAAAAAAGGGGAAGTACACTGTCTTGCAGGAGAGAACGGCTGTGGAAAATCCACGATCATCAACGTAATCTCTGGTTTTTATACTCCGGACGGCGGCGAGTTGGAGATCGACGGTGTTTCTTATCCGAAAATGACCCCGCAGCAGTCCATTGCAGCCGGGATTCAGGTTATCTATCAGGATCTGTCCGTTTTTCCGAATCTGACGGTTATGGAGAATCTGGCTCTGAACATGGAGCTGGCAAGCGGCAGGAAATTTGTCAGTAAAAAGAGATTTCGGGAGATCGCAAAAGAGGCGGTTGCCAAAATTAACTTTGAAATCGATCTGGATGAAAAGGTAGAGAATTTATCCGTTGCAGATAAACAGCTGATCGCCATCAGCCGGGCGCTTCTGAACAACGCGAAGCTGATCATCATGGATGAGCCCACCACGGCGATCACCAAAAAGGAAGTCCGGGCGCTGTTCAACGTGATCCGCGATCTGCAGAAGCAGAACATCGCGATCCTGTTCGTATCGCACAAGCTGGATGAAGTGTTCGAGATCGCGGAGAGATTTACGATCTTCCGAAATGGAAAGAACACAGGCGCAGGAGACGCATCCGAGCTGACTCAGGAGAAATTTACTTATTATATGACCGGGCGTGAGATTAAGGAAACGCCGTTCGTCTATGAAGAGAAGCCAGGCGCTCAGAAGGTCCTGGAAATCAAGAATCTGAATCTGAAAAACGGGTTTAAAAATGTGAATCTTTCCCTGGGAGAGGGAGAGATCCTGGGAATCACCGGACTTCTGGGTTCCGGTCGTACAGAGCTGGTGCAGGCGCTGTTTGGCTATCACAAGGCAGATTCCGGAGAGATTTATATCCGCGGAAATAAAGTAGAGATTAATACTGTGAAAGATGGTATTAAAAACGGGATCGGGTATGTGCCGCCTGAGCGGATCGTGGAGGGCGTGTTCCTGCCCCAGTCCATTAAGGAAAATATCTCCATCGAGAAATGGGATGAGTGGGCAGGCCCTCTGGGTATCATGAACGAGAAAAAGATCGAAGAAGTGGTAAATGAGTGGGTGGAAAAGCTCCGTATCAAGCTTCATGATATCAATGATCCCATGAACACGCTGTCTGGAGGAAACCAGCAGAAATGTGTCCTTGCCAAGTGGCTGATCCTGGATCTGAATGTGCTGATTCTGAACGGCCCCACCGTCGGCGTGGATATCGGCGCCAAATTTGATATCTATGAACTGGTGAAAAAGCTTGCTGCCAACGGCCTGTCCGTAATCATCATTTCGGATGATATACCGGAGATCTTGTCCAACTGCAACCGTGTCATTGTCATGCGCCGGGGCGAGATCGTCAAGGAAGGTCTGACCAAAGATATGGATGAAGCAGGTCTTGCAGAATTTGCAGTTGCGGATTAAGGAGGGGGAGAAGATGAATAACAAAACGAAAAAAATATTACATAGTTCTGAATTTTATGTAGGGGTTATCATTGTCCTGTTCTGCCTGCTGATCCAGATGAGAAGCGGCCAGTTCTTTACCGGGAATAATCTGGTGGATATTATCCGTTCCTTTACGATTCCGGTCATGTTCTGCGTGGGCGAGCTGATGGTCCTGATCTCGGGAGGCGTTGACTGTTCTTTTCCGGCTATCGCGTCTCTGTCCATGTTCGTCGTGTGTAAATATATGGAGAACGTGACGACCAATCCGCTGCCGTTCTTTATTGTGGCGGCGCTGATCGGACTGGTGTTCGGTATCCTGAACGGTGTGATCATCGGAAAATACCGTTTCCCGGCACTGATCGTGACTCTGGGTACTTCCAGTATCTGCTGGGGCGTCATGCAGGGCGTCTTCCAGTCCCGTGAGTATCCCCTCTGCCCGACACTTCTGGCGGTGGGCAAGGCAAAGCTTCTGACTGCGACCAATGCAGAGACCGGTCTTTCTTCGGATCTGCCCATGATCACAGTGTTCATGATCCTCCTTCTGCTCCTTGGCTGGTTCATCCTGAACAAGACCATGCTGGGCCGCGGCATCTATGCCATCGGCGGGGATATTATCGCTGCAAAGCGCGCCGGCTTCAACGTGTTTGGGACGACGGTATTTATCTATGCGTTTTCCGGCATGATGGCGGGAATCATCGGTGTATTCCGTGCATGTATGCTCCAGGCAGTGCATCCGAACAATCTGGAGGGGCTGGAGATGACAGCCATTGCAGCCTGCGTGCTGGGCGGTGTCAGCATTACAGGCGGAAAGGGAACCGTACTTCAGGCATGCCTTGGTATGCTGCTTTTGACCATCGTTTCCAACAGCCTGATTCTTCTGGGTATCAGTACGCACTGGCAGAATGTGGTGACCGGCCTGATCATTATCGCCGGTACTGCAGCGACTGCAATCCAGAATCAGCGCAATGCAAAAAAACTGGCTGTCAAGCTGACGGAATCTTAAGACGGGGGTGTATAATATGAATAAGGTATTGAATAAAGATAAAAATCTGACCCGTATTCTGGCAGTATTTCTCGTGTGTTTTGTACTGTTCAGTATCACGCAGGGAAAATCCTTCCTTTCAGTATCCAGTTTCCAGTCCATGGGAAAGCTGTTTCCTGAGTTTGGTCTGCTCTCTATCGGCATGGCGCTGGCTCTGCTCACCGGCGGAATCGACCTGAGCGTCGTATACGTGGCAAATCTCTGCTCCATCATGGCGGCGCTGACCATCAAGGCAATGACGCCGGAAGGAGATGCAGGGATCGGTGCGATCCTGGCAGGTATTCTGGTGGCGCTGATCGTGGGTATGATCTGCGGTTCTCTGAACGGTCTTCTGATCTCGGCAGTGGGTATTCCCGCAATGCTGGCAACGCTGGGGACGCAGTCTCTGTATAACGGACTTGGAGTCGTGGCGTCCAAAGGGAGCAGCGTGACCGGAAGTAAACCATTATCTTCCTTTGTCAGCATGAAGGTGGCCGGGATCCCCATGGCGGCGATTATCTTCGTCCTCTGTGCGGCGGTTATGATCTTCATCATCAGCAAGACGACGCTGGGCTACAAGATCAAGATGATGGGTACCAATATGAAGGCGTCCGCATTCTCCGGCTTCAACAACGTGAAGCTTACAGTGCTCAATTATATGATGATCGGTCTTCTGTCTGCAGTGGCCGGGATCATCATGCTGGGGCGCTACAGCTCTGCCAAGGCGGACAATGGTTCCTCCTATACCATGCAGGCGATTATGATCGCAGTCATGGGCGGAATCGATCCGGCCGGCGGCAAGGGCAATATCCAGGGGGTGTGCGTGGCAGTTCTGATCATTCAGATGGTCAGTACCTGGCTCAGCATGTATCAGAGCATCTCGGATTTCTACAAACAGATTATCTGGGGCGCACTGCTGCTGGTCGTTCTGCTGCTGAACTTCTACATCAATAAACGTGAGGTTGCAAAAGCAGCGAAGAAATAAATCAATAAAAAGGGTTGTTGTAAAACACGTCCCTGCCTGTGTGTCCGGCATACAGGCAGGGACGTGCTGCAATCTGCCTTTTTTCGGCTGCGGGCTGTTTATTCGGCAGCCTTTTCTGCAAATTCTGTATTGACCAGATCCTCATAAGGAGTCCAGGCGGGAAGTTCACCCGCTTCCTGAAGGATATTCTGCAGCAGGTCAAAACTTTCTTTTTCAAAAATCAGGTTTTCTTTCCAGGTGTCCTGTTCATAATAACGGGTTACAATTTTCGTAATTGTTTCCAGATCGGTTTCTTCAAACTGGGGCTGAATGACTTTGGCAATCTCCTCGGGAGTGTGCGACTGGACGTACTCCATTCCCTTTTGAAGAGCGTTGGTGAAAGCCTGCAGGATATCCGGGTGCTCGGCCAGATAACTCTGTTTTACGCTGTAGGCTGTATAGGGAACATAGCCGGAAGCTTCGCCGAGAGAGGCAACTACATAGCCGGCGCCTTCTGTTTCAAGAGCAGTGGCGGAGGGTTCGAATTCTACCGTAAAGTCTGCATCATTTCCAGTAAATGCGGCGGCGGTAGATCCGAAATCGATACTCTGGTCAATGGAAAGATCTGCCGCAGGGTCAATATTGTTTTTCTTCAGGATAAATTCAAAAACCATCTCGGGCATGCCGCCTTTTCGACCGCCAAGCACATAGGATCCTTTGATATCCTCCCATTTGAAATTGTCCATGGGTTCCCTTGAAACGAGAAAATTGCCGGCTCTCTGAGTGAGCTGCGCAAAATTCACAATATAGTCTTCCGGATTCTGATTATAGATGTAAATAGACGATTCGCTTCCCATGAAACCGATATCTGCTTCTCCGGAAACTAAAGCAGTGGCAACTTTGTCAGCACCAAAACCGGTTACCAGTGTCAGGTCGATGCCTTCCTCTGCAAAATATCCGTTTTCGATTGCTACATACTGGGGTGCATAGAAGATGGAATGCGCTACTTCGTTGAGAGTGACGGGTGTAAGATTTGCTGCTGCTTCCTGACTGCCGCATCCGGTCATCAGACCGAGAGCTCCGGCCAGGAGCAGGCTGATCCATTTTTTCATAGTTGTTTTCCTCCGCAAAATTTTATAATGTAATATATGCGGCAGGAAAAAGATTTGCCAGTCTTTATTGATTTTCGCTGTCTTTTTTCTGAAACAGGCGAAACAGCCACAGATAGATGTAGAACAGTACCGGGATTACGACGGTGGCGACAAGAGAGATCATAAGCAGTTCTCCTGTTTTTTCGTTATGAAACAAAGACAGTACAAAGGCAGCAAGATAGAGCAGCAGTATGATAATAACGGCGAGCAGCGCCAGCAGACGTTTGATTTTCTGATACATGTCGGATACCTCTTTGAAAATTTTTTTTATTATAAAGCGTATTCTTTCAGAATGCAAGTAGTTATGCTGGATCAGGATTTGTAAAGCAGTTTGTGAAAACTTCATGAAACAACCCTGACATAAGAACTTGACAACTTGGCAAGCAAGTAGGGAGAGGGTAAAATAAAAACGTCATTTTGAGAAGCGGTTTATAAAATACCAGCGTAGGGAGATTTTTTGAAGGGGGACAAAGATGATCAAAATATACAAAATACAAAAGAAATATATATTTACATTCATTGCGAGTGGAATTGTTCTGCTGTATCTTGTATTTAGCATGATGGGATTTCGCTGGGCTTCTACTTATGTACGTACCAATCATGTGATCACGTGGAAATATGGTTATATTCCCAGAACGTTTGCCAATCAGATTGCGTCTTTTTTTCTGGGGGACAGGCTATATAATCAGGCTTTTTTGAATATATGGATCCTGGGAATATCTGGTCTGTTTCTATTATACATTATCTTTTCTGTTGTAGAGACTGTGGCAATAAAACATAATGTGCTGTGCACAGTTGTATTCTTTGCTTTTTCGATAAGCCCATATGCAAAATATTATCTTCATGAAGCAGGATATTATGAACAGTATGGTTATCTTCTCGGCATTGTGCTTTTGGAAGTCGCCAGAAAAAAGAAGTGGAATATTACGTTTGCCTGTGCAGTTGTTTTTGCTTTTTTGTCGGTGCTTTTCAGTGAGACTAATTTGTTTTTGGTTATTCCGTTTTTGTTTTCAATCGTATTTCTGGAAATAGTGGCGACCAAACAAAATACAGTAAAACGAACGATATTGCTTGTGACGGGATTTGTTCCTGCAATTGTGTATTCATTGATGGCTTTTTTCATAAAAGTGCCCAAGGAACGGATGGAGAAAATTGCGGAATGGAACAGACAATGTGTCGACTTTCCGCTTAGAAATGACGTTTATCAGTATTTTTGGGACGACAGATCCAATGCGGAATTATGGGGAAGAGAATTAAGATCTATACCGATACCTTGTGTAATATATCCGCTGATATTTGCGGCGGTTATCGCTTTTATACTGTATCAAGTGAATAAAAAGGTTGCAATATCATATTTTCTGGTCTGCATTTTGTGCGGTTTGGTGAATTACAGCATTGTAGTAGTTGCGTGGGATTTGGACCGGTATTATTTTTGTATTTTCATGCAGGTTTTTATGATTACAATATATGTAATGAAAAAATATTTAATAAATTATGAACTTTGTAAAAGAGATATAAAAGCTCTGTTGTTATTGATAATAATGGGATTTGGAATGACAAAATTTGAGTTTGAACTGTTTGATGATGAGAAGTATCTTAGAAATATACATGATTTATTAGAAAAGATGAACAAAATTTTATCTGTATTTTCTTAACAGGTTTTCTGAAAATTGATGATAGGTGAAAAATGCTGACGTGTATTATTCCGTGTTATAATGAAGAAGAATCTTTGCCGTTTTTTTATGATGAGATATCAAATATATTGGAAACAGAAGGATATTCTTATGAACTGATTTTTGTGGATGACGGTTCGACAGATCACACATTAAAAATATTAAAAAAATTAGCAAAAATGGATACTCGGGTATCTTTTCTCTCTTTTTCCAGAAATTTTGGGAAGGAATCAGCAATGTATGCAGGACTTTGTCATGCTCATGGAGATTATATTGCTGTAATGGATGCAGATATGCAAGATCCCCCATCTCTATTGCCTGAAATGTTAAATATTGTGCAGACGGGAGGATATGACTGTGTTGCCACCCGGCGAGTAACCCGTGAAGGAGAACCTGTGATACGGAGTTGGTTTGCACGTCGCTTTTATAAAATTATCAATAAAATATCCGATGTTAATATTGTGGATGGGGCAAGAGATTTTAGACTGATGAAGCGTTCTATGGTGGAGGCTGTTGTAGCCATTGGCGAGTATAATCGGTTTTCCAAAGGTATTTTTGGGTGGGTGGGGTTTCAAACTTACTGGATTTCATATGATAATACAGAGAGAGTAGCCGGAATGACGAAATGGAATTTTTGGAAACTTTTTAAATATGCGATTGATGGTATTCTTAATTTTTCTCAGGTTCCTTTAAATATTTCTTCATGGTTTGGAATGGCCATGACCTTTTTTTCTTTCGTTATACTGATATTTATAATCTTGCGTAAATGTCTGTTTGGCGATCCGGTCAATGGTTGGGCTTCTTTGGTATGCATAATTATTTTTATTGGCGGTATACAGTTGTTTTGTATGGGCATTATGGGGCAGTATATTGCGAAAACATATATGGAAACTAAAAAAAGGCCGCATTATATAATTTCTGAAAGTAATATAATTGACACAAAGAATATTAAATGATATAAAGCTGGTCAATTGAAGAGGATAATAATGAGAAGGCATCTAAATGAGTGGTGCATGCAATGTGGGTGGAAAACTGAGGTAGCTTTGTATATCGTCCCTGAACAGTTTTGTATTGTTCAGGGCTTTTATAGTATGACGGACACGTCGTCAGTTTGTGGCAAAAGTCCAGTCCGTAAGGGACATTGTTGAATGGATGTACTTGTCAAACATCTGTCCCTGTGTTATGCTGAACATAAGAAAGCAGCGTGCGCCGACAGCAGATATTTATGGCGGCGCATTTTACATGGCCAGACATATGGTCTGCAAAGGAAAAGGAGGACCAAAATGACAGATCTGGAACTTTTGAACAGAGAGCAGAAAGAAGCGGTGCTTCACACAGAGGGACCGCTTCTTATTCTGGCAGGAGCAGGTTCAGGAAAGACAAGAGTGCTGACTTACCGGATGGCGCATCTGATTGATGAATGCGGTGTGAATCCATGGAATATTCTGGCTATCACCTTTACGAACAAGGCGGCAGGCGAGATGAGGGAACGGGTGGACCGGATCGTCGGATATGGTTCAGAGAGCATCTGGGTCAGTACCTTTCATTCCATGTGCGTGCGGATACTGCGACGCTATATTGACCGGTTGGGATTTGATCAGAAATTTACGATCTATGATACCGAAGATCAGAAGACGGTTATGAAGGATGTGTGTCGGCGCCTGCAGGTGGATACAAAGATGTATAAGGAACGTATGCTTTTAAGCGCTGTTTCACACGCAAAGGATGAATACATATCGCCGGAGGAATTCCGGCTGAATGCCCAGGGGGAATTTCGTCAGGAGAAGATTGCGCAGGTCTATCTGGAGTATCAGAAGGAACTGAAGAAAAACAATGCGCTGGATTTTGACGATCTGATCGTAAAAACAGTGGAACTGTTTCAGAGCTGCCCGGATGTGCTGGAATATTACCAGGATCGGTTTCGTTATATCATGGTAGACGAGTATCAGGATACGAATACGGTGCAGTTTAAGCTGGTGAGCATACTGGCGGAAAAATATCAGAATCTTTGTGTGGTTGGGGATGACGATCAGTCCATCTATAAATTCCGGGGAGCCAATATTGAGAATATTCTGAATTTTGAGAAAATATTTCCCAATACCCGTGTGATTAAACTGGAACAGAATTATCGTTCCACGCAGAACATTCTGGATGCTGCCAACGGAGTCATTCATAACAACTGCGGAAGGAAGGAAAAAGCTCTCTGGACGGAAAATGAGCGGGGAGAACCCGTTCAGTTCCGGCATTTTCAAAATGCATATGAAGAGGCAGAGTATGTTACCGGGGAGATACAGAAAAAGGTAAGGAGTCAGGGAGCAGAATACCGGGACTTTGCGGTACTGTACCGGACCAATGCGCAGTCCCGGATGTTTGAAGAGAAGTTTCTGATGGCGAATATCCCGTATAAAATTATAGGAGGGGTAAACTTTTATTCCAGAAAAGAGATCAAGGATGTTCTGGCATATCTGAAGACGATTGACAATGGAAAAGATGATCTGGCAGTGCACCGGATCATTAATGTGCCGAAACGCGGTATTGGAGCAGTCACGATCAATAAGGTGCAGGCATATGCGGATTCTGTGGGAATCAGTTTTTTTGAGGCGCTGGAATCTGCGGGGGAGGTTCCCGGGCTTGGGAAAGCGCTTCTGAAAATTCAGCCGTTTGTCCATCTGATTCATGAGCTGAGGCTGAAGCTTGCAGATATGACGCTGGAACAGCTGATCGGGGAAATCCTGGACCGGACCGGTTATGCCAGAGATCTGAAAGATGAGGGGACTGATGAAGCAGACGCCCGGCTGGACAATATTGGAGAACTGGTCAGCAAGGCGGTTACTTATGAAGAAGGATCGGAACACCCGGAGTTGAGTGAATTTCTGGAAGAGGTTGCACTGGTCGCGGACATTGACAGTCTGGAAGACCAGGACAACCGGGTGCTTTTGATGACGCTTCACAGCGCCAAGGGACTGGAGTTTCCATATGTCTGTATGGCCGGTATGGAAGACGGCATCTTTCCGAGCTATATGTCCATTATGGCTGAAGACCCGGTGACGGAGATGGAGGAAGAGCGCCGGCTCTGTTATGTGGGGATTACGAGGGCCATGAAGGAACTGACGCTGACAGCCGTGCGCGCCCGTATGATTCGCGGCGAAAATCAGTACAATCAGGTTTCCCGCTTTGTGCGTGAGATTCCGCAGGAATTACTTGGAAGCAAATCGGTACTGCCGCCGGAACCAAAGGTATTTCAGGCGGCAGAAAATAAAGCCTTTACAAAGGCGAAAGAGATCTTTCGGACAAAAACCTTTGATCCGCAGCAGTTTAAGGTGGTGAAAGCGGATCATCTGGATTACAAAGCAGGAGACCGGGTAGCTCATGTGAAATTCGGAGAAGGAGTTGTGCTGGATATTACAGAAGGCGGCCGGGACTATGAAGTAAAGGTGAATTTTGACCGTGCAGGAGTGAAGAAAATGTTTGCTTCCTTTGCCAAATTGAAAAAAGTAGAAAGTCTATAGTATTTTTATGGAAAGTATGGTATACTAAGAGACGAAATAAAATACAAGAAAAGAGGTATCCGCCATGAGCCGTGTAGAAGATTTTATCAATTCAGCAAAAACCAATGAGATGCTTGGTGAACTGCTTCACATCAAAAAGGAAGAAGAGAAAAAGCAGAATGCAGTGATGTGGATCTTTATCATCGTTGGAGCAGTGATCGCGGTAGCGGGTATTGCATATGCCGTTTACCGTTTCTTTACTCCGGATTATCTGGAAGACTTTGACGAAGATTTTGATGATGACTTTGAAGACGATTTCTTTGATGATGACGAGGAAGCAGCAGAAGACAAGGATGAGAAAGCTGAGAAAACCGAAGAGTAATGTCAGGTGGCTTTAGCAGGATACAGCCCCCTGTTCCACACGGGATCGTCCGCCGGGAACAGGGGGCTGTATTGTGCTGCAACTGGTTGATTGCAGCTGCATATACAGATCTGCCGGATCATATATGCGGAATGAAACATGATAAGCAGCAGGAAAGGGCAGGACAGCCGCAGGAGGAATCTATGAAAAAGGGACAGATTTATGAGGGAGTCGTAGAAAAAGTTTTGTTTCCGAATAAAGGACAGATCCGGACAGAAGACAGAACGGTAACTGTAAAAAACGGCCTGCCGGGACAGAAACTTAAGTTTCAGGTGCAGAAGGTGCGGAAGGGAAAGGCGGAGGGGCGGATTCTGGAGGTGCTGGAACGTGCGCCCATGGAATGTGAGCCGGTCTGCAAACATTTTGCAGACTGCGGAGGCTGTACCTGGCAGAGCCTGCCTTATGAGGAACAGCTGAGATTAAAAGAACAGCAGGTAAAAGAACTTCTGGAACAGGCGGCAGATGGATATTCCTGGCAGTTTGAAGGCATCCGGGAAAGTCCGGCCGGGTATGGATACCGCAATAAAATGGAATTTTCTTTTGGAGACGGAAGAAAAGACGGGCCGCTGGAGTTGGGGATGCATAAGAGGGGAAGCTTCTATGATATTGTAACGGTGGACGGCTGTCAGATTGCAGATGAAGATTTTGGACGGATTCTGAAAGAGACGCTGGCGTTCTTTCGGGAAGAAGGTACGGCATTCTACCATAAAATGAAGCATACAGGGTATCTTCGTCATCTTCTGGTACGGAAAGCGGCGAAAACCGGAGAGATTCTGGCGGATCTTGTAACAACGACACAGACAGTACAGGAGGAAAAGGAGTTTCTGGAAGCCTGGAAGGAGAGACTGCTTGCTCTTCCGCTTAAGGGGACGCTGACGGGAATCCTGCATACGAGGAATGACAGTCCGGCGGATGTGGTGCAGAATGATGAGACAGAGATCCTCCATGGGCGGGATTATATTTACGAGGATCTTTTAGGGCTTCGGTTTCAGATTACGCCGTTTTCTTTTTTTCAGACCAATTCTTATGGGGCAGAAGTGGTCTATAAGACGGCGCGTACTTATATCGGGGACACAAAGGCCCGGGTAATCTATGATCTGTACAGCGGAACCGGGACGATTGCGCAGATGCTCTCTCCAGTGGCGGAAAAAGTGATCGGGGTGGAGATTGTGGAAGAGGCAGTAGAGGCGGCGAAAAAAAATGCAGAGCTGAACGGGCTTGGAAACTGTGACTTTATAGCAGGAGATGTATTGAAGGTCCTGGATACGATTGATGAGAAACCGGACCTGATCGTCCTGGATCCTCCGCGGGACGGAATCCATCCGAAGGCGCTTAAAAAAATCATTGATTATGGAGTGGAACGGATGGTCTATATCTCGTGTAAGCCGACCAGCCTGGCAAGAGATCTGGTGGTTTTGCAGGAATGCGGATACCGGATGATTCGGGCGTGCTGCGTGGATATGTTTCCCTGGTCGGCGAATGTGGAGACTGTGTGCCTCTTGAGCAACCGAAAAGTAAAACCTGATACTTATATAAAATTGAGTCTGGATATGGAAGATTATTACAGAAT
>CAJTXP010000053.1 GCA_910583615.1 uncultured Lachnospiraceae bacterium | reverse complement strand
TAAAATGCCATAAAAGGGTTATTCTTTTTTATTAAAACTTTTTACTCTCCAGAAAGAGAATGAATTACCCAAATTTAAAGAATTTATAGCAAACATATAGTCAGAAGAAGTAATAACCCAACACTCCAGACGTAATACTCTGGAGTGTTTCTTTGCTTAATCATAGCAGGACAGTAAATTTATCTTCTGTCTTCAGCAGCAAATCCACACTTGACAACCTTGTTATACGATTGTATAATCAGTTATACAATCGTATAACAAGGAGAGAACAACATATGGGAAAGATTCGTAAAAATCTGGGAGAAGCAGAACTGGAAATCATGCAGGTGATCTGGGACAGTGCGCAGCCTGTCACTTCAAACTATATTTTGAAGGAACTGCGGGGACGAAGGAAATGGCAGCTTTCCACGTTAATGACTTCCCTGGCCAGACTGGCTGACAAGGGCTTTGTCAGCTGTGACCGTTCGACCGGGAGCAATCTGTATACTTCGGTAATTGCAGAAGATGAATATAAGGCCGGAGCCAGCAGACATTTTCTTGAAAAGCTGTACAACAATTCCATTCAGAATATGATCGCTGCTCTGTATAACAGTCAGGAAATGAAAAGCTCCGATATCGAGGAACTTCGGAATTTTCTGGATCAGCTGGAGGAGGAAGAATGACGGGTCTGTTTTTATCTGTTCTTGGAACCTCTGTATCGATTAGCTTAATTGTTCCAGTATTGATTTTTCTGGCGCCTTTTTTAAATAAGAGATATGCGTCAAAGTGGAAATACATGATCTGGATCTTTCTCGCACTGTGGCTGCTCGTCCCTCTCGGCGAAGCCAGAGGACAGCTTGTCACGGACCTGCTGCCGCAGACGGAACCCCAAAAGACAGCGGAATTGGAAGCAGCGTCAGAAGCCCTCCCTTCCAGACGGATGGTCGTCGAACTGCCGGCGCAGATGACCGCCCCCATTCCCATACAGCCCGGAGAATCCAACTCCGGTATCAGCCCGCTGGATTTGGCGGCCTTTGTGTGGATGCTGGGCGTCCTGATTTTCCTGTCCATACATCTTTTCAGCTATTTTCACTATCGGAGGCAGGTGATGAAAAGAGGGCGGATCATAAAGGATGCACGTATTTTAAAGCAGATATTCCGACGAAAACAGGAACTGCATATCCGATGTACCCTGCGGGCAGTCGAGGATCCCAGGGCCGAAAGCCCTATGATGATCGGTTTCCTGAGTCCCGTACTTGTTTTGCCCAAAGAAGAATACCGTCCGAAGGAACTGTTTTTTGTTGTAAAACATGAACTGATCCATCTAAAACGAAAAGATGTCTATTGGAAGCTGCTCTTTTTAACGGCAAATGCCGTTCACTGGTTCAATCCCCTGATCTGGATCATGCAGAAAGAAGCTGCTGTTGATATGGAGCTGTCCTGCGATGAACGGGTGACACAGGGTGCAGATTACAAAATGCGAAAAGCCTATACAAAAACCCTGATGTCCATGCTCCACAGACAATATGACAAAAAAACTCTGCTGTCAACACAATTTTATGGAGGAACAAAGATAATGAAAACACGTTTTCAAAACATACTGATCAAAAATCGAAAGAAAAATGGATTTTTTATATAGATCTGCGCAGTGATTCTCACCGTCAGTCTGGGAACGATGGTCGGCTGTTCCGCTGCAGGAGAAGAAACCGAAGCCGAACCTGTACCCGAACAGCCGGCACAGGAAGAGATGTCGGCACAGTCGGCACCGGCCGAAGCTTCTCCTGGCGACGATCAGACGCCGGAAGATACAACGACGCTTACCTTTTTTAAAGAAGGAGAGCCGGAGGAAAAGCAGGCTGTCCCCGCCCTGGGAGACGGATATCTCCTCTTCCTTCCAGATGGGGAATGGCAGCAGTCCGATGCAGATACATGGACATCGGCGGTCAACGATCAGGTCCGTCTATGGATCGCGCATTTTGCAGACAAATCCATGGATGCAGTCGATCAGGAACTCTCAGCCGACGGTTATGCGACTGAAGACTATGCTCTCTGGCAAAAACAGGAAGACGACCTGATCTATCATATGCAGCTGGCGGATTTTGGTGCCGACCTGTGGGGCGTTTTCTACTGTTACCCCGCAGATGCCGAAGAAGGCTTTGGAAGAGAACTGCCTTTGATCGCCGATACGTTTACGCTGTCTTTCTAAACCCTCATGCCGCACATTTGGCACCACCATAAATGAAACTGTGTGGGCGTTAGTTATTGAATTTATTTTTGCCGTCGTCTATACTATAACTAACGGCAAAGATCGTTTTAATTTTGGGCCTGCAGCCCGTTTTCCAAACTGATTTCAGGTACTCTCATTTGCACCACCACCTGTCCAGCCTCTTACGGCAAAAGGACGTACAGTAAAATGATAACAGACAGAGTACCGTGCCGTAAATTCTTCCAGGAGGTGCCTTTATGGATAAAATTTACGACAAATGTTGTGGTATTGATGTACACAAAAAACTCATCGTTGCCTGCTTTCGAAAAGGCAATAAGCAGGAGATACGGGAGTCTGGTGCAACAACCAGAGAGCTTCTTGCAATGGCTGACTGGCTCAAAGAAGGCGGCTGTGAAATGGTCGCTATGGAGAGTACAGCCTCTTATTGGAAGCCTCTGTACAACATCCTTGAATCTTCTGACTTGAATGCCATGGTGGTCAATGCCCGCCATATGAAAGCTGTTCCAGGTCGAAAAACAGACGTAAAAGATGCGGAATGGATCGCTGACCTTTTACAGCACGGTCTGCTTCAGCCCAGTTACATTCCCGACAAGGATCAGCGGGAACTGAGGGAACTGGTCCGTTATCGCAAAAGCCTTGTAGGCGAACGTACCAGAGAGTTGAACCGGCTCCAAAAGATGCTGGAAGGAGCCAACATCAAGTTGTCCGGAACCGTATCCGATATCAATGGCAAAAGTGCCCGCAGCATCCTGGAATATCTCCTGGCTGGGGAATCCATCGATGAGGCAAAATACGATGAGATGTATGAACAGAAGATCATCGCCCATAATCTCAAGGCCGCCAAAGAGCAGATCATAGACGACCTCAATGGTGTGATGAGCCCTCTCCAGCGTCGGATGATGAAGGGGCTCCTGGTACATCCGGATGAACTCAACATCCACATCAAAAATCTGAATGATGAGATTGACAGCTTCATGAAGCCGGAGGAAAAACAGGCTTCCCATGCCATTCAGGATGTGACCGGTATAGGCAATACCAGCGCACAGGCTATCATTTCCGTAATCGGTACGGATATGGAACGTTTTCCTACGGACAGGCATATCTCTTCATGGGCCGGATTATGTCTTGGTGATAATGAAAGTGCCAGGAAGAGAAAATCCGGCAAGACCAGAAAAGGGAACTCTCTTTTGCGGACAACCCTAATTACCTGTGCACATGCTGCTGTAAAGAATAAAAAGTCCTATTTTCATGCACAATTCATGAGAATCAGTTCCCACAGGGGAAATAAGAGGGCCTATGTCGCAGTCGCCCATTCCATGCTCATAGCCATTTACCATATCCTCAAAGACGGAGTGGTGTTCAGGGATCTTGGAGCTGATTATTACAACCAGTTCAGCAAAGAACGCAAAATCAATGCATATCTCAAAAAGCTAAAAGCACTTGGCTGGGAAGCCCCGGTAGTTGCCGCCTGAGTCTTCCAGACAGGTTCAAAAACTTCTTTTAAGCTTGATAGGGGTAGTTTGCGCTTTTTTGGCTACCCAGAGGGTTATGTTTCACAGTAAGTTTCTGTAAGTGAAAAGGACTGCCCCGGTACCTGACATTTCATGTCCGCCTACCGGGGCAGTCCTTTTCTTCCGGATATACCATTCTTTATCTGGGTCTTTGTTCTACAGCGCTTATAACCAGCCTTTTACCTTCTCGTAAATGCTCTTTGCATCCAGACCGTATTTCTCAATCAGAGCTTTTGCCGGACCGGACTCGCCAAAGGTATCATTAACGCCGATGCGCAGCATCTTTGTGGGAGCCTGCTCTGCAAGAACCTCTGCCACTGCTCCGCCAAGACCTCCGATGATGGAATGCTCTTCCACAGTCACGACTTTGCCGGTCTTCTTCGCAGATGCAACCACCAGCTCTGCGTCCAGCGGCTTGATGGTATGAATATTGATCACTTCTGCAGACACTCCGTCCGCCTCCAGCATTTTTGCCGCTTCCAGACTCTCGGACACTTCCAGACCGGTGGCGATGATCGTCACGTCTTTGCCTTCCCGCATGGTGATACCCTTGCCGATCTCAAACTGATAGGAAGCCGGATCATTGATCACCGGAACCGCCAGGCGTCCGAATCTTAAGTAAACCGGGCCTTCGTGCTCAATGGCTGCTTTCACTGCCGCCTTCGCCTCCACATCGTCCGCCGGATTGATAACGGTCATGCCCGGAATCGTTCTCATAAGAGCAATATCCTCGTTGCACTGATGGGACGCCCCGTCCTCGCCAACAGAGATACCTGCATGGGTAGCTCCGATCTTTACATTCAGATGGGGATATCCGATGGAATTACGGACCTGCTCAAAAGCGCGTCCTGCTGCAAACATGGCAAAGGTGGAAGCAAACGGGATCTTTCCTGCCGCAGCCAGGCCTGCCGCCACCGTCATCATATTGCCTTCTGCGATACCGCAGTCAATATGTCTGTCCGGAAAAGCCTTCTTAAACACACCCGTCTTGGTAGCTCCCGCAAGATCTGCGTCCAGGACCACAAGGTCCGGATACTGTGCGCCAAGCTCTGCCAGAGCATTGCCGTAGCTTTCTCTTGTTGCGATCTTCTTTACTTCTGACATAATGCTTCACCCACTTTCTCTAAATCTGCCATGGCAACTGCATACTGCTCATCGTTGGGAGCAGCTCCATGCCAGGACGCCTGATTCTCCATGAAGGACACGCCTTTTCCTTTTACGGTTTTCGCAACGATCGCCACCGGCTTCCCGGTCACAGTCTTCGCCTCTGCAAATGCCGCACGAAGCTGATCCATATCGTTGCCGTCCGCCACATTGATTACATGGAAATTAAATGCTTCAAACTTCTTGTCAATCGGATACGGAGAACACACGTCCTCGATCTTTCCGTCGATCTGCAGACCGTTGTTGTCCACGATCACAACCAGGTTGTCCAGTTTTCTGTGGCCTGCCAGCATGGAAGCCTCCCACACCTGCCCCTCCTGGATCTCACCGTCACCGAGCAGTGTATAAACTCTGTAGGACTTATTGTCCAGTTTTCCTGCAATCGCCATACCAACTGCCGCAGAGATTCCCTGTCCCAGAGAACCGGACGACATATCGATGCCCGGAATATGCTGCATACACGGATGCCCCTGCAGATGGGAACCCACGTGGCGCAGCGTCACCAGATCTTCCACCGGAAAATATCCCCTGTGCGCCATGGCACTGTAATATCCCGGAGCCGTATGACCCTTTGAGAGGACGAAACGGTCTCTGTCCGGATCCTTTGGATTCTTCGGATCAATGTTCATCTCCTCAAAATACAGGTAAGTAAAAATGTCTGCTGCCGACAGAGATCCGCCCGGGTGTCCTGCCTTCGCACTGTGCACCGCAGTCACGATACCCTTACGGACTTCATTGGCTATTTTCTGTAACTCTAAAGTCTGCATGTTTTTCTCCCTTCCTTTGACAGATTTATACCTTCCATACTATCACAAATAAAATAATTTTCAAGGGATAAGATGAACATAATCCGTTCTTTTCTGTTTGTAAATGTAACATTCCTGCAAGTTGTATGTAATTATAGAGGAAAACTGTATTTCTTTTTCCGCTTATTCCCCCGATTTGTCTGAATCATAATGCTTATATTGTTTTTATGTTCATTTTCAAAACGCTTTATGATCGTTTTTTATCAGAAATTCTTTCTGTTCCCGCAGGGCAGAATCCCTGCAGACTCCCTGAAAATCTCCCCGAACTGGGTCCCGCAGTGCTTCATCTCCGTCAGGACCAGATCAATCCCCTTCTCCGTCCGATGCCAGTTATCCCGGCTGACTCCTTTGGTCACCACCGGGCAGACCAGGATCTCCGCCTCTGGAAAACAGACCTGATAGTACAGTCCGGCACGTCTGGCATGGTACGCCTGACAGCAGAGCAGCGCTCTTTTTACCCGAATTCCGGCCGCATCCGTCACTTCCCGGGATCGAAGCGCGTTCTCGTACGTGAAGGTAGCCTGCTCCTCTCTGAGGATGCATTCGTCCGGGACTCCCTGCTCTCTTAAAATATGATGAAAATACGCCCACTCTGTCTCACAGGCCGGATCGCCGGAGAAATGTCCGGTCCATTTGGCATATTTTCCGGAAGGCAGGATGATCGGCGCGTATCCCGCCTTCCAGAGCTCTGCCGCCCGGACTGCCAGCGCCCCTTCGTCCGAGCCGGGCAGAAAGATGATGTCCGCGCGTTCCGGCTCGTCCTCCAGAAAAATAAACTTTGTATATTCGTCTATATAACTCATGCTTTTAAGATACCGCTTTCTTCAATGGCATGGATCGCCTTTTTGATCTCCTCCGCCGGATAGACAAGCGCCATGCGGACATAGCCCTCGCCCAGATCTCCGAACGCCGTACCCGGAACCACGATCACGCCTGCCCGCTCCATGAGATCCATGGCAAATTTCTCGCTGCTCGTATAGTTTTTCGGAATCGGCGCCCACACGAACATGGTCCCCTGTCCGTCCGGCACCTCCCATCCGATCCGGCTTAATCCCCTGCACAGTGTATTGCACCGCTCCTCATAGAGCCTGCACTGCTCTTTTACGCTGTCCTGGGGACCGGTCAATGCCGCGATGGCCGCATACTGAACCGGCAGAAACGTCCCGTAGTCGATCTGGGAACGGACTTTTTTAAATTCTTCGATGATCCGTTCGCTGCCGATGGCAAAGGAAATGCGCATGCCGGTCATGTTATAGGACTTGGACAGGGAAAAGAACTCGATCCCCACATCCATGGCGCCCGGATAGGACAGAAAAGATTTCCCGGTCTTCCCGCCGTAGACCAGATCCGCATAGGCATTGTCGTGCAGAAGGATAATCTGATATTTTTCTGCAAATGCGATGGCCCTTTCATAAAACTCATCGTCCGCTACCGAGCAGACCGGGTTCGCCGGATAGGAAATCAGCATGAATTTTGCCCGTTTGGCGGTCCCTTCCAGGATATCATCAAAATCCGGGAGGAAATTATTCTCCGGATACAGCGGGTAGGTCACACACTCCGCTCCGGTAAGCTCCGGCCCGATACTGAATACCGGATAGCCCGGGTCCGGCGCCAGAAATATATCTCCCGGATCGCAGAGCGGCAGCGCAATGTGCGCCATACCCTCCTGCGAGCCGTAGAGGCTCATGATCTGCTCCGGCTTCAGAGCTACGCCGAACCGTTTCTGATAGAAGCCCTGCACCGCCTCCAGAAGCTCCGGACGGTCCGTCAGGGCATACCGGTAGTTTTCGGGTATGCCGCACGCTTTCTGCATGGCCTCCATAATATGTACCGGAGGTTCAAAGTCCGGCGTGCCCACGGAAAAATTATAGACGGTCCGACCCTCCTTCAAAAGCTCTTCTTTTTTCGTATTCAATAAGGAGAAGATCCCCTCTTTGATCCTCTGGGACCTTTTTGAAAATGTCAGTTCCATTTTTATATTCTGCTCCTTTCAAATGGTACTTGCAAATAAACCCGTATTCTGTTACATTATCAGTAGAACTACTGACAAACTACGATGAAGAAATGTGAGGTTTACAAATGTCCAATACATGTGATGAGACCAAATGCAACGGCGACTGCGCCTCCTGCGGCGGCGACGGCGTGACCGTTACCCTGACCCTGGACGATGATTCCACCATCGAATGCGGAATCGTCGGCATTTTTGACGCGGACAACCGGGAATACATTGCCCTTCTTCCGCTGGATGAAAACGGACAGAATTCCGACGGAGAGGTCTATCTGTACCGTTACAAGGTGGATGCTTCCGGCAGCCCGCAGCTTGAGAACATCGAGAGCGACGAAGAATACGAAGCCGCTTCCGATGCCTTCGACGAGCTTCTGGATTCCATGGAATACGATGAGCTGGTCTCTGAAAACGATCTGAATTAAATGTGAACAGGCAGCGGGCCGGACGGATATGCAGCATCCGTCCGGTCTGTTTTATGCCCGGAAACGGTCACTGATTCTTTTCATAAATGATCTTCAGCCCTTTTAACAGCAGCTCGTCATCCAGCAGGATCTCATGCCTGCAGTGGGGAATCAACGCTCTGGCCAGCCCGCCGGTGGCCACAATCGTCAGTTTCTGCCCCATCTCCTCCTCCATCCGGTCCAGCATCCCGTCAAGAAGCGCCGCGTTTCCGTAAAAGACGCCGCTCTTCATACAGTCCACCGTATTTTTCCCGATCAGTCTGGCCGGAGGCTCGATGCTGATCTTCGGGAGCTGCGCGGTCCTTGCAGTCAGCGTGTCCGCCGAGATACGCGCGCCCGGTATGATGGCGCCGCCGATATAATTCTTTTTCTCATCCACGATACAGATCGTCGTGGCGGTCCCCATATCAATGATCGCCGCCGGAACCGGGTATTCATGGATCACCGCCACCGCATTGACGATCCGGTCGCTTCCCACCTGTCTGGGATCGTCCATCAGGATGTTCAGGCCGGTCTTCACGCCCGGCCCGATGACAATGACATCGTGGGTGATGATTTTCTCCATGGAACGCCTGACGGTATTCGTCACCGGAGGGACCACCGACGAGATGATGCCGCCGTCCAGATCTTTGATCTGGATGTCATGCAGTTCCAGAATGTTCTTGAAGCTGATGGCGTACTCCAGTTCCGTTCTCGTGGATACCGTGGACAGGCGCTCCACAAAACAGACCTTTTCCCCGTCGATGCATCCCACTACAATGTTCGTGTTGCCGATATCAACTGCCAGTATCATCTTTCTTCCCTCATTTCCTGTATTTTTCTATATGGCACTCGTGTTTCTTCGTTTTCCTGCTGTAACTGATCCCGACCAGCAGCAGGTCCTCCAGATAAGGTTCCAGTCACAGTTCTGTCTTATCATACCATGTTTTTTCTGCAAAAAAAAGCCTTCCGCTTTACTTTTGCGAAAGCTTGTGCCATATTTATATTGATGCCGGATCACGCAGGCATTTTCCAATATTCGACGGAGGACAACCATATGTTAAAAAACAAACACGTACTATTGGGCGTAACCGGCAGCATCGCCGCCTACAAGGCTGCGTATCTCGCCAGCGCCCTGAAGAAGCTGCACTGCGACGTGCAGGTCATCATGACCGAAAACGCGGCGCAGTTTATCAATCCCATTACGTTTGAGACACTGACTGGGAAAAAATGCCTGACGGACACCTTCGACCGGAATTTTTCCTTCGAAGTGGAGCACATCTCCGTGGCAAAAAAGGCGGATCTGGCTCTGATCGCGCCGGCGTCCGCCAACGTCATCGGAAAGCTCGCCCACGGCATCGCCGACGACATGCTGACCACGACGCTGATGGCGTGCACCTGCCCGAAGTTCATCTCTCCTGCCATGAACACCGCCATGTATGAAAACCCGGTTCTTCAGGACAATCTGAACATACTGAAAAAATACGATTACAGGATCATCGAGCCGGCAACCGGCCGTCTGGCATGCGGAGATACGGGAGCCGGCAAGATGCCGGAGCCGGAGGAGCTGCTTTCTTACATTTTAAAAGAAATTGCATATGAAAAGGACCTGTCCGGCAGGAAGATTCTCGTCACCGCCGGCCCCACCCAGGAGGCCATCGATCCGGTCCGGGTCATTACCAATCATTCCACCGGTAAGATGGGCTACGCCGTCGCCCACGCCGCCATGCTGCGGGGAGCGGAGGTAACGCTGGTGTCAGGGCCTGTCAATCTGGCTCCGCCGCCTTTTGTAAAGGTGGTTCCGATCCGGTCCGCCGAAGACATGTTCCAGGCGGTCACCGCAGCGGCGGATGCGCAGGACGCCATCATAAAGGCCGCCGCCGTGGCAGACTATACGCCGGCTGCCGTCAGTGAGGAAAAGGTCAAGAAACAGGAAGGGGACATGAGCATCCCCCTGAAGCGCACCAGAGACATTCTGAAATACCTGGGCGAACACAAACGGGAAGGACAGTTCCTCTGCGGATTTTCCATGGAAACGGAAAACATGCTTCAGAATTCCCGGGAAAAGCTGATCCGTAAACATGTGGACATGATCGTCGCCAACAACCTGAAAGTCTCAGGCGCGGGCTTTGGCACCGACACCAACGTGGTCACGCTGATTACCGCAGACTCCATACAGGAGCTGCCGATCATGAGCAAGGAGGAAGTGGCGCATGCGATCCTGGACCGGATCTTCCCGAAAGAATCCGTCGCCGCAGACAGATAACCGGAAGCTACCTTGTCAGGTCCTGCACCCACCTGTACTTTCTGAACCTTCCCATTACCCAGGGGATCTTTCCCACTTCGTCCAGGCAGGTGCAGGCATAGACCGCAAGAGGCGGCCAGTGCAGGACAAACGCTCCCGCAAACGCCAGAGGAATGGCGATCATCCACATACAGACGATCAGACTGTACATGTCAAAGAGCGTATCTCCGCCTCCGTCCAGCACGCCGTTGATCGTGACTGTATTCACGCACCGCCCGATCATGTAGACAGACATGATCACCATCATTCCTGTCAGATATGTTCTCGCCTGATCCGTGAGAATCACCATCCGAACGATCAGCGGCGTCACCGCGAGCACAAGCGCCGTAGAAAGAAAACCAACGGCATAGGAAAGATTTTTAAGCCTGATTCCGTATGCTTTCCCCTCTTCCAGACATCCGGCTCCAAGCTTGTTGCCTACCATGATCCCTGCAGCGCTTCCGATTCCATTACACATGCAGCAGACCAGATCCCGGACGACTGCCGCCACGGAGTTGGCCGCCGCCGCATCGGTTCCCATATGACCCATGATCGCCGTATAGGATGTAAATCCGATCCCCCAGCACAGCATACCGCCCATCAGCGGCAGGCACTGTTTTGCAAAATCGGCCCGCAGCTGTTTCGTCTGCCTGATAAACCTGGCAAATACAGGACGGATACAGGAAACCCTGAAAGATACGGCGACACACAGCATAAGCTCGATCATCCGGGAAATGGTCGTGGCAAGCGCAGCGCCTCCGGCCTGCATCCTGGGCGCACCAAAAAGGCCGAAGATAAACACCGCATTCAGACAGATATTCAGGATGACTGCACCGGAACTGATCAGCGCTCCGGGCGCCGCATGATCCGACACCTTCATCATGGTCAGATAACACTGCGATACGCCGGTAAGCAGATACGACCAGCCCGCAATGCGAAGATAGGAGCTGCCGATCAGAATCAGCGCGGCGTCATGTGTAAAAATGTGCATCAAAAGCTCCGAAGCCAGCTCGCATGCCAGAAAGAAAAGAACAGACACAATCCCGCACAGTCCCAGCATCATGTGAAACACATCCTCCAGCGTATGCCGGTCTCCCTTCCCATAATACTGGGCTCCCAGGATGGACCCGGCCGCCGTAACGGCTCCCAGGAACATATTCTGTACAAACTGAATCTGGGTTGCCAGCGAGACGGCCGTCATCTGATCCTGCGCGACCTTTCCCAGCATCAGCGCATCCCCTGCGGCTACCGATGCAAGCATCAGACTCTGCAGCGAGATCGGCAGCGCAAGCCTGAGCAGATTTTTATAAAATTCCCTTCTGTTGATCCGTATTTCCTGTTTTTTCTCTTTCATCATGCAGTCCTCTTACTGTAAAGATCCGGTGTTCTTTTGTACTCCGTTTTATAACCGCACCTATTATACAGCATATATCCAGTAAATGGAACTGCTTTCTTATCCTTTTACCACTCCTACCGTCCGAAGCTTCCTGACCGGCTTCACCAGATCCTTCTGCTGCTCCATGACCATGTCAATATCCTTGTACGCGAAGCGGCATTCCTCCGCCACGTCGTTTTTCTTATGCTTTCCAAGCACCACCTGGCGTTCCCGCAGATCCAGGATCACCTGCTCCGTGGAAAATGCCGCCATGGCGCCTGTTCTGGAATACGCTCTTCCTGCCCCATGGGAAGAGGAGCAGAAGGATTCCGGACTGCCGAGTCCCTCCACCACATAGCTGAAGGACCCCATGGCGCCCGGGATGACCGCAGTCTCTCCGATCCTCGCTCTCGTGGCTCCTTTCCGGTGCACCCAGACATTTTCTCCATAGTGATTCTCAATGGCCGCGTAATTGTGATGACAGTTGATGATCTCCCCGTATTCCACGTCCACATCCGCATGCTTTTTCAGCTGCTTTGCCACAATCTCCATGACCCGGTCCAGCATCCGCTGACGGTTCTCGTACGCATAGTCAAGCGCCAGATTCATCCACCGGATATACTGTCTCCCTTCCTCCGTATCCACCGGAAGGAATGCCAGCCGCCATTCATCCGGCACCCTGGAATACCACATTTCATTCAGTTCCCTTGCCTTCGCGTGGAACGCGTCGCAGATCTCCTTTCCCATATGGCGGCTTCCGGAATGGATCATGATGCCCAGATATCCGTCCTCATCCGCCTGCAGCTCGATAAAATGATTGCCGCCTCCCAGCGTCCCCGTCTGGTAATAACCGTCGTCAATCAGCGCCAGCAGTTCCGGATTCTGCTCATACAGCTCCATCTGCTCCTTTGCCCGGTCCAGCACCGCGGATTCCTGCGGCGTCTTATAACGGTTGACGCCCACCGGGATATTCCGGAGAATATCGCCCACCAGCAGCTGGATCAGCGAGCCGTTTCCCGTCATGATCCCCTGGATCTGCGCAAGCTTTACATTCATGGGCACAAAGATCATGCCGCAGCCGATGTCCGATCCCACCGCATTGGGAATGATCACCCCTTTCGTGGCGATGACGCCGCCGATGGGCATTCCCTTTCCCATATGCGTATCCGGCATCAGGGATACCCAGCGGCGTACAAACGGAAGCTTCGCAAGATGGACCGCCTGTGCAAGACAGCCCTCTTCTATCTTCTCCTCACTCTCCAGCCACACCCTCACCGGAACTTTCGTGTCAAATCTGTCGTTGCTGATCACAAACATCTTACTCACCTCTCCTTATCTGTATTCCTGTCTTCTGTGATCCCGGGTAAGCCATTCGTCCGTTTTTATGTACTGCTTACCCTGTAACCAGATCTTACCACAGACGACAGGCAGGATCATTTAAAAAAAGGTGCGAAGCCTTCTGGATCCACCAAAGACTTCGCACCTCTTCAGACTGATGATATGTTTTTTACAGGTTATTCCTTGATTATATCAAGCTCTGTAAGATTAATGCCGGAAGCTGTGAGTATGACTTTCAGTTCTATATAACGTCTTTTTATCCGTCTATAGGTTTCCGAATCTTTCTCACAGGTTACCATATAATCCTGAACCCTTGAAAATTCTTCTACTGATAATTTCAGCATCTCTCCTTCTGTCATATGTTCACCCCTTCTTTCTGAATCATCACACTATGTTTCCTGGTTATATTATAATAGACGGAACAAAAGGTGTAAAGTATTTTATTTCTTCATCTCCACCACTTTCGTGGCAATCGTCTCCCGGAAGCGCACATCGTGTTCCACCACCAGCATGGTCGGCCTGCAGGCAAGCAGGAGCTTCTCGATCTGCATTCTGGAGAACACGTCGATATAGTTCAGCGGTTCGTCCCAGAGATACAGGTGCGCCGGCGTCATCAGGCTGGCTGCCAGCAGCGCCTTTTTCTTCTGCCCCTCCGAATAGTCCTCCATGGACTTTGTAAACTGCGTCCGCTCCAGGTCAAGCTGCCGCAGGACCGCGCAGAACAGGCTCTCCTCCAGTCCGCGGTCCTGACAGAATTCCCGAATGCTGCCCTTCAGAAAAGAAGTATCCTGATTTACATACGAGATCACCAGGCCGGAAGCCGTTTCCAGAACTCCCCGTTCGATCAGACGCTGCTTTCGAAACGCCTGTTCCCGGTCCGGAGAACAGCCGGCAAGCACGGCCTTTATCAGACTGGATTTTCCGCATCCGTTCTCTCCGTGCAGAAACAGACGTTCCCCCTGGTGCAATGTAAAACGCAGGTCTTCAAAAACCGGTTCGGATGCATCTTCATAAATAAGCCCGTATCCGTCCGCCCGGATCAGACAGTCCTTATGGTGCTTCATGGGCATCAGCTTCAAATCCGCGATCTGCTCCACATCCTTAAGAAGCCCTTCCTTCTCCTTGATCTCCCGGTCGATCCTCCGTTCCATCTGCCGGACCCTGCTCTGCATCTTCTTCGTCTTCATTCCGATGTACGGCCGACGCCCCACAAGATTCTGATCTTTTATGGGATCTACTCCGATCTTGCTCCTCTCGCTCCGGTCCGCCCACTGCCGGCTCCTCGCCGCCGCCGTCTTAAGCTTTCCGATCTCCTTTTGATGTTTTTCATTCTCCGCCAGAGAAAAAGCGTCCTTACGTCTCTTATTCTCCCACCAGCTGGAGAAATTGCCGCTCTGTACCTCAAGCGTCTGCCGGTTCAAAACCAGTACGTGGTCCACGCAGGCGTCCAGCAGATCCCGATCATGGGATACCAGAATATACCCCTTCTTCCCCGCCAGATAGGCTTTGACCGTCTCCCTGGACGCCTGGTCCAGATGATTGGTCGGCTCGTCGATCAGCAGAAAATCATGAGTTCCGGAAAACAGCACCGCCAGCATCACTTTTGTACGCTCCCCATGGCTGAGCGTCCCGAAGGGCCGGTAAAGAACCTCTGTATCCATACCCAGACGCTCCAGCTCGCAACATACCCGCCAGAGCTCGCAGTCCGCCTTCATATGCTCCAGAAGCTCCGCCCCGCAGCACTCCATCTGCTCCGCCTGGATCTCATACGGAAAATAATCAAACCGGACGCCTGCATGTATACTTCCGCTGTATTCATATTTTCCAAGCAGAAGCTTCAGAAACGTCGTCTTTCCTTTCCCGTTCCTCCCCAGGAATCCCAGCTTCCAGTCCGTATCAACAGAAAAAGAAACATGTTCAAAAATATTGTCTGAACTGCCTTCATAATAAAAGGTCAGATTATTCACGTCGATCTGTGACATACACATCTCCTCCTTTCCGGTCCCCCCGCCAGTCAGTGAAGATTCGTCTTCTCCTGCACATAAAAAGGAACCATCCGCTGCCAAATGATTCCGAATTACATACTCCAACCTCTGTTTTTCACATATTATGTTACGCACACCGTGTTCTGCGCATAAGAAAAAGAGAGATTATGAGAACATAACCCACTTTTGGCAACATGACAAAGCTATATCCTCCTGCCCCGCAGAACGATATCGCATACAACGTGTCTCATGTTTTCAAAAGCCGATTATCTTCTCATCTTTTCACCTCTCTCCTGTTTTTTTATATCTTATCTCAGCCTGTCCGTCCTGTCAAGCCTGTGTCCGCTTCTTTCAATTTTTAAACTACCGGCCGATCAGCACCGTCTTCCCCTCTCTTCTTTTCCTGTTTTCTTCAATCCCGGAAAAGACTGAAAAGTATTCCGTGAAGGCAGCTGTACCGGATAACGTCACAGCCGCCCTGTCAGTCAGCAGAAGCTTCCTGCTGAAACGCTTCCAGCTTCGCCGACTCCTGCGCAGACAGCTTTCTGCTGTAGATCTGTCCAATCAGCGCTTCCGCCTCCTGGTACAGTCTCTGCCACTCCTCCCCGTCCGTTTCCAGATTCAGCTCTGTCATCTGATACATCAAAGCCTCCGCCTGATCCGCCAGCATATGATCCTCTCTGTAATTTCGAACCGTATACCCTTCAGAAAGCACCTCGTTGTCATCACGCCCCGGCAGATAACTGTCATACGCCTGAGCCCCGGACCTGTTATAAGTGCCCTCCGTCACTTCTTCCGTCGCTTTTACAAAGGTTCGGTTCTCACTGTCCTTTACCAGTTCTGACATAACCGCCCTCCATATGGATGCCGGATAAGTCGCTCCATACAGATTTTCCAGAATCCGCGGCTCGTCATAGCCCACCCACACGCTCATGGAATAATCCGGCGTAACTCCGCAGAACCAGCCGTCCCTGCATTCATTGGTCGTTCCCGTCTTCCCGGCTGCCTCCACATCCAGATCCCATTTCATGGAAGCAGCCGTCCCGGAACGAATCACTCCTTTCATAATCTCAACCATCTCTGATGCTGCCTGTGCAGAATAGACCTGCTCCGCCCCCGGTTCCCGGTACAGTTCCACTCCATTCTGGTCTTTCAGGGATACCAGACAGGTAGCCCGGTGATATTCGCCCTGATTCACCAGCGCAGAATACCCGTTTGTCATTTCGACTGTCGTCGCCCCGTAGGTCAGCCCGCCCAGAGCGGACGCCGGGTAATCATCATCCGGTACAAGCCTCGCAAATTCCATCTTCCTGACGCAGGAAAGCGCTTTTTGGGGAGTCAGGCTGCAGAACAGCCACCAGGCGCAGCCATTGACAGATTTTTCCACCGCCTTATCCAGACGCATACTGCCTCCCGGCAGCTTTGCAGCCTCCACTCCCATCTCCTTCGCCTTCGTTATATTGATATTCCGAAGCATGGAGTCCGCCGTATAACCATTGTCCAATGCCGGCGCATAGACCGCCAGCGGTTTGAAAGAACTGCCTGGCTGTCGGTAAGACTGATAGGCGCGGTTCAGCGTATATACATCCGTCTCCTGACTTCTTCCGCCCACAATGGCAACCACCTTATGGGTCTGATTGTCGATCAATGTGGAAGCGCTTTGCAGGGCATAGATTCCATCCGATCCGACCTCATCATTAAAAGACAGGGTCTCATCAATGCTCTTCTGCAAAAGCTCCTGCTTTTCCTGATTCAAAGATGTCGTAACCACATAGCCTCCTGTATACAGTTTTCCCCTGCAGATCTCATACACATCATTATAATGTTCTGTATAAGCCCGATAGGTATCCATATTTTCAAACTCATAGCGGAACGCAAAACCATCAAGGCCCATGAGATACCGGACCGCACAGTCTACCGCATAGGTCGTCTCATAATTCTGCAGCTTTTCCTCCGGCAAAGCGCTCAGCGTGATCTTCTCCTGACATGCTTCCTCACGTTCCCATTCTGTAATAAATCCGCACTCCTGCATATCCGTCAGGATCTTGTCTCTCCTTTGCAGTGTGTTTTCCCCATGCTCCACCGGATCGTAGTAAGAAGGAGCGTTTGGTATCGCACACAGATAAGCGGTCTCGCTCAGACTCAGTTCACTGGAAGACTTACCGAAGTACCGCGCCGACGCCGCCTCGATACCATAACAGCGGTTGGAAAAATATGCACCATTTACATAAAACTCCAGAATCTGCTCCTTACTGTATTTTTTTTCCAGTTCGATGGCAATCAGAATCTCCCTTGCCTTGCGCTCCATCGTCACCTCGCTGGTTAAAAAAACGCTTCTCGCAAGCTGCTGCGTAATTGTGCTGGCTCCGTGCTTTTCCTCCCCTTTCGTAACAAAATAACGCCAGCAAACCCTGAGTATTCCATTCAGGTCGTACCCTTCATGCTCCCAGAAACGCCTGTCCTCAACTGCCGTAAACGCCTGAATCACCCGTTTCGGAATCTCTTCATAGTCCAGATAGTCTGCATTCGCATCCACCGAAAGCCTGCTGATCAGGGAACCGCTGTCATCATAAATATAACTGCTCAGGTTCTTTTTAAAAGTATCCTCATCGGACTCTGCAACCGCCCGGACCGCATCGGCGCGGTATTCCAGATAGACAGGGTAATATTTATAATACAGAATGCCGCATGCCGCACAGACAGACAACAGCGCCAACACAAAAAATATCAAAAATATTTTACAGATCTTCCTGAGCACCTTCAAAAAAATTCCTCCAAAAAATATTTTTAAGGACATTATACTACTATCCTATGATTCCTGCATCCTTCTCATTCCTGTTTTTTATTTCTTTTTCTGTTCCTGGTTACGTTTCACGGGGCGGGGACTGTGCCCGGGCCTCTGTGCTCTGCAGCGCTGTGTGGACTGGAGCGGACAGCGGAGCTGTTTTGTCCGTCTCAGGCGAACCGGCACCTGTCCGAATGAGACGGACAAAACGGCTCTGGTGTCCGATGCATTCCATACGAGCGCAGAGCACAGAGGCCCGGACACAGCTCCCACCCACCCCGTGAAAAGTAACACCCGGCCTCCCCCACGCGTAAAACCTGAATCGGAATTGAATTTATCCCGGATCCAGAGTATAATCAATGCAAAGAGCTGCAGAGGAGAGGAAGCGCCATGTCTGAATTTCAGGAACTGATCAAATCTTTTCAGAAGAGCAGGAATTATGTCCGTGATTTTCTGATCTACGGTTTTAAATCCAGAGATGATTTTTCCACAAAAAGCGGCCGAACCTATGACAATGAGAGACGAAGAATCGAATCCTGGCTGTCCGAATACATACGAACGGAATACGGACTGCAGGGAAAAACCGTCTCTCTGGCACTGGACAGCAACCTGCTTGGCACCAATCCTCTCTATCGGGTCTGGAAATCCAAAAGCTTCACCGATAATGACATCATGCTCCATTTTTTCTTTCTGGACCTTCTCAAACACGGGGCATCTTATACCGCTGACGAACTCACGGACCGGATCATGGAGGAATACGGAGTTCTGTTTGAGACACAGCTGGTGCGAAAAAAAGCAAATGAATACGTGAAGGAAGGAATCCTTGCTTCCGGCAGAAAAAACCGGAGACTCTTTTATTCCATGAATCCGGAACCGGCATATGTCATTCCCGGTATCCTCCCGAAACTACTGAAGGCCGTCTGCTTCTGCCAGCTGGCTGCACCTTTCGGCTTTATCGGAAGCACTATTATGGACAGCCAGTCCGCAGTCAACGATATCTTTCTGGTCAAGCATGGATATTACGGATTCACTCTGGAAGATGATATCCTGTTTATCCTCATGAAAGCGATCCATGAGCAGCGCATGATACAGCTTCACAACCGGAGTAACAAAACCGTACATACGCAGGAGGAAAAAATCTTCATTGTTCCTCTGCAGATTTTTGTAAGCACCCGGACCGGACGGAGATTCCTGTGCGGTTATCAGCCTGATAACCGGAGGTTTTCCACGCTGCGGCTGGATCAGATCCAGAAAGCCGCGCTTCTGGAACCCTTTACCGATTATGCACATTTTAAAGACAGGCTGAAAGACAATCTTCCCTTCTGTTTCGGAGTGTCCTTCGGCGCCAGTCACGGAACGGACACCATCCGGCTGACCCTCTCTGTCCGGGAAGGTCCTGAAGACTATATCATCCGCCGTCTGGAACGCGAAGGAAGAGGAGGAACTGTCACACGTGTGGAACCGGATATCTGGTCTTACGAAATCACTGTTTTTGACGGCAATGAACTCATGCCATGGATCAAAACCTTCATTGGCAGAATTCTTTCTTTCGAAAGCAGCAGCCTCTTCCTCAGGCGAAAATTCTACCATGACCTGAAAGAGATGGCCGCTATGTACGGTCTTTCTGATATTTTGTCAGAAGAAACGGAGCGCTGATACTTATGGAACTGTTTTCCGAAATCTACAGCTGTTATTATCAGATCGTTGAACAGATTTTAAAAGAAGCAGAAAAAAATCCGGTCACAAAAAAACATATCAACCAGATCTGCTCAGACATGGGGTTTGCAGAAAGCAGCCTCTACATCCTTCCAAAGCTCCTGAATGGAGAATGGAAGCTTCTGTCTTCCGAGGGGGATTCCTGGAGAAGCCGGACTTCCGGCTTAAGCGCCATGCCGTTCACTCTGCTTCAGCGTTCCTGGCTTAAAAGCCTCATACAGGACGAACGATTCCGCCTGTTTTTTACAGAAGAAGAACTTCAGGTACTGGAACCGTACGTCAAAGATGCCGAACTTCTCTGGAATCCAGGCGACTTCCGTTGTTATGACCGCTACGAAGGCGGGGATGATTACACGGATCCGGCATACCGTCAGCATTTCCGAACGCTGCTCACAGCAATTCCCCGGCGTCAGTATGTCCATATTACTTACCAGTCCATGAAAGGAAACCGGATCACACACCACTATCTTCCCTTAAAGCTGGAATACTCCGCCAAAAATGACCGTTTCCGCCTTCTGGCAGTCCCGGAAAACGAACGGCATTCCATCTATATCCGTATCATCAATCTGTGCGGCATCACGGAAACGCGCCTCCTCCCCCAATATGACAGGGAAGACTTCGATTTTGAAAAGGTGATCCGAAAATCCTACTATCATGAACCGGTTCGTCTTCTGATCAAAAACCGGAGAAATGCTCTGGAACGCACCATGCTCCATTTTGCCAACTATGAAAAGCGGACCAGAAAAATAGATGAGAGCACCTGGGAATGCCTCATCTACTATAACAGTTCCATGGAGACCGAGCTCCTCATTGAAGTACTTTCTTTCGGACCTGCTGTTCAGGTAACAGGGCCTGAACACTTTCTTGCACAGGTCAGAGAACGACTGAAACGGCAGATGAAGCTTTTATCATCTACCGGATCTTCCCGTTCTTAAACTGATCGATCATCTCTCTGGTCAGACTGACGCCGTCATCCTCCAGAGGGATGTCCTCCCGTTCAAACCATTCCGCCAGGGCAAGCTCCGACCGGTCCAGCGTAATATCCGTACTGCCGTCCACATCACATACAAAGCCGCAGAGCAGCGTAGAGGAGAAAGACCAGGGCTGACTCTTGTAATACCGGATATTTTTTACCCGCAGGCCCACCTCTTCCATAACTTCCCTCTGGACTGTCTCTTCCAGAGTCTCTCCCACCTCGGTAAATCCCGCCACAAGCGCATAATTCACTACGCCGGGGCGGTTGGCATACTTGGTCAGAAGCAGACGGTTCCCGTCCGTCACCGCCACGATCACCCCCGGGCAGATCTTCGGATATACCAGATTGCCGCATTTCTCACAGCGCACCATCCGCTCCACGTGGTCCGGTATCATAGGCGTCCCGCAGCAGCCGCAGAACCGGTTGGCCCGGTACCACCCGTCAAGCTGCTGTCCGGTGATTCCCGCAAACCCGCGGTACTGCGGCTTTGCATTCCGGAAGACCGGAGGCTTTTCCCATGTATAACCGTCCGGCTTCTCTTCGAGTTCACTTTTCAGAAGAAAGAACCGTTCCCTGCTGATGGAAAAAAGATAGGTCATCTCCTTTTCTTCCTGATCGATCTCACACACTCTTGGGAAACAGATCTGCTCCTCCTCAAAACGGCACAGCGCGTCTCCATTCCGATAGATCAGCAGCCAGTCTCCCGGCTCCGGAAACTGTTCCCTGTAATGGTTGTCATATTTCTTTGGTGCAATGTCCTGTATCATCTCTTTCTCCCCTGCTTTTCTGTCATTCCTTGAAACTTCAACATACGAAAGAATCTGTTTTCATTATAACGGCTCCGATTATTTCCTGCAATCCTTTTCAAACACAATTATTTTTCAGTAAATTTTTACCAAAAAAACCGATAGTATCTTGCATATTTTCAAACATATGCTATACTTAGAAACAAGTAAATAATAGCGAAGTAGAATCTTACGCGTTAAGTGTCCGTGGATGGGGAGTTGTCACGGAACGAAAAGCCCATGGGTTTACGATGTTTGATTCGCACCCGTTGCTACATATGAGTACATCTCAGATGTGGTGCCTGAAAGATATTATTTATGTTTTGTCACTTATCATTTCAGCGGAGGATTTATCCTCGCCATGGAAGGAATCTCCTCCCATCCTGCATTTCATCTATGGAGGTGTATTTTTTATGCAGATTTCAAAAGAAGCTCTGAATCTAAAGAGCCAGCTTGACAACCTTCGGAAGGTTCCGAATCTCTGCATGTGCGGCCTGCTGATCGCGCTCTATGTGGTTCTGTCCTTCTGCAACATCGTACTCTCCCCCACACTGGAGATCCGGATCGGATTTCTTGCATTTATTGCGGCCGGAATGGTCGGCGGACCGGTCATGGGTTTTGCAGTCGGATTTCTTGGGGACATGCTGAACTGCCTGGTTCGCGGATTTGCCTATTTCCCCGGCTTTTCCTTAAGTTACGCTCTGGTAGGCGCACTGTGCGGCCTGATCCTCTACAAGTCCAGAGCGACCAAATTCCGTGCGGCAGGATGCGCATTTGTGGAGTATCTGATCAGCATCACTCTCACATCCCTGTGGCTGTATCTGATGTACGGAACTCCGCTCCAGGTGCTGCTGACCAGCAGACTGATCAAATGTACGTTGAATTTCTTTGTAAACATTGTGATCGTCTACATATTTATTGAAGCGTTCCAGAGAATCATCCGTGTGGCGCTGCCTGCACACAGATAACTTTTTTATAACTCCCAGACACACAAGGGACGCCGGAATATCCGGCGTCCCTTATCACATTTTTAAAATTTTCAAAAAACAGTTCCCATTATAATACTATGCTTCATTCTCCACCTGGATCTGGCACACTTTCATGGCCTCCAGCGCATTTTTATGACTTGCAGGCGTCACACCGGCGCAGCAGGAAGCATCCACGACGATCTGCGCTTCCGGGAGAAACGCTTTGGCAAGAAGCGCATTGGAGATGACGCAGATATCTGTACAGAGCCCGATCAGCGTAATGCTCTCCACATGTTCCTTCCGCTCCGCTTCCTGAAGCAGCGCCCCCAGTTCTGAAGAGCCGAAAGTCACCTTGTCAATGGGGGCCTCCCGACAGAGATCCTCAAGCTCTGCACTGATCTGCCATCCGTCCGTCCCTTTGATACAATGGGGAACCGGAAGCTTGTGCCCTTCCTGCGTATCCATATAGTCTTCCCCATGGGTGTCGCGCGTAAACAGGATCCGCCCCCGAAAATCTCTGATCTTCTGCTTTACTTTCGGTACGATGGCCACTGCTTCTTTCGTCCCCAGCGCTCCGTCAATAAAATCATTCTGCATATCCACTACAATTAAAATATCCTGCACGATGTCTCCTCCTCATTCCATCCTGTATACTCCAGAACCGGATCCGGCACATATACAGTTCTCATTTACTTCTGCTTCCTATCTTACAATATCCCTCCTGGAAACGCAATCTTTTTCACCGCTCTTCCCCCACATACAAAGCAGGAACCCAGCTGCGGATTCCTGCCCTGCACAAACATATAGGAACGAAAAACGATAGTTGCCAAATTTATGAGATATCCGGATTCAACGATGCTCTGTGAAGAATCAGCTCCGCAGTAATACTCACTGCGATCTCCTCCGGCGTCTCTCCCTTAATATCTATACCGATGGGAGAATGGACTCTGTCATAACAGTTTTCCGGATACCCAAGTCCGATCAGACGCTGCCTGGTCGCCGCGATCTTGCTGCGGCTTCCGATACAGCCAATATAGCTGAGCGGATGTTTCAGACACTGAGCAAGTACTTCAAAATCCGCCTGATGCCCACGTGTCATGATCACCACATAATCTTCTTCTGTTAAAGTAACAGAAGCTTCGATATTTTTGAAATCACCCAGGATCACCTGATACGCCCCTGGGAACAGTGCCGGGTCTGCGAAAGCCTCCCGGTCTTCAAACACGATCACCGGGAAATGTACATGAGCCAGCATGGGAACCAGTTCCTTTGAAACATGGCCGCCTCCAAACACATAGACAAACCCGGATTCCGCAACAGGTTCTGCATAATAGGAAGGTTCCCCTTTCAGATAGACAGCTCCCGGCCGGATCAGCTTCTGCAGGCTGTCCTCATCGATCCCGTCACCAAAATGCAGCCCTTCCCGGTCATAGATACCCATGGACGTAACCGTCCGGTTCTCGATCTTCCGGATCAGCCACGATCTCCGGTTCCGCTCACAGGCTTCCTTCAGATAAGAAAACAGCGGAAGCTGCTCCTGTCCATGCAGATACTGGAAGTACACGGTCACATCACCGCCGCAGATCATGCCCAGATCCGCCACGTCATTTTTGTTCAGGCAATAGCCCACCGTATCGGATGAATGGTTCTGCAAAAGCTCTCTGGCATGCAGCTCTGCGGCATGTTCCACCGCCCCGCCGCCAATGGTCCCTTCCGTATGACCGTCTTCGAACACCAGCATGGTGGCGCCGGAACCCCGCGGCGTGGAACCGGAACTTGCCAGGACACAGACAATCATCAATGTCTTCTCATCTTCCAGTGTTCGTACGATCGATTGCAGCAATTCCTGTTTCATTTTGTATTCCTCCCGGGTTCATTCAATCTGTGCGTCCCCATCGGCAAAGTACCTGCCGTCTATTCAGACAGCAGGTACAGCGCTTCTTTCTGGGAAACTCTTAGAAATCTACTTCTGTATCATAATAGCAGCATTTCAGGAGTTTTTCCATCTCTTCCTGGCTGGGCTGACGCGGATTGGAGCCGGTACATGCATCCAGAATCGCATTCTTTGCGATCTCCGGCAGTCTCTCAAGGAAAATGTTCTCCGGTACGAAGCCCTGCTCGGTCGGATAGCTGTCTTTGCCGTAGTTCTTGATACAGTGCGGAATATTCAGATCGTCGTTCATCTTCCGCAGGCACTTGATCAGCAGGTCCACCTTCTCGTCGTCACTGCTTCCGCCAAGGCCCATGAAGTCCGCGATCACGCCGTAGCGCTGTTTCGCAACCGGATCCTTCGCGTTGAATGCGATAACCTTCGGCAGATACATGGCATTCGCTGCACCGTGGATGATGTGTGCGCCCTGGTCTGCAAAGACCGCGCCGGTCTTGTGTGCCATGGAGTGTACGATACCGAGAAGCGCGTTGGAGAACGCCATACCCGCCATACACTGTGCGTCGTGCATGGTTGCTCTCTTTCCCATATCCTCATTGAAGGAGCCTACCAGATTATCCTGGATCATCTTGATGGAATGGAGCGCCAGCGCATCCGTGTAGTTGCAGTTTGCAGTGGATACATATGCCTCGATGGAATGAGTAATTGCATCCATACCGGTATGAGCCACCAGTTTCTTCGGCATGGTCTCTGCCAGAGCCGGATCTACGATCGCCACGTCGGGCGTAATCTCGAAGTCAGCCAGCGGATACTTGATCCCCTTCTCATAATCCGTGATGACTGCGAATGCGGTAACCTCGGTTCCGGTACCGGACGTGGAGGAGATTGCGCAGAAATGAGCTTTGGTACGAAGCTTCGGAAGTCCGAATACCTTGCACATATCCTCAAACGTTACATCCGGATACTCGTATTTGATCCACATGGCCTTGGTGGCGTCGATGGGAGATCCGCCGCCGATTGCCACGATCCAGTCAGGCTGGAACTCTCTCATGACTTCCGCGCCCTTCATAACCGTATCAACGGAAGGATCGGGCTCGATGCCTTCGAACAGTTTCACTTCCATGCCTGCTTCCTTCAGGTAATCCGTCACCTTGTCAAGGAAACCGAAGCGCTTCATGGAGCCGCCTCCTACGCAGACCATTGCTTTTTTGCCGTCCAGAGTCTTCAGAGCCTCCAGAGCTCCCGGTCCATGATATACGTCTCTCGGTAATGTAAAACGTGCCATTAATTGTACCCCCTTATATGATTTAAAATATTATTTTGGAACCTTTATAATTAACCCTGTATTTCCCCCTTTGTTTCTGCCGTCAGGGGTGACTGCCACCCCTGACACGGAAACATTCCATGGTTGATACTTCCTGTAAACGGTATATCTTACAGTGCGTCGATGGCCGCCTTCACGACTTCCGGCCTTGCCGGGATCTTCGTAACACGCGCGCCTGTCGCGTTGTAGATTGCGTTCAGGATCGCCGGATGCGGCGCCGCCAGCGGGCCCT
>CAJTXP010000052.1 GCA_910583615.1 uncultured Lachnospiraceae bacterium | reverse complement strand
ATAAAATGCCATAAAAGGGTTATTCTTTTTTATTAAAACTTTTTACTCTCCAGTATATCATAAGGGAATCCGTGCGGCGGGTGCGCCCATTCAGCTTTATAATTTTAGCTATTTTACCACTAAGATCTTTTACACAGTCATGATATAAGTCCACCCCATGAAGTGTTTCGTAATCATAGCACCTTTTACGGAAACGGCTCAGGGTTTTATCTGATATAGGCTGTTCCGCAAAGCTTGTGGTATGCAGGGCGTACTGGAGATGAAAGTCAAGCATCAGATTCTCAACAATTTCATCATCCGAATAGTCAAAAAACTCTTTGGTGATAAGCGCACCGATGATTATATTAACAGATGTATTAGGTCTGGATGCCTTATTACTATACAGAACAGAAAAACGTTCTTCATCTATTGCCGGAAAAATCTCATCAGCAAAGATTTTTGCCCAGGATTTTTCCAGAGCTTTTCTCTCACGCTCAGTCAGGGCTATAAAGCTGTCGTCAAAGGACACCTGTTGACAATCATTCGTTATAAATGCCATAAGAAATACCACTTTTCAAGAACTACTACCATTATAACTCACAAAAGGATGAACTGTCTGTATTTACTGTAAAATATTAAATTTTCAAGGTTCTGTAGTTGGGCTTTTGACCCCAGCATCATATTATTTCATTAACAGATGATGAACTCAAAACGTTAAAATCTGTTATGCGAAAAAACAAACAACAAAAACTGTCAGGAACAGATGCCAGATCCTGATTGATTTGGATGAGGCACATGGTAGAGTCCTTACCCATGAACAGTCCGCAAAAACAAACTGTGTATATATGGCTATCATTACAAATACGGTAAAGCTCTACTCTGAAAAAGGACTTGAAGGCATTATTTCTCTGAACCGTAACATTAATTCCGATAATGCACGGAAAAAATTTGATGGACGGGCAGAGGCGCGTATCATCGAAACTGCGTGCAGTCCAGCGCCAGAGGGACATTTCCGATGGACACTTCGGCTGTTGGAGGAACAAGCCAAAACTGTGCTTGACGTACCAGTCAGCAAAGATACCATCGGCAGGGCTCTGAAAAAAATAAACATCGACCTCACATGAATGACTACTGGTGCATCCCGTCAAAAGAGGATGCCGAGTTTGTAGCCTGTATGGAGAATGTCCCTGACGTTTATGAACTTCCGTATGACCCCATGCACCCTGCTGTCTGTATGGACGAAAAGTCATACCAGCTTTTAGATGATGTGAGGGAACCGCTGCCTGTGCGTCCAGGTGACAATCAGAAAATCGATTCCGTATAAGAGGAATGGCACATGCAGCATATTTGCATTTGTAGAACCCCTGGGTGGAAAACATCATGTAAGTGTCCATGAGCACCGCACCGCAATTGACCGGGCAATGGAAATCCAGTATTTATCAGATGTGATGTTCCCGGATGCCGAAAAGATCATTCTGGTCATGGATAACCTGAATACCCATAAAGCCGCCTCCCTTTACAAAAAGCGTTTCCACCAAAGGAGGCAGGGAGAATTATAAAACGCCTTGAAATCCATTATACCCCCAAACATGGAAGCTGGCTGGATATGGCAGAAATTGAGCTGAATGTAATGACACGGCAATGTCTGTCTCGCCGTACAGCTGCAATTGACAAACTCAAGAGCGGGTTATCTGCATGGGAAGCAGAACGTAATCAGGATACAGCTAAAATACAGTGGCATTTTCAAACCGGAGATGCCAGAGAAAAGCTTATATCACTATATCCCATGATTCCATCTGTTACTTCTTAGCAGAAGTGACAGATATGATAAATATCAATGATACATTACACCAGGCATTTTATTTGCAATTACAACATGAAAAAATGGGAAACAGAATGTTTGTTTTCACTCATGGAGCTGCTTTCATGGAGATAAGACAGCTTTCTTTGCTGTTATAAAAAATTTGTGCCAATATACACATACCTATGTCAATATCCAAAGGGAGAACTGTTTTCATATCAATTGATTAATTACAATGACCTTGACACAAATGAATTGCAGCAGGAAACTAAAATCCTTTTCTGTTTCTGCGTCGTTTCCAGCTCTTGTAATGTTTCCTGCTTTGATTCCCGAACGCATTTTTTTTCTCCCGCCAGTTTTTCCATCTTCTGACCGGGTTTAATTCTACCTCATGGTCGTGGGCAATCTTTCGGATCAGAAGAATAAGCGCTGACAAAAGAACAATGCAAAATGCAGCGATTCCTGCGCTCCGAAGGTTGATCCGGATCAGATTGATATCATCATTTTGAGAAGAATCTGCAGCTTCTTCTGGATTTTCGCCGGATTCAGATAAGGAAGCAGAGTCCTGTTCTCCGGAATCTCCAAACTCAAATTCCTGAACGCTGTTGCCGGAAAGCAGAAGCCGGGTGGATCCTACAGGCTGTCCGGCATAGGTATAGCTTAAAAGAGCAATTACATCCGAATCAGAGTTGTCCAGAAAATCAAGCCGGGGTGATGCGTCTGAAAAATCAGCACTGACCGGCAGAATCATATATCCTTCCGGGTCCATGTCGATCATAGGAGTTGAGGTGCCGAATATGGAGATTCCGGTATCAAACAGTTCCCCTTGTCCGATGGTAAAATCTGTTTCATTCTCCGAAATGTTAACTTTATGAAAATTCTCGCTGGCATAGTTCAGGAGGTTGGCAGTATCTGTGTAGATGGGGACACCCCGTTCAGCAGTTCCCTGAGTTTTCATGGTGACAACGATCAGGTCCATGCCGTTTCTGGTGGCGCAGGTGACAAGTGTATTGAGGGCGGCAGTAGTATAGCCGGTCTTTCCGGCAAATACGGTATCATCCAGAAAACGGGAGGTTTTGTAACTGTTGATCATATAGTGATGGTTGTTCATCAGCAGCTCTTCTGTTTTTTTATTGGTGGCCCGGAGCGTATAACGGGGTGTGCCGGCAATTTGACGGAATTTTTCGTGTTTGATGACCTCCTGGGTAATGAGTGCCATATCGTGGGGAGTTGTATAATGGTTCTCGTCCGGAAGCCCGTGAGGGTTCACAAAGTGAGTATTGGTGCAGCCAAGTTCTGCAGCTCGCTGGTTCATCAGATCAGCAAAAGCTTCCGTGGAACCGGAGATATGCTCTGCAATGGCATTGGAGCATTCATTGGCGGATTCCATCATAATGGCATAAAGGCATTCCTCCACTGTGAGAATTTCCCCCTCATCTCTGGCAATATGGCTACTGGCATAGTCAATGGAAAAGACTGCATTGTGGGAAAAAGTTACTTCTTCATCCATGTCCAGATTTTCCAGAGCCAGCAGCACGGTCATGAGTTTGGTGATACTGGCGGGATACAGCTGTTCGTCAATATTCTTGCTGTAAAGAATGGTTCCGGTTCCGGCTTCCATAACAATGGCGGCCTCTGCATAGACCTGAGGACCTGCCGGCCAGTTTTCCAGGGTGTTGGACTGGATTTCCATATTATAGCGTATTTCGGATTCGACGGCGGGATCTTCTGCCGCAGAAACAGGAGACGAAAAGACAGTAGAAAGGCAGAGTACAGATGCCAGTGCCAAAATTCTGCATTTTTGTATTATTTTCATTATATTCCTCTATTCTATGTCATATAAGTTACGGCATTTTAAACTGTTGTTCCATATGCCGTTTCTCAGATTTTTCGTGTAATTTTTAAACTTCAACATATTTTTGTGAATTTTTACAGGGGAACATGGGGATGTCCCTGGTTTTTTATTATAAAGTATTTGTAAAAACGGTGCAAGGCTCGCCGAAAAACTTTAGAAACTGTTTACATTTCAAATTATCTTTCAAATCCTGTCTTCCGTATTACTTAACATGGACGAAAAGGGTGATGATGTGCCTGGCATGGAAGATACGTCGGAGGAAGAGAAACGATAAGAAGGAACTTGACCAAAACTGCCGGGCCGATGGAGGGACGACCGTTATTATTACAGTATAGATTTTCTGTTTCGTCATGTACAAATGAAAAATCAATGATATCATTTACTTGCTGAGATAAATGGTCCACAGGAACTAAATCCTCGATTGAAAAGAAACGATAAATGATATGGTCTTCCGTCTAGAAAAGCCTTGACAGATGGGCGTTTTTGATTTTATAATGGCTTTTGTAAATAAGAAGAAAGGCTGTGACGAAGACAGTAGGGATTTTTTGGAAATTGACAGCGAGCCGGAGGCGGTGGAAGTCCGGTAAGAGTACAGAATCCTGAATATCACTTCCGAGCTGCAGGCTGAAAGCGTACGCGAGTAGGCGCTGACGTGATCCTTACGTTACAGGGGACGCATATGCTGGTATGTTGTAAGAGGTGGTTGATTTAAGAGCGCTGATTGCGGCTCCGTCCTGTTACAGGACGGGGCCTTTTTTGGCAGATGCGGAAAAACTAAAACAGCATCCGGGGAATGATTCCGCGGATGCGGAACTTAAAAACAGCATCTGAGGAGTCAGGCCCCGGAAGGATTTCAGGACACGAATGTGGCATGAAATTCTTCCAGATGCTGGGGAATGATTCCGCGGATGCGGAACTTAAAAACAGCATCTGAGGAGTCAGGCCCCGGAAGGATTTCAGGACACGAATGTGGCGTGAAATTCTTCCAGATGCTGGGGAATGACTCCACAGATGCGGAACTATAATAGGAGGTAGAGAGCATGTACAACAAAGTCAACACAGACATGAACTTTGTGGAACGTGAGAGAGAAGTGGAAAAGTTCTGGAAAGAGAACGACACGTTTCGGAAGAGTATGGAACGCAGGAAGGACGGGCCGACCTATACATTTTACGACGGGCCGCCCACAGCCAACGGAAAGCCCCACATCGGGCACGTACTGACCCGTGTCATCAAAGATATGATCCCCAGATACCGCACCATGAAGGGCTATATGGTGCCCAGGAAGGCGGGCTGGGATACCCACGGCCTTCCGGTGGAGCTGGAGGTGGAGAAGCTCCTGGGACTGGACGGCAAGGAGCAGATCGAGGAATACGGCCTCGATCCGTTTATCACCAAATGTAAGGAGAGCGTCTGGAAATACAAGGGCATGTGGGAGGATTTCTCCGGCACCGTCGGTTTCTGGGCGGATATGGATGATCCATATGTGACCTATCATGATGATTTTATCGAGTCCGAGTGGTGGGCGCTGAAGACCATCTGGGACAAGGGCCTTCTGTACAAGGGCTTCAAGATCGTGCCCTACTGCCCCCGCTGCGGCACGCCCCTGTCTTCCCATGAGGTGGCGCAGGGCTACAAGGATGTAAAAGAACGTTCGGCCGTGGTGCGCTTCAAAGTAAAGGACGAGGACGCCTATATCCTGGCATGGACCACCACCCCCTGGACGCTGCCGTCCAACGTGGCGCTCTGCGTCAATCCGGTGGAATCCTATGTGAAAGTAAAGGCGGCGGACGGGCGCGTCTACTATATGGCGGAGGCGCTGCTTGACACGGTGCTGGGGAAACTGGGGGCGGAGGATACGCCCGCTTATGAGGTGCTGGAGCGCTATACCGGAAAGGACCTGGAGTACAAGGAGTACGAACCACTCTTTGACTGCTCCGCAAAAGTGGCGGAGAAGCAGCGCAAAAAAGGATATTATGTTACCTGCGATTCCTACGTCACCCTGACCGACGGTACCGGCGTCGTGCACATCGCCCCGGCTTTCGGTGAGGACGACGCCAACGTGGGCCGCAAATACGATCTTCCGTTTGTACAGCTGGTGGACGGCAAAGGAAACATGACGGAGGACACGCCATTTGCGGGCCTGTTCGTGAAGAAGGCGGACCCGGAGGTGCTGAAAGATCTGGATGCGAGAGAACTGTTGTTCGACGCACCCAAATTCGAGCACAGCTATCCCCACTGCTGGAGATGCAGCACGCCGCTCATCTACTATGCGAGAGAATCCTGGTTTATCAAGATGACGGCGGTAAAGGAAGATCTGATCCGCAACAACAATACGATCAACTGGATCCCGGAGAGCATCGGCAAGGGCCGCTTCGGCGACTGGCTGGAGAACATCCAGGACTGGGGCATCAGCAGGAACCGTTACTGGGGTACGCCGCTGAACGTCTGGGAGTGCGAAGGCTGCGGCCATATGGAGAGCATCGGTTCCCGGGAGGAGCTGAAGCAGATGAGCGGCAATGACGCGGCGATGACCGTGGAGCTGCACCGTCCGTATATTGACGAGATCACCTGCACCTGCCCGAAATGTCAGGGGACCATGAGACGTGTGCCGGAGGTTATCGACTGCTGGTTTGATTCCGGAGCCATGCCTTTTGCGCAACACCATTATCCGTTTGAAAATAAAGAACTGTTCGAGAGCCAGTTCCCGGCGCAGTTTATCTCCGAGGCGGTGGACCAGACCCGCGGATGGTTCTATTCCCTGCTGGCGGAATCTACCTTATTATTTAATCAGGCGCCCTATGAAAATGTCATCGTCCTCGGCCATGTGCAGGATGAGAACGGACAGAAGATGAGCAAATCCAAGGGAAATGCAGTGGACCCCTTTGACGCGCTGAAGACTTACGGCGCGGACGCCATCCGCTGGTATTTCTATATCAACAGCGCGCCCTGGCTGCCCAACCGGTTCCACGGAAAGGCCGTGCAGGAAGGACAGCGCAAATTTATGGGCACCCTGTGGAATACCTACGCGTTCTTCGTACTGTACGCGAACATCGACCAGTTTGACGCGACTAAATATACGCTGGATTACGAGTCCCTGTCCATCATGGACAAATGGCTTCTGTCCAAACTGAACACGGTGGTGGGCGAAGTGGACAGCAATCTGGAGAATTACCGGATTCCCGAGGCGGCAAGGGCCCTTCAGGATTTCGTGGACGAGATGAGCAACTGGTACGTGAGAAGGAGCCGGGAGCGCTTCTGGGCAAAGGGCATGGAGCAGGACAAGATCAACGCCTATATGACCCTGTACACGGCCCTTGTGACTATCGCAAAGGCGGCGGCGCCCATGATCCCCTTCATGACCGAGGATATCTACCGAAATCTGGTGTGCAGCGTGGACAAGAACGCGCCGGAGAGCGTCCATCTGTGCGATTTCCCGGCGGTTCATGAGGAGATGATCAACGAGGATCTGGAAGCGGCCATGGAGGAAATCCTCGACATCGTCGTCCTGGGCCGGGCGGCCCGCAACACGGCCAACATTAAAAACCGTCAGCCCATCGGGACCATGTACGTCTGCTCCAATGTGGAGCTTGTCGGCGAATACCGGACGATTATCTTGGATGAGCTGAACGTAAAGGAGATTGTTTTCAGAAATGACCTGAGCGAATTTACCAGCTACACGTTCAAACCCCAGCTGAAGACCGTGGGGCCGAAATACGGGAAACTTCTGAACGGCATCCGCACGCATCTGACGGAGATGGACGGCAGGAAAGCCATGGAAGAACTGGAAACAACCGGCAGCCTGTCATTTGACATCAGCGGGTCAAACGTGGTATTATCAAAAGAGGATCTGCTTATTGATATGGCTCAGATGGAGGGATATGTGACAGAGGCGGATAACCGGGTGACGGTCGTTCTCTGCACCGATCTGAGCGAGGAGTTAATTGAAGAAGGCTTTGTCCGCGAGATCATCAGCAAGGTCCAGACCATGCGGAAGGAAGCCGGCTATGAGGTCATGGACCGGATCCATGTATACAGCAGCGGAAACGAGAAGATCCGGGGGCTTATGGAGCGTCACGGGAATGAGATTCAGAAGGATGTCATGGCGTCGGATATCCTGTTTGCAGAGGCAAAGGGATATGTGAAAGAATGGAATATCAATGGGGAGACCGTTACACTGGGTGTAGAAAAGCAGTAAAAGGAGGCATACGATGGCCAAAAGAACTTTTAACAAGGAATTCTTTATCAGAAGCGTAAAGTACAATGTACGTACATTGTTCCGCAGGGAGATTGATGAAGCAACTCAGCAGCAGATCTTTCAGGCGGTAGGTTATGCAGTGAAAGATGCGATCATGGATGCATGGATCGCGACGCAGAAAGAATATGAGAAAAAAGATCCGAAGATCGTATATTACATGTCCATGGAGTTCCTGATGGGAAGGGCGCTGGGCAACAACCTGATCAACCTGACCTTCTATGATGAGGTGAAAGACGCGCTGGAGGAGATCGGCCTGGATCTGAACGTGATCGAGGATCAGGAGCCGGATGCGGCGCTTGGAAACGGCGGCCTGGGACGTCTGGCAGCCTGCTTTCTGGATTCTCTGGCGTCTCTGGGCTATGCGGCGTACGGCTGCGGCATCCGCTACCGCTACGGCATGTTCAAACAGAAAATTGAGAACGGTTATCAGGTGGAAGTTCCGGATATGTGGCTGAAGAACGGCAATCCGTTCGAGCTTCGCCGTCCGGAGTATGCCAAGACGGTCAAGTTCGGAGGTTACGTCCGGATTGAGAACAAGGACGGCAAGAGCCGTTTCATCCAGGAGGGCTATCAGTCGGTGCTGGCGGTGCCGGTGGATCTTCCGGTGGTGGGCTACGGCAACAACGTGATCAACTGCCTGCGGATCTGGGACGCAGAGGCGATCAATTCCTTCGAGCTGAACCATTTTGACAAGGGCGAGTACAACAAGGCTGTGGAGCAGGAGAACCTGGCGCGCAACCTGGTGGAAGTGCTCTATCCCAATGACAACCATATGGCAGGCAAGGAGCTGCGCCTGAAACAGCAGTATTTCTTCGTATCCGCCAGCGTACAGGCGGCAGTGGAGCGGTATATGCGTTCCCATAAAGACATCCGTAAATTCTACGAGAAGGCGGCATTCCAGCTCAATGACACCCATCCGACAGTGGCGGTGGCAGAGCTGATGCGCGTGCTCATGGACGAATACGAACTGGACTGGGATGCAGCCTGGGAAGTGACCACGAAGACCTGTGCCTACACCAACCATACGATCATGGCTGAGGCGCTGGAAAAATGGCCCATTGAGCTGTTTTCCAGACTGCTTCCCCGTATCTATCAGATTGTGGAGGAGATTAACCGGAGATTTGTCATCGAGATCCAGAAAAAGTATCCGAACAACTATGAGAAAGTCAAGAAGATGGCGATCATCATGGACGGACAGGTGAAGATGGCGCATCTGGCCATTGCAGCGGGCTACTCGGTGAACGGTGTGGCAAGACTCCATACGGAGATCCTGAAGAATCAGGAGCTGAAGGATTTCTACGAGATGATGCCGGAAAAATTCAATAACAAGACCAACGGGATCACCCAGAGACGCTTCCTGCTCCACGGCAATCCGCTGCTGGCCAAATGGGTTTCCGCCCATGTGGGAGACGAGTGGATCACGGATCTGTCCCGGATCAAGGAACTTGCGGTCTATGCGGATGACGAGAAGGCGCAGCACGAGTTCATGAATATCAAGTACCAGAACAAGGTGCGTCTGGCAAAATACATCAAGGAACACAATGGCGTGGAGGTGGATCCCCGTTCCATCTTCGACGTACAGGTCAAGCGGCTCCATGAGTACAAGAGGCAGCTTCTGAACATCCTGCATGTGATGTACCTGTACAATCAGATCAAGGAGCATCCGGAGATGGAATTCTATCCCAGGACTTTTATCTTCGGCGCGAAGGCGGCAGCAGGCTATATGAGAGCGAAGCTGACGATCAAGCTGATCAACTCCGTGGCGGATGTGGTGAACAACGACGCTTCCATCAATGGAAAGCTGAAGGTAGTCTTCATCGAGGATTACCGGGTATCCAACGCAGAGTGGATCTTCGCGGCGGCTGATGTGTCCGAGCAGATTTCCACCGCGTCCAAAGAGGCATCCGGTACCGGCAACATGAAGTTTATGCTCAACGGTGCCCTGACCATCGGTACCATGGACGGTGCGAACGTGGAGATCGTGGAAGAAGTGGGCGAAGAAAATGCGTTTATCTTCGGCATGAGTTCTGACGAAGTCATTGAACTGGAGAAGCAGGGCGGCTATGATCCGTCCCAGCTGTTCAACACGGATCAGGATATCCGTCAGGTGCTGATGCAGCTTATCAACGGCGCTTATTCCCCGAATGATCCGGAGAAATTCCGCGAGCTGTACAATGCGCTGCTGATTGATGGCGGTTATGACAGGCCGGACCCGTATTTCATTCTGAAGGATTTCCGTTCCTACGCAGAAGCGCAGAAGCGCGTGGAAGCTGCCTACAGAGACGAGAAGGGCTGGGCAAGGAGCGCGATCCTGAATGTGGCATGCTCCGGCAAATTCAGTTCCGACCGTACCATCCAGGAATATGTGGATGAGATCTGGAAGCTTGATAAAGTGAGTGTGGAACTTTCCGAAAACTGAAAATATCAGAGGCCGCGCGGGAGTCTCCTGCGCGGCTTTGTGTTTTGGGCGGGAGACGCTGCAGCATAAAAATATCCGTATATATTTTCTTTTTCGTTCATAGGCTTGTAAGAGGGCCTGATATGAAGAGATTATTGACGAATATGATGGCAATAGGATTTCTGGTTCTGTTTCTTCCATATACAATGACACTTCTGATGAACGGGAGGCATGGGATCCACAGAGAGGAGGCGCTGCCGGAACTGGAATATGAAGCGTTGTCCTGTATGATGCAGGAGGACTGTTCCTGGATGGCGGACGGAACCCTGGATCTGATGGCGGTTCTGTATCGGACAGAATGTGTGCGGAAGGGTTGGGAAGAAGGAAGCAGGGAAATGGATCTGGAGATCTACGACGGGAACTACAGCCGAATGTATGACGCTGTCAGAAGAACACAGGGACAGGTTATTACAATCGGCGGAGAATACAGGGAACTTCCATATCATGCGGTGAGTGCAGGCAGGACCAGAGAAGGTGTACTGCTGGGGGAAGAATATTCTTATGTACTGGCGGTAGAGTGTCCGGAAGATAAGGAATCCGGAGAATATCTGAAAAGATATCAGATTCCGCAGGAAGAATTTGCAGAAGTTCTGGGACAGGAGCTGTCTCTGAAAGAGGCGGAATTCCGGAGAGACTCTTCTGATTATGTAGCGCATGTCTGCTGTCAGGACAGAGAATGGAAAGGGGAAGAATTCCGGTCGCTGCTTCACCTGCCTTCCAGCTGTTTTTATATGGAAGAAACGGACGACGGGATTGGCATCACGGTAAAAGGAAGCGGACATGGCTTTGGCATCAGTCTGTATACAGCAGACCGCATGGTGCGGGGCGGCGCCGGCCTGATGGAAATTATTCAGAAATTCTATCGGGATGCTGCATGTATAACGATCCCCTGATCTGGTAAAAATATGGATCAGAGGTGATGTTATGCGTAAAAATCAAAAAGGATTTTTGATTGCACTGTGCCTCTGCATGCTTTCTCTGTCCGGAGTATTCGGAGTTTATCAGTACCGCAGGGGTCTCTCTTCAGAACCACAGAAAGAAGTTCCGAAGCAGAGCGCCCAGGTGGCAGAACAGGAAGAAACGGAGAAGGAAGCAGCAAATTCAAGAGGTGCGGTCGCACAGGCAGATACGAAGGAAAAAGAGACAGAAGAGGCAAAAATTGATACCGAAGAGGACATCTACGAGATAGGAGAAGCAGAACTGGCAAAAGCAGAGACTCAGGAGGAAGAAACAGCTCCGGAAGAGGATACTGCAGCGGAAGAAACAGAAAAGGAAGAAACCAGAGAGGAAGAAGAAGTAGAAGAGACAGGAGGACAGGTTCAGTCGGACCGGTTGTCCTTTTCAGAAAGCAGCAAACTTCTGTGGCCGGTCAACGGCGATGTGATTCTGAATTACAGTATGGATAAAAGTATTTATTTTTCCACGCTGAATCAGTATAAGTATCATCCGGCAGTCGTAATCAGCGCTCCAGTAGGAAGCGAAGTACAGTGTGCAGCCAGAGGAAAGGTCAGTGAGATTTCCGTAAATGAAGAAACCGGAACCACGTTGTATATGGAACTGGGAGACGGTTATGAAGCAGTCTACGGACAGTTAAAGGAAGTAGCAGTGGAAGAAGGCGATGTGGTAGAGCCTGGCAGGCTTCTGGGGTATGTGAGCGAACCTACCAAGTATTATACTCTGGAAGGCAGTAACCTGTATTTTCAGCTGCTGAAGAAAAACGAACCGGTAAATCCCATGGGATTTATTGAATAACAGAGCAGGGAAAAATTTTTTCCCTGCTTGCCGTACCGGATATTCGTCAGCTCTGCTGACCTGTTTCCTGTGAATGTCCGGGTGTACAAAAGAAAAGGGGATATTGGTAAAAACGCCCCTGCCTGAGTACACAGGCAGGGGCGTTTTACAGCATCCCATGTTTTTACACTGTTTGTGCGCATGACGTCCATGTGGATATTCAGGGAGCATATTCCTACATACATGCGATATAGAACATGACGACGAAGTGACAGAGACTTCCGCCCATCACAAACAGATGAAAGATCTCGTGAGAGCCGAAATACTGGTGTCTGGCATTGAAGAAGGAAAGCTTCAGTGCGTAGATGACTCCGCCGATCGTGTAGATGACTCCGCCGGCCACAAGCCACAGAAAGGCAGCGGTTGGAAGGGACGATACCAGCGGCACCATGGCGAGGACGCAGAGCCATCCCATGGAAATATAGATCAGTGAAGAGAACCATTTGGGACAGGTGATCCAGAAAGCCTTGATCAGGATGCCGGCAACTGCGGTTCCCCATACCAGAACCAGAAGCGGATATCCGACAGTGTCACGAAGGGGGATCACACAGACCGGCGTATAGCTTCCGGCGATCAGAATGAAGATCATCATATGATCGATCTTTCGTAAAAGACGGTTAATTTTTTCTGATATGTTCAGTGTGTGGTAAAGGGTGCTTGCTCCATAGAGCATGACCATACTTAATGCAAATACGACAAGGGCGGGTACGGAGTGTCCGCCGTTATGTCCCGCTGCGGTTACAAGAAGCGGAGTGGATGCGGCAGCCGCGAGTATCATGCCGATAAAGTGAGTGATTGCGCTGCCGGGATCTTTGATGGATAATGTCATGGTGATACCTCCTGAAATCATGTATTTGGCATTTGAAAAGCCCGCATTGTCCAGAGGTCTGGTACATCAGAATTTTCACGCCTTTAATTATATAGAGATTACATAATATAGTATTAAAAACTACATATAGATTTATTCGTATTATAACACATTATCTGGTAAATGCAAGTGTTTTTATAAACAGAAAGGATTAGAAGAAAAAATATGAAAAATTTACGGTTTGAAGAGTTGAATATATGCCCGGAAATGATCCGTGCAGTGGAAGATATGGGATTTGAGGAAATGACGCCGATCCAGGCGCAGTCGATTCCTGTCATGATGTCCGGGGCGGATCTGATCGGACAGGCTCAGACGGGAACCGGGAAAACGGCAGCTTTTGGAATACCGCTTCTTCAGAAAGTGGATCCGGAAAACAGAAAACTGCAGGCGCTTATTCTGTGTCCAACCCGGGAACTGGCGATTCAGGTGGCGGAGGAACTCCGTAATCTGGCAAAATATATGCATGGAATCAAGATACTGCCAATTTATGGAGGACAGGATATCAACCGCCAGATCCGTTCTCTGAAAGGAGGTGTACAGATTATCATCGGCACTCCAGGAAGAGTGATGGACCATATGCGCAGGCATACGATCCGTCTGAAGGATCTTAAGGTCGCGGTACTGGATGAGGCGGATGAAATGCTGAATATGGGATTTCGCGAAGATATTGAGACGATATTGAAAGATACTCCCGAAGACCGACAGACCGTTCTGTTTTCAGCAACCATGCCCAGGGCGATTCTGGATATTGCCGGCACATATCAGAAGAACAGCGTTCACGTAAAGGTGGTAAAAAAAGAACTGACCGTGCCGAATATCGAACAGTACTATTACGAGGTACGGCCAAAGAATAAGGACGAAGTACTCTGCCGTCTTCTGGACCTTTACGCACCGAAGCTGAGTCTGATCTTCTGCAATACAAAAAAGAAGGTGGATGAACTGGTGCTGGAATTGCAGAACCGGGGATATTTTGCAGAAGGGCTCCATGGAGACCTGAAACAGATGCAGAGAGACCGGGTCATGCAGGGATTCAGGGACGGCAATACGGATATTCTGGTGGCGACAGATGTGGCAGCCCGGGGAATTGATGTGGATGACGTGGAGGCAGTGTTTAATTATGATCTTCCCCAGGACGACGAGTATTATGTGCACCGGATCGGCCGGACTGGACGTGCAGGAAAGACTGGAAAATCCTTTACCTTCATTGTGGGAAGAGAAGCGTATAAGCTGAAGGATATTGAGCGTTACTGCAAGACAAAGATCAGGGCACAGCCCATTCCGTCACTGGATGATGTGGCGAATATGAGGGTAGAGCATGTGTTTGAGGGTCTGGAAAAGACAATGAAGGAACAGGACCTGTCCTCGAGCATTCGCGCTATCGAAGCTTATCTGAATCAGAATGACTGTACGGCGATGGATCTGGCGGCTGCGTTTTTAAAAGCGGAACTGGGAGACTCTCTGGAGGAACAAAAGGATGATCTTACATCAGAACCGTACACGTGGGAGTCTGAGCGCCGCGGAAAAGGAAAAAAAGGCCAGGGAAAAATGGTGCGCCTGTTTCTGAATATCGGTAAAAAACAGAAAGTAAAGCCGGGAGACATTCTGGGAGCGATCGCGGGAGAATCTGGAATGCCCGGAAAATATGCCGGTTCCATTGATATGTATGACAGATATACATTCATTGATGTGCCCCATAAATATTATAAGCAGATTTTGAAATCCATGAAAAACAAGAAAATCAAAGGAAACCGTATTTATATGGAAAAGGCGGAAACCAGATAGGACTGATGCAGCACTCAAAAGGGGCATGTTTTGCAACATGCCCCTTTTATGACAGATTCGTTTGTTTTTTAGAAGATTCTCCGTACTGCCAGTACGTCTTTATAGTTTGCCGGTGAAGTGTACTTGATACCGGTTGCCGCCGTGCTGGCATGGACAATGGTGTTATTTCCTACATAGATGCCCACATGACCGCTGTAGCAGATGATATCGCCCGGCTGAGCGTCTGCAAGGCTGACACCGTATCCCGCACCGCGAAGAGCACTGGAACTGTGGGGAAGCCCTACGCCGAAATTTGCATATACGCTCATAACAAAACCGGAGCAGTCTGCACCGTTGGTCAAACTGGTACCGCCGTATACATACGGGTTGCCGACGAACTGGGATGCAAAGCTTGCAACTGCATTACCGGAAGCGTTGCCTGCACCGCTTCCAACGGCAGGCGCTGATTTGGAGCCGGACTGGCTCTTTACTTTGGATTCTGCAGCTTTTTGAGCAGCCTGTCTTGCTTCCTCTTCTTTTGCCAGACGTGCTTTTTCCTCTTCTCTGGATTCAGCATAGACGTAATCGGTTCTTAAGTCAACATAATCCTTCGATACCCATCCGTCACCCTCTTCGATGGAGACTTTGACAAAATCTTCCGTCTCATCTGTAACGGTCAGTTCCTCTGCCATGGGAATCAGGCCAAGGATAGAAGAATCTGTGGTTGCATCCTGACGTACCCTTAAGGTCTCTGTAGTAACGACTGCGACCCGGGTGCCTGCTTCTTCTGCAAGAGACTCTGCGTCAATACCAATCGCAACATAATCATTTTTAACATATCCATGTACATTACCGGAATTAATCAGATACCATCCGTTTTCTTCTGTTTCTACGGTCCCGACGGATTTGTTAAACAGCTTGCCGAGAACTTCTCCGTCCTCACTGGGCTCACTGCGGACATTGACATAGTCGTTGACCTTTGCAATACAAAAACCGGTGTAATTGTCCTTTACCACTTCGTCAAGCACATCTGCAAGTTCATTATCCGATGTGGACGACTCATCAAGAGAAGTAGAAATACCACCGGCCAGAGCCAGTGAAATCTGCGCTGCGTCTGCATTCATGGGCTGTACGATAAAGAGTCCGGCAGCCAGGCATACTAAAAAGCTTTTACGTATCATATGTACCTCCAGGTATATTTTACAAAAAATCAAAAATATGTATCAAATATTACGAATTTATTACAAATTACATTGTGATTATAACAATCTGTTACGCCTTTGTCAACATCGGAACGCATATTTTTAAAGGAAATCTTAAGAAATTCGGAAGGACCTGATTCAAAAACAGGACTTGACAAAAAAGAACATAAAAATTAAAATAGTAATGATTACTAATACTATATCGAGAAAGGGGGATACAAAATTGGCATCATTGAAATACAGCAGGCAGAGAGAAAGCATCAAGAAGTATCTTTGCGGTAGAGAAGATCATCCGACTGCTGATATGATCTATACCAGTATTCGCAGGGAATTCCCCAATATCAGTCTGGGTACCGTGTACAGGAACCTTTCCTTATTAACGGAGCTTGGAGAGATCCGGAAAATCTCTACAGACGGACCGGACCGTTTTGATGCAAAGCTTGAGCCCCACAGTCATTTTATATGCAGGAACTGCGGATGTGTGCTGGATGTAATGATTCCGGTAGAGAACCCGGTTTCCAGAATTAATCTTCTGTGGGAATACGGTGATGTGGAAGAATGCCGTCTTGAATTTCGCGGCGTCTGCAGAAAATGCAAAAAAAATGAAAGACAGGCTTGACAGAAATCACATCATCCACTATAATAACGATAACAGGAATTATTACTGTTATTGAATATATTAAAAATTTTATATAAGAAAAGGAGAAAAGACTATGGCAAAATGGGTATGCAGCGTATGTGGTTATGTTCACGAAGGAGATACAGCACCGGAGAAATGTCCGCAGTGCGGAGTACCGGCAGACAAGTTCAATAAGCAGGAAGAAGGCTTAAGCTGGGCAGCAGAGCATGTAGTTGGTGTTGCGCAGGGCGTCAGCGAGGATATTCTCGAGGATCTGAGAGCAAACTTCAACGGTGAGTGCTCTGAAGTGGGTATGTATCTTGCTATGGCACGCGTTGCTCATAGAGAAGGATATCCGGAGATCGGTCTGTACTGGGAGAAAGCAGCTTATGAAGAGGCAGAACATGCTGCGAAATTTGCAGAGCTGCTGGGCGAAGTTGTAACTGACAGCACAAAGAAGAACCTTGAGATGCGCGTGGCTGCTGAGAACGGTGCTACCGCAGGCAAGTTTGATCTTGCAAAACGTGCAAAGGCAGCAAATCTGGATGCAATCCATGACACCGTTCATGAGATGGCCCGCGACGAGGCAAGACACGGCAAGGCATTTGCAGGTCTTCTGAAGAGATACTTTGGCTAATCGGAAACGCCATAAAATCAACGTTTTTTAGAATGTAAGGGTGTGTTGGTGCAATCTGACATACCCTTATTTTCATGCGTTTGTATTTGAAATACAAATTGACTGGCAGCAGGAATTTTGCTATAATCAACCGGAAAATGATCTTCTCAGGAATATACGGCTGAGTTTTACGGATTCACTGCACAGTACATGCGGGCAGAGTTTCGAAATGAGATAAACATAAAAAGGAAGAACAGAATTATGATAAAAGTCATTGCATGTGACATGGACGGTACGCTTTTGAATGATGAACATCAGGTTGCTCCGGAGACGGCGGAGGCGGTCAGACGGGCCTGTGAGAGCGGAATCCGTTTTATCATTACTACCGGGAGAAATTTTTCACAGGCTATGGAGCAGCTGGCCGGATGGGATCTGACCTGTGATTATATTCTGGCCAGCGGCGCAGAAGTGCGGGATTCGAAGCAGAGACTTGTAAACCGGATCGGCATGGACCTGAATTTATGCGAAGAGATTTTTGAAGAGCTGAAAAAGTGGCCGGTGTCGGTGATTTTTGCTACGGATTCTTATGATTATCGGATCGGAACAGAGGAGCAGGTAGAGGAGAGTCTGATTCTGCAGGGTCAGATTTTTCACCTGAATATGCCAAGGGAAGAAGTAGTTAAAACCTCGCTGTATCAGAGGATGAAAGCAAGGACCAGGGCGATTTCCAGCATGGAGGAAGTAAAAAGAGCACGGTTGACCGTGTACAAGATTTTTCTGTTTTCCGATGATGTTGCCATGTTGGGAAGGCTGAATGAAGTGCTTTCCAAAGATAGAAGGATTGCGGTCGCCGCCTCTTTTGAGACCAACCTGGAGATCACGGATGTCCGGGCGCAGAAAGGGCCGGTTTTGAAGGCGTATATCGAATCCCTGGGATATTCCATGGAAGAGGTGATGGCGCTGGGGGACAGCATGAATGACTATTCCATGCTGTCCATGGATTTTGGCGCAACCATTGCCATGGGAAATGCCATGCCGGAAGTCAAAGAGGCGGCAAAATATGTGACGAAGACCAATGAAGAAGCGGGGGTTGCATATGTGATCCATCAGCTGCTGCAGTAGACTGTTTTTGGCGGGAAGTCAATCAACTGTTTCGCACAGTGCTGCATTTTTCCAGACCCGGCGGATCTCGTCGCGTACTTCCATGAGGGCGAAGCCCAGAAGATTCTGTCCTTTCCACGTCAGCGGGTCCCGGGCGTTTTCGTTGGTTTTGCCCATCCGGATGCCCCAGACTGCGTCCAGGGGGCTGGCTTCTACGAGAATGTCGTCGCCGGTGGACAGAAGGAAATTCCGAAGTTCGGGATTCTGTGTAAATTTCAGAAAGTTGCCGTTCAGGACGATGGAATATTTCACCTGATTCCAGACCGCTTCCTCGAAATTTTTCACCTTTCGTCCCAGCGCCTTGATCGTCTTCGGATCTTCGCATGCGAGGATCTGCTCCCGGATCTCTTCGTCTCCGAATAATTCGGCCTTGTTCGCCATCATAAACTGCTCCATGCAGCAGTAAGTATGGGCAATAGACCAGAAATCAGACTGCCACCACTGGCCCAGGCAGCTCTCGGTAAGCTGTCCGTCCGGAGAAGGTTCGGGCTTCCAGAACATGGTGTACCGGAACGTTTTGCCTTCGGCGCAGGCTTTTCGCAGCTGCTCGACCGAGTATGCGGGAGTTCCTGTCTCGTTCCAGAGCTCCATCACATAGTCGTTTCTTTCATAATAACTGCAAGTATCCTCATCCCCCCAGTATCCTTTCCAGGTCAGAGGTTCCGGGAAAAGTTCCTGATAAGTTTTCTGTTCTTCTTCCGCGAGCCTATCAAACCATGGGGCCCATCTGCAGATATAATCTTCTCCGTAGCCCATTCTCCATCCGATGGAATACCGTTCGATCTTAGGATAGGCGATCCATGGGGGCGGCATGATCTTTTTCTCTTTTAACATCATCGTTCTCCTTGCATTGCAATGTGCTTTTTACGCAGTCTCCGGGGAATGACTGTTATTTTTATTATAGCATTTTTTCAGGGTATGATCTATATATCCGGTGTTTAAAAATTGCAGGAAAAGTATGATAGTTACTTTTCACGGGGTGGGTCAGGCTCTGCGCCGCAGATCACAGAGTCCCAGGACGCAGCATCCACCCCCATGGAAAGTAACGTATGATAAACGGCACGGGAGACCGGGAACTATGAGTGCAAAAATTTAGTGCCGTTTATATATCCTGTATTTTTTTATGATATAATGTTTATCAACTGCAGTGGAGTGGAAATGGATGAGAGGAAGGATAAACTTATGATTCGAAGAGTGAAATTTATGGTGTCGGCGCTGTTTCTGGCAGGCATGGTTTCCGCATGCGGACAGGAGCGGGAAACGACAGATGAGAGAAGTGTGGAATCAGCTTTTGACAAAGAACAGGAAACCAAAGAGGCGGATGAGATACCGGAAGAGGTTCCGAATGCAGGAACCGGGACCGCTCAGGATTCAAATGCCGGTACAGAGGAAGCATTTTCCGTTGACAAATGGAGCGAACAGTTCGGAGAGTACTGTATTTCAGAGCAGACATTTGAGGTGGAATTGAGCGAATATAACGGAAAAGTCTGTTTTGTGCCTTATCGTCCGTCAGAGGACGAAGAGTTTCACATGCAGATCGTGCAGAACGGGCAGGCGATGACAGAACTGCGGGGATATGTACCGGAGAAACTGGAAGGAGAGGCCTTCCGGAGTCTGGACGCAGTCTCCTTTTACGATGTCAATTATGACGGTCAGACGGATATTGTACTGGTTGAGACATATGGGGACACCAGCTTTGCGGCTGTCTATTATGGATACGCGGCGGATGGGGGCGGCAGCCAGCATTTCTTCCTGCAGGAGCAGCTGTCTGAGCAGATCACGGAACGGGCGGATGCCGTTACCATTTCGGCCATCCGCGAACTGATATCAGGCGGGAAGAAGAACGGAGAGTTCGGAAACTTTGCGGAAGCGTACGAAGCGGCGGCCCGGCTTGGCGAGCTGGAAAGTGCGGGGGAACAGGTGTATGGGCTGATCCATGTGGACGATGACGGGATTCCCGAGCTGGCGGCAGGGGTGAACGGCTATTACACAAGCCTGTATACCTGGAAGGACGGGACGCTTTACGCGCTGATGGAACACTGGGCATACGGAGCCATGGGAAACGCGGGATACGAATACGCGCCGAAGAAAAATAATATAAGAAATTACAATTCCGATTACGCGGGAGCGATTCTTTACACCACGTACATGGAAATCAGCAGTGAGCATACGCTGGATATCACGGCGGAAATCAAAACCATGAACTTCGACGACGTGAACCAGAACGGGATACCGGATGAAGACGAGCTGGAATCGGAGGGCATGTATGGGATCAGTTACATTGACGGAAAGGAAGCGTCCGAGGAGGAATGCGCGGCATATGACGCGGGAGAATATGAAATGATTCTGGGAGAGCTGAGTCTGGACGAGCTGATCGCAGAGCTCCATTAAAAAGACGGTTTTGGATGAAGCGCAGCCGGCTGCCGGGTTTCCGGCAGCCGGTTCTGCTCTCCTGGTTATTCTGTAATTGCCCACACTCTTACCGGAAGCCCGGTGGCGCCTTCGATTCTCGGATAGGATACGATGACAACCGCCCCTGCGGGAGCTACCTGATCCAGGTTGGTGAGCACCTCCACCTGCAGTTTTCCGCTGTCCAGCACGTAGCGCTCGCACGCCAGGTCGCCGGCCTTCGCGGCTTCCGCGGAAGCATCCGTATCCAGGGTTTCATGGCCGTTGGCAGCGGCATGGCGCTCTTCGTAGATATATTTCAGCGCATCCATGGACCAGCCGGGGAAATTTTCTCCGCCTTCGGCATCCGTACCGGAGAGGGCGTCCATATCCGGCCATTTTTTCGACCAGTCAGTTCTGAGGGCAACCAAAGCGCCGTCCGGAATCGGACCATAGGTTGCCTCATAGTCTTTGATATCGGCGGAAGTAACCACGTAAGTGGGATCCTTTTTCACTTTTTCCGTCACATCAATGACACAGAGGGGAAAGATCAAATCTTTGACGCCATAGTGCTCAGACAACTCCCGGTCTTTTACAAAATGTCCCGGAAAATCAATGTGAGTGCCGAACTGTCCCGGAAACTTGAAGGTCTGGATCAGGCAGTCCAGCATCTCGTTGCCCCAGTCATAGCAGACGGGTCCAAGCTCCACGGAGCCTTCCGGGATACCGGCCCAATAGGGGCTGTCGTTGTTCAGCGAGTGGGAGAGTTCCACCCAGCGGTATTTTCTGGCTTCTTTTAATGCTTCCCATAATTTGTACATATGTTGTTCCTCCTTGTCTGAACGGGTTTCTGCGTTGTCCGGGAATTCTGTTGTCCAGGGACGGTTCCCGGCCTTCCGGCAGGCAGACATGTGTTTGATGTATGGCTGCTTTTGGTCATATTTTATTATGAATGATGAAAAAGTGCATTGTATTCCGGGGAAAATTCATAATTTCATGACTGCTGGCGAGCCAACAGCCTGTCTGCTGTCTTTGGCAGCGGAAAACGGTCGTCGGAAGCGGCGAAAACCGGGCATTCAGGGGGAAAGCGAAGATGAGAGGCTTTCCTTCCGCACCTGAGAAGGCGTGCGTCCGTACCGCCTCTTAAAACTCTGATTAAATAATTTCTGATTTGTAAAGCCGTTGTTTTCCATCAGTTGGGAGATGGACTGATCCGTGTGAAAAAGATCATGATAGATGTGGGATAACCTCACTTCATTTACGTATTCCAGAAAGGAGATTCCCATATTCCTTTTGAAAAAACGACAGAAATATTCCCGCGTAAGACCGGTATGTTCCGCGATTTCTGCGAGGGTCAGGGGCTCGGCGTAATGGTCGTTGATGTAGGCGATGATCTCCCGGAAGCGTTCCCTTGAAGAGAGCGGCTGTCCGGGCTGCTCCGGAAGGGTACGGACAGAGAAATGTCTCAGAAGCCGGGCGAACATCTGGAGAATGATTCCCTCTGACTCCAGGGCAGAAAATGGGGAGTCTTCCATGTATAGCTGTACCAGGGACCCGACCAGTCGGCAGATCTCAAGATAGACAGGAAAATTTTTTTCTGTGATATCTTCCGGAAGACAGCGGATGGCAAGGGACTCGGCATCCGGAACATATTCCAGCAGCTTTGCTTTGGATATATGGATGCAGACAAACATGGCCGTGGCGTCCGAAGTATGGGTACTGTGGATCTGCCGGGAGTCGATGACGATGATCTGCTTTTTGGGAAGTTGAAAGGTTTTATGTTCCACACAGATTTCGCTGCCGCCGTTTAAATAGTACAGGATCTCCAGCTCGTCATGCCAGTGCGGAGGATGATAGCCGCCGGGAACGGAATAGAATCCCAGCTGGATTCCCAGGCTTTTGGTCTCTTTCATGGTTTCATAAAATGCATGGCTCATGGATGTTTTCCGCCTTTTCTGCAGATTCCTGCATTTGTTTTTACCGGATTTATTCTATAGAAATCATCCGGAAAAGTCAATATTGACTTAAAAATGGTCAAATTTCCTACTGTAAAGGCTCTGTTTTTAACGGTATGATGGCACTTGTAAAGCAAAGAAAAGAACAAATAAATCCAAGAAGGAAAAGTGAGGAAAAAGTTATGACAACAGCAGTATCTGGAAACAGAATGATGAAACATGCAGTGGAGAGAAAATCCTTAAGAGAAAGATTTGCAGACTATATTGTAGAAAACGGAGCAGAGATCGTCAGCGGAGGGCTGGCATTAAACGGCAATACAAACGGGATCGCTGTTTACCGGATTATGAAAAACAGATAAAAGGAGATGCGGGTATATGCTGCCGTATGTTTGAAGAGAGTCTTTACACTTTATATCATATCCATTATAATGTGGATAGTGACAAAGCATCATATCATAACAGGGCAGTGAAAAGGGGTGAGCATATGCCGGGTGAAAAAGAAATCAATATCAATCTTTTGAACATGTTAGATCTGTTAGAGCGTTTGGAAATGGCAAATAATGATGGTGGTTATGAAAAGTTAAAAGAGCAGATTGCCTTTGAAAAAAAGTGTATTGAGCGAAAACTTTATCAAAAACCGCCGGTAACAAATCAGCCATAACTGTACAAATATCAACTGTAAAGTAAGTTGTAAATCAAGGTGTTATGATAATCATGAAAAGAGAAAGGGATAACCGGCAGGAGATGCGGTTATCCTTTTCTCTTTGTGCGGCTGTCGTCCTGAAACTCTTTACGGCCGTATGTTTCCCGGTATTGGTGCAGAGTCATGCCGGTATGTTTCCTGAAACGCATGCCCAGGTGACTCTGAGAAGAAAAACCGAGATAGCTGGCGATTTCGTTGTAGGAGTAACGGGAATAGATCAGCATGTTTTTTACCAGCTTCAGTTTCTCCTGAAGGATATAGCCGCTGATGATGATCCCTTCTGCCTTCCGGAAGAGATCGGACAGATAGTTGGGATTCAGGTACAGTTCCTTCGCGATGTCTGAGATCCGGATTTTCTCATGGAGATGCGAAAAGATATAGTCCTTGCACAGACTGATGTTTGAATTGGTGTTCCGGCCGGTCTCCGGTGAGGTCCGTTCCTTTTTGACTTCCTGTACCAGGCAGGCATAGTGGTATTCGGCCTGCCTGCCAAGAGAGAGGGCGGCTTCCGGCGAAACGGCTTCCTCAATCTTGTTAATATAGCTGTCGCTGAAAGAATAGGCGGTTTCCGGCATGACGCCGCCCTCCATGGCGGCGCGGGAAGCCAGAGTGACCAGAATAATCCCCAGATTCTGGTGGTTGCGCAGGGGTGTCTTTGCAACGACTCCAAGCTTTCCGGTATAGTCTTCCGCCTAGCTCTGCTTCAGCGCCTCCAGGTCGCCGTTTCTTATGGCTGCGACCTCCCGCACCTCCTGGTCATAAGGGTTGTGCCTGGATCCCTGTTCCTGATTTTCGAAGACGATCTTCACAAAATGTTCCTGTACGGTGTATTTGATCTGGTCGTCCAGATAGTTGACGTCCGCCGCTTCCTCCATGGTCAGATTATTCTTATGAAAAAGGTTATGAAGGAGCAGGGCATCCCGGAGCAGGTCGGCGCTGCCGCACGGGTGGAGAAAGAGCAGGGCGTCCGCGTCATATCCTCCGCAGGAGATGCGGCGCCGGCATGCATTTCCGAAGGTCAGAAGAACGGGCCCCAGGATGAGTATCTGCTCTCCGGCAGAGACGACGGCATAGGCGGCAGAGGCATCATCCGAGGCAAGAACCGGGTATTCAAAAGCGGCGAAGGAAAGCAGCTCCGAAAGAAGCGTCTCATTCATCCGGTCTTCCAGGTCCGCCCGCAGGCAGATGCGCTTTTCCGGGCAGCCTTCCGGTGTGAGGCCCCATACAGCGGTATGGAGATTGCGGGACAGATATTCCATGATACAGTCAATATTCATGACTTTTCTCCTGTCTGTTGCCATGGCAGGTAAAGACTTTTTTCTGACCCTGGTTTTTTCATGATCCAAATCGCCTCCATCAATTTTGATTCTGTACATTCCGCAGCTTCCCGGCAAACGGCAATTCTGATTAGACACTTTTTATAAATTGAATAACTGCTGTATCTTATCTTCAAAAAGTCCGCAAACGGATGCGGAAAATAGACCTGCTCCACATTTTGAATGTTTTTGTTGATTTACGATGCCTCTGCTAATATGTCAATAAAGTTCTAATAATTCTCAATTCACGGAGGGTATAGATGCTTTCATCTGGCTGTTTTCAAGTCTCCTTAACAATTTATGCTTCATCATATCCGAATTGCATTGTTCTATGAGTGCCTGGTATCGTTCCGTTTCTTCTGCCCTGTATACACTCTCTATACAATGTAAAAATGTCCATTCCATTCCAGCCATATGGTCAGTTGGACAACATTTAATAAGAATTTCAGCTTCTTCCCATGTGACTGGCTTTTGGATGGAAGTGACTGCTTCCGTCCATTCATCCCATATCCGAAAGGCCTTTTTACTGGAAGGCTTACCGCTTTCAAAGCCTTCCGGTGGAGTTCCTAATTCCTGCACTTTCAAGACAGATTGCTGCATTTTATTTTCCTCCTTATAACGTTCGATTTTTCCTGCTGTACGATTCCATGATCCTCCAGATCCGCTCCATATTTTTGAAAACAGCAAATACAGATATCTTCCTTGATCTGTCATAAAATCTTCTGAAATGATAATCGACTTTCCTGTTATCTCTTATGGAAGCCTCGCTGCTGCTTTCACCAACAGCATCATTGGACGGCGCAGTTCGTCTTTGAACCCCGGAAAGCGTTCCTTTTGGCTCAACCCATCTTCGATTAGCACTGCATTGACGTTTTCCATGTTTGATAGGCATGTCAATTATCGATTTTTGTTGCTTAACTTTTTGACAAATGAAAATTTATATTCCGTTCAAAAATTCATATGATAATTAAAAGATAGTTTTTATATTAATTGTTTTTTCATCTCCTGTTTCCATTTGCATAGTTAATATATCATTTTCTAAGACAATATTCGTTATCCAGATACTTCCGTCCCTGTACCATTCTTTCCATTGATTTGTGTTTTTTTCATATTCATATGGAGTATAAGGTGCTTTAAGCTGATAAATGATAACTCCACATCCAGCCATTATGCAATATTCTTCGGTTGGTGAAATGATCACTTTTTCAATATCACCATAAAAATCTCCAACAGGTACAATTTGATCTGATGATTTTATTTTTAATAATACCACTTCATATTCTTTATATATTTCGTAATGTACACTTTCGACTAACTTAACCATGCATAGTTCCCTGGATCTTTCAATTGCTAATATTCTCCGTTGTATATCCTCATCCTTTTTATTATTTACTCAACTTTCCCAGCAGATATTTTCAAACAAAGCCTGTATAAATGCTGCCTGAGAGTCCATCCATTCGGTCACTTTACTTTTGATACAGGCTGTGATATCTGCCGATAAAGCAGAAAGCTGCTCTGCAAACAGAGCCATAAGGCTCTGAAGTGCACTGGTTA
>CAJTXP010000051.1 GCA_910583615.1 uncultured Lachnospiraceae bacterium | reverse complement strand
GGTCCGTGGCTGTCAGGCAGAATCCGCCCGTCGCCATGTTGACCGGGTCGATGGAAAAGGCGATGTTGGAGGCCAGGGAAGTCAGAAGCGATATCTTCAGGTCGAATTCCCGGTCAAACACGACGCTGGTTCCTTTGTCCACCGCAACGTCGATGATCGTCTCTCCTCCGATGATCAATGCCGGCGCAAACTTTCCGGATTTTGCAAGAATGCCCGTAACCAGCTCTGATTTGCTCCCGGCCGCTGCCGCTGCGGTCCCGAGAGCGAACCCGATCTTTCCTCTGGATTCTTTCTCCCGGACCGCAAAGACTTCTGCATTGTGCGCTTTTTCCTTCTCTAAGGTAAATCCACAGACAAAACAACATGTTTTCTGATTGAGTAAATCTGAACGATGTGGTAGAATATAATAAAAGGAGCGGATACCAGTGAACAACGTAAAGATAACAAATACACCATATGATGATGTATTCCGCACACTGCTGAATGACTGCAGTTCTCTGATCATCCCTGTGATAAACGAGGTGTTCGGGACGCATTATTCAGGGCAAGAAAAAATCATATTCTCTCCAAATGAACATTTTCTGAACCGGCAGGACGGGAAGGAAGAGGAACGGATTACAGATACCAGTTTCAGGATAGAAGGAAAAGAAACCGGAAAATACCATCTAGAATGTCAGAGCAGTGCCGATAACAGCATGTTGGTGCGTTTTTTTGAGTACGACACCCAGATCGCCCTGGATGAAGGGACAGTCAAAGGAAATATCCTGACTGTGACGATGCCGCACTCCGCCGTACTGTTTTTGAGGCATCATGCCTCAACCCCCGATACATTGAAAATCAGGATGATAACACCCGGGGGGACCATGGAATACGATATCCGGGTGATGAAATCCCAGCAGTACACTCTGGAAGAGATTTTTGAGAAAAAGCTTCTGCTGCTGATTCCTTTCCATATCTTTTCTCACGAAACGCGGTTTGAGGAATATGAAAAGGACAGAGAAAAGCTGAAGAACCTGCAGGAAGAATATGAACAGATCAGAAACAGACTGGAAGATCTCTTAAATCAGGGAGAGATCAGCGAATACACAAGATGTACTCTTATCGACATGTCCGGTAAAGTACTGGAGCATATCGCCGTAAAATACAGTTCTGTCAGGAAAGGAGTAAAAGAAGTCATGGGCGGAAAAGTTCTGGAATATGAAGCGAAAAAAATAAAAAGAGAAGGCATTCAGGAAGGTATTGAAAAAGGCATCGAAAAAGGCATTCAGGAAGGCATCAGGGGCACTGTTTCCATATTAAAAAATCTGGGTGTTCCGACACAGACAATCCTTGTAAAAATTCAGGAGCAGTATCATCTCAGCCCGGAAGCATCCAGAAAATATCTGTAAGCCAGGAACCCTGACGGAATCTCCGCCGGGGTTCTTTGACGAAATGCCATTCCATACGCTCTGGAAAATCAACGACCCAGATGACAAATCAGATCCTGCCGGCGCAGTCTGTCAACTTCCGTCATCTGCCATGTTTTAAAATCATTGTCTGTATAAAACAGTCTTCTTCCTCCCTGCATCCGTATGTTCCATGGTACGCTTTCATCACGCGGCGGATACTGTCCATTCCAAATCCGTGATGCTCTCTGTCTTTTTTCCGCTCTTCAGATCCGGATTTTCCAGAAATACGGAACGTCCGATACTGTTTAAAATCTCCAGTTCCGTCTCATCTTTTCGTTCCATCAGCACCAGTTCCAGTCTCCGCTCCCTGTCCGGCGGTATTTCCATACAGGCTTCCATGCCGTTACGGAACAGATTATATAAAAGCACCCCCATATCCATAACACGTGCCGGTGTCTACCTCAAACCTGCATTGGTGCAAGCCGCTCATGCAGCCGTGAAATCTAATAAGTCTCCTTACTTTAAGCAGAAATATGAACGTATTATGAAGCGCCGTGGTAAAAAACGTGCCATTATTGCCGTCGCCCGGATGATTTTTACTGCTGTCTACCAGATGCTGTCTGCTGGTGAAGCATGGAACCCGACCGACCTTTACAAGATTGACATGCCTGAACCTCTGAAAAACAAACAGAAGGAAAAGGCTATCAAACAGGCTAAAAAACTACTTATCAGCGAAGGGATCATTTCCGAATTACAATTAGCTTCTTAACACTCTATAACGATACATTTTTTCAAAGGCTGCCATAAGACAGCCTGTTAAAGTGCGCCATTTATCGGCTGTTCTCTACTTTCTTTCACAGTAATCTCTTCCTCTGATCTGATTTTGTGAAAACAGGAAGACTTTTGTCATGCTGCTCTTCGTCTCCATACATTCACTATATATATAACGATTAAAAAGACAAATTCTGACACTTATTTTGAAAAAAATGTAAAAAAACACCTGTACCAGCCAACGCTGCTTTCTGCAGGCATGATACAGGCGTTTTATGAAATAAATTCACTCCGGCTGCCCCGACATCAGGATCGTGATCCGCCCTCCGTAATTGCACATCCGGCTGCAGCGGCGCAGCAGCACCTGCTCTCCGTTTATGGACACTTTGCTGTGCCCCCGGATCCAGGACGCATCCGGCGGGAATTCCGCGATACACTCTCCCACGCACTGTTCCATCAGGCTGTCCGCCGCTTCGACCTCTGTATCCTTGACAAAAATATTTGCGATTGCGTCCAATCCTTTCTCAAACCAGTTCATCTCTTCTCTCTTTGCCGCAACGGCGTCCTGCGCCGCCTGCACCGCATGTTCCGCCGCTTCCCGCGTGCTGGGATTTTCCATGCTGCGGCAGCCGCCGAAATTGATGATATTTTCATTGAGCAGACAGTCTTTTACCGTCATCTGCGGACACTGGCGGGTCTTTACTCCATGCGTGTCACCCAGTACCAGATAACTCTCTCTCAGGCCGCAGGTGCATTCGATACGGGCTGTATGCACCACATAAGTCGTGTCCTTATACGCAGAATCCCGCATCTTCTGTTTCTGCTCTTCCACCTGATCCGCCGCGTCCTGTGCGGCTTTTGCCGCCGCTTCAAAGTTTTCCGCGGCTTTTTCTTCCTGCTCCTTCGCCTCGTCCAGCTCCTGCTTTGCCTGCCGGAACGCTTCCTGCTTCTCTGCCATGTCGCTGCTGCTGTAAGTCGTATTGTACAGATCGCTGCTCGCCTGCCGGTATGCTTCCTCCGCCGCCATCCGCTTCTCACCCGCGGCCTGATACGCATTCAGGGAATCATCATACATCTTATTAGCCGCATATCCGGCTTCTTCCAGCTCCTTAAGTCTCTGTTCTTCCTGCACCTGCTACACCTCCACTTCTTCAAAGCATATTCCTGTCACATTCCTCCGCAGCAGGCTTTCTGCCAGCGCCAGGCTGACCACCGGATCTTTTCTCCTGCTGTCCTTTGGCAGGAAAAGATGATGTCTTCCAATCTTCTCCCTGTCCAGCACCAGCTTCTTCACGGTTCCATTCGGATAATATTCGGTCCGGCTGCTGACCGCCTCCAGCTCTTCCATCAGCGTATGGACATACCGGTACTGAAGCGAATTTTCTTTATGGATCAGCACCACCTCTTTGAAAATCAGGCCGGGCTCATAAGCATCCAGGATCTCCTGCAGCCTTTCGGAAAACATAAGTACCGGACGCTGGAGAAAATCCGGCCGCGCCTCCATGCCGGTCCCTTTCAGGTACACCGGCGTGGAATCATGGAGCCTGTCGCTGTCTGATTTCCGGAACAGCTGTCTGGCGCCGGCGATGTCAAAGTCCCGGTACTGAATCGTGCCGGGCAGCTGAATGTCCTGCGTGATAAAGAAATACCTCATGCTTCTTCCTCCCTTTTCAGCTGTATCGTCTGGAGCTGGTCCGCGTCCAGATGGAGAAAGGGAACCGCTTCCGCCGGAAAGATGGCTCCGGTCAGATCCGCCCCTTCAAAAGACACCTGCTCCAGTCCGCATCCGGTAAAGTCCGCTCCCTGAAGCCCGCAGCCCGAAAAGCCGCAGTCCCTTAAATGGCTTCCAACAAAGCGGCTTCCTTCCAGATTACAGTGATCAAAGGCCAGATCCTGCAGCCTGCAGGATTCAAAGACGGTAAACCGCATATCGATCTCTTTCGCTCGGGTTCCCTGACAGGTCTCCTGATACCAGTAACCAAATACCATGGCCTCCGGCTTCCGGGACGCTTTTTTCAGGCTTTTTTCCCATGCGCCCGCTTCCTTCTCCACACGCTGCGTCTGGACCAGCATCTCGGTCTGATCCCGGTATTCCCCCCATTTGAGCATCCAGCAGGGCGCCAGGGTAATACCGGAGAAAATTCCCTTTTCCTCCCAGTCCCGCAGGCGCCAGCGCAGGATCCCGCTGACCATGCCATCCAGAGCCTTCAGTTCCTCAAAGACCAGATTCTGAACGTCATACCTGTTGACTGCCCCGGCAGATCCCCGGGCCGCTTCTGTCAGCTCGTCCCACAGCCGGTACAGCGGATCCAGAAGATCCCCCGCGTCTATATCCGTCTCCGCCGGTTCCTCATCCAGATACCACCGGACGTCCAGCGCATGGGCGAACAGGCGGGACCTGTGAAAGAGCAGGTCAGTCTTCAGCACAGAGAGATACAGATAGCTTACGTATTCCTTTCCCATCTCCCCCATCCGCTCTCCCAGCAGATCCATGGAAGTCTTCACCAGCGTTTCCAGCTGCTTTGCGCGCTCCGTCAGATACGGTCCCAGGGATTCCCGGTACCGCTTCCTTATCTCTTCCGCCGTCTTTTGATATGTTTCCAATGCGTATTCCCGCTCCATACCTCTCTCCTGTATCAGTCGAATTTCACTTCGGTTCCCTGAATGACGACCTTTGCGCCGTCAAATGCGATGCCGCCTCCCTGACTGCTCTGCACCACAAGCCCTTCCTTTGCATGAAGGACGAGCTCTTCGCCCGCCTGTACCACAAGCTCCGTTCCTGCCTCCGCCTGCACCATGTTCTGCGCCTCTATCAGAATCTTCCCGTCATTTTGAATCGTCACCGCCGAGCGCCCTTTCCCGCAGGACAGCTTCATCCGGCCCGGCGCAAGGGCAAGCTCCTGTCCGGACTTCGTCTTCAGGTACCGGCTGTCCGGATCCTGCATCCGATCCTCTCCGCCGCCTGACGGCGCATCATAGCTGTTTACCGCGCTGAGGGCAATCGCCTCTTTTTCATATTTGGACGGGAAACAGATCCGTACCTGATCACCGATCTCCGGCATGCAGTACCAGCCGCTCCCGTCCGCGGAGGCGGACAACGTGGAATACGGAAACCAGTAAAGCGCCGGATTCCCGGAGGTCCGGTCGATCTCCATGGCTACCTGTACTTTGCTGCCGGACGTCCGCTCCACCTTTCCGGGAAGAGCGGTCCCGATCAGATGCATGGGATAAGACGCCGCCCTTGTGAGGCCTCCCGCCTTCTGCAGGCGGTATGTACAGACCAGTTCCTGTCCTTCAAACGCATACCGGCAGGCGCGAACCGTGAGCGCATGCCCTCTGATCCGCACCGACTCGAAGATCCCCAGCACCGATCCTCCTGACACTTCATATCTGGTAAAATCCGCCGCCTGCACCGATCGCCCGTTTGCCCGGAGATGATAACAGGACTGCATGTCCTTCTCCATCCGCTGGATCCGGAAAGCTGCCTCCGCCTCCGGCAGAGAAGGTACGCCGGCATACAGGCAGAGCCCCGGCCTGCGGCTGTCGGGCGTGACCTCCGCGCCGATCAGGGACATGGCCCGTTTCAGAAATTCCCAGTCTGTCTCTTCGTACTGGACCAGCAGGCTTCCGATGGCCTGTTCGGGCGCTGCATAGTACAGAGCGCTTCCCGGATAATCTCCCAGCACCTTTTCCGCCAGCGCATGAAAGCTCATACAGGCATCCTGGAAGGAGCGGGACCGTCTGGTCCGGTCCATCAGCCAGCTGACGCTCTTTCCTTCGATCTGCACTGTCTTCACCTGCGCCTGCACCGTTATGCGGACATCTGTCACAACGCCGGAAAACAGGCACTCTTCTCTGTCTCCTTCCTGCAGCATCACCTGTACCGGCGGATATACCGGAAACTCATACAGGAACTCTTCTTCCCTGTCCGCACAGGCCAGCAGGGTCAGGCGGCTGTGCTCCCCGATCCTGGATTCCACCTGACAGTCAAGGATGCCTTCCAGATCCATTCCGATCACTTTCAGATTATGTAAGCTGTATGACATAAAGCACCTCCTCGTCTGCGGGTCAGTTATTTTCAATATTAGCCGCCTGCACTTCCACCGTATCATCCGTCATGGAGATCCGGCAGCCCGCGTCGCTCTCCATCCGGATACCGGTGCCGGCCGACACCTTCAGGGTTCCTTCTGTCTTGAAATAAACCGCCATGGCCGCGCCGATCACAAGGTCCGATTCCGTGATGATCTCCGCCTTTCCGTCGTTGGTCAGCGTCACCCTGCCCAGGTCCTCTCCCACAGACAGCTGGAGTCCGTTCTCTATGAATTTCACCTTCTTGCCGTCCGGCATGGTGATGTCTTTCAGATCCGGATTTCCCATGGGACTGTCCTTAGACGGGGCCGATTCTCCCTGTACGCTGGCGATGGCATACCCTTCCCTCTCATCACCGACCGGGAAGAAGATGCGGACCGGATCCCCGGCCTTCGGCATACAGTACCAGCCGCTGCCGTCCGGCGACGCCGCCACCGTGGAGAACGGGAAGAAATACTGCTTCCGGCAGTCCTGCACGGCATCCGTCTCCAGCTTTACCTGCAGCCGGTCTCTTCTGACAGCGGAAACGGACCCGTTAATCGACACCCCATTAAGAAGCGGGTTATAAAAACGCACGGCTTCCAGTCCTTCCCGGAAATACAGCGTATACCGGCTTAACAGTTCCCCGCCCTTCAGACTTCGGAGAATCCTTCCGATATGGACTTCCTTTCCGTGAAAACGGATCCCGGCGCCCAGAGGCAGGATGTCCCGGGCTTCCACTTCATAAACCATCTGGCTTTTCAGCCCCTTCTCCGGATCCGCCGGCGCCGTATCACGGATCATGGTAAATGGAAGCGCATCCCACGCCGCTTCTTCCGGCCGGTCCAAAAGTCCGGCCTGCAGCCGGAGGCCCTGCCCTGTACTGTCCGCATACACATGAGCGCCGATGAAGGCAAGCTGTCTCTTCAGGAATTCCCAGTCCGTCTCCTGGTACTGGACTGCGATCCTCTCCAGCGGTTCGTCCGGCACGGCAAACAGCACCTGACTGTCCGGATAGCCTTCTGTCAGCCTTCGGATCAGTTCATGAAACGGCATGTCCGTATCCTGAAAGGAGCGGTTCCGAAGATCCAGATCCATCCAGCAGCTCTCTGTCACCGCCTCCGCACGGACCAGACAGGTCCCGCCAGCCGCCGACGCCTCCATCCGCGTCAGGATCCCGCAGAAGACCGGCTGAGGGAAGCCGTCTCTGACCACGTACAGTCCGATGCTCTCTCCGCTCTCATAGATCAGCTGGTCCTTCATCTGCTCTTCTGCCACGGCAGTCGCCAGAAGCCGCCCGTGCTGATCCGGCTCCTCCCGGATCTCAAGCCCGGTCACGGTCATGGACAGGTCCCGCAATACCAGTATGAGTTCTCCACAGGTCATGTCATCCCTCTCCTTCCTCCTGATTCATCTCTGCCGTCACATGGATCAGCGCTTCCAGAAGAAGCCCCATCCCGTCTTTCTCTTCCTTCATGCAGATCAGAGAACCGGCAAAGACCTGGTCCCCCTTCGGATACCGGAAGGTCAGGTTATAAGTCTGCCCTTCCGAGGTCGGCATCCCATAGCAGAAATATTCCGCAGGCCCGGCTGTTCCCGTATGGTCCAGCTCTGCATGCAGCTTCAGCTTCCGGAAGGTGTCCATACTCAGCTCCACCCATTCCTTCATCGGCTGTCCTTTCTTTCTCCCTGCAGCGTGACTCACGGACATGCTGGTCTTTCTTCTGCTGCTGACCAGAAGCAGGCTGTCCGGTTCGTTCTCCACCACGTCATAGAAATCCCGGATAAACGGAATCCGGAAGCTTCCCTTCAGGATCTCCATCGGCTCGAACTCCAGCTTCAGGGTATACAGATACTGCTTCCCGCTCCGGATTCCCTGGATCAGTTCTTCCAGTGTATAGGTGATGCGTTTCTTCGGATCATACGGATCCCGTTCTCTCTGTCCTGCTTCTTTTTCTTCCTTCTCCCACTGCTCCCGCTGGAGGAGTGCGATGGTGCGGTCCAGTTCCATGGGGTACCTCCTTATTAAGCTTTTATCTCCTTCATGGCACATCGTTCTCCACACATTGTACATGTATCCGGTGTAGACCTTCCATATCTTCGATGAAACTGCCTGGAAGCGTCTTCCGGATAAAAAGCATTCTTTAAAACTCCCTGCCAGTCTCGATTACATCTTGCCAAAGAAATTTCTCTTTCTTTCTTGACATCTTTCTCTGACATGTTGACAATATATTTCAGCATATTATAATTTTTTAAACTTTCCTCATATTCAGCAACATCTGGTAATCCTAAATGCTCACTTCTAAAAAGAGCTCCTACAATTGCAGCTCCTGCATATGCTGCTGTATAACTTCCCAGCAAAGAATTAATATGCTCATTCCCTATCATTCTGTCGCTTAACAACGGACCAAGTGTTTTAATAGGAATGCTATGACATCGTTTTCTTACTTCATCAAATAATTTTTTCATGTTTGATGCTCTGATATGCCCCATCCCTTCTATTACTATCGGTATATTCATTGTTAATGCTTTCTCAATCAAATTACCTGCAATATCCAGTTCCTCCAGGAAAAAATTATCTATGTCATCTAAAATACTTCCACTTCTCAAAGACAGGCCAATCGCAATTGCCACACCAGTTCCTGCAAATTTTTCACATATTTCATCCCAATGCTCAAAATAAGGATTTTCCATGTTATATTTAATTAAATATCTATACATTTGCGAACCGCCACGACTTGTCACTTTAATAACTCTTGACGACCGCAAAACCTTATCAGCCAATTCATGCGTTAATGTCGGGTGTAGTACAATCATATCAGATCCAATATCAATATGTTTATCAATCGCCTCATCAAGCATGGAATACTCAAATTTCCCATTTTCCATTTTATCAAAACAATCATATATCGGAACCGTATTCAACATAACTGGCAGATTTTTTTTAATCCAATCTTTATAGTATAAACTTTTCTCTGTAATCGTATTATCCGCTAAAATATCAACATCATATTTAACTGCAATTTCAGCTTTTCTTAATTCATCCTCAAAACTGGCACTTTCATCCATATGACCAATATTAGCCAGCAGCTTCAATCCACATCCAATACCTGTTTCCAATTTCAGATTATATTTATTGTTTCCAAATACTATTTTATTTTGCATAAGACCACCTATTCATTCAATTTACTCATCTTCAAAATTACCAGCTGCGAGCCATTTACTTTTTCCTTCAACATCAATCTCACAACCTGCTGTTTTTAATCTTCCGACCAATGTATGGCGTTTCTCAGGGGAGTTGTCCATGTGGACGACATGTCTTCCTTCTATATCCGACCATAATGACACATCGCCAATTTTAATCAATATAGTTCTTTCTGGATTATATGCAAACGCTGCACCTGCTTCAAATATCACATTTGCTCTTGGCTGATGTCTTAAAACATGATCGTTTTTTTCTGTTTGAAGAGTTTTTTTAAGTTTACACTCTTCATCCGCTGTCAGCAAAACAATAATAGCCTGAGCTTTTAAAAAGGCTTTCTCTATTATTTCTCCTATATACGGCGTTGCTCTTCCTGTTAACGCTCTTGCCTGCTCCCATTCTATGGGTTCTAGTCCAACAGCTGTCAAAAACGTAAACATGGCTTCATTCATCTTTTTGTTTCTTCCTTCAACAACAAAAACTTTTTTACTTTGCATTTTTAATTCCTCCACGTAAAAGTATTTTATTTTTTTCATAGGTTTATTGAGTTCAATACAGGCTCTTAAAATAAAATGGATATCATACACCAGCATCTGTTCATAATTATCATATATATCTGAAATAGCACCTAAAACATCCTGCTGAATTTCTGCATATGCTTCATTGTTAAAAATGTATTTTATTATTTTCGGATATTTGAGATTCAATAAAGTTGCAATTTCTGAAATCCCACTTGCCTGAATTTTAATCTGTGTCTGAGCAAACCACAATTTACAAAATGTAAATTTTTTATATGCAATATCGTAGTCTCCGACCTGAAGATCCATTATTCCCTGTAGTAAAAGGTTCATAATAATGCACCTTATATTATCAATTATAGAATGATGGGATTCTTCACGATCAAACTCTTTAAAATAAGTTTCTAATGCTTCTGATAAATACACATTTCCCTTTTTAATATTACCGCACATTATAAGCACTGCTCCAAAACACTGAAAATAATGAGCCATTTCATGTTTTGAAATCGCCGCAACATCTTTATGCATATCAAAATAGAACTCACTGCTGCTTAATTCAGATTTCTTTGCCTGGCTGATTCCCATTCTCCAGATCCATGGCAAAAGCCCCTCATGTAAAGATGTATCATTTTTTAATATTTTTTCATACTTTTGAAAAAACGCTATAAATAATTCATTCTCATTCAGTTGAGAATAATATCTTCCCTCATAAAGAATATGTACAGAATCTTTTCGAATAATATCGATATGTGGCAAAACAAGTTTTGCCACCTCTATTTCTCCCTGTTTTACACTTTCTACAAACAACTCGCCTGCAACATCTGTCAAAGTACCGCAGGCTGCTGCTTTGCAATAATCTGCAAATATATTTTTATTTTTCTTCCTGATTACTCCCTTATCCATCACACCTTTCCTTCCTGATTAGTATATGCATAACCATATGCAACCGCTTTCCAAGACTGTTGTAACAATACTGAACGGTACCGCCGTTCCCCATCTGTAGTCCCGATAACTTGACATCCAGTGTTATATTCACAGCTCTAAAAGATCCTGTACGGAATGTTTTCCTTCTTCCCTCTCTTTGACTTCTCTGATCTGTCCGGACAGGAGATACTCATAGCTTTCTGTAACACAATCGAAAAACCCAACGTCAGTAATACTGCCCCGGCTTCCCATGCGGTATATGATTCCTGTCCTAACATCACTTTCTCTTTTGAATCGCTTATCTTAACTTTAATCACTTTTCCATCCTTGGTAAAGCGCAACACTGACTTTAATTCCTCTGAAAACGATATATATATATTTGATCCACTGGTTGTTTCTTTATTGTTTACGTGGACATCAAAAGATACAATATCTACACCATCTCCTATTGGTACTCCAATACTATTTCTCTTTTTGTAATCATCATCACCTCTAAAGAAAAAGCTACTTCCATACCCGCTCGGATCACAATACACCACCGGATTATTCCGACAGTAAGCATACAGATTCAGCCCGTCTCCCTGATAGACGTCCTCCTGCAGGAATCTGCCCAGTATCGGGTTATAGTACCTTGCACGCAGATAATACTGTTCCGTTACCCCGTCATACTGCTGTCCGGTATAGCGGATGCGGTTGGGAAGCTCTTCTGAGACCTCCAGTCCGGCTCCGAACGCATCGTAGCGGTACTGATTTTTTATCATTCCCGTCTCGTCCGTGATCAGCGCCGTGCTGAGCTGTTCGTCCGGATGGTAGTAATACGTTCGCTGTCCTCTCCGGACTGCCTCGATCCCCGCTCCCAGGTGGCAGCTGGCTGTTTCCTTATCCCCTCCTTCTTCATACAGAAGTTCTCCGTTCTGATACACGAACCCGAGCAGCTTCCCGTTTTCTCTCATCTCATGGCGCAGGCCTTCCGCGTCGTAGCGGTTTTCCTGTATCTGACCGTCTGCGCACTCCACCCGGATCTGCTGGTTTTTACTGTTGTAGAAATACCGGCTGATCCCGGATTCGGTTTCCTCCCTCAGTATACTTCCCTGTTTACTGTAGGTAAAGGTATTTCTTCTGAGGATTCCGTCTGACAGGAGTTCTTCCGTATGGATGAGCTGGTTCTTTTCATTGTAGAAGTAAACGGTTTCGATATTCCGGTTTTCACCCGCTTCTTCCTTCCGGATCCGGTTTCCGGCAGCATCGTAGCTGTAGCGGAACACCGCGTCCTTCCGGTTTTCTTCCAGAAGCTGTCCGCGCACGTCATGCTGATACGTGATATCCAGCGCGCTGCTTCCGTCGGTTGCCGATCCCTGTATACCTGTCTTCGTCAGGCGGTTGCCGTTGCCGTCATACTGATACCGGAAGGACAGCAGGATATCGCTTCCCATGCGGGTCTCCAGATGCGATACGCTGCCGTCTGCGTCATACTGGTACGACGTCCTGATTCCGTTCCCGCAGCGGATCTGTTCCAGACGGTCCAGACAGTCGTAGCGGTACCGGACTTTTCACAGACCAGATTTCCGAATACGTTATATGTCCGGGATATCCGCCGCCCGTCCCGGTCGATGTGCAGGGACAGGTTGCCTTCTTCGTCATACCGGAAGGTTTCTGTATCTCCCGTCTGGTCGATCCGTTCCCTTATCTTTCCGAAGCTGTGTTCCCGTTAACGATCCGGCTGATCTGGCCGTCCAGTGTATACTGATATGCGGTCTCATTCCCGAGGCCGTCTCTTCGCAGGGACGGCATGTCCTGAAGGTTATAACTTCTCTCTTCCACCACCTGGTCCAGGCCGTTGGTGACGCGGATGAGGTTGCCCCGGCTGTCGTAGCGGTATGAGGTTCCTGCTCCGCTGTCGCTTTCTCTGTTATAGCCGTAAGGCGAGATCTCTTTGAGCAGCCGGTCGTTCTGGTCGTAGAGATAACGGGTGACGGCTCCTCCCGGGTTCGTCCGGTGCGTGATCCGGTCCTTCAGGTCATACTGATACGTGGCTTTCAGGTTTTCTTTCTGCGTTTCTTCCTCCGGGCCGGCCCCGTATACCGATACGCTCAGGGTATTCCCGGCTGCATCGTAAGTGTAACAGGTCCTCCGGTCGATGCCGTTCTTCCTGTCCAGAATCCGCTCTTCCGTCAGGCGGTCGTCTGCGTCAAAGTTTCTGCGGATTTCAAATCCTCCGGGCATCCAGATCCAGTTCTGATTCCCGTTTTCATCGTAGCCGTAGCGGGTGACGGCCAGTTTCTTCTGATTCTACTGTCAGAAGAAATATTGGATTTAATATTCTCTAATATATAACATCACCTGTACCCAGTTTCAGTATATTTCCTTCTCCATCAAATTTAATACCAAATCCATCTTCTTCGTTCCAATCACAATCAAAATAAAGTCCTACTTTTACTCTCTTTTCTCTTCCCAGTTCTACAACATACATTTCGACTGGTTTCATTACCTGAGACAATTGCGCCAAGCTGTCCATTTCCATATAATCACAAAAATCATCTTCTGCACGTTCTTTTACCGCTGTATCATAATAATCTTTTATTATGTTTTCAATAACATCTGTTTTATCGCAGATTAGATTAATGCAATTTACAGCTCCATTAATCATCCTGTCTGACAGTCCCTCAATTCCTTTCTCAAATACATCAAATCTAATTTTAATATTATATATTTGAGAAAAAATACAAACATTTTTCCATCCAGTAAATTCTCCTCCATATTTTCCTTCACAAAATTCCAGAGTTCCAATATTCTCAATTGCCTTTTTCATAGTAATCTCCATTCTACTGTTTCTAGTTAATGGTACAAATAATAATATTATTTTACTCCTTTATGTTTTTGTGTCATAATAAACTTACGATTAAACCGTATTTCATATTATCGCAAATTATCTTCTATTAGTTTTTCTATATCTTTACTCCCCCCTTTCTCCTTTAAAAATTGAATGATTTTAATCCACACCATTTTTTCATTTTCAGTACAATGCTTTAAATAATCCGAAAATTCGCCTTTATTATTTCGAATAATCTGTATAATATCCGCTACAAAGATATCCATTTTGTAAGGATAAAAAACTATTCTTCCTAATTTTCTACGCATTTCTGCGCGAAAAGCATAAAAAGTTTCATCCATTTCACTCATACCTGTCCCGCTTATTAATTAAAATACAAACAATATCATTTGAAATAGAATCACAAAAGTTTTCCATATATTTTTCTGTCCTTTTAATTGAATTGATTATACATCTAAACTACATATAATTAATTTTGTATATCATCTGCATGTCAATAATTGTCATAAACTCTACCTCTCCATATAGCTTTCAGCAAGCATGACATCGGATTCCATTTTTAAATTTGGATATTTTTCGCACAATTTGTATAAGACATCAATAAACTCTCGACTTTTAACATTATATGAAATATCTTCTATAATCTCACTTATATAAAACATTTGCTCCTCCGTACAATCATTTAAAAAATCTATAGTTTCTAAAACATTTTCACTCAACAACATGGTTAACTCATCCCATATTTCAAGTATAACTGGGTCATCATTATTTACAAACATCCGCTCGCATAAGCAGTCTACTACCTTTTCTCTTTCCATTTTCCCGTCCCCCTTATTTACTCAGATTGAGTTATGTCCGGGAAAACTGTTGCAGGTTTTCCATTTGTATAAATCACACCAACCTTAACTCCTTCATACTCTGCAAATATAGGATTCCCATCTGTAATGGTAGTTCCTTTGTTAACTTCAACAACATAATTTCCTGCATCTCTGATTTTATCATTCCCCCAATCTTCCGGGAACCAAGATTGACCGGTTCCAAATCTCTTAAATCTGTTTTTGTGACCTGGAACATTTCCAATTCTAACACCATTTGGATATGTTTCTACAACATTATATTCTATATTATTTGATTCCAATATATCTATATTTTCCTGTCCATGTCCTCCTGCGCGCATTTTAGAAATCTCTCCTGTCTTTGGATTGTATGTAAAATCTCCCTGACTTGAATGTCTAACGGCCTCATCTGATAAATGATTCGTTGTTAAATCGTCTTCATTCATATTACCAGGACTCAAATTATCTTCTATACAACTTTTTGCAGATCCGTTTGTGTCATACCCGCTCGGATCATAATACACCACCGGATTATTCCGACAGTAAGCATACAGATTCAGCCCGTCTCCCTGATAGACGTCCTCCTGCAGGAATCTGCCCAGTATCGGGTTATAGTACCTTGCACGCAGATAATACTGTTCCGTTACCCCGTCATACTGCTGTCCGGTATAGCGGATGCGGTTGGGAAGCTCTTCTGAGACCTCCAGTCCGGCTCCGAACGCATCGTAGCGGTACTGATTTTTTATCATTCCCGTCTCGTCCGTGATCAGCGCCGTGCTGAGCTGTTCGTCCGGATGGTAGTAATACGTTCGCTGTCCTCTCCGGACTGCCTCGATCCCCGCTCCCAGGTGGCAGCTGGCTGTTTCCTTATCCCCTCCTTCTTCATACAGAAGTTCTCTGTTCTGATAGACGAACCGGAACAGCTTTCGTCGGTTGCCGGTCCCTGTATACCTGTCTTCATCAGGCGATAGGTGGTGATGGCGGGGTTATCCCCGTTCATGGTCTGACTGATCTATCTGGACAAAGTGTACTTATAACCTTCCATTACACTATCGGAAAAACCGGCACTGGTGATCTGATTCCACCTCTAACATGGCAATCGTCGCTTTAAAGCATCTATATAAACTGCTCTGATAAAAACTTTCACTTTTCATTAAATAATGACATAGACCATTGTATTCAAAATATTTCATTATTTATCAAACAATTCTCCAATATGACTTTATAGAAAAGTTCAAAGTCCTCTTCTTCAAAATACAGGTTTTTTAATCCATTGAATATACATTTTTTTAATTTTTCTTTTTCATTTTCATAAACGTATACCATTGGTAATAATAAAATTTTCTTCACACAACCAAGTTCTCTAGTGTAACACTCAAAATCCGTCCAGGATATTTTTCTAATAAAAAATTCTGGTCCCGTACATCCTATTTTTTTATCATTTAAAAAATATAACGTATCACCCGGATGGAATTCTATAAACAAATATATCCCTTTCTTCAATTCAATTTTAAGTGTACTTGGATCATTAACATATCCATCGTTTTCATCAAAGACACCTTCATAAAAACCTGTAAATTCATCCTGCCATTTTTTTGATATTTCATATTTTTCTTCTATTATTTCTAATAATGACATGTCACTATCCTTATCCTCTGCACATGGAAAATTAACACAGAAAAAATATCTCCAAAAATCTTTATTTTCTTTAACATCATCATATTGTACAATTTTTCTCATTTTATATTCCTTCCTGATTTCATTAACTTTTAGAATGATATACTTTTAAAGATATTCGCATCTTATTTATGTCTCTGAAACATATCCAATGATCACAGCTATCTTATTATTAAGTACCGAACGACTAAAAATCAGATAACACATCAAATATTTGTTGTTTTTTCTTTATAATCTAAATCAATTTACTCTTCTCTCCAGAAACATCTAAATCTTGTCTTATCTGCACGCCCCGGGAAAACATCACCACCTATTACCATACCATCTTGTTTTATTAAAGGCTCACAAATTTCTATGCATATATTTCTAGATGTTCCTCCTGCTATAATTGTATATTCATCTCCTTTATTTAAAATAATAGTCTGCTCTGCATGCCCTGGTCCCCCTACATATTCTTCATTACTATTTAACACATTTTGCAACCACTTAGGTGTCTTAACAGTTTGTCTGTTGGTTGCAACCAGATATTTCTTCTCACCTGTTTCGTTATCTATGACAAGAGCTACAGAAACCGTACCTCTGGAACTATCTTGAGGACTTCTGGAATTATTAATCTCTTGGGCTCTTTTCTGACACTCGACAGCATACTCCTGATTATTTTTATCACTTGCATCATCATTTATTTTATCTTCTATGCACAATTGTGCCAGATCCCTTTTCGCATAGCCACTCGGATCATAATAAACCACCGGATTATTCCGACAGTAAGCATACAGATTCAGCCCGTCTCCCTGATAGACGTCCTCCTGCAGGAATCTGCCCAGTATCGGGTTATAGTACCTTGCACGCAGATAATACTGTTCCGTTACCCCGTCATACTGCTGTCCGGTATAGCGGATGCGGTTGGGAAGCTCTTCTGAGACCTCCAGTCCGGCTCCGAACGCATCGTAGCGGTACTGATTTTTTATCATTCCCGTCTCGTCCGTGATCAGCGCCGTGCTGAGCTGTTCGTCCGGATGGTAGTAATACGTTCGCTGTCCTCTCCGGACTGCCTCGATCCCCGCTCCCAGGTGGCAGCTGGCTGTTTCCTTATCCCCTCCTTCTTCATACAGAAGTTCTCCGTTCTGATACACGAACCCGAGCAGCTTCCCGTTTTCTCTCATCTCATGGCGCAGGCCTTCCGCGTCGTAGCGGTTTTCCTGTATCTGACCGTCTGCGCACTCCACCCGGATCTGCTGGTTTTTACTGTTGTAGAAATACCGGCTGATCCCGGATTCGGTTTCCTCCCTCAGTATACTTCCCTGTTTACTGTAGGTAAAGATATTTCTTCTTCGGCCCCCGTCTGGCAGGAATTCTTCCGTATGGATGAGCTGGTTCTTTTCATTGTAGGCGTATTCGGTCCGGACCCTCTGATCTTTTCCTGTCTCTTCTTCCTTCCGGATCCGGTTCCCGACAGCATCATAACTGTAGCGGAACACCGCATCCTTCCGGTTTTCTTCCAGAAGCTGTCCGCGTACGTCATACTGATATGTGATATCCAAGGCGCTGCTTCCGGCGGTTGCCGGTCCCTGTATACCTGTCTTCATCAGGCGGTTGCCGTTGCCGTCATACTGATACCGGAAGGACAGCAGGATGTCGCTTCCCATACGGGTCTCCAGATGCGATACGCTGCCGTCTGCGTCATACTGGTACGACGTCCTGATTCCATTCCCGTAGCGGATCTGTTCCAGACGGTCCAGACAGTCGTAGCGGTACCGGACTTCCATTCCTCCCGGGCTGCTGATCCGGCTGGTGCGCCCGAGGATATCGTACTCGTAATGCGTTGTCACGCCTGCGGGATCCGTGATCTCCGTGATCTTCCCGGCCTGGTCGTACGTGTAGGAGATCAGCCGCCTTCCGCCGGAGCGTTTTTCTTTTAACCGGCCCTGATCGTTGTAGATGTATTCGTAGGAATGGCCGTTGCAGACCGCATGGATCAGCCTGCCCAGGCTGTCGTACCGGCAGGTGGTGACGACCGGATTCTCTCCGTTCTCGTCCACGGCTTTTTCACAGATCAGGTTTCCGAATACATTATATGTCCGGGATATCCGCCGCCCGTCCCGGTCGATGTGCAGGGACAGGTTGCCTTCTTCGTCATACCGGAAGGTTTCTGTATCTCCTGTCTGGTCGATCCGTTCCCGTACCTTTCCGAAGCTGTTGTAGCGGTACCGGATGGCGCCGCCGTTCCCGTTGACGGTCCGGCTGATCTGGCCGGACGGGGTATACTCATAACCTTCCGTTACGCCGTCGGAGAAGCCGACGCCGGTGATCCTGCCCCAGGTGTCCAGATGATAATCAATGCGTTCGCCGTTCCCGTCCGTGATCCCGGTGATCTGGCCTCTGGCGTTGTACTCGTAGCTCTGAAGTACTTTGTACGGGCTGATTTCCCTCTTTCCTCTTTTTGCTTCTCTGATCTGTCCGTCCAGGGTGTACCGGTATGCGGTCTCATTCCCGAGGCCGTCTCTTCGCAGGGACGGCATGTCCTGAAGGTTATAACTTCTCTCTTCCACCACCTGGTCCAGGCCGTTGGTGACGCGGATGAGGTTGCCCCGGCTGTCGTAGCGGTATGAGGTTCCTGCTCCGCTGTCGCTTTCTCTGTTATAGCCGTAAGGCGAGATCTCTTTGAGCAGCCGGTCGTTCTGGTCGTAGAGATAACGGGTGACGGCTCCTCCCGGGTTCGTCCGGTGCGTGATCCGGTCCTTCAGGTCATACTGATACGTGATCTTCAGGTTTTCTTTCTGCGTTGCTTCTTCCGGGCCGGCCCCGTATACCGATACACTCAGGATATTTCCGGCTGCGTCGTAGGTGTAACAGGTCCTCCGGTCGATGCCGTTCTTTCTGTCCAGTATCCGCTCTTCCGTCAGGCGGTCGTCTGCGTCGAAGATCCGGCGGATCTCATATCCCTTCGGCGTCCGGATCCAGTTCTGATTCCCGTTTTCATCATAACCGTAACGGGTGACGGCCAGTTTCTTTTCGCCGTTTCCCTGTATCGTCTCGGTCCGGCTGATTCTCCAGCCGTTCTTATTGTAACCGTAATGGATCTTCTGGACAACGCCTTCTTCTATGACCCGTTCTTCCAGTGTCCGATTGCCCAGACAGTCGTAGGCATAACGCATCCGGGCGCCGAAGTCGTCTTCCGCCAGGATCAGACGGTTATTGGCGTCATAGGCGAAGCGGATCCTGTGCCAGTCCGCCGGGTCCGCGTCTCTCTGCGCTTCCTGCTGTCCGTAGGCTTCTTCCACTTTGTTGCCCTGCCGGTCATAGCGGAAGACGATCACACGGTAGTACGTGCGTTCTCCTTCCTTCCGGACGCTGATCTGCTCTCTGGTCTTCTGTCCCAGCCCGTTGTAATGGATGAGGGTCTCTCCGCCTTCGCCGTCGACTTCCCGGACGACCTGGTCACGGCCGTTGTATTCGTAACTCCGGAGGCGGTTTCCCTCCGGGTCATGGATATGGATCAGCCTGCCGCGGAGGTCGTAGCGGTAAGTAAAGCCTGCTCCGTCATCGGTCTTCGGGTCGTAGGATTCCGGCATGACCTGCCGGAGCATGCGGCCTTCCGCGTCATAAAACCTGCGCTCAGTCCCGCCGTCCGCGTAATGGATCCGGATGCAGTTCCCGTCTTTGTCATAGTCATAGAGGGTGCCTGCCCCGTCTTCTCCTTTCTGCGCATAGCTGACCGGATGGATGGTGCGGATGATGTCTCCGTCAAAGTTCCGGTACTGTCTGTGATGCTCCTCCAGCGGGGTAATGGTATCCACCAGCCGTTCCAGAAAGTCATACCGGTACCGGTATCCGCCTGCCTGTTCTTTCCACTGCTTCGCGGGATAGTAGTCGGTCAGGTTGCCCATCCGGTCGTAGAACCAGCGGCTTTCATTCCCTTCCCCGTCGATCCGCATGGTGACGAAGTTCCGGGAGTTGTAGCTCATCTCCACGGTGCCGTATGTATTTTCCACGGACATCCTGCGCCCCACGACGTCGTAGCCGTAACCGGTCTCCTCGCCCTTCGGCGTGAGGACGCGGGTGGGATGGGCGCTATTCCTGTCATACTGCTGGAGCGTGACATTGCCAAGGGCATCGCGGATGGAGGTGCACCGGCCTTTTTCATCGTACGTATAATGCGCCTCCCGGTACTGGCCGTCTGTGATCTTTTCTTTCCTGCACAGCGGGTTGTGGTCCGCGTCATACTGGAAAAGGGTCTCTCTTCCCTCGCTGTCCCGGTCGCAGACAAGGTCGTGGGCTTCGTCATAAATGTGGTATGTTTCGTATCCGTCCGGCGCGGTCTCCCGGATCAGGCGGCCGTATGCATCATACTCCCATTCCGTCACGGCACCGGTGCGGCCGGTCTCCCGGGTGCGCAGGTTGTCTTCAGAATATTCGTACGCGGTACAGGTCCCGTCTTCATAGAGGATCCGGTCCGTAAGCAGGGCCTCGTTGTATTCATAGACTTCGGTTCTGCCGTTTTCGCTGTAGGTGATGGTGTTCCGGCGGTTTTTGTCGTCGTAAGAGAAGTCCTGACGGACGCCGTTTTCAAATTCCTGTCTGATGATCCTGCCCCGGCTGTCGTATGTATTTTCCAGATAGCGGACGCCGTTCTGATCCGTGACGGAGCGGATGCTTCCGTTTTCGTCGTATTCGTAGTGGGTGATGCCTTCGTCGGTGTGCACCACGTCCGTCAGCAGGTCTTCGGCGTACCAGTACTGGGTCCGGCGTCCGATCTCATCCGTGATCTGCAGGAGCCGGCCTTTTCTGCTCTCCACCTCCAGCACGTTGTTCAGAGGCGTTACGATCCGGGAAAGTCCGTCCTCCGTGTAGAAGAAGGCCAGGCGCTGGCGATTCGGGTATTCCACATAAGAGAGTCTTCCTTCGCTGTCGTAGACGCATCTGGTGTGCTCCATGATATCGGTCAGGATGTGGACGCTCCGGTTTTCATCGGTCTCCAGTGCGAAGCGGGAGGTCCCTTTACTTTGATTGATCCAGCGTCCGTCTTTCGCCTCGAAGCATACGGAATGCCCGGTGATGGTGTACAGGTGGACGCGCCTTTCTTTTTTCGTGTCACGGTAGAGGCGGCTGGCATAAGGGAACTGCCAGCCTTTTCCCAGGACGGACGTCTCCTTGCAGGTGGAACGGTAGGTGCGTTCCAGCCGCAGAGCGGACGGGATGCAGGCAAGGATGAAATCCGTCGTATGGAGCACGTAGCTTCCGGTGGCTGCGTCCACCGGATCGGCGATATAGCTGGACAGGGAGTTGGCAAAGGCATTCTGCGCCAGGCTCTGCATGGGATCGAATTCCCGCCCAAAGAGACAGCTCACCGTCCCGTCCAGCCCGGTATCCACGAGCGTCCCGGTGATCACCTTCGCCGTCTTCACCATGGCGGCGCTGGTATTCTCGTTCACGATCCTTCCCACAATCTTGTCGGTAATCCTGCTTCCCGCCTGTCCCTGCAGGGCGCCGATGCCCAGGTTCAACATTATCCCCATGGGATCGATCGTTCCGGTGACCGCCAGCTCGTTCATCCCGCTGCCCAGCACGTTGCCTCCCATATGGATGACCGTCTGCAACCTTCGGAGCTCTCTGCTGTTGCAGGCGATCTTCCCGATCCGCCCGATTTCCTCTGCCGCCTTGAACGCCTGACCCATGGCTTTGCCGGAGACGATGCCGAAGGCGATGTCATTGAGCATCTTGGCAAAATTATAGGCAGCCTGTTTGTTTTCTCCGAATACCGCTTCAAAAGCGGTATCACGGATGAAGTTGAAGGATTCGCTCAGATCCCCGGACCGGCTCTTCTCTATGTCTTCGCTTCCTTCCATGATCTCCGCCACTCCGAAGCTGACGGCCACGGCTCCGGTTCCGTAAGTGGCGAGCATCGCGGGACCGAGAAGGGCCGCCGCCGCACCTCCGGTTGCAGCCGTTGCCAATGCAAGACCAACGACGACTGTCACCGTCGTGACGGTTGCGAGAACCTTGGCGATTCCGCCCAGAACCTTCTCTTTTCCCTCCTCGTACTTCTCCACCAGCTGGCTGGCTGCGTCGCCGTTGATCCTGTCACGGGCGTCCGCATCGTTCGCAGTTATCTGCTTACGGATCTCGTCGGCAGGCGGGTCTGCGGGCGAGGTATCGGAGGCGTCCAGCTTCACGAACGCGGCAAAGATCCGGGCTTCCTCATCCAGCTCGATCCGGGAACCGCCGCCTTCCTCTCCGATCTGGAAGGTCACGCTTTTTCCTTCCATGTATACGAGACCTGCCGGATCCCCGCCTTCCTCTGCAGATTCTCCGATGGACAGGTTTTTCTCCGCATGGATCGTGACGGTATCTCCTTCGATCCATGCGTTTCCCTCCGTATCCAGACGGACGCAGGCAGTCTGATCCTGATCCGCCGAGATGCTGGCGCCGGACGGCGTCATCAGAAGCTCCGCGCCGTTGACGTTGGAGAAGGACTTGTTGTCCGGGTTCTGCGCATACCCTCCGCCGGACGAAGGCGTTCCCTTCGCCGGTTCCGTGCGGACGGCATGGACCGCCATGGCGTCGCTCTCATCATCCCCCGGGAAATAGATATGTACCTGACTGCCCACTTCCGGCATACAGTAGATGAAGCTGCTCTCGATGGCATAGGTGAAGTATCTGGTATTGGGAGAATTGTCGTATTCCGGATCAATATGGAAGTGCACGCGGACACAGTTTCCGGAACGCGCCATTACGGTGGCTGGTATGCTCATGCCGTAGATGTTCGGATTTTTATACGGTACGCTGACGGTTCCTTTTTCCCGGCCAAGATCGTAGATGCGGATAAGTTCCCCATCCTGTGTCTCATAGTGGATCCGGGTGACCATCGTGCGTATACCGTGGAAACGCACCCGCTGCGCCAGACGCAGGGCGTGCCTGCTCTGGACTGTCCAGTGCATATGCTCCTGCTGGACATCTGAAACTCAGAAATTTCAGAGTTGAAATCACATACTAAGCCAAACTAATTATCCTATACCAATAAATGAATAGCTTATTTCAAACTCAAGGGATAACTTTATAAGCTTTCCCAATCTATTCCCTTTTTCTTTTCTTCTTGAATATCAATTTGCTCCATATATCGACATTTTGAATTAATGTCAACATCATAATTCATTTTATATAAACCATTGTTCTGGAATATTGCAACGTCTGACCAATTCCTGATTTTTATTCTTTCTTCATTGTTAAACATACAATCAAATATACCTATGGTTAATTTATATCCGGATATTCCTATATTATGAATATTACAATTTTTAAATAATAAACGTATTCTTTTTTTATTTTTACTACTTCTTATCTTAAAATTCGCAATTCTACAATTTTCAAAAATAATTAATTTACCTTCTGCGAACACATCATTCATCTCACAATTCAAAAAAATTGTATCTAGAATTTTAATATTATTTTTAACATCAAACTCAAAATTAACTTCATTAAAATAACACAAAGAAAACTTTACATCATTCCTCATTATAGTATTCGCGAAGCTGGTTTTATAAAATTTGCACTGTTCAAATATACAATTATTAATTGTTGAATTTTGAAAATTATAAAATTTCAAATTAATTCTTCGAAAACAGGCATCATTAAATATGCAATGCATAAAATAACGTTCAATCAGGTAGCGATGTTTCTCCGTTTCAGAAGTGTGTTTTCCATTAATTTCCATTACTTTTGCATTTTTACAAAGGATATCGAAACTTTTAAAAAAATGATTATCCTCAATCAAAGAGTAACTCCCTTCAAAAAATTTAACAAAAATAATTCTGATGATAATTTGTGCCAAAATTTTATCGGTATATAAATATGTATTATCATCACTATTATTGTTTATAAATTCTAATATCTGTTTTAAATTTTCTATCAAATTATTCTTTCTTCCATTATCCTTATCAAACTCCATTCTCAGATTTTCAATCAAAAAATCTATTGAAATTGCATGTAACTGAAAGTTATTTAAAAAATCTAAAATATCTTTAATATTTTCTTTTTCTTCTTTTATGTTATAAACTTCTTTAGTGAAATATTTTATCTTTTCAAAAGCATATTTTGAAGCTAAAAAGCTCATTGAATTTTGATCAGTAAAGGTAAATACAATATCATGTCCAGGATTAGAATATACATTAAAAAAATAGCAGTTTAAAAAATCTGCATTTCTATATTCCCTTAAATCTTTTGTGTAATATTTTTCATTAAAACAATTGTATATTTTCGCAGCTTCATAGGATAATCTTGATAATTTAACACAAAACGAAAATATTTTATTATCAGAAAACATATCATTAGTCCCTTTATAATCTATATCATTTGGTGAAGCAGCTAACATTGAAACAGCAAGTGTCTTTAAAAGTTTTTCATATTCTGTCTCATAGTCTTTTAAATTCAAAGAACTTGTAGATTCCAAATGAAATTTACCCCTGATTGTTTCTAAAACGAAATAATCGTATATTTCTGTTATATTTTGAGGTAATTTAAAATTATTTTCATAATAGTAGTTACCTATAACATATGCAAATAGTGGAATTTTACATGCATTCATAAGATACTTATAATTTTTTTTAATTATTTCAGTTGTTAAATCTTTTTCAAAATTTGCTGTTGCATTTAATTTCTTAAATAACTCATTTATTCGTTTATTGTTAAACTTATCCATCTTTATATATTGAAAACAAGATTGCTCAAGTATATCAAAATATTCTTCTGCGAATAAATCTTCCACCTCTATAATTTCTAATGATACATTTTCTTTTATTTTCAAATAAATCCGGCTGTTAATGACAAAATATAGATTATTTCGTTCCACTATACATAATAAGACTTCATCAATCAAACATTTTATAAGATTATCATAATTCAGTTCATCAATTGCATCGATAAAAATATAAATATCTTTTAATGCATTTTCAGATAAACTTATGAATATTTCTTTAAAAATATTGTTATTTAAAATCTCAATTAGATCTCTCGCTTTAAAAAACAATGTATAGCTTCCAAGTTCACTACATTTAAATTCAATTTCTTTTTCCAAGAGCGTTTTTCCATGACCATAATTACCTGTAATCAACAATATTTTTTGATTTCTAAGAATATTTATGCAAGAGTCTATGTTCGCAGGTATATCAATAATATTTTTTTCTTGAAAAACAGATTCCCATAAATTATAATTTCCATCATCAAACACATCAAATATATTATGTTTCCCGTCAAATAACAGAAAATGATTTTCTAAATTGTTACGATTTTTGCCCAAAATTCTTTTTAGATTCTTTTCTATATAATCCGGCAGAGAAAGTTCACATACATGAATATCGCCTAAAATATTATTGTTTCCGACACAATAATGTCCAGTACGATATTTATTTCCTGACATATTTTATTCCTCCAATTTCATTTTCGTCTCCTACAACTTCATGACCTATTTTCCCTTTTATCTCTGCATCATCTTTTTCAGTTTGTACATCAATATTTCCAACTTTATTTTTATTACCATTAACATCATGTCCTATCGATCTTCTTTCTTTGTCTTCTTCCATATCCATGCATTTAATAATTATTCCTGTACTCCCACCTATCACACCTGCCAAAACAGCTGCAATTCCAGGTTGTAGCAAATCAAATACAAATAATATAATAGAGGTGATAAGCATAATAACAGCAACAATTGTTCCAATTATACATATTCTTTTTTTCATACTAATCTTTTATGATGTTTTACAGAAGCAAAAACATCATATTCCCTTTCTTTTTATTTTATATTGCGTTTCAATACAACCCAGATACTGTGGACAAATGATTTTTTCTGTAGCTTGACTACTTGCCAAGAGTATATTGCCGATACCTTTATCTGAATTGTTTATCGGCCGAATGAACCGGAACATCTGTTCCCGAGTTCTCATTTCGATCAAGTCTACAATGATAATCGCTAGTGGATATCATGGTATCATACTTTTTGAAAGAAGGTACAACCTCATGATTTATGCAGGCATTGACATTGCCAAACTCAACCACTTTGCATCAGCCATATCTTCTGGCGGAAAGGAGTTCATGAGGCTTTTCATATGCACAAATGATGACAATGGCTTCTAAATGCTGCTCTCCCGCTTTGAAGAGCTTTCCCGCTTCGGCGACAACAGCATCATCGGTCTTGAATTGGCGACACATTGCGGCAACAGCCTTGCCTAAATTCATAAACATCGCCTTTAATAATCTGTAATTTCGAACAAAAAATCATATCCACATATACATTTTTTGATTCTTTAATAAACTGAACAGTAAAAAGTTTTTACTGAAAGAATAACCCTTTCATGATATTTTATGGTATCTTTAAGTTACCCATACTTAAGAAAGACACAAACCACCTGAAAGAGTTATCCTTTTTTGAATCCTGCTTCTCCAGGGAAGTTTTCATGTTCTCGTCGGAGACGGTGTGCAGCAGTCCAAAGAGGGGCACCGCATTCCATGTGGTACAGATGGTAGAAAACGCTTATCTGACCGCAAAAACGTTTGAGAATTCCATACTCCTGCTCGATCGGTATTTTCTTTCTGTTCCTGCCCTGCTCTTCCGGTTATGGGCATATTATTCTCTTTCTCCCAAACTGAATTTTTCCAGACGACTTCCATACAGGTCATAATGGTATCGGATTTATAGTCCATAATTATCTCTCATTGACTCTTAAATTTTTCAAACCAGTTATTTAATGGTATGAAAATAACATGTTCTATTTCCAGATCATTTTTCCTGAATTTAAATGAACCTCCCCGTTCAAATATTTCTATCAGTGGCTCATATACATTTATATATTTTCTTGCCAGCACATTATCATCCGCTAATCGGGCTAATTTTAAATAACTCAACTTTCCCACCAATAAAACTGGTGCAAATGCTTGAATTATCAAGCAAAAA
>CAJTXP010000050.1 GCA_910583615.1 uncultured Lachnospiraceae bacterium | reverse complement strand
CATCACTATTTGTGCCGCCAACTGAAAGGCGGCGGAATGGAGATTTTTATGAAAAGCACAAAATGTTTCAGTGACAGACATTGTCCAATTGGAAAAATTGATGATAAGTTATATTCTTCCTTTACGGAGCATCTGGGACGGAGTAATTTTTCCGGAATCTATGAGCAGGGACATCCTGCAGCAGATGAAAAAGGATATCGTCAGGATGTGGCACAGCTGGTGAAGGAACTGGGAGTTCCGGTTATCCGTTATCCGGGCGGAAATTTTGTTTCATGCTATGACTGGCGTGACAAAATCGGACCAAAGGAAAACCGGCCGAAAAGAATGGATTCTGCGTGGTGGACGATTGAGATTCTGCGTGACCGTCTTCGGAGAGTGAGAGATAGCGGTAACGTCACAGGAAGGTAAAAAGGGACTGTTGCAGACAAGATTGTATTCTGCAACAGTCCCGCATTTTAATAATTATGCGTTCTTTTCTGCTTCCGCCATCTTCATGGCGCGGACCTTCAGGGGCAGGCCGAACAGGGTGATGAAGCCGCTGGCATCATGGTGGTCGTACAGGTCGCCGGTGGTGAAGGAAGCCAGTGACTCACTGTACAGGCTGTACGGAGAGGTGGTTCCGGCTTTGATGATATTGCCTTTATAAAGCCTGAATTTCACTTCGCCGGTCACATATTCCTGCGTGCTGGTGACAAATGCCTGAACAGCCTCTCTGAGGGGAGTGAACCATTTTCCTTCATAGACGATCTGCGCCATCTTGTTGCCCATATCTTTCTTGGTTTCCATGGTGGCGCGGTCAAGGACCAGCTCTTCCAGCTGATCGTGTGCTTCCATGAGGATCGTTCCGCCGGGGGTCTCATAGACGCCGCGGGACTTCATGCCCACTACGCGGTTCTCCACGATATCCACAATGCCGATGCCGTGTTTTCCGCCAAGCTCATTGAGTTTGCGGATGATATCAGCCACCTTCATCTTTTCCCCGTTCACAGAAGTCGGGATGCCTTTCTCGAAGGTCATGGTTACAGATTCGCCTTCGTCGGGCGCTTTTTCCGGGGTGACGCCCAGCACCAGCATGTGGTCATAGTTGGGCTCGTTTGCCGGATCCTCCAGTTCCAGTCCCTCGTGGCTGATGTGCCACAGGTTCCGGTCGCGGCTGTAGCTGTGGCTGTGGTCAAAGGGAAGGTTGATGCCGTGCTGTCTGCAGTATTCGATCTCGTCCTCTCTGGACTGCATGGTCCACACATCGGTCATCCGCCAGGGGGCGATGATCTTCAGGTCCGGAGCCAGCGCCTTGATGCCCAGTTCAAAACGGATCTGGTCGTTGCCCTTGCCGGTCGCGCCGTGGCAGATGGCGGATGCGCCTTCTTTTCTTGCGATCTCCACCAGTTTCTTTGCAATGGCCGGACGCGCCATGGACGTACCAAGCAGATATTTGTTTTCATAGACAGCGCCTGCCTGTACGCAGGGCATGATATATTCCTCTGCAAATTCGTCCACGATATCTTCAATATAAAGCTTTGCGGCGCCGGACAGTCTGGAGCGCTCCTCCAGTCCGTCCAGTTCATTGCCCTGTCCGCAGTCGATGCAGCAGCAGATGACCTCGTAGTCAAAATTCTCCTTCAACCAGGGGATAATGGCGGTGGTATCCAGACCGCCGGAATAAGCCAGAATTACTTTCTCTTTCATACGTATTCTCCTCGATAAAAAACAGTGTTAATTTTTAACTGAATTCTACTATACAACAAGTTTAAGAAGAATGCAAGTGAAAAAATATACATATTTTATGTAAAATTTCAAAAATAACTTGCATAAAAACGATAATTAACGTATAATTATGCAATCTGATGAGCAAAAAATCAAAAAAAGCCCAAATCTGCATGGGAGCGGTCTGTGTCTTGGTCCTCGATACTCTGCAGCGCTGTGTGGATTGGAGCGGACATCGGAGCCATTTTTGTTTGTCGCAGGCGAACAGACCTGTCCGAATGAGACGGACAAAACGCTTCCGATGTCCGATACGTTCCATACGAGCGCAGAGTATCGAGGACCGGGACGCAGACCACCCCGGTGAAAAGTAACGCCCCAAAGCGCAGGAAAAGCACTTGCGTGGGCAGATGTTTTGTTATATGATAGAGGGCAGTTATTTTTGAGAGAAAGAATGAGGTGGAAGAGATGATCAGAGTTGGAATCATAGGGGCGACAGGATATGCCGGCGGAGAGCTGGTACGGCTGCTTCTGGGACACAGGGAGGCAAAGATCGTATGGTACGGCTCCAGGAGCTATGTGGATCAAAAATATGCAGATATTTATCAGAATATGTTTCAGCTGGTGGACGCTGCCTGTCTGGATGACAATATGGAATCCATGGCGGAGCAGGTGGACGTGATCTTTACGGCGACGCCTCAGGGACTCTGCGCGTCTCTGGTAAATGAAGAGATCTTACATAAGGTAAAGATTATTGATCTGAGCGCGGATTTCAGGATCAAGGATGTGAAGGTCTATGAAAAATGGTATGGAATGGAGCACAAAGCGCCTCAGTATATAGAGGAAGCGGTCTACGGCCTGTGTGAGATCAATCGGGAGGCGGTCAAAAAGGCAAGACTCATCGCCAATCCGGGCTGTTATCCTACCTGCAGCTTTCTGTCGGTCTATCCGCTGGTAAAGGAAGGGCTGGTGGATCCCCATACGATCATCATCGACGCCAAATCCGGGACATCCGGTGCGGGCCGGGGCGCGAAGGTGGACAATCTGTTCTGTGAGGTCAACGAAAACATCAAGGCATACGGCGTGGCCGGACACAGGCATACGCCGGAGATTGAGGAGCAGCTTTCCCTGGCGGCAGGGGAACCGGTGCTGATCAATTTTACGCCCCATCTGGTGCCCATGCAGAGGGGAATCCTGGTGACGGCATACGCTTCTTTGAAAAAAGATGTTTCTTATGAAGAAGTGAAGGCAGTGTATGACCGTTATTATGAGAAGGAATATTTCGTCCGGGTGTTAAATAAGGATGTATGTCCTCAGACCCGCTGGGTGGAGGGAAGCAACTTTGTGGATGTGAATTTTAAGATTGATCCCAGGACGAAGCGCATTATCCTGATGGGCGCCATGGACAATCTGGTGAAAGGCGCGGCAGGACAGGCGGTGCAGAATATGAACCTGCTGTTCGGGCTGGATGAGGCGGAAGGACTGCGGATGGCGCCGCTTTTTCCGTAGGAGATTTCCGGCAGCCCTGCGTTTGCAGCCATGCCGGGGGGCAGGAATTTTAGTATCCGCCCGGCCAAAAGCTGAAGCGCTGCGGCAAAGTGAGTGAGAGATGAGGAGTGAACACAGAACATGGATATTCGGGTTATGACGATTGGGGATTATGAAAAGGTATACGGGCTTTGGAGGACGATAAAAGGGTTCGGAATCCGGAGCATGGACGATTCCAGAGAAGGGGTTGAACGTTTTCTCAGGAGAAATCCCACCACCAGCATCACGGCGTGGGAAGGAGAGCTGCTGATTGGAGCGATTCTCTGCGGCCATGACGGGCGCCGGGGATGCCTGTATCATGTCTGTGTGCGGAAGGGTTACCGGCGGCAGGGCGTGGGAAAAGCCATGGTAGTCGCCTGTATGGAGGCGCTGAAGGCAGAGAAGATCAATAAGGTCAGCCTGATTGCATTTACAAAAAATGACATCGGGAACGCGTTCTGGAACAGGATCGGATGGACGAAGCGGCAGGATCTGAACTACTATGATTTCTCGCTGAATGAAGCGAATATTACGGCATTTATTGAGGATGTCGACTGAAAACATGTTTTCTTTTACAGAGGTAGAATCGTGATACCTGATGGTGTGTTGCGTTTTGCGTTACAAGGAGGCATGGTAAAATGGAAACAGAACAGCATAAGGAACGGGAGGATAAAAAATGAAGATCATAAACGGCGGAGTCACGGCGGCAAAGGGCTTTGAGGCGGCGGCGGCAAAGGCGCAGATCAAATATAAGGACAGGACGGATATGGCGCTGATCTACAGCGAGGCTCCCTGTGCGGCAGCAGGAACCTTTACCACCAATGTGGTCAAAGCGGCTCCGGTCAAATGGGATCAGGAGATTGTTAAAAAATCTCCAAAGGTACATGCGGTGGTTGTCAATTCCGGCATCGCCAATGCCTGCACAGGAGCAGAAGGCTATGGTTACTGCGAGCAGACGGCGCAGGCGGTGGAAAGACTCCTTCGCGTTCCGGTGTCCTCGGTGCTGGTGGCGTCCACCGGGGTCATCGGGATGCAGCTTCCCATGGACCGGATCCGGGACGGCGTGGCGCTTCTGGCAAATGCAAAGGCGGATACGGAAGAAGCCGGACTGGAAGCGGCGAAAGCCATTATGACCACGGATACGAAGCCCAAATATGCGGCGGCGCAGGTGGAGATCGGCGGAAAAACCGTCACGGTGGGAGGCATGTGCAAGGGATCCGGCATGATTCATCCCAATATGTGTACCATGCTGGGATTTGTGACGACGGACGCAGTCATCACGAAGGAGATGCTGCAGAAAGCTCTGAGCGAGGATATCAGAGACACCTACAATATGGTCTCTGTGGACGGAGATACGTCCACCAATGACACGGTGCTGCTGCTGGCCAACGGCATGGCGGGAAATCCGGTCATTGACAGGGAAAATGAGGATTACGCGGCGTTCAGGGAAGCGCTGAATTATGTCAACACAGAACTGGCGAAGAAGATTGCAGGAGACGGAGAGGGCGCTACCTGTCTCTTTGAAGTAAAGGTGGTCGGGGCGGAGAGTAAGGAGCAGGCGGTGACGCTTGCCAAATCCGTTATCACCTCCAGCCTGACCAAGGCGGCCATCTACGGACATGACGCCAACTGGGGACGGATTCTCTGCGCCATGGGCTACTCCGGCGCACAGTTCGACCCGGACAGAGTGGATCTGTATTTTGAAAGCGCGGCCGGGAAGCTGAAGATCATCGAGAACGGTGTGTCCACGGGATACAGCGAGGAGCTGGCGACAAAGATTCTGTCGGAGGAACACGTAACCGCCATCGCGGATCTGAAGCTGGGAGAGGCATCTGCCACTGCCTGGGGCTGCGACCTGACCCATGAATATGTAAATATCAATGCGGATTATCGGAGCTGATTCCGGGAGTTTAAAGATGAAAAGGCGACGAAACACGTACTGGATTCTGATCCTGGGGTTGTTGCTTCTGTCCGGGGCGGCGGAAGCGGTTATGACCTGTTATTATGAAAGCTTTGCCGAACAGCCGCTGATGTTCGGCAGCCTGTTTCAGATCCGTCCGGTCTATAATGAATCAGGGAGCTGGATTCATGCCAGGTCCGGGATCGGCTACAGAAACGGGATGCTTCTTGCAGAACATGCGGTTACTTTGATCGTGGCGGCGTATCTGTACCGGGCTCTGGAGGCCTGGGGATATCTTTTCAAGGTCAGTCGGCGTTGGCTGTATGCCCTGGACTGTGGTGTCGCTGCCACGCTGTATCGGGTGATCACCCGGTTCCGGGGGACGTTTACGCTGGATTATCTGAATGTGGGCCGCTCCACTTACGATATTCCGGATCTGTGCATTGGAATCTGTATCGTGGGTATGATTGGCTGGTTTATTTCTTATACAATACATTATTATCCGTATAAGAAGAAAAAAGAAAAGGGTATGAAGTGGAAAGAACGTTTTCTCTGGGAATTACAGCTTAATAAGCGGATGGCGACAGTTCCCTTTTATCCAAGAGATCGGTGGCAGGAGCTTTTGCTGGATCCGTTTTCATAATCAAGGAGAGAAATACTGATTTCATTGAATTGCAGAGCATTCTCTGTTATACTTGGAAGCAGCAGCGCATCCTGACGGGACCTGCAGCGACAGGGGATTCAGCCCGGGCGGATGTGCAGAAGAAAGAAAAGGAGAGAAAAAGTATGGGCAGGTATGCAGGAACACAGACGGAGAAAAATCTTCAGGCGGCGTTTGCCGGAGAATCGCAGGCGAGAAATAAATATACGTATTTTGCGTCGGTGGCAAAAAAGGAAGGATATGAGCAGATTTCTTCTCTGTTTCTGAAGACCGCGGACAACGAAAAAGAGCATGCGAAGATGTGGTGTAAGGAGCTGAGCGGGATCGGTGATACAAAGGCGAATCTGGCGGCAGCGGCTGAGGGCGAAAATTTTGAGTGGACGGATATGTATGAAGGTTTTGCCAAAACTGCGGAAGAGGAAGGTTTCCCGGAACTGGCGCAGAAGTTCCGTCTGGTGGCAGCCATCGAGAAGCATCATGAGGAGCGGTACCGTGCACTTCTGAAGAATATCGAGACGGCGGAGGTATTTAAAAAGAGCGAGGTCAAGGTATGGGAGTGCCGCAACTGCGGACATATTGTGGTGGGTACCGAAGCGCCGGAGGTGTGCCCGACCTGTAATCATCCGCAGAGTTATTTTGAAGTGAGCGCAGAGAATTATTAAGAAGGGGAGCCGCCCTGCTTTGGACGACCAGGGCAGGGTGTTTTTATGAAAAAGGCCGGGCGGAAAAACCCGGAGACAGAACGTGCCGGCTGGAGAGAAAGCACCTGCAGCCGGGGATGAGGAGCAGGACATTATGAGAGAAGAGACAGAAAAATATCTGGAGAAAGCCGCCGTCCTTGTAGAGGCGCTGCCTTATATCCAGAGATTCAACCGGAAGATCATCGTGGTGAAATACGGCGGCAGCGCCATGGTGGATGAGAATCTGAAAAAGAGCGTCATCAGTGATGTGACGTTATTAAAGCTGGTGGGATTCAAGCCCATTATCGTACACGGAGGCGGAAAGGAAATCAGCAAATGGGTCGGAAAGGTCGGCATGGAACCACGTTTTGTGAACGGACTGCGTGTGACGGACGAAGATACCATGGAGATTGCCGAGATGGTACTGGGCAGAGTGAATAAAGGGCTTGTGACCATGGTGCAGGAACTGGGAGTCAAGGCAGTCGGCATCAGCGGCAAGGACGGCGGACTTCTGAAAGTGGAAAAGAAATATTCAGATGGACAGGATATCGGGTATGTGGGGGAAATCACGGAGGTGAATCCAAAGATCCTTTATGATCTTCTGGAGAAAGATTTTCTTCCCATTGTCTGCCCGGTGGGACTGGATGAGCATTTTAACACCTATAACATTAATGCGGACGATGCAGCATGTGCCATTGCCAGGGCCGTGAAGGCAGAGAAGTTGGCATTTTTAACGGACATTGAAGGGGTTTACCGTGATTTTGAAGACAAGGAATCTCTGATCTCGGAGATTACGGTCAGTGACGCGAAGGAGCTTCTGGAGAGCGGGACCATCGGCGGCGGGATGCTGCCGAAGTTGGGCAACTGCATTGAAGCCATTGAAGCAGGGGTGTCCAGAGTCCATATCATGGACGGCAGGATCATGCACAGTATCCTTCTGGAGGTGTTTTCCAACAAGGGTATCGGAACAGCAATTGTAGGAGATACGGAGGAAAAATTTTATCATGAGTAATTCATATATCGAGAAGGCTGAAGAAGCCATCTTACACACGTATAACCGTTATCAGATCGTATTCGATCATGGGGATGGCGTACATCTTTACGATGTGGACGGAAAAGAATATCTGGACTTTGCAGCCGGCATCGCCGTACAGTCTCTGGGATACGGCCATAAGGAATATACCCGGGCGCTGAAAGACCAGATTGATAAGCTGACGCATATTTCCAATCTGTATTACACGGTTCCCATGATGGAGGCGGCAGAAAAGGTCGTACATGCCAGCGGCATGTCGAAAGTCTTCTTCACCAACAGCGGGACCGAGGCCATTGAAGGAGCTCTGAAAGCGGCAAGGAAATATTCGTATGAGAAATACGGCGAAGATCGGTATGAGATCATTGCCATGAACCACTCCTTCCATGGAAGGAGTATCGGAGCCCTGTCCGTGACCGGGAATGAGAAATATCAGATCCCCTTCCGGCCGCTGCTGCCAGGCGTCCGTTTTGCAGAGTACAACGATCTGGAGAGCGTGAAGGAGCAGATGACGGAGCATACCTGCGCCGTCATCCTGGAGACGGTTCAGGGAGAGGGCGGAGTCTATCCGGCCACGGAAGAGTTTTTAAAAGGCGTGAAAGCGCTGTGCGAGGAGCAGGACGTCCTGCTGATCCTGGACGAGATCCAGTGCGGCATGGGGCGTACCGGATATATGTTTGCATGGCAGGAGTACGGCGTGCAGCCGGATATCATGACCTGTGCCAAGGCCATTGGCTGCGGCGTGCCGGTGGGAGCTTTTGTTCTCGGAGAGAAGGCGGCAGAAGGTTCTCTGAAGGCAGGGGATCACGGCACGACCTACGGTGGCAATCCCTTTGTCTGCGCGGCGGTCAGCAAGGTATTTGATCTGTATGAAAAAGAACACATTCTGGAAAACGTGCGTACGGTGGGTGCGTATCTGACCGAAAAACTGGATGCGATGGTGGAAAGATATGATTTCCTGACGGAACGCCGGGGAAAGGGCTTGATCCAGGGGCTGGAAGTGACGGGAAGACCGGTAGGTGAGATTGTGGAGCGTGCGCTTGAAAACGGGCTGGTTCTGATTACCGCAGGAAGCAGCGTGCTCCGGTTTGTGCCGCCGCTGGTCATTACGAAGGAAGATGTGGACTGCATGATAGAAAAGCTTCAGCAGTCTTTTTAGGAAAGGAACAGTATGTCGAAAAAATACCAACGGATGCTTGCGGTGCTGATCGTACTTCTGCTGGCAGCAGAGCTGGTTCATATGGGACTTGGGGAGAAGACAGAGGAGGAAGGAGAAGTCGTTGTAGAACGGCCGCTTCTGATCTGGTACACAGATCCGGATATCCAGGATTATATGGAAGCGGCGGCTTCGGAAACAGCCTCCAGATATCAGGTGGAGGTTCGTGCAGAGCTGGTTTCCGAGGTTGACTACATTGAAAATATCAGTGAAAGATCTGTGGCAGAAGAGATGACAGGACCGGATCTGTATGTGGCATCCAGCGCGCTTCTTGAAAAGGCTGTGCTGGCGGGGCTTGCCGTACCGGTAACGGATTCCGGCCTTTCCGGGACTTATTCAGAAAAAGCCGTGCAGGCGGTTACTTACGATGGAGCTGCAGTGGCGAGGCCTTTTTATATTGAAACCTGTTTTATGCTCTATAACCAGTATTATGTGGATCCGGAAGAGGCGCCGCGGAATATGGAAGACGTTCTGATTTATGCAGAGAATTTTGAGTCGGATGAGATGACGGAGCGGGTGGAACATATATTTAAATGGAACGTTGCAGATGTGATTGACAATTATATGTTCCTGGGAGCCTATACGGACCTGGGCGGCGTAAACGGAGATGACAAAAAACAGGTGGACATGGATCTTGAGAAGGTCACGGAGTGTATGGCGTACTATCAAAGTCTCAATCAGTTTTTTGCCATTGATGCAGATACCGTTACTTCTGAAGAAGTGATCCAGGAGTTTATTGACGGAAAATCTGTGTTCACAATCGTGAATGTTCCGATGCTGGCAGAGCTGGACAGGGCCGTTGCGGCAGGCGAGGTTCCGGAATACCCAACCGAGAGAACTGTGACCGGAGAGGACGGGGAGGAGTACACGGAGACAGTGAGTTATGATCCGTTCTATCAGGTCGCCCCGCTTCCTCCTTTGACAGATGCACTTGCTTCCAGAGGACTGTCGGTGACCAACAGCGTGGTCGTAAATCCATATTCCTCCAATGTGAAAGCGGCAGAGGCCTGCGCCAGATATCTGACACAGGAACGGGCGGACAGGCTGTATGAGGAGGCGAAAAAGCTGACAGCATGTAAAAGCCTTCTGGGTGAGTCGAAGGAGGAAAAAGAACAGCCGGTCATGGGGTATCAGTCTTTGTACGACCGGCTTCTGGGACAGAAGGAGACGCCGGCTGCGGGTGCAGACAGTAAATACCTGACCGTATATGAGGCATATGAAGCAGCGGCAGAGGTTCCGAAAATCATGGAACTGTCCAATATGTGGCTTCAGCTTGAAGTGGTCCTGGCAGATATCTGGCGGGGTGCAGATGCGGGGGAAAAGATGGCGGATTTTAAAGGCCTTCTGGAAACACAACTGAATTAGAAAGTATAGAATTCCAGTCATGCGGGAACACTTGAAAAAAAGGAGGATCCCTAAATGACTGGAATTTTTATTGCATTGATATCAGGTGCGCTGATGAGCCTTCAGGGTATATTTAATACAGAGGTAACGAAACAGAGCAGTATGTGGGTGTCTGCATCCTGGGTACAGTTCTCTGCACTTTTGACCTGCCTTACCATATGGGCAGCGTCTGACCGGAGCAGTTTTTCTGTCCTTGTCAAAATAAATCCCCGGTATGTTCTGCTTGGAGGGGTTTTTGGAGCGTTTATCACCTATACAGTGATTCAGAGCATGTCCTCTCTGGGTCCCGCGAAATCCACCATGCTGATTGTAATTGCACAGCTTACCATATCCTGGGGAGTAGAACTTCTTGGAATGTTCGGGGTAGAGAAAGGAGACTTTTCCATACGGAAACTTCTGGGACTTTTGATCGCAGTGGCGGGCGTTATATTATTTGAGTGGGAAAGTTAAGATTTTTCTTGTGTTTCTGATGCAAGTCCGTTACAATGAAAACAGGACATAGATGATTTTTCTTCCGGAAGGGAGAGAAACATGAAGTATCAAAAAATCATACGAACAGCTTTGTGGGCTGTCTGTGTAAACGTTGCAATATGTTTGACGGGATGCAGCATTTCTTTCTGCGGATTTCAACCCGGAAGGAAGGAGGAACTGGTTTTCTCCTGCGGAGATCATCCCGCAGAGGAGGCAGGGTCCGTGGCGGAAGACAGGCCGCTTCTGCCGGAAAACGAACAGGAGGGTCTGCCGGTTGACGGGCAGCCGGAAGAAGCGGAACAGGAATCTCCAGATGAACAGGAACGCCTTTCTGATCAGCTGGGGTCCATGGAGACAGAACAGGTTTCCGGGACCGAAAAAGCCGGAACTGACGGAAGGGTGAATATCAATTCTGCCGGAATGGAAGAACTTATGACGCTGAACGGCATCGGAGAGACCCGTGCAAAAGCGATTGTCGAATACCGCACACAGAACGGCAGATTTACAAAGGCGGAAGACATTATGCAGGTTCCTGGCATTAAAGAAGGCATTTTTTCTAAAATACAAAATCAGATAGCAGTTGATTGAGGTGGGAAATGGGACAGAAAGTATTAGTAGTGGATGATGAAAAGTTGATCGTAAAAGGCATCCGGTTCAGTCTTGAGCAGGACGGCATGGAAGTGGACTGCGCTTATGACGGAGAAGAGGCGCTTGAGATGATCCGAAACCATGAGTACGATATTATTCTTCTGGACGTGATGCTTCCGAAGCTGACAGGATTTGAAGTTTGTCAGCAGCTTCGGGAATTTTCCAGCGTTCCGGTGGTCATGCTGACCGCAAAAGGAGATGACATGGATAAGATTCTGGGGCTTGATTATGGTGCGGATGATTATATCACAAAGCCGTTCAATATACTGGAGGTGAAGGCGAGAATCAAGGCGATCATGCGCCGGACCCGAAAGAAGGCGCCGGAAAAGGAGAGACGCAGGGTGGTGGACAAGGGAGAATTCCATCTGGACTGCGAGAGCCGGCGGCTGAACATTGCCGGAAGGGAGATCAATCTGACCGCGAAGGAGTTCGACCTTCTGGAGCTGATGGCGCTGAATCCCAACAAGGTATACAGCCGGGATCATCTGCTCAATGCGGTGTGGGGATATGATTATCCGGGCGATGTACGCACGGTGGATGTGCATATTCGAAGACTTCGCGAAAAGATCGAACAGAAGCCGAGCGAACCGAAGTATGTACATACCAAATGGGGAGTAGGGTACTATTTCAATGTTTAGACCAAACTGGACGAAAAGATTTTCCCTGAATGGTAAATTCTTCAAAAGCCTGAATTTTCGGATCATGGTGATTCTTTTTCTGGTCGGAACCATTCCCGCAGTGATTCTGTCCGGAGTGTTTCTGTCTGCCTATACGGAACAGTCTCTTACCAGACTGGGCAATGACGTAAACAATCAGTGCCAGATTCTTGCCACACAGCTTGGAAGCGCCAATTATCTGGATGATCCCGGCAATGAGACGCTGGCCGGAGAGCTGACACAGCTTGCCACGCTTTATGATGGAAGAATTCTTATTATTGACCGGAATTTTCAGATCCTGGTGGATACATATGCGCTGGAAGAAGGGCGCACCATGCTGGCAGAGGAAGTCATCAAATGCTTTAAGGGCGAAAGTACGAGTCATTATGTGAGCGGGCGTTTTATTGAGATGACGGTTCCGATCATGAGCAGTTCAGAAGACAAGACGATCATCGGAGTGATCCTGGCGAGTGCGTCCACGGACAGTCTGAATGCCAGACGTGACAATCTTCGGAACCTTATGGAGATCTGGCTGGTAGCAGGAGGCCTTTGTGTACTTGTACTCGCGGTTTTTCTGTCCAGCTGGCTGGTAAAGCCGCTCCGCTTTATGAATAAATTTATTGGTGATCTTGTGGAGGGGGCCCTGGACGGAGATCTGGATATCCATGACTGTACAGAGACAGAGAATATTTCAAATACATTCAACAGTCTTCTGGCAAAGCTTCGTCTGATGGAAGAATCCAGACAGGAATTTGTATCCAACGTGTCCCATGAGCTGAAGACGCCGCTTGCGTCCATGAAGGTACTGGCAGATTCCCTGCTGGTGCAGGAAGGTGCGCCGGTGGAACTGTATCAGGAGTTCATGCAGGACATCGCAGAAGAAATCGATCGGGAGAATACGATCATTTCGGATCTGCTGACACTGGTGAAAACAGACCGGAAAGTAACAGGTCTGAATGTGGAGATTACGGATGTCAATGAATTTCTGGAACAGATTCTGAAGCGGCTGCGCCCGATTGCCGCACTGGCTAATATTGAAGTGGTGTTTGAAAGCAATCGGAGCGTGAGTGCGGAGATCGATACAACAAGGCTGTCGCTGGCTTTTTCAAATCTGGTGGAAAACGCAATTAAATACAACCGTGAAAATGGTTGGGTGCGGGTCAGTCTGGATGCAGACCATAAGTTTTTCTATGTAAAAGTAAGCGATTCCGGAATGGGAATTCCGCAGGAATCACTGGACTATGTATTTGAAAGATTCTACCGGGTAGACAAGTCCCACTCCCGGGAGATCGGCGGTACGGGTCTTGGACTTGCCATTACAAAAAGCGCAGTTGTGGCACATAGAGGAGCAATCCGGGTTCAAAGTGAGGTCGGCCAGGGAACCACCTTTACTGTAAGGATTCCGCTCAGGTATATCATATAATCCGGGAATTTTTAAAAGGAAGATATGAAACTTTGGCAGGAGGAAAAGGATGGGGAGATGGATAAGATATTTACTTCTCGGCGTACTGCTGTGTCTGAGTATGGCAGGATGCAGCGGGCAGAATGAGGAGGAAGAGAGTGGATACCGGATCTGGTATGTGAATAAAGAAGAAACCAGGCTGGATTATGAATACAGAGAGCTGCAGGCAGAGAATACAGAAGGGCTGTTGAATGAGGCGCTGGGATTTCTGCGTGAAGAACCGGAGAATGAAAATTATAAACCGCCGCTTCCGGAAAATGTACGGATCGAAAGCTATGAGATTGAACATAACCAGCTTTATCTGAATTTTTCCGCAGAGTATATGGATATGCTGAAGGTATATGAGGTCCTGTGCAGGGCGGCTCTGGTAAGGACTCTGTGTCAGATCCCTGAGATCGATTACATCGGATTCCGTGTTGCGGATCAGCCGCTTATGGATCTGAAGGGGAAGGCAGTCGGATTGATGAACGAAGAACAGTTTATCGAAAATGCCGGAGAGGAGATCAATGCGTACCGAACAGCAGATCTTACTCTTTATTATACGAATGAAACAGGCGACCGGCTGGTTACTCAGAGGGTGCCTATGGAATATAACAGTAATATTTCCCTTGAAAAACTGATTGTGGAGCGTTTGATTGACGGACCGCCTTATGAAGGCGCATATCCGACAATACCTGAGAACACCAGACTGGTCAGCGTATCGGTTCGGGACGGTGTCTGCTATGTGAATCTGGATGCCGGATTTCTGGAGACCGGCTATAATGTGACAGAGAGCATTCCGATTTATTCTATTGTCAATTCTCTGATACGGAATACGGATGCGCAGAAGGTTCAGATCAGTATTGACGGTGAAACCAACCGGATCTTCAGGGAAAGTATCAGTTTTGATACGATATTTGAGAGAAATGAGGAGCTGGTAGAATGAGACAGAGGCCGATTGCATGTCTGGCGCTGCTGGTATTCCTGATCCTGAGCCTGTTGCCGGCGGGGTTCTTTTATGAACCCCTCGAAGTAACAGGGAAGTGCGAGGCGCAGGTTATCGGCCGGGTCAGTCGACTGGGCGCGAAAAATGACAAAACACAGATTTATTTGACGGACTGTTATGTGGAAGGCGGAAGTTTCCGCTTTGAGACCGGACAGATTCTTGTATATCTGACAGAGACTGCCGAATATCCGGTGGGAACAGATCTATCCCTTTCGGGAACCATTTATCCAATAGAAGAACCAACCAATCCAGGACAGTTTAACAGCAGGCTTTACTATCAGGGAAAAGGGATATCCTATACCTTTTACGCCAAAAATGCGGAAATTCTAAACCTGCATTCGTCGCCTGTACGTCAGAAGCTTTTGACGCTGAGAAAGAGGCTGCAGGAAGTTTACGAACAGATTCTTGATGAAAAGGACAGCGGACTGATGCAGGCGATGGTGCTTGGCAGAAAGGAAGAGCTGGATAATGAGATAAAAGAGCTGTATCAGAAAAACGGCATTTCCCATCTGCTGGCCATATCAGGGCTTCACGTCTCTCTGGCAGGCATGGGGCTTTATCGCCTGCTTCGAAGAAGCACAGGATCTTATGTGCTGTCAGGCGTTCCTGCAATCCTGTTTCTTCTGGCATATGGCTGGATGACAGGAGCTTCCATATCTACAGTCCGTGCAGTTCTGATGTGCAGCATGGCGATTCTGGCGGATCTGATCGGACGAACTTACGATATGCTGACCGGTATTGGCGCCTCGGCGCTGTGCCTTATGCTTACCAGTCCGGTCTGCGTTAAGCAGAGTGCATTCCTTTTGTCTTATGGTGCAGTGTCCGCCATTGCGCTGCTTCCTCCGATCTGGAAACTGTACAGGGAGAAATCAGGACGGACAATGCAGGCGCTTTCCGTAAGCCTTTCCGTTTTGATGGTAACTTTTCCGCTTCTGCTGTGTTTTTTTTATGAATATCCCCTGTATTCTACCTTGCTGAATCTGCTGGTCATTCCGCTCATGAGTGTTTTGATGGTATTCGGGTTTATGAGCGGTGTGACCGGGCTGTTCTGCCTTCCTGCCGCAGGTGTGCTTGTGATTCCATGTCATCTGATTCTGAAGCTGTATGCCTGGACCGGACAGCATTGTCTCTCCCTTCCGGGTTCGGTTTTGACGACCGGATGTCCGGAAAAATGGAAAGTACTGCTTTACTATGGATTCCTGTCGACAGGACTTTTTCTTCTGTACCGGGAAAAGAGAAGGAAAAAATACTGGAGAAAAAAGGAACCGTTTTGTCCTGGAAAGCGGGTACTGGCGGCAGGACTGGGTCCGATTCTGTTGTGTGCCTGTCTTTTATGCCTGCGCATCTCCTCCGGGCTTGAGATCTGCATGCTGGATGTGGGGCAGGGAGATTCTGTCTTTTTTAAAACGCCAGGAGGGACGACCTGCCTGTATGACGGCGGAAGCTCTAATGTAAAAGGTGCAGGAATATACCGAATCCTTCCGTTTCTTAAGTGGTCAGGTGTAAGAACACTTGATTATGTATTTATTTCTCATATGGACCAGGATCATATCAGCGGACTCAGAGAACTGGCAGAGGAATGCAGAGGCGGAGGCGGTTTCCGGATCGGCCATGCGGTGCTGCCGAAACTTTCGGTGAGGGACGAGGCCTGTGAAGAGATGGAAGCGGTTTTTCGAGAAGCGGGAATTCCGATTCTGTATATGGGAGTCGGAGATCGTCTGGAAGAAAAAGAGTTTTCTCTGTCCTGTCTGTGGCCGGCAGAAAATGCCGTATCTGAGGACCGAAATGACCTGTCGCTGGTATTGATGGCGGAATATGGAGAATTTCAGATGCTTCTGACCGGAGATATCGGAGCGAAGACGGAGGAAATACTTCTGTCCTCAGACCTGTTAAAGGAGGTGGAAATTTTAAAGACAGCTCATCATGGTTCCAGATACTCTTCAACAGCATCGTTTCTTGACCGGGTGCATCCGGCAGTCAGCCTGATTTCCTGCAGCGCTGCAAACCGTTACGGGCATCCTGGAAAAGAGACGCTTGAAAGACTTAAGGCTGCAGGAAGCCGGGTCTGCGCCACAAAGGACTGCGGAGCCATCCGGATCTGGACGGATGGAGAACAGGTGCGTATAAAAAGTGTAAATAAACTTACGTTTTTAGAAGAAAGTCTTTGAACTGCCTGTCTTGCCCCGATGAGAGCTTCATGATAAAATGGTACTATAACAGAAGGAGCACGACATCATGAAAATGTTAATGGAAGACATAAAAAATCAGCAGTTTAAGAATATATACCTTTTGACGGGAGAAGAAACCTATCTTCGAAATCAGTACAGGAAGCGGCTAAGGGAAGCCCTGCTGGATCCTGAGGATACCATGAATGCGGCATCCTTTGAGGGGAAAGGAATCAATCCAAAGGAGATCATTGATCTGGCTGAGACCATGCCTTTTTTTGCAGAACGCAGAGTGATAGAGATTCAGGACAGCGGATTCGCTGAAAATGCGTGTCCGGAGCTGGCGGATTATATTCCGGAGATTCCGAGCAGTACCTGTCTGATTCTGACAGAGTCGAAGATCGACAAGCGGGGAAGGGTTTATAAGGCTATTAAGAAATCCGGCAGAGTGGTGGAATTTAAACGCCAGGATGAACGGACTCTGTCGCGCTGGGTACTTGGTATTTTAAAAAAGGAAGGAAGAAATATCACAGAAGAAACCATGCATGTGTTCCTGGGACGCACCGGTGCGGATATGGAAAATATTGACCGTGAGCTGGAGAAGCTTTTGTGCTACACACTTGGAAAAGGCACCATAACAACAGATGATGTGGCAGCAGTCTGTACAGAACAGACAGAAAACCGTATCTTTGACATGATACAGGCGATTACGGAACAGAATCAGAGACAGGCTCTGGATCTGTATGCGGATCTGCTTTCCATGAAGGAACCGCCTATGCGGATTCTGTATCTGATTACCAGGCAGTTTCACCAGCTTTTGCAGTTAAAGGAACTGTCCGGTCTTGGGATGGAACGGGGAGAGATGGCGAAAGCAGCAGGTATTCCACCCTTTGCTATGGGGAAATATATGGCACAGTGCAGAAAGTTTACAAAAGCGCAGCTTCGAAGAGCAGTCGAGGATTGCGTGGATACGGAAGAAAGGGTTAAGACCGGCCGAATGGCGGATCAGCTCAGCGTGGAGATGCTTATCGTGAAATACAGCGCGAAAGGATAACGTATTGTAGTCATGGAAGACAGATACGGTATAAAATATGACGGAACCGCAGATGATAGAAAAACCGGCTGGAATGACGGAACCAGCCGGTTTTTTATACATGCAGTATTTATTTAAGCCATGGCGTTTACAGCTTTCTGCAAACGGGAAATCTTCCTGGAAGTTGTGTTCTTATGATATACGCCTTTGGAAGTTGCCTTGTCCATTGTGGAGATCGCAGCTTTCAGCGCAGCTTTTGCAGCTTCCTGATCTTTGGAATCAATTGCTGTGTATACTTTCTTGACCATGGTCTTAACTTCGGATTTGATTGCTTTGTTTCTTGCAGTTCTGGTCTCGGTAACCAGGATTCTTTTCTTAGCAGATTTAATATTAGCCAATTTGTGCACCTCCGGTTTATTCTCTGTAATTCAATTTCATGATATTTTTTATGACGTGCTTCATGAAAGCGAGACACGGTATAGCTTTACATGGAAACACACGAATATATTTTAGACGAAAGGAGAGCTGGTGTCAATACATAAATTTACATTTTTCCGGAAATATTAATTGGAGTGGTTACTTTTCACACCCACACCGTTGGGATACATGGAGAGGTAACATTCAGAAGAGCTGTCATAAATAAGAATCATGTAATACTGAGGAGTGTAGAAAGATGGAACGGATGAGGGTACGGACAGACCTGGCGCTGGAAGCGCGGGAAAGTTTTGAAGGCAGTGAAGAGGAAGTACATGGAGTAATTGTAGAAGAAGATTATGATGAACAGAAAGATATCCGGCTGACGAGAGTTCAGATCGTGTCAGAGCGGGGCGCCAGAGAGATGGGGAAGCCTGTGGGAAACTATCTGACTTTGGAAGCTCCGGGAATGGCGTCGCCGGATGAGGATTATCATCGGGAGATATCGGAAACGCTCGCCTGCTATCTGAAAGAGCTGATGGGAGAAGAAAAGGAACGTTCCATCCTGGTTGCCGGGCTTGGAAACAGGGATGTTACGCCGGATGCGCTGGGGCCAAAAACGGTATCCAATCTTCTGATTACCAGGCATCTGATCAAAGAATATGGAAAAGAGGTCATGGGAACAGAGAAGTGCTGTCAGGTCAGCGGGATCGTTCCTGGAGTCATGGCACAGACAGGGATGGAGACATCAGAGATCATACGGGGAATCGTGGAACAGACAAAACCGGACCTTCTGATTGTAATTGATGCGTTGGCAGCACGGAGTACGAAAAGGCTGAGCCGGACGATCCAGCTTACAGATACGGGAATCCAGCCGGGATCCGGCGTGGGAAATCACAGAAACTGTCTGACAGAAGAGAGTCTGGGGATTCCGGTCATTGCCATCGGAGTGCCGACCGTGGTGGAGGCCGCATCGATTATCTATGACGCCCAGGGAAACTGTGAGCAGATGCCGCCCCATTTGAACGGAATGTTTGTGACTCCCAAAAATATAGATGAAACGATCAAACAGTTGAGCTTTACTCTGTCAGAGGCGTTGAATATGGCTTTTCAGGTATCGAATGAGGCATAGGGCGGGTGCTTTTCCCATATAATAAATGGGTGAGGATTCGTATGGAGCGATTATCAAGGTTTTGGAACTGGCTGTTGTGGATGTTTTTTTTCGTGGCAGGTTTTTATATTGTTTTTACAGGTGGGCAGAGGTTCTGGTCAGGAGATCTTAAAGCTCTCATCCGGGAAGGAAAGACGTCGGTGCAGCGTGTGTGCCAGAGGGAATTTGCACGCTGCCTGTATCCCGGGCTTTTTCTGGAATATGCAGAGGATGGGGACATCGGTTCTCTTTCCGGCTGGTACATAAAGCGCGTTATGGAAATGCATCCTCTTTACCGTCTGCAGTATGGAGCAGAACAGACAGGCGGGATGGAAAGTGCGTCTACTTATGAAATACTTGTGACCGGCGGCATTCATGATGAGAACGAACTGGATGAAAACGGCGAGGAGTATGATATGGAGACGCTTGCACAGGTGGAAAATGAGAAAGCTCTGGAGAAAAAAACGGAAGAAGAACAGGCGCAGCGCAGGGAGGAAGAACAGGCGGAAGAGGAAGCAGAGGAAGAACCGGTTACGGTTGCGGCAGGAACGATTTACAATATGGAGGAACTTTCAGACTTTGAGTTTTTATTTGAAAATTTTTATACGATGGATAAAACGACAACCATTGCTCCGGAAGATCTGAATGCAGAGATACTTCTGTCCAAGGATATGAGTATTGATAAAGAAGTAGAGGGACCTCAGATCCTGATCTATCACACGCATTCACAGGAGGGATTTATAGATTCTGTTCCGGGAGATAATTCCACGACGATTGTAGGGGTTGGGGAATATCTTGCCCGGCTTCTCCGGGAAAAAGGATATGACGTGATGCATGTGACCAGCGTTTATGACCTGGTGGATGGAAAGCTGGACCGGAATGAGGCATACAGCAAGGCGCAGGCAGAGATCAGTGCGATCCTGGAGGAAAATCCCGGTATCCAGTCTGTGATCGATCTGCACCGGGACGGAGTGGCAGAGGGCACCCGTCTGGTCACAGAGATCGATGGAAAGACCATGGCAAGGTTCATGTTCTTTAATGGACTAAGCCGGACAAAGAAAAACGGACCAATCGAGTATCTGTATAACCCTTACATACAGGATAATCTGGCATTGACTCTGCAGCTGAAGCTGATGAGCGAGCAATACTATCCGGGGCTTGCCAGAAATATCTATCTGAGGAGTCTTCGGTATAATCTTCATCTGTCAGATAAAGCTCTTTTAATAGAAGCAGGAGCACAGACCAATACACTTCAGGAAATGCTGAATACGATGGAACCTCTCTCAGACATACTTGATAAGGTATTTGATCCATGATATATTATAAGCAGTTTTAAGTGAATGGATGGAGGACACAAGATGACATTGGTGGATCAGAGTAAAATCCGCAATTTTTGTATAGTAGCACATATTGATCATGGAAAGTCAACACTGGCGGATCGGATCATTGAGAAGACGGGGCTTCTGACGAGCAGGGAGATGCAGTCGCAGGTGCTTGACAACATGGATCTGGAGCGGGAGCGCGGGATCACGATCAAGGCGCAGACGGTCCGGACCGTATACAGAGCCAAAGACGGGGAAGAGTATATCTTCAATCTGATTGATACTCCGGGTCATGTGGATTTTAACTATGAAGTATCCAGAAGCCTGGCGGCGTGTGACGGAGCGATCCTGGTAGTGGATGCCGCCCAGGGAATTGAAGCACAGACGCTGGCGAATGTGTATCTGGCTCTGGACCACAATCTGGACGTGATGCCGGTGATCAATAAGATTGATCTGCCGAGTGCGGAGCCGCAGCGGGTCATTGACGAGATTGAAGATGTGATCGGGATCGAGGCGCAGGATGCTCCGCTGATTTCAGCGAAAACCGGTCAGAATGTAGAGGAAGTGCTGGAGCAGATCGTCAGGCGGATACCGGCGCCGGACGGAAACCCGGAAGCGCCTCTTCAGGCGCTGATCTTCGATTCAGTATACGACCCTTATAAAGGGGTTATCATTTTCTGCCGGATTAAAGAGGGAACCGTCCGGAAAGGAACGCCAATCCGGATGATGGCTACCGGAGCGGAAGCCGATGTGGTTGAGGTCGGATATTTTGGAGCTGGCCAGTTTATTCCCTGTGAAGAATTGAGCGCCGGCATGGTGGGATATATCACCGGAAGCATAAAGAACGTAAAGGATACCAGGGTGGGCGATACAGTAACTGACCGCTCCAATCCCTGCATGGCTCCGCTGCCGGGCTATAAGAAAGTGCAGTCCATGGTATACTGCGGCCTGTATCCGGCGGATGGAGCAAAATATCCGGATCTTCGGGACGCTCTGGAGAAACTTCAGCTCAATGATGCGGCGCTTCAGTTTGAGCCGGAGACTTCGATCGCGCTTGGTTTCGGATTCCGGTGCGGTTTTCTGGGGCTTCTGCATCTGGAGATTATTCAGGAGCGTCTGGAACGGGAGTACAATCTGGACCTTGTTACAACGGCGCCGGGAGTCGTATACCGGGTGCATAAATCCAGTGGAGAGATGATCGAACTGACAAATCCGTCCAATCTGCCGGATCCGTCAGAAATTGAATATATGGAAGAACCGATGGTGAGTGCGGAGATCATGGTGACGACAGAGTTCATCGGTTCCATTATGGAGCTGTGCCAGGAACGGCGGGGTATCTATCTGGGGATGGAATATATGGAAGAGACCCGGGCTCTTTTGAAATATGAACTTCCTCTCAATGAGATTATCTATGATTTCTTTGATGCGCTGAAGTCCCGTTCCAGAGGATATGCTTCTTTTGATTATGATTTTAAAGGCTATGTACAGTCGGAGCTGGTGAAGCTGGATATTCTCATTAACCGGGAGGAAGTGGATGCGCTGTCTTTTATTGTGCACGGAGCGTCGGCCTATGACCGGGGAAGGAAGATGTGTGAGAAATTAAAGGATGAGATCCCGCGGCATTTGTTTGAGATTCCGATTCAGGCGGCGGTAGGCGGGAAAATCATTGCCAGGGAGACGGTGAAGGCCATGCGAAAAGATGTGCTGGCGAAGTGCTATGGCGGTGATATTACCCGTAAGAGAAAGCTTCTGGAGAAACAGAAGGAGGGAAAAAAGCGGATGCGCCAGATCGGAAACGTGGAGATTCCGCAGAAAGCATTTATGAGCGTATTGAAACTGGATGATAAAAAATAAGGAAACAGTGAAAAAAACAGAAAAAAAGCCGCTGGAGATCTATGTTCATATTCCGTTCTGCATCCGAAAATGTGCATACTGTGATTTCCTGTCGGCGCCGGCTGCCAGAGAGGTACAAAAGGCCTATGTGGAGCAGCTTCTTCGGGAGATCAAAACGTCAGAAAAACTGTCAGAAGTGTATGAAGTGGTTACGGTGTTTTTCGGCGGAGGGACTCCAAGTATCCTGAAAGGAGAGCAGCTCTGCTGTATTCTTGAGGCCCTTCAGAACCATTTTCCTTTCCGGGAGGATGCAGAGATCACCGTAGAAGCGAATCCGGGAACCGTGGACCAGGATAAGCTTCTGAAGTATCAGGAAGCAGGCGTGAACCGGATCAGCTTCGGCCTTCAGTCTGCAGATAATGAGGAACTGAAGCTTCTGGGCAGGATTCATACATGGGAACAGTTTCTGGAAAGCTTTCAGACGGCGCGTGAGGCGGGATTTCAGAATATCAATGTGGACTTGATGTCTGCCCTTCCCGGACAGACGTTAAACAGCGTATGCCGTACACTGGATCTGGTACTGGCTCTTTCTCCGGAACATATATCGGCATACAGCCTGATGCTGGAGGAAGGGACGCCTTTTTATGAACGTTATAAAGAGCATCCGGAGTATCTGCCGTCAGAAGAGGAAGAGCGGCAGATGTATTACAGAATTAGAGACCGGCTCTGTACCTGCGGATACAATCACTATGAGATCTCCAATTATGCAAAGCCTGGATATGTCTGCCGCCATAATCTGGGCTATTGGGAGAGAAGGGATTATAAAGGCTATGGGACAGGCGCTGCTTCGCTGCTGGAAAATGTCCGGTATACGAATCAGGCGGAACTTTCCGAATATTTGAAGGGTGATTTTGCAGGAACGAAAGAAGTTCTGACAGAGCAGGCGGTCAGAGAAGAATATTTTTTTCTCGGGCTTCGGAAAATGGAGGGCGTGGAGCCGGGAAAGTACGGGGAATATTACAGAGAACAGATTCAGAAGCTTCAGATGCAGAAGCTTCTGGAGGAAGAAGACGGCAGAATAAGGCTGACCAGACGGGGAATTGATTTGAGCAATTACGTGATGGCACAGTTTCTTATGTAGTCGGGAAATCAGCCGTGGAGGAGACAAAAATGCAGGATAATTTACAATTTCTGAGTGAACAGAATGTGGACAATGCTTTGATCTGCAAGGTAGAGGAGTTTCGCCGGGAATATCCGATAACGGATGAAGTACGAAACCGGGTGGTGCAGCCATCCATTCCGTTTTATGGAAAGGATATTCTGGAAATGGCGCTGGCGGCTCTTCTGGAGGGGTCCAATCTTCTGCTGAGCGGAGCGAAAGCGACCGGGAAAAATATTCTGGCGGAAAATCTGGCATGGATCTTTTACAGGCCGGTCTACAATATTTCATTTAACGTAAATACAGACAGCAGTTCTCTGATTGGGACAGATACCTTTCGGAACAATGAGGTACAGTTACGCAAAGGCAGCGTCTACCGATGTGCAGAGGAGGGCGGCTTTGGAATATTGGATGAGATCAATATGGCAAAAAATGATGCGGCATCTGTCCTTCATGCAACACTGGACCACAGGAGGATTATAGACGTGCCCGGATATGAAAAGATCGATCTGCATCCTGCAGCCCGTTTTATCGGTACGATGAATTACGGTTATGCAGGAACGAAGGAGCTGAACGAAGCGCTGGTGTCCCGTTTTCTGGTGATTGATATGCCGGCGCTTTCGGAAGAGACACTGTGCAGGATCATCCGTCATGATTATCCGGACATCCGGGAGGACGCCCTTTGTGCATTTTCCGGGCTGTTTCTGGATCTTCAGGTCAAAGCGCAGAACAGTGAGATCTCGACAAAGGCCATGGACCTTCGAGGGCTTCTGGCGGCGCTTGGAGCGGTCCGGATCGGACTGAGCCCCTGGCAGGCGGTGCAGATGGGGATTACCAACAAGGCATTTGACATTTTTGAACGGGAGATCGTATCCGATCTGGTGATGACCAGGATTCCGGAGGAATGGACGAAAGAGCAGGTGTTTTGATGCAGGGGCTGTCAGAAGGATATACGGCGGAAGAATATCAGTATGAGATTGAAAACCGCATGAGGAATCTTCTGTGGGCGGTCAGCGGGGATTATGAGCTGGATGTGGAGCTGGATGTCCGTTCCTTTCAGCGTTCGAAGTATATCTCGCTCTATGACGCGGTCAAACAGGGTGCTTTTGCCCGTTACTTTTCCAGAGAGGAACTGGGGATGTATCTGGTGAAAAAGCTGTATCTGGGGGCAGACGAATCCTCTCTTGCCGCTCTGGCGCAGATGTGCGTGGATCAGGCAGTGATGAACAGGCTGATCTGCGAGAGGAAGGGAGTGACTTCCCTGCGGCGGCGGGCATTTGAAGATATTCTGGAACGTGATTTTCCCTCTTTGTCGAAACCGGGTAATCTGGTCGGCAGGCTGAAAATCGCCATGCTGCAGGAAGGGATTGACGGGACTTATACAGCGGAAAAGCGGATCCGGGAGCAGGCAGAGGAGCTTTTTTCCGTGCGCGGTGCAGAGCAGACAATGGATGTGATTCAAAAGGTGGATGCATTTTATAACCGGCTGGCGGATCCGGATTTTGAAGCGCGGCACGGAAATCTTCAGCAGGTTCTTTCAGTTCCTGTCGAAGACCTGAAGCAGTTTGACTGGCAGGATTTTCTGGATGAGACTGCGGCGGAATCTGCTCTGGAGGACATGATGCGCCAGGCGAACAGCAGCCTGCTGCCGGAAGATGAGAACGAGAGAAAGGCCCGTGCCGGCAGGATTCTGGTTACAGAGGAAGCGGCTCAGAAGATGCATTCTTATATTGAACTGCATTTTGGAACTTCTTATATGGATGAGCTGGAGCAGAAAAGGCTCTGCCGACGGCTCTGCAGAGGAGTCCACGCAGACTGCAAACTTTATTTTACGGATGGCATCATTCATAATTACGTAAGAGAAAATAATACGTATGTGATGGCAAAGCGCACCTGGGAGATGAACCAGCGGTTTTACCGGCAGAATCAGAGGGTGGCGCGTCATAATATTCAGGAACTGGGAGACATTCTGAAACGGTCTTTACAGGCGAGAAACGAGGAGGACCGGTACCTGGCTTCCTGCGGTACGATTCTCCCGGCAGGACTTTGGAAGGTCGGAAGGTCTGAGGATGCCAGACTGTTTGTAAAGGAGATCCGACGGCATAATACGGATTTTGTAGTGGATGTGCTGATAGATGCCAGTGGTTCCCAGAGGAGCCGTCAGCATCTGGTGGCGCTGCAGGGGTATATTTTGTCCGCCGCGCTTTCGAGAGCGGGAATTCCGCATCGGGTGCTCGGATTCTGTACGTTCTGGGATCATACGGTTATGCGGAGATTTCGGGAATATGAGGAAGGACGGGAGGCGGACTGGAGGCTGATGGAATTTACTTCTTCGTCCAACAATCGGGATGGGCTGGCGTTCCGTGCTTCCGCAGACGGGCTTTTTGCCCGCCCGGAGGAGAATAAGGTGCTGATCGTTCTGAGCGACGGACGCCCCAATGATCTGGTGGTCAACCGGCCCAACGTGCGCAATCCATCTGTGTATACAGGAGAATATGCAGTAAAGGATACGGCTGCGGAAGTCCGGAAGCTCAGAAGCCAGGGCATTGCCGTGCTGGGTGTGTTTGCAGGAGAAGAACAGGACCTTCAGGCGGAACGCAGAATCTTCGGAAAAGATTTTGCCTATATCCGGGATGTATCCACTTTTGCCCATGTGGTGGGCAGATATCTGAAAAAACAGGTGGACGACCAGTAAGCGTTCGCTGTTGGAATAAAAAGGAGAACAATATGAAAGAATATGAAGTAGTGCATGAGATATTTAATGAATGTGCCAACAACCAGATGCGGGATGTGTTTTTTGAAGAGGTGATGCTTGAGGATCCGGAAGCTTATATCCGGGGAAAACATAAGGATCATGACCTGAAGCTTAAGCGGGAAGAACTGGCGGACGGGACGATCCTCTATCATGTGAATGCCTCAGGGATCCTGCAGAGATATACCTTTACGGAAATCTGACAGGAGGAACATTATGGCAAAGGTAACGGTAACGGACGGGAAGATTCAGTACAGAAAATTTTTGACGGCCTGCGAACTTCCGGTTACTGATCTGGCATGGGCATATCTGCAGCAGGAGGATGTATCTGCGAAGATGTGCTGCGGCAGCTTCAATGCGGAGATTGGAAGGGTTATTGTGCTGGAACGGAACGGGAAGAAAGAGGTCTTTCAGTTTGAAAGCATGCAGGAGGCAAGAGAACTTCTGGCAAAGATTCAGGAAGCCAATCCGGATCTTCCCATTGGATATACAGATGAAAACCGGAAACGGTTTGAGTAAAATACTATGGAGGTAAGAGAAAATGTTTGAAACACTGAGGAAGAGGGCGAGAAAGACCTATCTGTGGCGGGCAGGTCTGTCACTGGTGGGAATGGTTATCATTCTTGCGGCAACAAAGGGAGCGATTTTTCAGCTTGCAGCCGGTATGGGCGGCATGGATATCACTGCCAGTCCGGAGACATATGAGGGCAGGGCTGTGACGCTGGATGCGGAGTTCTTTGTAACGGATTATGTGGAACACACAACGACAACCGTCTACGATTCGGGCAACCGGTCGACATCTACGAACGGAAACAGTTATATTGCATTTCAGTCCGTCAATAAAGACGGCGGGGAATATTCCACCTGGTATTTCTACAGCCTCTATATGGGAAAGGGAAAGACGGATATGGTCTACGAAAAGATAGATGAAACGTGGGCATATCTGAATGATGAATCCGGAGCAACCGCACCGCCTGCACCGGTAAAAGTGATGGGTACATGGAGCAGAATGGAGCCTTCCATGGAGCGCTATTATACAGATACGCTGCTCGAGATCGGTATTGAAGAAGGCGACTATGATAAAATTTACTTTTATACACTGGATACAGGGAAGCTTGGAGGCGTTAACCCTTATCTGTTCTGGGCATTGATGGCGGGCTGCGTCCTGCTCCTTATCTGGTTTGTGGCAAGCGTGATTGGATGCTTCCGGAAAACGTATGAAAAAGAGATTCACAAATATCTGCGAAAGAATACGGCATGTTCGCTGGGAGAGATTGAGGGAGACTTTGCGACGGCGCATCCGATTGGAAAGGATGTGTGGGTCGGCAGGAAGTGGACGATCTATATGAGCGGCGCAGCAGCAATGATCGTGCAGAACCATGATCTGGTATGGGGATATTATTTCAAGAGGACCGGGAAGAATTCTGTAAGCCAGATGCAGCTTTACACGGCGGATAAAAAAACCATTTACATAAACCTTTCTGAGTCGCTGACCAGGGAAGCGCTTGGATATTACGGGGAAGAACAGCCGCAGATGATCGTGGGATATGATGCGGAGCTGGAACGGATGTATCAGAAAAATTTCCCGGCATTTCTGGATCTGAAATATAATCCGGTCATGAAAGAGGCACCGGAAGGATCATTTTTGAAAATATAGGCTGAACAGAGAAAATGAAACCAGAAAATACGCAGTCTTTATAAAGTGAAGAAAGGGACTGTTGCAAAAAGCCCGTGTTTGTATGTTACGCATTGCGTAACATACAAACACGGGCATATTCTGCAACAGTCCCGGAGATTCCAGTCTATTTTATAATCGAAACAATCAATTCCAGAAATGCAGTTATATCCAGCGGTTTTGCCATGTGCGCGTTCATGCCGCTTTCCATGGATTTTCTTCGATCCTCATCAAAGGCATTGGCAGATAATGCGATGATCGGAATGTGAGACCGTACAGGATCAGGAAGACTCCGGATCGAGCAGGCGGCATCATAGCCGTTCATAACCGGCATCTGGATGTCCATCAGAATCAGTGCGTAGGTATCAGAAGGAGCGCGGACGACTTTTTCCACTGCTTCCTGTCCGTTCTGTGCACAGTCCACTGTGAGACCGATTTCCTGAAGCAGCTCTGTTTCGATTTCCAGATTCAGCTGGTTATCATCGACCAGCAGGATTCGACGCTGCTTTAAAAATATCTTTACCGTATTTTGCGTATCTTCATAAGTGATCTGCTGTTTTCGGCAGATACGCAGACGCAGGGTAACGGTAAATTCACTGCCAACTCCGGGAGTGCTGTCCACGTCGATCCGGCCGGACATCATTTCCACAAGGTTTTTTGCAAGTGTCAGTCCCAGTCCTGTTCCAAAGACACCGCAGGAGGTGGTGTTTGAGACACGCTCAAAGGGTTCGAAGATACTTTTTAAATACTTTTGATCGATGCCGATACCATTGTCTTTTACTGAAAAGCGAAAAACTGCATATTCAGCGGCTGTTTCCTCTTCTTCTCTAACTGTCAGGAGAACATGTCCTTTATTTTCCGTATATTTTACGGCGTTTCCACAAAGATA
>CAJTXP010000049.1 GCA_910583615.1 uncultured Lachnospiraceae bacterium | reverse complement strand
GTGTGCCATACGACAAGAGTACGACAAATTCAAGGGTTTTAATCAATGAAACAGCGTTATATTGCTGTGGTCGAGATACCGAAAAGCGGCTAAATAAAGGGAAATAAGCCATTTTAAATTAAACTGACTTAAAATCCCGACGATGAAGTCGCTGGGCACAGAGACGAAAAAGAGTCAGGGTAAGGCAGTGGAGAAAACAGCTGAACCCGTAAAAGAAGTTATTGACTTTTCAAAAGTAAAGATTGAGCCGTTATTTTCTGATCTGGTGGATTTTGAGACGTTCAGCCGGTCTGATTTCAGGGCGGTAAAGGTAAAGGCATGCACTGCCGTACCGAAGAGTAAGAAACTGCTGCAGTTTACGCTGGACGACGGGACAGATACAGAGCGTACGATTTTAAGCGGCATTCACGCGTATTATGAGCCGGAAGAACTGATTGGGAAGACGTTGATCGCTATTACCAATCTTCCGCCGAGAGCCATGATGGGCATTGATTCCTGCGGAATGATCATCAGTGCAGTTCATGAGGAAGAAGGGGAGGAAAAGCTTCATCTTCTGATCGTGGACGACCATATTCCGGCAGGCGCGAAGCTGTATTAAACAAAAGTATACGAATGAAACAGGGCTTTGAGAGAAGACAGACTCTCAAAGCCTTTTTCTGTTTTATCTTACCTGCGTAAATCCATAAAAAGTTTATAAAAAATATTGACTAGTGGTCATTTTTGTAGTATAACATATAATGATAGAAATGACTAAGGGTCATTTTGAATAAGCCGGTCATTTTCGGGACAATAACAAAGAAAATCTGGAAGGTGAGGAAGATGAAACGGATAGGAAAGTTTATCGCAAAACGTAAGATATCCATAGTGCTTATGGCATTGCTGCTTCTGATCCCATCAGCCATCGGGTTCATTGCCACAAAGGTCAACTATGATATTTTGAGTTATCTGCCGGACTCTCTGGAAACAGTGGCAGGACAGGACATCATGGTGGATGAATTCGGCATGGGCGCATTCTCCATGGTTGTGGTAGACGGGATGGAGAAGAAAGATGTGGTTGCACTGGAAGAGAAGATTGAAGCAATCGATCATGTGGAAAAGGTACTGTGGTACGATGATTTTGTGGGGATCGACGTGCCGGTCAGCATGATTCCGGGTGCGGTGGCGGATGCGCTTTTTCAGGGAGATTCCACGATGATGATCGCGCTGTTCGATCAGACCACGTCGGCGGAGACGACCATGGAAGCGATTGAAGAGATGCGAACCCAGGTAGGACAGCAGTGTTTCATCAGCGGTATGAGCGGAATTGTTACGGATATTAAGAATCTGGCTATGAAAGAGATTCCAGGATATGTCATGGTAGCAAGCCTTCTCTCTCTGCTGGTGCTGATCCTGACTACGGATTCCTTTGCGGTTCCTTTTCTCTTCCTGACCAGCATCGGTCTGGCAGTTGCTTATAATATGGGAAGCAATCTGTTCCTGGGAGATGTTTCCTATATTACGCAGGCGCTTGTTGCGGTTCTGCAGCTGGGAGTTACGACGGACTACTCTATCTTTCTCCTTCACAGTTATGAAGAGTGCAGGCCGCGTTATGAAAACCGGGATGATGCCATGGCAGAAGCAATCAGCGAGACTTTTATCTCTGTTATAGGAAGTTCGCTTACGACCATTGCAGGCTTCGCGGCACTGATCTTCATGACCTTCGCGCTTGGAGAAAATCTTGGAATCGTCATGATCAAGGGCGTAATCATTGGAGTCGTGTGCTGCGTGACCGTGCTTCCGGCAATGGTGCTTCTGTTTGAAAAACAGATCATGAAGTTCAGACACAGGTCCTTTTTCCCGGATATGGGAAAACTGTCGGATTTTATTCGGAAATTTCACTGGGTATGGATTCTTCTCTTTTTGATTGCATTTGTTCCGGCTTACCATGGCAACAATGAGGTGGAGCTGTATTATAATATTGACACCGGTCTTCCGGATGATCTGGACAGCGCAGTTGCCAATGAGAAGCTGAAAAATACATTTGATATGAGCAACGTACATATTCTTCTGATGAACAGTGGGAATAGTGCGAAGGACAAAGCAAACATGATTCAGGAAATCGAACAGGTGGACGGCGTGGACTGGGCGCTCGGCATTCAGTCCGTGCTGGGAGGCGGAATTCCGGAATCCATGATTCCTCAAAAGCTGACCTCCACATTGAAGTCGGAAAATTATGAGATGGTATTTATCTGTTCGCAGTACAGTTCGGCGACAGCTCCATGTAACGCTCAGATCGCCAGGATCAATGAGATCGTGAAGGCTTACGATGATACGGCCATGGTGATTGGAGAAGCGCCGTTGATGAAGGATCTGGAGGACGTGACCAGCGTGGATCTGATGACGGTTAATACCCTGTCAATTCTGGCGATCTTTTTGATTGTCATGGTGGTTTTCAAATCGTTCAGTCTTCCATTTATTCTGGTAACAACGATTGAATTTTCGATTTTTGTAAATATGGCATTTTCTTATTACCGAGGAATCAGTCAGGCATTTGTGGCTCCGATTGTGGTGGGAACCATTCAGCTGGGAGCTACTGTGGACTATGCGATTCTGATGACAAACCGGTACAAGGACGAACGCCTGGCCGGGAAGAGCAAAAAAGAGGCGGTAGAGATTGCGCACAAAACGTCATTTCATTCTATTATTACCAGTGCGTTCAGTCTTTTTGCATCGACTATCGGCGTGGCCCTGTATTCCAATATTGATATGATTAAATCCATTGTAATCCTGCTGGCCAGAGGAGCGCTGATCAGCATGGCGATCGTACTTTTTTTACTTCCGTCATTCTTTCTGGTATTTGACAGGCTGATCTGTTTTACCACCATAGGAATGCGGAAATGTCTGAAACAGCAGAATGTAGAGACTGGAGGCGGAGAAAATGAAAAATAAAAGATTATTGAGTCTGGGACTGAGCATCGTGCTGGCCGCTTCTGTCTGCGGGTGCAGCAAAACCGCAGAGACTGTGGAAGAGACAACAGAAGAAGTTGCAGAAGAGTCGGCAAAAGCAGAGGAAATGATGGAGAAGGCGGCGGACCGGTCAACGGAAGGAACCGCGGAAAAAGAAGAGACGGTATATGTAAATGCGGATGCCGGCGGTAACGTAAAGAATATCACGGTCAGCGGCTGGCTGAAAAACGGGGAAGGCGCGGCTGAGATTACAGACGTTACACGGCTTACGGATGTGGTAAATGTAAAAGGAAATGAAACTTTTGCACAGGATGGGGACACATATGTCTGGGCGGCAGGCGGCAATGACATCTATTATCAGGGAGAGACTTCCGAGGCGCTGCCTGTGGATGTAAGAGTGACCTATTATCTGGACGGGGCAGAGATCGAGCCGGAAGAACTGGCTGGAAAAAGCGGGAAAGTAAAGATTCGTTTTGACTATGAAAACCACAGTATGCAGAAAATAAAGATCGGAGGAGAAGAAACAGAACTGTATGTGCCGTTTGTGGCGGCCAGTACCGTGATTCTGGATTCTGACCGGTTTGTAAATGTGGAAGTGGAAAATGGAAAGATTCTTTCGGATGGAAAGAATACGGTCGTGGCAGGCGTTGCCATGCCGGGCCTGTATGCCAGTCTGGATCTTCTGAATCTGGAAGGATTTGAAGACATTGATATTCCGGAGTATGTGGAAGTGACTGCGGATGTGACGGATTTTGAACTTGGCATGACTGCAACGATACTGATGCCGGATGTACTGAGTGAGCTGAACTCCGATGATATGGATGGTTTTGATGATCTGAAAGATGATATGGAAGAGCTCAATGATGCCACTTATGATCTGATCGACGGCTGTGTTGAGCTGGACGACGGCGTTTTAGAGCTGAAAGACAATATGCCGGATCTGTGGGATGGCGCCGTGGAGCTGGATGACGGAGCTGTGGAGCTGAATGACGGAGCCTGGGAGCTGGACGACGGAGCGCAGGATCTGATGGACGGAGCGGATAAGCTGAATGACGGAGCAAAAGACCTTCGTGAGGGCGCAAAGGAACTGGATCAGGGAACCGGAACGCTTAAGGAAGGCGTGGGACTTCTGAATGACAACGTACCGAAACTGACAGGCGGTGTGAATACGCTGGCTGCAGGGCTTCAGTCGCTTCAGAATCCGATGATGCTGGGACCGGATGGCAAAAGCGGCGATGCAGAGCATCCCTATATAAAGGCCAGCGTGGGACTCTTGAAAAATGGTGTTGATACTCTGGTGACCGGCGTTCTGGAGATGGGAAATAAACTGGAGCAGAACATTGCAGAAAATCAGAAAAACATGCAGGAAGCGCAGAACAACGTAATCCTGCTGACGGGAAATCTGAAAAAAGCGGTTGGGGAAGCAGAAGCGATTCAGTATCAGTTGAAAGAGCTGGCAGAGCAGATGGGCATGCTGCCGTCTGGAAGCGGAGCAGAAGCGGATGCGGTAACGGAGGAAGTTTTGGCTTCTGAGGGATTGGATTCTGTACAGCCGGAGGAGTCGGAGTCGGAAAGTGAAGAGCAGCCTGTCAGGGCAGAGGCTGATGAGGAGCAGCCGACAGAGCCGGAAAGCGATAAAGAACAGACTGACAGGACGGAAGCTGATGAGGAGCAGCCGTCAGAGCCGGAAAGCGATAAAGAACAGACTGACAGGACGGAAGCTGATGAGGAACAGCCGTCAGAGCCGGAAAGCGATAAAGAACAGTCTGGCAGGACGGAAGCTGATGAGGAGCAGCCGTCAGAGCCGGAAAATGATAAGGAGCAGTCTGCTGAAACAGAATCGGCTCCTACAGCGAACGGAATTCGGGAAAAAGCTCCGGAGTCCATGCCGGAAGAGGAGTCCGGTGAAGAAGTTTCTTCGTTAGAAGCAGCCGGGGAAGTGGAAGAAAAACAAGAAGAATCAGAAGAAGCAAAGGAGACGGAAGAATCGTCGGAATTTGCGGAATCATATCTGGAAAGTCCGAATGAGTCTGAAGGAATGACGTCTATGAGTATGGTGCAGACGGGGAATTCCGGACAGAGGGCAGATGGAACGGGTATTTCTGATCCGGCAGCCGTCATTGAGGGATACAGGAAAGTAGTGAAACTGCAGACGGATCTGATTGTAAAACTGAATGAGATTACAGATCTGCAGAACCAGCTTCGCGAGGCGGCTACAGAATATGCAGGGCTTGCAGGTGCAGATACGGCGCTCAGGCAGGTTGCAGGCCAGCTGAATGCGGGTGCGGATGCGACGCAGCTTGCGCAGCTGACAGAAGGGATGGCGGCTCTGGAAGCTTCTGTTGGTCAGATCTATGATGGAGTTGCTCTGATCAACAGCCAGATGGGAACCTTAACGACCGGTGCAGCAGAACTGCAGCAGGGAATCGGCAGCTTGAAAACAGGCTCCGATACATTGAAGGCCGGTACCGAAAAACTCTATCAGGGCGGAATTGACCTCAGAGAAGGTACAAAAGAATTATATGACGGTACGCAGGAACTGAAGGATGGTACAGAGGAACTGAAAGACGGTACGCAGGAACTGAAAGACGGCACACAGGAGCTGAAGGACGGAGTTGTCGATCTGGTGGACGGCGTGGATGAACTGAAGGATGGTACTGAAGAACTTCTGGATGGAGTTCATGAATATAATGATGACGGAATACAGAAGCTGTATGATACAGTCAATGTAGATCTCCAGAACCTGCTGGACCGTGTGGATGCAATATCGGATCTTTCTGAGGCTTACCAGAGTTTTTCCGGTAAGAGCGATGCAATGAAAGGCAGCGTTAAATTTATCATCGAAACAGAAGCAATTGAACTTGATGAGGAAGAAAATAATTAAACAACCTGCGGATTCAGGGGGAGCTGTCGTTCACATGAATGACAGTTCCCCCTGAAAAATGACGGCATAACGGATATGGCAATCCAATTTTTGGTAAGATTAAACAAAAAATAAATGATACAATTGGTTAATACTTACAAAGTTTTCGAATAAATAAAAAAAGGCTTACAATATTTTTGAAAATTTGTTATGATAAATATATATTTGGGGGAAATGTCTGAAAATAAGAGGCTAACGGGTGAGTAAGTAAAGGGAACCAGCATGTTCACGGATACATGCAGGTTTTTTTTCACGGCAAATGGAGATCCGCCGGATATGCTGTCGGGTTATGTGGGCGGCAGGGAAACTTGAAAACAGCTTCGGTCCGGGGCGGACCGAAGGGAAATTCCATTCAGGAGGGAATATCATGTTTGAGAAGGGTGAATATATCGTCTACGGAAGGAGCGGAATCTGCAGGATTGAGGATATCACTCATCTGAGTATTTCGGGAGCCGATAAAAAGAGACTGTATTATGTGCTGTCACCTTTAAACATCAAGGGGAACCGGGTATATTTTCCAGTAGATAAAAAGGATGCCAACGCCAGAAAGGTAATTACGGAGCAGGAAGCATGGGCGTTGCTGGATGAAATACCGGATATTAAGGAGATCGGAGTTACCAATGAGAAGCTGCGGGAAGAAAGTTATAAGCAGGCTTTAAATTCCTGTGATTACCGTCAGTGGGTGGCAGTCATCAAGACGCTGTATCAGAGAAAAAAGACAAGGATCTCACAGGGAAAGAAAGTAGGTGCGACTGACGAACGGTATCTGAAGATGGCGGAGGATGCGCTTTATGGCGAACTTGCCTTTGTGATGGGGAAGAACAGGGCGGATATGGAACCGTTTATTTTTCATTACATCAAAGAAAAGGATGGAGCCGAAGCTCTGGTTTGAAGCTTTGGCCAATGGGGCGGTCGTGCGGTCATATATTCGCAGGCCGCCCTGTTTTTATGCTTACGGAGCCTGTATGCTCCTGATGCCGGAGCGTATTCATAATCCATATGGCAGCTCCCGGTTATCTCATTCACTGTTCCGCAGGCAGTCGGATTTGATATCAGTCGGACAGCGCGGCGACGATTCGTCCGAAATCCATATAGTGAGATGCCTTGACCAGAATGGAATCGCCATCCTGGAGGATCTGATCCTTAGCTTTCAGAAATGTATCCACCGTCTCATAGTGCAGACAGAGCGCCTGCGAGTGCTGCGCCGTCTCATGGATGGACCTGCTTAAAGTTCCGATGGTGATGACTACATTTATATGGAGCTTTTGAATATGCTCTCCGACTGACGCATGCAGAGCTTCCGAATGGTCTCCGAGCTCGCCCATATCGCCAAGCACCGCCACTTTTCTGCCCAGCGCGTATTCCAGTACATCCAGCATGGCGCACATGGACACCGGATTGGAATTATAACAGTCGTCCACCAGGGTGTAGCGCCGGGTATGCAGGATGTTGCTGCGGCCGCTCAAAGGTTTCAACGATTCGATTCCGTTTTGGATCTGCTCCAGGGTAAGACCAAGGGAAAGCCCCACACAGACGCCGGCGCAGGCGTTATATACCATATGGATGCCGGGAAGGGGAATGGTAACTTCCATGGTCTGATTTTTAACATGAATGCGGCATCGGACGCCGTCAAGACCGAAATTTTCCACCTGATCCGCCCATATCTGTCTGGATGGTTCCAGTCCGAAGGTGACGGCGCGGTCTTTCAGCGTGATCAGTTTGTCATCGTCTCCATTGACAAATACAACGGCATCTTCGGCCGCATAATCAAACATTTCTGTTTTGGCCTTCAGAATTCCGTCCCTGCTTCCCAGATGTTCCAGATGAGCTACCCCGATGTTGGTAAAAACGCAGTGAGTCGGGCGTACGATTCTGCTTAAGCGGTGCATCTCCCCGAAATGGTTCATGCCCATTTCCAGGACTGCAACCTCATGGCTTTCGTCAATCATAAAAATGGTCAGCGGAACGCCGATCTCGTTGTTAAAATTGCCGGGTGTTTTAAGAACCCGGTATTTCTGAGACAGAACAGAGGCGATCATTTCCTTGGTGCTGGTTTTTCCCACGCTTCCGGTAATCCCGATGACCGGGACAGGAAGCGTCTTCCGATAAGCCTCAGCCGCATCCTTCAGCGCCTGCAGCGTATTCTCCACCAGCAGATAAGGACCGGCAGGGTTCGTAAGTTTCTGCTGGCTCACGGCGCAGAGGGCGCCCTTTTCATATACATCCGGTATAAAACGATGCCCATCCGCCCGTTCGCCCGGCGTTGCCACAAACAGACTGTCCTTTTTGACCAGACGGCTGTCAACGGTAACTCCCTGGATGGCCTTGTCCAGAAGTTCCGGAGGGCCATACCAGATTCCATGGCATGCGTCCATAAACTGACGGATTGTAAAATGACTCATGAGACGTTGCCTCCCGCTTCGTATTTTTTTAAGGATACATGCAGGATCCATTCACATAGATCTGCATAGGATATTCCAAGAGCAGCCGCCTCCTGGGGCAGCAGGCTGGTGGGCGTCATGCCCGGCAGCGTGTTAACCTCCAGCGCATAGTCGGCTCCGGAATGTTCATCCAGCATAAAATCCACCCTGGCATATCCTTCAATTCCAAGGACCGCACAGGCATCCTCGGCATGCTTCTGCATCCGTGCGGCCACATTTTGAGGAAGATCCGCCGGACAGGTTTCGATCGTGCTGCCTGCCTGGTATTTATTTCTGTAGTCATAAAAGCCGCTGATCGGTGCAATCTCGATGACCGGAAGCGCTTTTCCTTCTATAACTGCGATGGAAAATTCCCGTCCAGGGATACAGCGTTCGATCAGCACCTCATCTTCGTAGGAAAATGCCTCTGCCAGGGCGCGCTCCAGGCCGGATACATCTTCCGCCCGGTATACGCCTACGGAAGAACCGCCGCAGCAGGTCTTGACCATGCACGGGAAATCAATGGTCGACGGAAGCTCATAAGTCTCCCCTTTTTTGACCGTGACAGAAGGCGGGGTGGGAATGCCCAGTCCCCGAAACATCTGTTTTGTGATGTTCTTATTCATGCAGAGAGCGCTGCTGGTATGTCCGGTGCCGGTATACCGGATACCCATCAGGTCAAACAGCGCCTGAATGCGCCCGTCTTCTCCATTGGCGCCGTGAAGCCCAAGAAATACCATATCGCACAGACTGCAAAGTTCCAGCACATTGGGACCTGGCAGACTCCGGAAATCCGGACGCTGCGCCTTTACCTGTTCCAGGTCCGGCGCTTTTTCGGCAACTCCCCGAATGGACGCCGCCCAGTCAGTCTCCAGGTCAAAAAGATCTTCCAGAGCCCCCTGAATATCAGGGAGACCGAGAAACACATCCAGAAGGATCACCTGGTGTCCTTTTTCCCTTAATGCCTGGTAGATGCCTGCGCCGCTGCTCAAGGACACGTCGCGTTCCGTGCTGATGCCGCCCGCAAGTACAACAATCTTCATAGATTCCTCCAAATTATATGTTTATATGATCTGATGCTGATCCAGCATCTGCTGGATCTTCTGTTGTGTATAGGCTCCGAGAAACTTCTGCTCTTCCTTCGTCAGTTCCTTCGGGTAGATGGGAGTGCCATATTCCACAATCACTTTACATGGGCGAATTATCGGAAGATGCTTCTCAAAAATCTCCGCAGAATTGGTAATCGCCATGGGAATGATGGCGCAGCCCGTTTTGGAAGCCATTTTCATACTGCCTTCTTTAAAAGGCTGCATCTTTCCGTCTCTGCTTCGTCGCCCTTCCGGAAAGATGCAGACGGAGATCCCATTTTTGATGTGATCAATGCCGGTCAGAATCATCTGCATGCCGGCCCGGATATCCGTGCGGTCCAGAAACAGGCAGTAGAGCCGTTTCATCCAGTCTCTCAGGAGCGGATACCGGAGCATCTCTGATTTTGCCACATATCCGGTAAGCCCCGGGCACTGGGAGTAGGTCAGAAGAATGTCAAAATAACTGTTGTGGTTGCCGATATAGAGAACCGCCTGATCCTTCGGGACATGTTCTCTGCCGATATAGGTAATGTCAGCTCCCGTTACCCACAGAATCAGTTTAAAAGCTGCCTGCACCATACGCAGGCAGCTGATATCCCTGAGATAAGGATTCCACTTTCCGATGAGCCATTCCACCAGCAGCACCGGGATCCCGAGGATCAGATAGAGCAGGAGGACCAGGACAACCAGTATCAAACGTATCATATACAGATCCTTCTTTCTAAAGGTATATTATCCGAATCTTCCATAAAGTTCCGTCAGCTGCTTCAGTCCCCGGGCCATTCCTTCATCCAGCAGTCCTGCACGGAAGCGGAAGGTCCAGTTGCCCCTTGGGCTTCCGGGTACGTTCATCCGTGCTTCAGAGCCCAGTTTTAAGAGATCCTGGACCGGGAAGATGGCATATTTTGCAATCGTTCCAAGGCAGGTACGGATAAAGTCCCAGCTTACGCTGCCGGCGTCAGTGTTCATATAGCGGCGGACCTTGTCACGGTTCTGTTCGCTGGTATTCTGATACCAGCCGCAGCTTGTGTCGTTATCATGGGTTCCCGTGTAACAGATACAGTTGCGGGTATCCAGCTGATGGGGAAGAAACGTGCTTTCACCGCCTTCAAAACCGAACTGAAGAACTTTCATGCCGGGGAAGCCAAAGGCATCTCTTAAGCGTTCTACTTCAGGGGTAATGATTCCAAGGTCCTCTGCGAAGATGGGAAGTTCTCCGTCCAGAGCTTCCCGGATAACCAGAAAAAGGTCTTCTTCCGGTCCCTTTTTCCATTTCCCGTTCAGAGCAGTTTCCTCTCCGTACGGGACGGCCCAGTATGCCTCAAATCCGCGGAAATGGTCAATACGCACGTAATCCACCTGATCCAGCTGGTTGCGGATGCGTTCCACCCACCAGCGGTAACCGTCCTCCTTATGAGCTTTCCAGTCATAGAGCGGATTGCCCCAGAGCTGTCCGGTAGCGCTGAAATAGTCGGGCGGCACACCGGCAACTTCCAGAGGGAATCCTTTGGTATCCAGACAGAACATGTTTTTGTTCGCCCATACGTCCGCACTGTCCCAGCAGGGGAAGATGGGGATATCGCCGATAATGGCGATTCCCTTTTTGTTGGCATACTCCTTCAGGTCGTACCACTGGCTGAAAAAGAGGAACTGTACAAACTGATAGTAGTCCACCTCATTCTCCAGGATGGTACACCATTTTTCACGTTCGCGGGCATCCGGATCTTTCAGACTGTCCTCCCATTCATACCAGGGAAGTCCTTTGTGAAAATCTTTTCCGGCCATAAACAGACAGTAATCCGACAGCCAGAATTCGTTGCTGCTGCAGAAAGCATCGTATTCCTCCAGAAGATTCTTGTCTGCCGTGTGGCGGAAGCTGCCGTAGGCTTTTTTCAGCAGTCCGGTCTTGTATGCAAGGACTTTCTCATACTCCACATGGTCCTGGTCAAATGCCGGAACATCCGAGAGATCCTCTGCGGTCAGAAGCTTTTCCTTTTTTAAAAGTTCGGGACTGATAAGGAGCGGCTGTCCGGCAAACACGGAGAAGCTCTGATACGGAGAGTCTCCGACGGTAGTCGGTCCCAACGGCAGCACCTGCCAAAGATGCTGGCCGGCGCCGGCAAGAAAATCAATGAAATCATAAGCGCCCTGTCCAAGGTCTCCGATGCCGTAGGGAGATGGAAACGAAGTCGGATGGGCAAGGACACCACTGTAGCGGTGGTTGGTCTTGTCTTCTTCTGCAATTTTAAAATGCACGGGGTTTATCCTCCTGATCCTGTGATAAGTCGAGCAGCCGGCGTCTTTCCATGGGGTTACTGTTCACGGGCGGGCGGCGGTCCGCGCCCCGGGCCTCCACCCACCCGTAAACAATAAATCCATGGATCCTGCATGCATCGGAACAATGCCCATCTGGATGCCGGCCTCTTTTTATTATATTATAATAGATAGGCAGGAAGAATACAAGAAATAAGACTGGTCTGAAAAGGGATTTTTCCACATAAGTATAGAATAAACAGACAGGAGAAGATGTATGCATGAAGAAATGGTGTCTCGTAGTGCTGGTAATGTGTATGCTGACAGGCTGCGGCGTGCAGACGCAGGACGAAGAACGGCTTTCCGATCTGGAATTTACCGTTCTTGCTCCGGAAAATATTCCGGAGGAGTTGAGGAATGTGCTGGAAGAAAAGAAAGTCTCTCCGTTTAAAGTAACCTATGAGGATGAAGGATATCTGTATATTTGCATCGGATATGGGGAACAGCAGACCAGCGGTTACAGCATTATTGTGGAGGATCTGTATCAGACCAGTAACGCTGTATGTGTGGATACGGAGATTCTGGGGCCCGGGAAAGGGGAAGAGACAGCGGAGGCGACGACCTGTCCATATATGGTACTGAAACTGCAGGATATCGACAAACCGGTAATTTTCAAATAAACAGGAAAACAAAGAAGGGATGGAAGCTATGGAACTGGAACGCAGATATGTTACACTGAACCGCAGAAGAGGGAAGGCAGTCAGCCAGATCACACTGGAAGAGGACCTGAATGTGCCGGATCAGAAGCCGGATATCTTCCGGGTGATTCACCGGCAGGGTGAATTTCGTCCGGATGAGGTGAAAGGAGAAAACGGAAAGGTAAAAGTGAGAGGCATCTTCCTGTACCGGATTTTGTACCTGGCGGAAGGCCAGGACCGGATGCCGGAGCTTCTGGAAGGAAGTATTCCGGTGGATGAGACCGTATTCTTAAATGAACTGGAGGAGGGGGATCTTCTGGACTTTCACTGGGACCTGGAAGATCTGCATGCTTCTGCCATTCATTCCAGAAAAGCAAATGTCAAATGCGTTCTTGCACTGACAGCGGAAGCCATGAGAGAACAGCCGGTTCCGCTGGTCAGCAGTCAGCCGGAGGAGGAAGAACTGTATGTAAAGACCTGTCCGGTACGCCTGCAGCAGGAAGTCATACATAAAAAGGATACGCTGCGTATCAAGGAAGAGCTGAACCTTCCGCCCGGACGTCCGAATATTCGAAGGCTTGTCTGGAAAGAGATGCGTCTGCAGGGAACAGAGGTGCGCCAGGATGAAGGACGGCTTCTGGTCAAAGGCGAGCTTCTGGTATTTTTCCTTTATGAATGCGAAGATGAACCAGGAAGACTGCAGTGGGTGGAACAGGGAATTCCGTTCCATCAGGAGGTGGAATGCGAAGCCTGCCATACTGATCTGACCGGAAAAGCGGAGGTCACACTTTTACGGGGAGAGATGGAGCTTCAGGCGGATTATGACGGAGAGCCGAGGATGGTCCGGATCGATGCGGTACTGGATCTGCTTCTGCGGTATTTTGAGGATTCTTCAGCAGAGGTGCTCTGCGATGCCTACAGCCTGGCCAGGGAAATACTGCCGAAGAAACAGCAGTATGAATGGGATTTTGTGCAGAGTGTGTCGGATTCCAGGGCAAGAGTGGCCGGACGCATGAAGCTGAAAGATACAGAACCCGGGATCCTTCAGATTTTGTGCAGCGGCGCCCAGGTCCATCTGGAGCATACGGAACAGAATGAACAGGGGATGCTGGCGCAGGGAACGGTAGAGCTGTGGGTGCTGTATGCGGCTTCTGATGATTCCCAGCCTCTGGCCTGTGCAGTGCAGTCCTTCCCCTTTGAACATACGGCAGAGTGGCAGGGAGGCAGAGAAAAATGCGAATGGCAGGTATTTCTCTGTCTGGATCAGCTGACCGTGTCCATGCTGGATGCCAGGGAGCTGGAGATGAAAGCCGTTCTGCAGATGCAGATTCTGTTCTGCCGTCCGGTCAGTCTGGAACTGGTGGAGGATCTGGAGGAAGAACCGCTTGACATGGACCGACTCCGCCGGATGCCCGGCATGAGCATCCATATTGTCCAGCCGGACGAAAGTCTGTGGAATATTGCCAAAACGCATGCAACCTCCTGCGAGGTAGTGATGGAACTGAATGATTTGAAGGAGGATGCTCTGAAGACGGGACAGAAGCTTCTGATCGTAAAAGAAGCCGCCAGGTAGCAGGAAAGTTACCCATGCGATTTTGACAATCTGTCTGTCACCTGTTACACTGTTTTTATCATCAGGAAAAGGGAAAGGATTTACGCAGGATATGGATAAAATACAATTAAAGGCGCTTGCAAAGATCAATCTGGGGCTGGATGTGTTAAGGCGGAGAGAAGACGGTTATCATGAGGTAAAGATGATCATGCAGACCATCAGCCTCTGCGATGAGCTGGAGCTTCGCCGACGGAAGCAGCCAGGGATCCAGGTAAGGACGAATCTGCATTATCTTCCGACCAATGAGAACAATCTGGTCTATAAAGCGGCACGGCTTTTGATGGAGGAATTTCAGATTAAGGACGGAATTTCCATACAGCTTCAGAAACGGATCCCGGTAGCGGCCGGCATGGCAGGGGGGAGTTCGGATGCGGCGGCTGTATTGTGGGGCATGAATCAGATGTACGGATTCGGACTTTCCAGAAGAGATCTGATGGGACGGGGCGTGCGGCTGGGGGCGGATGTGCCTTACTGCGTACTGCGCGGGACTGCGCTGGCGGAAGGAATCGGAGAGGAGCTTACGATATTGCCGCCTATGCCCAAGTGCTATATTCTGCTGGCCAAACCGGGGATCAGCGTATCGACCAGGTTCGTGTACGAGAACCTCCATGCGAATGATCTGAAAGCGGAACAGCATCCGGATGTGGACGCGATGATCCAGGCAATTAAGGAGAAAGACCTTGAACTCCTTGCCTCCCGCATGGGAAATGTACTGGAGCTTGTGACGGTTCCGTCTCATCCGGTGATAGGTGAGATCAGAACATGCATGCTGGAGGCTGGAGCGCTTGGGGCCATGATGAGCGGAAGCGGTCCTACGGTATTCGGCATTTTCGATACCCAGGCGAAGGCGAGAAAAGCTTATCACGCCATGAGAGCGGGATGGCTTGCAAAGCAGGTGTATCTGACGGTACCGTATAATGTGCGCCGGTAGGGAATATCCGGGTTATACCCGGGGGCATGGAATCCGCAGACGGTAACACGTATAATGCTTACAGGTATAAAACCGGAAAACAGAGACATAATAAGCCTGAGATGGGGCTGTCGCAGAATGCGGCGTCCGAAAAGAGCTTTTGTTCAGAAGATTCTTTTCGACACCATATGCTGCGGCAGCCTTTTTGTATGAGGAGGCGGGCATATGGGTGAGATCTCTCCGATTCTTGCACAGAACAAAAGCTGGGTGAAGGACCGGTTTGAAAAATGCGATGACATTCTGAACCGTCAGGTATTTCTGGACGATGGGAAGAAAGAAGGACTTTTAGTTTACGTGGAGGTGGCTGTCAGCAATCTGATGCTGGAAGAGCATGTGATAGGTCTGTCTGACGTGCAGCCTCTGAAAACCTATGCAGAAGCAGAAGCGGCTCTTCTTGCGGGCAACGGAATTCTGTTTCTGGAGGGGGATAACGATGTCTATAAGATATCAAGCAAGGGTTATCCGGGGCTTGGAGTTTCAAAAGCTGAGAGCGAAAAAGTCATGCGCGGCTCCAAAGAGGGCTTCACGGAGAGTGAGAAAGTAAATGTGGCTTTAATCCGGAAAAGACTCCGGGATCCCCGGATGAAAGTGGAAGAACAGCAGATCGGAACCCGTTCCCATACGATGACGGCCCTGGTCTATATGGAGGACCTGATCTATCCGAAGCTTCTGGATACAATCCGGGAACGAATGCAGGCATTTGAAATCGACGGGATCCTGGACAGCGGTATGCTGGAGCAGCTGACGGAAAAACACTGGCTGTCCCCGTTTCCGCAGTTTCAGTCCACGGAGCGTCCGGACCGGGCGGCTTCGGCGGTACTGGAAGGGAGGATCGTGCTGGTGACGGATCATTCCCCTACAGTGCTCATTTTTCCTTCCGATTACAACAGTTTTTTTCAGACCAGCGACGACTGGTACAACCGTTTTGAGATTGCCACTTTTGCCAGGCTTCTGCGTTTTTTTGCAGCAATCCTTGCCATGAGCTTTCCGGCGCTCTATGTGGCGGTAACCACGTGGCATACCAGTCTGCTGCCGACGAATCTGGTACTGTCCATGGCGGACGCAAGACAGGGGGTTCCGTTTCCATCCGTTGGAGAAGTGCTTTTGATGGAGATTTCTTTTGAGCTGATCCGGGAAGCGGGGATCCGCCTGCCCGGGCCTATTGGAAATACCATCGGCATTGTGGGCGGGCTGATCATCGGACAGTCTGCAGTGTCGGCCAACGTGGTCAGTCCGATCGTGGTGATCGTGGTGGCATTCACGGCTCTTTGTTCCTTTGCCATCCCAAATGAGGAGTTTGCGTCCGCATTCCGTCTGCTGAAATATGGATGCATCTTTATGGGGGCCTGGCTTGGCCTTTATGGAGTACTGCTTTCGTATCTGTGGGTGCTGATCCACCTCTCCCATCTGAACAGTTTTGGAATTCCCTATCTGATGCCCTATGTGGCTGCAGACCTGAACGGATATGAGGATAAGAGGGATTCTCTGATCCGCTATCCGTTCCGCATGATGAAACAGCGTCCCATTTTCGCAAGGCGGGATGCAAGGGTAAAACTTAGAAAGAAGGACTGATATGTTTTCTGGAAATCAAAAAATATCTTCAAGACAGCTTTATCGGAATTATGCAGCTGCTTTTGTCAGTCTTGGAGTGCTTCTTCCTCCTCTTATTATGAATCAGGAACATGCAGGAAGCCTGGCAGCTGCGCTTCTGTTTACCGGGTGCGTTCTTGTGGGGACGACTGTAGTTCCGCGTCCTTCCGGACAGGCTGCCAGATGGCTCTGCTATGCACAGTACTGGACGATCGGGACTATGCTGGTCCGCCTGACCGGAATGCTGATTCAGACGTTTCTTCTGACGGATACAAAGTTGTGGATTATCATGGGCTGGTTCTGCCTGTTCTGCTATTACAATCTGTATAAAGGACTGGAATGCAGATTCCGGGTCAGCGAAGTGCTGTTTCCTTTTTTTCTGTGTCTGCTCTGTCTTTTAACCGTTCTGATGTACGGGGAGGCAGAAGGACAAAGGCTTTTGAAGATTCGGCTGACATTTGAAAAAGAAACGTGGATTCTGGGGTACGAGCTGTTCTGCTGGTTCAGTGCGGTACATGGCATATGGCATCTGCGGGGACAGACCAGAGGAAAGCGTTCTTTTTCCGGAACCGTTCTTGCCGTCTGGCTGACGGGGGCTGTTGCAGTAGCGGGCTTCGGATTATTTTCCTATTGCATCTATGGGGATAGAGGACATACGGGACTTGTTTATCCGATTGCAGCAGCCATGACTCTGGCGCATTTTCCGGGAAATGTGATCGGAAGACTGGATGCGATGTTTATCTTCGCCTGGATCATCGGACTGTTTCTTCTGTGCAGCAGCCTGTTTGCGCCGCTTATGGACGGAGAGCCGGATGTAAAGAGTAAATGGCTGCTGTTCGGACTGGTGGCACTGGCTTTTGGAGCGGCGAATATGCCCCGATGCGTGGAATGGGGACAGATGTTTCTGTACCGTGTTCTGACGCCGCTTGAGCTTCTGATACTTCTCTGGCATGGCATCAAACGGATCGGAAGAAAGAGAACTGCAACGGCCGTGTGTCTGTGTCTGGCCTTATTGCTGAATGGATGCAGCTCCCAGGAGCTGGAGCAGCAAAGTCTGGTCACTGCCATTGGAATTGACGGGGGAGAAAACGGATCTTTTCATTTGACTTTTGGATTTGGCACTGCAGATGAGGACGGGGAAGAGCCGTTTGAAACCGACAGTCTGTCCCTGCAGGGAGCAAAGACGGCATACTGGGAATATTTTCAGAAAAATATGGACTTTAATCATTTGAAAAATTTTTATTTTTCCAGTGAAATTCTGCATCAGGAAGCGTTTGCAGGACTGCTTAAGGAGATACAGATCAACGGAGCTTATTCTCGCGGGACGCTGGTGCATGTGACCGAAGGAACTGCAGGAGAGCAGGCGGTGAAGGAAGAGCAGCCGGAAGAGGGAACGCCTGTCCACCGGGTTCTGAATGCCTGGTATAATGGAGAAATGTGTGAGATTCCGCTGATTACGGCAGACGGGAAGTATAAAGGGCAGGTACCCTGGCCATAATACAGTCATAGAAACAAAACAGCGCTGAATTCTTGTATGGAAAAGGAGAAGGATTGTGGAGAGAAAGATCAAGATTCTGATATGTTCCATGATATTGGGGCTTATGATGACTGGATGCATGGTAGTTCCCGAGATCCTGCAGACGGAAACAGCAGATGTGGCGGAAATGACAGAGCCGGTGGAAACCTATGCGTGGTGGAGTCTCACATATGAGATGCCGAATCCGGAAAAACTTCCGGTAAAGGTACGGTTTGAATGGCTGAAAGGACTTGAATAACCGGCTGAAAACAGCTACAATAGACAGATAACGGGAAGGTACAGGAGAGACAGAGAATGACAAAAGACGTAATGGTGACGATTTCCGGATTTCATACAGCAGAGGATGATGAAGATACCATAGAGATGGTACACGTCGGGCAGTATTATGAGAGGAACGGGACGCATTATATTCTGTATGAAGAACGGATGGAAGGCATGACAGAGCCGATCAGAAACCGGATCAAGATCAGGGAACGCCGGATGGAGCTTCAGAAGCGGGGGCCGGTCACTGCAAACATGGTCTTTGAAGAACAGAAAAGTCAGAGCAGTACCTATGCAATACCGTATGGAAGTTTTCTGATGGAGACTTATACAACAAAGGTAGGGATCCAGGCGGAGGAAGAAAGCTTTCTGGCGACAGCATCCTATGAACTGCATGTGAATGGGGTGCGCTGTGCCAGCTGCGATATCCGGGTGCTGGTGCAGCCAAGGAAAACTTTCCGGCTGTAAAAATCATGGTCTTTGGACAGAGCAAAGAGAAAGAAGCCGGATCAACCAAAATGGAGGAACAAATGGGAAACGGGCGAAAGAAGTATGTACATAAGAAAGAAGCAGACAAAATTGTTTCGGTTCCGTCAGAATGGCTGTATTTTGCCATGGAGGGAGTATCTCTGCGCAGTATTTACGACTGTCTGAAGAAGCAGAAGCGCTGGGGGGCGGAATACTGGGAAGAGGCAGAGGTGCTGGAGATCAGTATTCCGGAAAACGGTTTTGTGGATCTGGAATCCATGGAAATGGATCCGGAAGACGGGGAGCTGTATGCCTGTATGGAAGAAACGGGAGCGAAGACGGTATATGCGGTGACGATCGTACCGGAGCATTATGAAAAAATGCAGGATGTGATGCGGTATATCGCAGAAGAGCAGGGCGGTGTTTTCCGTGGGGACACGACAGATTTTCTGCCGGAGGTAAAGGCAGTTTCCGGCCTGACAGCGTCCCGATGAACAGCTTTCCGGGAAACAGACAGAAGAGGATGAAAAAACGGGTGGAGGAATGATGGACGAAAGCGAAAAGAGAGAAGAAAACAGGCTGGGAATCCTGCCGGTGGAGCAGTTGATCCGTCAGTTTGCGGTTCCGAGCATTATTGCCATGCTGGTTGGCGCACTTTATAATATTGTGGATCAGTTTTTTATTGGGAGAAGCATTGGGGAACTGGGAAATGCAGCCACGAACGTGGCATTTCCTCTGACGACCTCCTGCGTTGCCATTGCTCTTTTATTCGGCATTGGCGGAGCTTCTTCCTTTAATCTTGCCCTGGGCCGAAAGCAGAAGGAACAGGCGGTCTACTATATGGGAAATGCAGCCGTTCTGCTGTTTCTTCTGGGGCTTCTGCTGTGCATGGTAACCCAGATCTTTCTGGTGCCCATGCTGCGCTTTTTCGGCTCGCCGGACAGCGTACTGGGCTATGCCGTTACTTATACGCGGATTACTTCGATCGGATTTCCTTTTTTGATCTATTCCAATGGAGGTGCGCATCTGGTCCGGGCGGACGGCACGCCCAGATATTCCATGCTCTGCAATTTGACCGGAGCGCTGCTCAACACATTTCTGGATCCGCTGTTCATCTTTGGATTCGGGATGGGAATGGCAGGGGCGGCTCTGGCTACCATTATCGGACAGATCGTGGCTGCGGGCATGATCTTCCGATATATGCTCCACTTAAGGAGCGTAACGCTGGAAAGAAGGCACCTGATGATCCGGCCGGAATATGCCGTACATATCATGTCTCTGGGAATGTCCTCTTTTTTCAATCAGATCGCCATGATGATCGTGCAGATCGTACTGAACAATTCCCTGACCTACTATGGGGCCAGATCGGTTTATGGAGAATCGGTTCCTCTGGCGTGTGCAGGTATCATTTCAAAGGTGGCCATGCTGTATTTTTCCGTGGTCATCGGGCTGGCGCAGGGACTGCAGCCCATTGCCGGATACAATTATGGAGCTCAAAAATACGACCGGGTAAAACAGGTGTATTTTCGGACGGTGCGTTATGCCCTGTCCATATCCGTGGCGGCATTCCTACTGTTTCAGCTGTTGCCGGAACAGATCATCTCTTTGTTTGGAGACGGATCGGAGGAATATTTTCTGTTTGCCGCAAGGTACTTCCGGATCTTCCTGTTTGCTACCTTTTTAAACGGGATGCAGCCGGTGACCGCCACCTTCTTTACGGCGATCGGGAAACCGATCAAAGGAATCTTTCTGTCGCTTACCAGACAGATCCTGTTTCTGCTGCCGCTGATCGTGATCTTTCCGCTGTTCATGGGAATTGACGGGATTATGTATGCAGGTCCGATCGCAGACCTGGCGGCAGGGGCAGCGGCAATCGGGATGATTGCATATGAGATGCGGCAGATCACAGGACTGCAGAAAATGGAAACGGCGTGATCTGAAAGCTGTTTTTATCATTCGTTTTCATTTTCCGCAGCCCGGTTCAGTGAGAAAATAAACTCCGTTCCCACTCCTTCTGTGCTGATCACATTGATATTTTCATTGTGAAGCTGGAGAATCTCTTTTACAATGGCAAGTCCGAGTCCGGTGCCGGATTTATCCTTTCCTCTGGATGCGTCTGATTTATAAAAACGCTCCCATATTTTATTCAGGCTGTCTTTTGGAATGCCGATTCCGGTGTCGCGGACGGAGACGAATATTTTCTCATATTTTGTGGTGGTCTCTATGGTAATGACAGAATCCGGCTGGCTGAATTTGATGGCGTTGTCAATCAGATTGTAAAGCACCTGCTGAATCTTTCCCATATCAGCATAGACATAGGATTCCCAGTCAGTGAACAGCAGTTCTATAAAGATTCGTTTGGAAGTGCAGGTCCCTTCAAATGCCGCGGCAGTGTTTTTGATCACGGTATTGATATCAAAACGGCTTTTGGACAGGCGGTTCTGTTTTGGATCTATGGAATTGAGCACCAGAAGACCGCTGGTCAGCTTGGTCAGGCGTTCGGTTTCCCGAAGAACGATATTCAGATATTTTTCCTGCATTTCAAAAGGAATCGTGCCGTCGAGCATGGCCTCAATGTAGCCCTTGATGGAGGTCAGAGGGGATCGGAAATCATGAGAGATGTTGGAAATCAGTTTTCTCTGATCCTCGTCCTGATCCTTCAGGGACTGTGCCATAAAATCCATGGTATCTGCAAGAAATCCCAGTTCATCTTCCCGATTCAGATGGATCGGGGTACTGTAATTGCCGAGTGCATATTCTCCTGCGCCTTTGCGCATGCGCCGGATGGGACGAAAGACCATGAGCCAGTTGGAGGCGGCAAAAAGAAAGGCAAGTCCCAGGAGCAGGACCATCGTGACATAGAAGGAGAACAGATATCCTTCCTTGTCACGGACAATGACAGACATGGGAGTGTGGATGGCGATATATCCGCGCACATGATAATTATGTGACACGGGAACCAGCACACTTAATGTGTCTTCGGAAAACATGCCGAAGAAATCACCGATCATATAGTATTTCCCGCCGGGAAGCACGGAATTGAATTCGGGTATGGGCAGCCGTTCCTGCTGGGCGTCCAAAGCGCGGGAATCCAGGATCCGCTCTCCGTCCCGGCTGATGAGCCAGATACGGGCGTCCAGATAGACATCCAGAGAGGAAAGCTGCGACTGGATGGCTTCACGTGCTTTCCGGTCCTCCTGTTTCTCGAAGTAACTGCCTACATACTGATCCGTCAGCCAGATACCTTCCTGATAAAAATCAGCAGCTTTCGTGGATATGGCATTGTTCATCATGAGCTGCGAGGCAATGGTGGAAATGCACAGAAAGCAGCAGAGACCAAAAATCAGAAACGTGAGAAAATATTTAATATTCAGTGAGAGACGCATCATTTTACCTCAAATTTGTAACCGATTCCCCAGACAGTCGCAAGCCGCCATGATTCGTGATCCTTGATCTTTTCTCTCAGCCTTTTAATGTGTACGTCAACTGTTCTGGTGTCTCCAATATATTCATAACCCCAGATATGGTCCAGAAGCTGCTCTCTTGTAAAGACCTGGTTCGGCGAAGAGGCCAGGAAGAAGAGAAGCTCCAGTTCCTTGGGCGGCATCTCCACCGTTTTTCCCCGGTAGACAACCGAATAGTTGCTTTGATTGATAATCAGGTCCGGATACTGTACCAGTTTGGAAGCAGGAGCGGCGTCTGCCCTGGCGGGCTGAAAACGGCGCAGAACAGCCTTGACCCTTGCTACCAGCTCTTTGGAATCAAAGGGTTTGATCATGTAATCATCCGCTCCCAGTTCCAGTCCCAGAACCTTGTCAAAAACTTCGCCCTTGGCTGAGAGCATAATAATTGGAGTGTCAGACCTGGTACGGATCTCCCGGCAGACCTGGTACCCGTCCATGCCGGGCAGCATCAGATCCAGAAGAATCAGATTGGGCTGAAAGGTATTGAAGATCTGCAGCGCCTGTTCTCCGTCTTCTACGATCTGTACTTCATAAAATTCTTTGGTCAGATACAGGGATATCAGTTCTGCAATATTGGCATCGTCGTCTACGATTAGTATTTTCTGCTTGGATGGCATGTGGTTTTCTCCTGATTCAAGTTTCGCATCCGTCCGGGAATGCTTCCTGTCCGGAAGGATTTCGGGACGGATACGGTTACTGATTTTACTGTGGGTATCATTTAAATTCCGCAATGGTCACACCGGCATCTCCCTCTCCCAGGGAGCCAAGGCGGAAGCTTTTCACATATTTGCTGCGTCTTAAGTGCTGCTGGACGGCATTTCTGAGGGCGCCGGTGCCTTTTCCGTGGACGATCCGGACACTGGGTACGTGAGCCAGATAAGCGTCGTCCAGATATTTGTCCAGATGGCCGAGAGCCTCATCTACTGTCATACCGATCAGGTTGATCTCGGTACTGACCAGGGCGGATTTGGACATCTTGATTTTGCCGCTGCCAGAAGAGGTCTTTACACCTTTTGGAAGCTCTGCTTCTCCAATATATTCCAGATCACTGATATGGACCTGTGAGCGGAGAATGCCCATCTGTACAAACAGGTCTCCTTTGGGACCTGGCAGGGTACTGACGGTTCCTTCCAGATTCAGGCTTAAGACCTTTACCCGGTCGCCGATATGCAGAGAAGCAGCCTTTACCTTTTTTTTCGGTTTCTGAATGCCTGGCTGTATCCGGCTTTCTGTAGATTTGATTTTCTCTCTGAGACGTGCCCGTTCTGCTTCCATCTCTTTGGCAGAGATACCTTCTCTGCCGAACTTATGGAAGTTCTTCATGGTCTCATCTGCATATTCCTTTGCTTCCTGCAGGATGGCGCTGGCTTTTTCGTTGGCTTCCTTCAGGATCTTTTCCTTTTGTTCATCAATGCGGTTCTGTTTTTTCTGAAGCGCATTGCGGAGCGTTCGGATCTCTTCTTTGTAACGGGCGATTTCAAGCTGCTCCTTTTCCAGTGTGACCCGGCTGTTTTCCAGTTCGGCAATGACGTCTTCAAAGCTTTCGTCCTGAGCGCTGATCTGCTTTCTGGCTTCCTCGATCAGAAAACCGGGAAGTCCGAGCCTTGACGAGATGGCAAATGCATTGCTTTTGCCGGGAATACCGATGAGAAGGCGATAAGTAGGACGCAGGGATTCAACATCGAATTCACAGCAGGCATTTTCCACGCCTTCTGTAGAGAGGGCATAGACTTTCAGCTCACTGTAATGGGTCGTTGCCATGGTACGGATGCCCTGCCGGTGCAGATGATCCAGGATGGAGATGGCAAGAGCTGCTCCTTCCGTGGGGTCCGTGCCGGCTCCAAGCTCATCGAACAGAACAAGAGAATCCAGAGTGGCTTCTTTCAGTATGGATACGATGTTGCTCATATGGGAGGAGAACGTACTCAGGCTCTGTTCAATGCTCTGTTCGTCTCCGATGTCTGCAAAAATCCGGTCAAAGACTGCCAGTTCAGACCGGTCAAAAGCCGGAATGTGAAGGCCTGCCTGCCCCATAAGCGTAAAAAGCCCTACGGTTTTCAGAGAAACAGTTTTTCCGCCGGTATTGGGGCCTGTGATGATAAGCAGGTCAAAATCCTTTCCCAGACGGATATTGGTGGGAACTACTTTTTTCGGATCCAGAAGCGGATGGCGCCCGTCCTTGATATGAATCCTGCCCTCAGTGTTGAAAACGGGCATGGTTGCATTCATGTCTTTGGCAAGCATGGCTTTGGCAAAGATAAAATCAAGGCGTACTAAAAGCTGATAATTTTCTGCAATCAGTTCCATGTATCCTGCTGCATTCTCGCTGAGCGCTGCCAGAACTTTCTCCATTTCCCGCTGTTCCCGGATCTTAAGTTCTTTGTAATCATTATTCAGCTTTACAACGGCCATGGGTTCGATAAACAGCGTGGAACCAGTAGAACTCTGGTCATGGATCATGCCGGGCACCTGTCCCCGGTATTCTGACTTTACCGGCAGGCAGTACCGTCCGTCGCGCATGGTAATGACCGGGTCCTGAAGATAGGTGCGGGCGGATCCGTTTACCATGGAATTCAAAGTGCTGTGTACCCTGTCGTTCATCTGCCTCATGGAACGGCGGACCTGGAGCAGGGCGCTGCTGGCATCATCCGCCATGGCATCCTCTGCAAGGATACAGCGCCGGATCTCTCCGGAGAGAGAAACGAGCGGCTCCAGAAGCTCAAAGGATTCGTCCAGGGAATCCTTCGCTTCTTCATCAGAATCCCGCTGTCCGTACTGTTTTACTTTTCCGGCTGTCTCCAGAAGCGACATGATCTGAAGAAGTTCTCCCATACCAAGGATGCCTCCGATCTCCAGCCTTTTGACAGAGCCGCGGATATCCCGGATCCCTCCAAAGGACAGGCTTCCTTTCCGGTAAATGCGCCGAAGCGCGTCCGCTGTCTCTGTCTGCGCCTGTACGATATCTGCAAGAGAATCGGAAGGCATGAGCGTTTCACAGAGCTCTTTTGCACCGGCAGATGCGGCATGCTCTGCCAGTATATGGACAATCTTATCATATTCCAGTTTTTTTAATGCTTTCTGATTCATAAAATCCTCCTGTCAATACAACTATCATACCGCATTTATCCAGGATTGAAAAGAAGAAGTTGCCGGATTTTCCGTTTCATTTAGTGGACACGTCTGAAAAAATCAGGTATAATATTCACGACAGTAAAAAAGCCGTGCAGAAACAGGGCATTCTTCTGTATGGCAGGGTTATGAGCGCGGAATGCGGGGGTTCTTATGGCGGAAGAAAAAGGAAACCGGAACCTGTCATTTATTCAGGAGACGGTCAAACAGAAAAGACTGTACCAGAGCCGGATTATGCATCGCCTTGTATGGTCTGCAGTTTCAGGGGCGTTATTTGCACTGGCGGCGCTTGCGGTATGGCTTGTCGCTGCTCCGCATCTGGCCCTGCAGACGGAACAGCCGGAAGTGCAGCCTGTTACGCTTCCGGAACCGGAAGAACAGCCTGAAGAAACATCGGAAGAATCCACAGTGTATATTACAGAGCAGGTCAGCATTGAGCTTGAGGATTATAAAAAGATGTACCAGCAGCTGATGCAGGTCGGCGGGCAGGCGGAGAAGAGTCTGGTAAATGTTCTGGCAGTGACTACCAATACGGACTGGTTCGATGAGACTTATACAAGTCAGAGCGCCGTATCAGGAGTGATTATAGAAGACAACGGAATGGAACTTCTGATTCTGACCGGTTATGAGAAGGTTGAAGGCAGTGAAAGTCTCCAGGTTACTTTTTATGACCATTCAACGGCGTCGGCCGTTTTAAAAAAATATGACAGGAATACAGGACTTGCGGTACTCAGTGTAAATCTGAGCGATATTTCGGAAAGCACGAGAGAAATTATCGCCTATGCGGATATCGGTTCTTCCAGGAATGTCAGGAACGGAGAACCGGTTATTGCAGTGGGAAGTCCGGGCGGATATTATGGTTCCATCCTGTACGGGAATCTGACCTCGGTATCTCAGACGGCAGGCCTGTATGATGGAAGTTATCATGTTCTTACAACAGATATGGTGAAATCCCGTTCCGGGAGCGGGATTCTGATCAGCTGGAGCGGCAAGATCATCGGCCTGATTCAGGAGCAGCATGAAGTCGTGGGACAGATCGGAACGATTCAGGCTTATGGAATTTCAGATATTATGGAAGTGATCGAGCATCTATCCAATAATCAGGACATAGTATATATGGGGATCACAGGGGCGGATGTGACAACTGCCGTATCGGAAACAGAGGGAATCCCAATCGGAGTATATGTATCGGATGTGGCGATGGATTCTCCTGCCATTGAAGCCGGAATTCAGCCAGGAGATATTATTACCGGGATCAGCGGCCAGACTGTCACCAATCTGAAGGATATAACGACCATATTGATGAAGTGTTCCAACGAACAGAATATCCAGGTCATCTGCCAGCGCCTGAATAAAACCATATATCAGGAACTGGAGATGTCCGTGAATCTGAAAATATTAGAATAGGGAGAATGGGAGAGCGATATGAAATACATCGAAGCTTTGCGGGAGGGCGAGCGTGTTACCGGCATCTATTTGTGTAAATCCCGACAGACAGCTTTGACAAAGGCCGGGAAAACTTATGAAAATGTGGTGCTTCAGGATAAGACAGGAACTGCGGATGCCAAGATATGGGATCCGAATTCCAGAGGGATCGAAGCGTTCGAGAGTCTGGACTATGTGGATATTGTGGCGGATGTGACAAGCTTTCAGGGACAGATTCAGCTGAATGTCAAGAGGGTGCGCAAAGCACAGGAAGGAGAGTATCATCCGTCGGATTATCTTCCGGTAAGCGGGAAAGACATTGAAGCGATGTATGCGGAACTTCTCAGGTTCGTGGACCGGGTGGAGAGTCCGTATCTCCGGCAGCTTCTGCAGGGCATTTTCGTGGAGGATACTGCTTTCGTGAAGGCCTTCAAATTCAGCAGCGCCGCCAAGAGCGTCCATCATGGATTTGTGGGAGGACTCCTGGAACATACGCTGAGCGTTACCAGACTGTGCGAGTATTATGTGCAGGCATATCCTCTGTTGAATGCAGATCTTCTGTATACGGCGGCCATGTGCCATGATATCGGCAAGGTGTATGAACTGTCTCCTTTTCCGGCAAATGATTACACAGACGCAGGGCAGCTTCTCGGGCACATCATGATCGGCGCGGAGATGATCGGAGAAAGAATGCGCAGGATCCCGGGTTTTCCGGTAAGGCTTGGAAATGAGCTGAAACACTGCATTCTTTCACATCATGGGGAACTGGAGTATGGTTCTCCGAAAAAACCGGCGCTTCTGGAAGCGGTGGCGCTGAATTTTGCAGATAATACGGATGCGCATATGCAGATGATGATGGAGGCGCTGAAAGCGGGCGGAGACAACCAGGGGTGGCTTGGATATAACCGGCTGTTTGAGTCCAATATCCGGCGCACAGGGAAGGCTTAGTATTACCCGCACCGATTTTGGCGCAGGTTATACTGGAGAACGGTCGGGTCACTCTTTCATGAGATTTCCGGAAGAGCCGCCCATAACAGGCAGTTCAAACTGCAGGATTCAAACAGCGAGGATACAGGTCTGGAAAACAGGGCGGAGCCGGCACGATGCCAGCTTCGCCTGTATTATATAAATGGCGCTGAAAGGAGATTAAAATGCAGAAGAATGATCGGATCCGATTGAAGATAGAGGATATGAGCGTGGATGGGGAAGGAATCGGAAAGCTGGAGGGTTTTACATTTTTTGTAAAGGATGCGGTGATCGGGGACACGGTGGATGCGAAGATCATGAAGATGAAGAAACATTACGGTTATGCCCGGCTGATGGAGATCGTGGAATCGTCAAAAGTCAGGCGGGAACCAGGATGTGCCTGTGCAAGACAGTGCGGCGGCTGTCAGCTTCAGGCGATGGACTACGAGGCGCAGCTGGATTTTAAGGCAAAAAAGATTCAGAATCATCTGATTCGGATCGGCGGACTGGAAGGGATAGAGAAGCCTGAGGTCATGGGGATGGAGAATCCGTGGCGATACCGCAATAAGGCGCAGTTTCCGTTTGGGGCGGACAGGGACGGCAGGACAGTGACCGGGTTCTATGCAGCGCACAGCCATGCGATCATTCCATGTATGGATTGCCGGCTTGGAACAGAAGAGAATCAGGAGATACTGGAAAAGGTCCTGTCACATATGGAGAAATATCACATACCGGCGTATGAGGAGAAGACCGGGACGGGCCTGTTGCGGCATGTGCTGACGCGGAAGGGCTTTGCCACAGGGGAGATCATGGTCTGTCTGGTTTTGAACGGGAAGAGCCTGAAGGCGGCGGACGAGCTGGCAAAATCGCTTCAGGAGATTCCGGGAATGACGAGCATCCTGATCAACGTGAATATGAAAAATACAAATGTGATTTTGGGAACAGAACTGATCCCGGTCTGGGGGCAGGAATATATTACAGACTGTATCCGGGACGTGTGGTATCAGATATCCCCGCTGTCTTTTTATCAGGTGAATCCGGTACAGACGGAGAAGCTCTATGATACGGTGTTGGAATACGCAGGACTGACCGGCCATGAAACCGTATGGGATCTGTACTGCGGAATCGGGACGATCTCGCTTTTTCTGGCGAAAAAGGCAGGAAAAGTGTATGGAGTAGAAATCGTGCCGGAGGCGATTGCGGATGCCGGAAGGAATGCAGAGATGAACGGGACAGAGAATGTGGAGTTCTTCGTGGGAAAGGCAGAAGAAGTGCTGCCTAAGCTGTATGAGGAAGAGGGAATTCACGCAGATGTCATTGTGGTGGACCCGCCCAGGAAAGGATGCGATCAGGCGGCGCTGGAAACCATGGTGAAGATGCAGCCGGAGCGGATCGTCTATGTGAGCTGTGACAGTGCAACGCTGGCGCGGGACCTGAAGTACCTTTGCGGAGAAGGGTATGAAGTGAGGAAAGTGAAGGGGTGCGATATGTTTGCGTGGACGGTGCACGTCGAGACTATTGTGTTGATACAAAAGAAAACCTCGTAGAAATCCTTTATTTTAGGCACTTTGCGAAGCATTTCATGTTCACTTCGGAGGGTGAAAAAATCCGAAATAAGCACCTCAAAAACTACTTTGA
>CAJTXP010000048.1 GCA_910583615.1 uncultured Lachnospiraceae bacterium | reverse complement strand
TATGCAGATGTTAATTGGGCATGGTCAAGTACCCACCATCATGCCAGAAGCCTCTTATAAAATTGATGATATTACCCGTGTTAATCTGGAAGAATTTCTGTCCCATGCCAGTTTATACTTATTGTTATATCATGATACAGATTCAGAAGTGAAAGAGATTGTTAATAAAATTAAACAGATTATTATAAGTAACTGTACTATTATTATGCCGGAGGATGCACCACACAAGGAGTTCTTGTTCGGGGATTTGGTCAGAAAGAAAGCGAAGAGATTTTGATGGATATTGGATATTTGAATTCCGATAACCAAACAGAAGTGACAGTTTCACAACAATCTTTTTTTGGCAGACATTGTGCAGTAGTCGGAACAACCGGGGGAGGAAATAGCTGGTCGTTGTCAAAATTAATTGAAGAAGCAAGAAAAAATAATACAAAGTGTATTTTACTGGATCCCACTGGCGAATACGCTGAATTACAAGGGCAGCATTGTATACTTGCGCAGAATGCTTACTTCAGTTATAAGAAATTAACCATATCAGATCTGTTCTTTTTGCTTAAGCCATCGGAGAGAGCACAGGCCCCTAAATTGTTAGAGGCCATTAAAACGCTGAAAACACTGGAAATTGCCAAAGTAAAGGGTGGATTGGATAGTTATTTTATAAATGGGAGAGATAAAAATCTTTTGCCAAAAGCAAACAGAAATAAGGTTGAGTTTGTATAGTTTCAACGCAAGTATTATGAAGAGATTGATAAAAAGGATTCCAATTCATGGGGCGGCAGATCAGAGCAGGATTCAGCTAATTGTATTTCCCTTGTTACAAGAACTAATGCATTTGTTAATGATAGAAATTACAAGAAAATACTTGGTATTGGTAATGTGGATGATAAACAGGATTTGGCGGATACGATTGTAAAATTCTTTGACCCGGATAATAAAAATACATTATTACGAATTGGCTTTGAAAAAGTGGGTTATGATTTTAATGTACGAGAGATAATTGCCAATGCTTTGGCAAAATATCTGCTTAACATGGCAAGAGATAAGATATTTAAACAAAAACCAACAATATTTTTTCTGGATGAAGCGCATCAGTTTTTAAACAAACGAATAACCGATGACAGTTTTACGGCGTATTCCCTGAATGCTTTTGATCAAATAGCCAAGGAGTGCCGCAAATATGGTCTGTTTCTATGTATTGCTACACAAATGCCCAGGGATATTCCCGTAGGAACATTGAGTCAAATGGGAACATTTTTAGTACATAGACTTATTAATTTTCATGATAAGGAGGCTATTAAGCAGTCCTGTGCAACTGCTAATAGCAGTACATTGGCATATTTGCCTGTGTTAGGTGAAGGTGAGGCAATTTTAACAGGGGTGGATTTTCCCATGCCTTTATTATTAAAGGTGAGCCCGCCAAAAGAAAAACCGGATTCAGGAACACCTCAATTTAAATTGTAGGGTTCTACAGTTGCAAAGCTTAATGAGAAACTTGTTAAACTGCTGAATGGAGTGGGCGGAATGAACCTCGGAGATGTCAAAGACCATTCTATTGACGCTTTTGGCGATGCGTATGAATATCTTATGATGATGTATGCATCGAATACGGGAAAATCCGGCGGAGAATTCTTCATTCCGGCAGATGTATCCGAACTGCTCACACGGCTTGGAACTGTGGGTAAAACAGAAATCAATAAAGTTTATGTATCGCGGCGGTGCGGAGCAGAAAATTCGTAAGTATCTGATTGATAACAACTATGTGGATTGCGTGATTCGGTTGCCAGGTAATCTGTTTTTTGGCACTTCAATTGCGACCAGCATCATGGTAATGAAGAAAAATAAAGCAGATAACAAGACTCTGTTTATCGATGCAACAGGTGAATGCATCAAGGTTACGAATAACAATAAATTGACGCAGGAAAATATAGAGCGTATTGTGGATGTGTTTATAAAACGTATAGAAGTTGAGCATTTTACACATCCCGCATCTTATGAGGAAGTTTCAGGGAATGATTATAACCTGTCTGTGTCCACATATGTGGAAGCGAGGGATACCAGAGAGAAAATAGATATTGTGAAGCTGAATGCGGAAATTAAGGAAATCGTGGCTCGTGAACAAGTGCTTCGTGATGAAATTGATAAGATCATTGCGGAAATAGAGGTATGATAATGGAAAAAGAGAATATGATAGCTGCTTATCAGTTGATGATTACAGATACTAGACAGATCATAATATCTGGTCAGGAGTATGCCTATAATGCTGCCAGCAAAGCAATGGTACTTACATACTGGCAAGTGGGAAGAAGGATTGTAGAGCAGGAACAAGAAGGGAAAGAAAGAGCAGAATATGGTAAAGCGTTGATTGAAACTCTGTCAGGAGAATTGACCAGAGAGTTTGGAAAAAGCTATTCTAAAAGAAATTTGCAGTATTTTCGTAAATTTTATTTGGCTTTTCCAGACAGAGAAATTGTGAACGCATGCGTTCACAATTTAAACTGGACGCATTTTCGCAGCCTTTTGCGGGTGTCTGATGAAGATGCTAGAATTTGGTATTTGCATGAAGCGACAAGTGAGGGATGGAGCGCAAGAACACTGGATAGAAATATAGGAACACAATATTATTACCGACTTTTACAGGCGCCGCAAAAAGAAAAAGTGATTGCAGAAATGCGGCAAAAAACGGAAAAATATCAGGAAAATAAGTTTGAATTAATTAAGAATCCTGTTGTTGCAGAATTTTTGGGTTATAGAGCGGAAGATGCTTTTGCTGAAACAGATTTGGAATCGGCTATTTTATCGCATATCCGGGATTTTCTGATGGAAATGGGGAAAGGGTTTGCTTTTGTGGCAAGACAACAGCATATTGTAACGGATACTCAGGAGTACTACATTGATTTGGTTTTTTATAATATTGAATTGAAATGCTATGTGCTGGTCGATTTGAAAATGGGTACAATTACACATCAGGACGTAGGACAGATTGATATGTATGTTCGTATGTATGACGAACTGAAGCGTAAGGAAGGGGATAATCCGACTCTTGGGATACTGCTCTGCAGTGAAACCAGCGAAGATATTGCGAGATATTCGGTATTGCATGATAACGAAAGACTTTTTATGTCAAAGTATCTAACTTATCTGCCTACAAAGGAACAGTTGCGCACAGAGATAGAGAGGCAGAAAGAAATATTTTATATGCAGCATCCAACGCTACAGGAGAGAGGCGGTGCGCGGGATGAGTAAATTAAATGAATTGGTTACGGAATTTTGTCCGGACAGTGTGAAATATGCAGGGCATAGTGATATCATTATGGCAGTCACAAACGAGAATGATGATGATGTGTGCAAATGTGTTGCGTGGCTTGGAAATGAGAGTATTACAGTTAGTGGACATGCAGCGATTATTCATCATAATCAAAACGCAAAAGAGGTACAATGTGAAATAGTCCGTATATTGGACTTTCTTACATTATTTACGGTTGAACTTACAGCCGAACTTGCGGTTCGGAAGAAGCAGTATGAATTTTATCGGGATAAATTACTTTGTCACAACGGAAAATACCCTATGAGATCACTTTCTGATTTGGGAAAAGGGTACAATTCCTTGGATTTCATCTAAAGGTATGAAAGAATCAACATTGTCCGATACCCAAGATCATATTACAAAAAAAGCATTTCCCTGTTTGGGGATAAGAATGCCGGGGTATGTGGATTTGATGGAGGAACTGAATCATAAGTTTCCGCTGTCAGAGCCGCAGATTATTGGAGTGCAGAGCCAGAAAGATTTTATTGCACTGTTTGGCACGATTCTTCGTATGAGAAATCTCCTGCTTTCTTTTGATGAGTTTAAGGGAAATGAACGGATTTCCGAGCGTGACTTACAGGATTATCTCGGACGCTATCAGGATTTGCGTGACGAGTGGAAGTGCAAACGACAGGAAAGTACAGATATTACAGATGACGTGGTCTTTGAGATTGAGCTGATCCGGCAGATCGAAATCAATATTGATTATATTCTGATGCTCGTAAAGAAATACCATGATACTCACTGTGAAAATAAGGAAGTGCGACATATGGAGATAAATCATAATGAAAAAATACACTGTGATGAAATATCCGGACATGAGAAACAGGGAATGATTTACAGAACAGAAAGGAAGGTACAGAAGGTGAAGAAGGACGGAATACTGTTGTTGTTTTTAAGCGAATACAGAGAAGGGAACGGTCCGGTCTGGTACATGGAGGAAGAGCCGGACGGAACAGAGCGATATTTTGAGGGAGTTCAGACCAACGACGCGCCGGTGAAATATCTGATCTGCAAAGCGGCTGAGAATGGAGACCTGATTCAGAAGGTCCTGTATATCATTACCGACCGGGTCAGGAGCAGGGGCGACCATAAAAAATTTGAACAGATGGTGGACGCTTATATACAGGAGGATGAAAGGCTTAGAGCGCTCTATGAGGGACAGAAGATCACCTGTGAAGAGATCGCATATACGGATTCCGGACAGGAGACTTCGGTCCGGGCGCTCAAGATCTACCGCCAGATCGCGGCGGGCAGCGGTTTTCGCCAGAAAACGAAGAAAAATGTGTATATTGATTATACAGGGGGCTTCCGGGATATCAGCTTTCTCATGACGGTCATTATCCGGTATCTGGAGTGCCATGATATTTTCTGCAGAGAGATTGTGTACAGCAACTGGAACGATAAAAAAATCTATTCCCTCTCCTGCATCTATGATATGTTCCGGCTGGTGAGCGGGGTCGACCAGTTTGTCAGCACGGGAAATGCGGAGCTTCTGGAAAACTGTTATGACAAAGAAGAAGACCAGGATACAAAGGAACTGTTAAGCCAGATCGTAAAGTTTTCCCATGTGATGAGCCTGTGTGATGTGGAAAAGGTGGATCAGATCATGGACAATCTGCAGAAGGGACTGGACCGGTATGAAGAGAAAAAGGAAAGGGAAAGCTTCTTTTCAGAGATTTTCAGCGATATGATCTCGATCATCCGGCAGAAGCTGAATATGGAGAAGGATCAGCGCTATACCTATCCCAGACTGATCCGGTGGTGCCTGGACAACAATATGGTGCAGCAGGCGCTGACCCTGTATGTGGAGAAAATACCGCAGTATTATTATGAATCGGGGATGCTAAAGCTGCCGGAGAAAGAGCGCAGGATAAAGCCGGGAGCGACCGAGGCCGGCACGGCATTCTATGTGGAGCTTTACGACAGCATCGGAAAGCCTGAGGAATTAAAGCAGTTTGCAGGCAGACTGAAGCAGGGGTATGAAGCCATGGAACGAAAGTACCGGTCCATGGACAGGCTGGACGTTTCCAGATTCCGGGATCTGGAGGCGTTCATGAAGACGAATCAGGAAAAAAGAGCGGTTCAGAGGATCGTGTATTTTCTGAGAACGAAATATGAGGGAAACAATGCCGTGATTAATCAGCCGTATACAAGAACAAAAATAAAATCCAGACCAAGAACGGTGAATGGATTCGTGAAATGGTTGTTAAACGATATCCACTGGCAGCATTACTTTCTGTGCCAGGATGCGAAGAGCCATGAGGAACTGGAAGCGGGCACCTATGAGAAAAAAGTAAATGCCCTTGACAGGCTTCGATCCCGTGAAGAAGGCATAGAAGAGAGCAACATTTCCAATGAGAAGCTGTACCAGATGATGAAATACTATCTGCCCCTTAAAATGATCCGGAACCGGATCAATCACGCCAGCGAGGAAGGCGCGGAGGAAGATGAGACAAACGCGCTGGAGCGCCTTGAGAGGGACCATGGGATCTGCGCCAGGAGGGAATTTGCCCAGGTGAAAAAGCTGATGTATCAGGGGCTTGAGATCCTGGAGGAACATGTAGAGAACACATAAGCGCGGGTTTTGCGAAGGTGGAAGTCAGGCCGGGCGCTCCCCGGAGCGCCCGACCGCACAGGTGGAAATGCTGCAGTGATGAAGCAGTATATGATCAGAAACAGAAAGGAAAAGAACATGGAACAAAGACACAGACATTTTATCGCGGTCCTGGGGACCAATTTTTACACGGACTGCGTGTATCAGGTAAAAGAGGAGGGGGTTTCGTATAAGACCCCCTATGCGCAGCTTGCGGTTCTGAAGCATGTGATGCCGGATGCCGCAGAAGGAGACCGGATCACGATCCTTCTCACAGAACGTGCGGAGCAGGAGAACTGGCTGGACCGGGATTACAGAGAGCGGGAACTTCAGACCCTCGGGGACCGGGGCGTTTTGGTCCGGCCGGGGGAGAAGAAGACCGGTTTTCGGAAAATTCTTCAGGAAGAGTATCCCCGGATCCCGGCGGAGACCGTCCGGATCCGGGAGGGCAGGAACCGGGAAGAGCTGGATGAGATTTTTGAAAAGATGTACGAGGCGGTACAGCCGGGCGAGACCATCTATTTTGATATCACCCACGGACTTCGGAACATTCCCATGCAGGTGCTGACGGTCATTCACTATGCCCGGGCGTTGAAGGAGATCAAGGTGGGCGGTATTTACTACGGAGCGTTTGAGATCGGAGAAAACGGAGCGGACGGGCTTCGGTATGTGGACCTTCTGGACATGTCCATGTGCAGCAGGCTCCTTGACTGGACCAGTGCGGCAGAGTCCTTTGTCAAGGGCGGCAGCAGCAGTCAGATCCGGGAACTCAAGGAATCCGGTCAGGGGGTCAGCGAATTGGAGCGGGAGGCGCTGAAGAGTCTCCACGATCTGACCGGCTGCCTGAACGCGTGTAAGGGAAAGAGTAATGCGTCTCCGGACAAGAGTATCCGGAAGGCATACGAAGATTTCCGGATGCATTACGACCGGCTTTGCGAGAGTCACACGGGGATCTCGGAAGCGCCCCTTCTGCGGCTGTTCCAGCGGATCGAAAGCGATCTGGACGTATTCCGCCAGAGCCTGTATTTTATAAAGGACGGCCGGAAGATCACTCTGAACTGCACGGCTACCGGAATGGCGGCGGTGGACTGGGCAATCCGCAAGAACCTGACGCAGCTTGGCTTCACGGCCCTGAAGGAGACCATCGTGACCTGCATGTGCGAGCGGTATGAGGTGCCCGCAGAAGACCAGACCGTGAGAAACACGACCGTATGGAGCATACTCCGGGATATGGCCGCACAGTATGAAGCGCTGGAGAGAAGAGGGGAGACCCGCATGGACCGGAAATGGTTCTGCGACCATAAGCTCATGACCACGCCCTACCGGGCGGAACTGACCGGTATGATCATGGAGCTTCCGGAGGAGCTGCTTCGGGTGACCGCACGGATCATGCGGCTGCGGGATGCGATGAATGACTTTGGATTTTCGGAAAATGAGAAGGAAAACGAGGTTGCAGGCTGGCAGGAGCTTCAGGAGCAGCTCAGAGATTTTTATGAGATCCTGAAGGAGATTCTGAGAGGACAGGGGGTGACTTTCGAGAACGTATGAAACAGGAACAGGCACAGATCCCGGTCCCGGACCGGGCTTACACACATGGAGGCATCTTTCATGCAGACGATGTGTTCTCCGCGGCACTTTTGAAATATCTGAATCCGCAGATCCGGATTACCCGGGGGATGCCGGCGCCGGGGGACGAAGAAGGACTGGTGTTCGACATGGGCGGAGGCGCCTTTGACCACCATCAGGCAGACCGGAGATACCGGAAGGACGGGACGCCCTATGCGGCTTTCGGGCTTCTGTGGGAGGCCTTCGGCACCCGGATCCTGTGCGAAGAGGATGCAGAGAGATTTGATCGGGAATTCGTCCGGAAGCTGGATCTAAGCGACAATACGGGCGTTCCTCATGAGATCGCCGGTGTGATCCATGACTTCAATCCCACCTGGGAAGAGAGCATGGAGGAACAGGACCGGATCTTCCAGGAGCTGTCGGACATGGCGGTGAAGGTGCTTGAGAGGCGCTTCTGCCATATCCGGGCGGAGCGGTCCGCATATGAGCAGGTGCGGGCGCAGATCCGGCAGCAGCCGGGGAAGATTCTCTTCCTCGAGCGCGCCCTTCCCTGGAAGGAGGCTGTGGAGGGAACGGATGTTCTATATGTGATCTATCCCTCTCTCCGGGGCGGATATTCCATACAGGCGGCGCCGGTATGCGCGGGCTCCATGGAGCTTAAGAAGCCGTTTCCGGAGAGCTGGAGAGGGAGGAGCAGAGAGGAGCTGACCGCGCTCACGGGCATTCTGACTTTCGGATTCTGTCACCAGAGCGGTTTCCTGTGTGCGGCGGATACGAAGGAGGATGCGGTGAAGGTGGCGGAAGCGGCCGCGAGGTAACAGACAGGGTTCGGATTACGACGAGAGAAAAAGGAAGGATACGACAGAAAATGGAGAATCAGTATGTTTTGGCAATGTATGACATTCGGGGCAAACAGGACTATATATACAAAAGCAATAAGATGAAAGAGATCATCGGAGCGTCTTATATCATCAGAGAATGCTTTGACGCGTACCTGTACCCGGCGGCAGAAAAATGCTCCGGGAAGGGTCTGTTCAGTTATAAAAAGGAGGCGGATCCGGCAGGCTTTTCCCGCGAGGGATTCGCCCGTCATCTGGAAGAGGGGTATATCGGAGAAGTTGTGTACGACGGCGGCGGCAATTTCTTTGTGCTGTATGAAAATGCAGAGATATACAGAGCAGTCAACCAGCGCTTTTATCGGAAGGTGCTGGAAGAAACGTATTCCCTGCGGGTGCTTACCACATATATAGAGGGGATTGATTTTGACAACTATGCGGCGGATCAGAAAAAGCTGTACGAAAAGCATCGGAAGAGAGAGCAGAAGGAGAGTATGCTCCATCCGGTCAATGCCCTGCCCATCGTGCAGGTGGATTATCATGATTCCATGCCGCTGTCCGTAAAACAGAAGATCGCAGGCAGGGATCAGAAGGTCAGCTATGAAAGCAGCCGGAAATACAGAAAATATGAAGAGATCATGGGAAGAAGCGGAAGGGACAGCGTCATCGAAGGCGACCGGCTTCTGGACGAGCTGATCACTCAGAAGGGAGAGGAAAGTCTTCTGGCCGTTATTTATATTGACGGAAACAATATGGGCGCTCAGGTGGAAAAATGTCTGAACAGAACGAAACGGCCGGACGGAGAGAGAGATACCACCTATGAAGCCAGCGTAAGGGCTCTGAGAGAATTTTCCGAATATATACAGCAGCATTATATCGACGCGGGAATTGAAGAGGTAGACCGGGTGCTGGAACAGACGCCCAATCAGAAACGGCGTTTTGTCGTATACGCGGGAGATGAGATTACTTTCATATGCAATGCCAGAAATGCCTGTGATGTGGCCGTAAGATATCTGGAGAAGCTCTCCGAGAACGAGCCGGAGGACGCGCCCCGGACGTCCTGCGCGGGAATTGCGGTCTTCCACAGTCATACGCCGTTCTCTGAGGCATACCGGATTGCGGAAGAATGCTGTGAAGCGGGAAAGAAACTCATGAAAAAAGAGAAGCTGGCCGATGTGTCTCTGATTGATTTTCACTACTGCCAGGGAGCCATCGGCATATCGCTGGACCAGATCCGCGAGCAGGAAGAAACCGTGGACATCAGCAGGCCCTGGGTCGTCAGATACGGAGGCAAAACGGCAGAAAACGAGCAGATAGACGGAAAATTTGTCACGGTCGGGATCGTGAAGGGCATGCAGAAAGAACTGCAGAAAGCAGGCCGGAGTAATGTGAAGGATCTTCTGTTCACCGCGAAAAAAAGCAGGGCGGATTTTATGGGAGAGCTGGAGCGGATCCGGGCCCATCAGCCGGACAAGGAGATCGATTTCACGCTGGGCGGAGTTCTGAAAGACGAAGAGATCATCCGCAAATTAATCTATGATATGGTACTGGTATATGATCTGTGGTTTGATGAGGACAGGGAGGAGATTTGATCATGGGCAGAAAAGAACAACAGCTGATTATTACACTGAAGTCGGATCTGTGCGCCGGTTCCGGTTATTCCTGTGCGGGCATCGTTGACAGCGATTTGTGTTATGATATTTACGGCATTCCGTACATACCTGCGAAGCGGCTGAAAGGATGCTTAAGAGAGGCGGCGGAGCTGATCGGACTGACCGAAGAAGAGACCGGCCGGATCTTCGGAAAAGCCGGTCAGCAGAAAGCACAGGGCGTTTTTCTGGGGAATGCGTACATCGAAGGCTATGAGGAACTGTACCGGGAATTAAAAGAGGCCGGCCCGTCCGTCCGGAAATATATGACTCCTCAAAATGTGCTGGATCAGTTCACGATGATAAAAGCGCAGACGAAAATCATGGAGAATGGAGTGGCAAAGGACAATTCCCTCCGTTATACCCGGACGATCGACCATTATTCACCGCTGGACAGAGAACGGGAGCTGCGGTTTATCGCCAATGTCAGCTGTACAGAGCTGGATGCGGAAGCTTCAGAAAATTTTGGAAATACGGTAAAAGCGCTGCGGAATATCGGCCTGAACCGCAACCGCGGACTGGGAAGCGTAACATGCGAACTGTCGGATCCGAAGACGGCGGACAGGATCGGGATTGATTTCAGCCAGGTGAAGGAGGATGAGGATTATGTGCTCACTTATTCCGTGAAGAATCTGGAACCCCTGGTTCTGAACATGAATTATGACGATATCACGGAGAGATACATCAGCGGCCAGACGGTCATGGGCTGGTTTGTCCATGCATATCTGCAGGAAGGGAATTCCGAAGATACGGCGGAATTCAAGGAACTTTTCCTGAAAAATCAGGTCGTCTTCAGCGGCCTGTATCCGGAGGACACAGAGACGGGCGACATCTATTATCCGGCCCCGTCTTATATAAACCAGCTGAAAAAGACAAAAAAGTATGTCAATACAACGAAGCAGCTTCCCGTCAGGCCGGAAGACTGTGCAGAGGAAAATACAGATCCGGAATATGCCACAGGAGAGGGAAACCAGCCGAAGAAACTGAAAGGAAAATTCGTCTGTTTCAAAGAGGACGGAATTCTTGTGAAAGAAGTGGACACAGATCTGGTCTATCATTATACCAAAAAATCAAAAAAGCAGAACGCACGGGACGGAGAACTGTTGTTCTCCTTTGAGGCGGTCAGAGAACGTCAGGATTTTGCCGGTTCGATCCGGGGACGGGGAAAGCATCTCAGGATTCTGGGCCGTCTGCTGGAACAGGGAGAGCTGCGTTTCGGCAAGTCCAGGAGCTCCCAGTATGGAAGATGCGTACTGAATGGAACGCCGAAGGTCAGAGCGGCGGAAGCAGAGACAACGCGTTATCCTGGCGGAAGCCGGATCCTGGTCGTCCTTCAGAGCGACGGGATCTTCGTCAATGAATCCGGTTATACCGTGCGGTGCGGACAGGTACGGGAACAGATCCGGGAGAAGCTGAAGATCCGGGAAAAGAAGGAATGTGGGCAGGACCAGGAGCCGTATTCCGAGCTGGAGGTGCGGATGCTGACGGGATACTATTCCAAATGGAATCTGAGAAGACCGGCGGTTCCGGCAGTCCGCGCAGGAAGCGCGTTCGAGTTTGAGCTGGAGGAGGAGCTGCAGATCACGAAAGAAGACCTGTATGCCGGAATCCGCATGGGGGAAGGCTACGGCAGGCTCTCTGTTGTGTCCAATGACGGAGCGGCCTTTCAGATACAGGAAGCAAAAAAGCCGGTTCCGAAAGTATCCGGGCTGAGACATGCCGGTAAACTGTTTGGAAACATACTGCTGGATGAAATGAAGGAAAAGCTTGGACTGGAGGCATTGAAGTGCAAAGCGTCCATGAAGAATCCTGCCGCGCTGGGAAGGGTCACGCTGATGTTATCCGACAGCCTGTACCGGTATCCGGATGATCCCGATCAGGCATACGAGGATTTCTGTGCCAGAATCGCCTCGATCAAGACGAAGGAGACGAGAACGCAGATCGAAAAAATAAAAAAGGAAAAGATCTGTAAAGAAGACCATCTGTCTGTGGATAAGCTGATGTATCAGGATGAGATCGGGGATCTGAAGAAAACTTACGAAAAGGAACTGCTGTGCGGGGCGGACTCCGGAAAAATGAGAGATGCATTTCACAGGGAACTGAAGAAATTGTGGAGTTATTATCTGATGGAAATTCTGGTACAGGAGAAATACAGGCTCAAACAGAAAGAACGTCAGGAAAATAATCAGGGCACGGACTGAAGAGAAAGGCGGAATAAAGAAAGAGATGATCAGGAAATATTATAAAATCCGGTTTCAGTTGACTTCTCCGCTGTCTGTCGGATGCGGCAAAAATCAGGTGACAGACAGCGACATGATCCTTGACAGCAGAGGGCTGCCGTATGTTCCGGGCACGTCGCTGGCAGGGGTGTACAGGCGGATCTTTTCCGAGCAGACGGCAGAGACTTATTTCGGGACGAATCTGACCGAGGAAAGGATCCGGACGTCCTCCGAAGAGGGAAGAAACGTGCTGACGGAAAGCCGTATCGCCGTATATGACGCACTGATGGCGTCCCCGAAAAATTATGCGCTCACCAAGCGCGATATGGTGGCGCTGGACGAGTATAAGGTGGCCCTTCCGGGCGCAAAATTTGATTTTCAGATACTGGAGCCGGGAGTCGAATTTGTTACCTATATTGAGCAGACGATGGAGACAGCAGAAGAGCAGTATATAGCGGATGAGATCGCGTATGCCTGGCAGCAGGGAAATATCAGACTGGGAGCCAAAACAGGAAAAGGATTCGGCGCGGCAAAGAGCGCAGAGATCGCTCAATGCTCGTTTGACCTGGGGGACAAGAAAGATCTTGAACGCTGGCTGTCCTTCGACATGTACAAAGAGGATCAGTGGTCTGTCATTGACGCGCCCGTCTGCCTGAGCCGGGAGAAGAAAGGCGAAGCGCGTGAGAGGTTAAAAGAGGTCTATGAAAAGAGAGGCATCCATCTGCGGGAAGACCATCTGGTGCGCATCCGGATCCGTCTGAAGCAGGCCGGCGGCATCTCGGTCAGACAGTATACGACCGATGTGGGAGAGGCCGATTATATGCAGATGCGCAGGAAAGACGGCGTGCCCGTGATACCGGGCACTTCCTGGGCGGGTGCGTTCCGCGCGCAGATGGGGAAGCTGAATCCGGACTTTGCGGCGGGCACGGCGATGTCGGAACTGTTCTTCGGGAAAAAGAAAGGAAAGAAGGCGGAGGAGAGCAGCAGGACCCGTATTACATTTTCGGAAAGCGAGCTGAAAAATGAAAAGTGGATCACCTATACGAGAAACGCCATCGACCGTTTTACAGGAGGAACGGTTGACGGAGCGCTGTACACCGAAAAAACCTGTTACGGCGGAACGGCGCAGCTTGTGATCCTCTGTGATTTTGGCGGGCTGGAGGAAGAGAAGATAGAGAAGTTCGGAAAGACGCTGGCAGGCGCGGTCCTGGATCTTCACAACGGCTTCCTGGCCGTGGGAGGGCTCACCTCTGTGGGGCACGGACTTTTCCGTGTGACGGAGGTCACGGCAGGTCAGGAAATCATAAGCTTTCAGGAGGAAGACGACAAGGAGCGGTATCAGAAACTGTGGTCGGCGATTGCGGGAGGGGCAAAGGCATGTTGATTCAAAACAAGGAAGAATTTATAACCGGTTTTCGTCAGGCGGCGATCCGGCTGGGAGAGGGATATATCATCGCGATGCTGACGGACCGCCTGTATATTCAGGAACTGGACCGGGAGCAGCTGGACCGGGACGAACTGTATGAAAAAGCGATGGAAATACGCATGTTCAATGAAGAGGAAGAGGTGAAATGGTTCCGCGGAGCGGATCAGAAACTTCAGTGCCGGGAGAGAAAAGACCAGGAAGACCAGATGGATCCGCTTTTCTTCTGGGACGAATGGCAGTATCTGGATATCAACGAACAGAAATCAAAGCCGGAAAAAGGGATTGCGTACGCCACAGGAGGCGGCAGATACGAACTGCCGCTTAAGGATTATAGGGATGCAAAGATAAAAATCCGCAATTATCTGGAATATGAAGAGGATACCATGCAGCTGTATATCTCCGACTGGAGAATCATCGGATTTTCAAAGGAAAGGGGAGAATGATTCATGGCACAATATGTGAGAAACCGCAGTAATTTTATCAACCCGTATAATTTTGTCCCGGTCGATCTGAGAAACACCGGGCGGGCAAATGTGGCAAAGCGGTCTGAGGAACTGCTCACCGGATATTTTCAGTGCCGGGTCCGCTGCCGGACGCCGCTGGCGATTCCCGATGTGGAACACCGGGAAGATCTGGGACGGCAGCATTATAAATATCCGTTCTTTTCTCGGGACGGCAGTCCCGTGATTCCCGGGAGCGCGGTCCGCGGCGTGATCCGGAGCGTCTATGAGACGATCACGGATTCCTGTTTCGGCTCGGTGCAGGGAAACCCTGCGGTCACTGCAAGGAGCAGCAAAGCCTTTAAACCGGGACTGCTGGTAAGAGAGAAGAGCGGGTGGAAGCTGTATCAGGCGAAAAAGTATCTGGTCGTTGTTGACCGCAGATTTTATGACCGGCAGTCATTGAACAGACATGGAATTGCCTGCTGCGCGGATCTGGCCGATCGTTATAAAACGGGCGCCGAGGTCTGCTTTGAACCGGCTGTGGATCAGAGAGGAAATGAACTCCAGTATGTAAAAGAGAGGAACGGGAGGAGGATTCCCATCGGCTCTTATGTAAAGCGGTTTCAGGCGGATCTGTCCGGCAGTTCCATGCAGAGAGGGTATATCTGTATCGGCGAGAAGAGCCCGAAGAGGCATTTTCAGGGAATATTTCAAAAGGGAGCTCCCGCGCCGAATGTGAGGATTACGGAGGCCGAATTCCAGAGACTGGAGGATGTGCTGGAAGAATACCGGGATGAGAGGAAGAACAAGCTCTATCCGGGTCCGCACAAAGGATATCCGGGCTATGCGTATGCAAAGAAGAACGGAGTGATTCCGGTCTATTATTCCGTTGAGAACAATAAGCTGTATATGACGTTCGCGGCTCTGGGAAGAAAGGCGTACAATAAGAGGTGGAATGATCTTGTCTCTGAAAAAGCGCATGACAAATGTGACAGACGGGAGCATCTCTGCCCGGCCTGCGCGCTCTTCGGGACCGCGGAGGGAGACAAATTCGGAAGCAGGGTCCGTTTTACCGATGCGAAATATACCGGGAATATGGAGAACTGCCTGAACAGCCAGGGAACTACCTTTGGGGAGCTGGGATCTCCAAGGCCGTCTTATATTCCGTTTTATCTGAGAGAAACCGGTACGAACGCGGACTATTCGGTGGGATATGATTCGAATCAGATGGAGATCCGGGGGAGAAAATTCTACTGGCATCATGAGCCGGACACAGACAGAGGGGTTCCCAGAAATAACCGGAACGCCACGTTTGAGACGGTCAGGAAAAATGCGGAGTTCACGTTCCGGATCTATTTCGACGGCATTACCAGGCAGCAGATGGAGCTTCTGGCCATGGCGGTTCATCTGAACGAGAACGATCTGGGCGGGCATATGTGCCATAAGATCGGGCACGGAAAGCCGCTGGGATACGGGAGTGTAAAGATCTGCATCGAGAAATGCATGGTCCGGAAGTTCGATCTGGAGGAGGGCTGGAAGGAAACAGAACGAGAGATTCCCTGCGGCGTCACATGCCATACCTGCAATGATGCGACGCTTCGGGCTCTGAAAACCATATGTGATTTTGACAGCCTCAGCCGGTATCGGGGAGTGAAAGTGGAATATCCGGAAATTCTGCTGGATGAGAAGTATAAGGACCAAAGGGGCAGCCTGAATGAGAATGTTCTGGCCTCCCACAGATGGTTTACGCAGAATTACAGGCTGGGCAGCAAGGCCCCGGAGCGGAAGCTTCCGGAGATCACAGACCATGACCTGAGGCTGCAGAAATACACGGCTACGCAGATCACAGACCGGGATGTGAAAAATGACCGGAGAGGACCGGGAAGAAGATAGAAGAGATGCTGCATGCAGGAGCTTAAGCGAGGATTTGCAGCTCCTGCATCAGGATGTGACCCTTTGAAGAGACTGCGCAAAAAGCCGATATACTCTTCCTGTACAGTCAGATTTTCGGCTTCGTCGCGAATCAGAGCGTCCCATTCATCAATGATGATGATAAATTTATTTCCGGTTGTCTGTTTGACAGCTGCCAGAGTCTCAGACAGAGAGGGTTCGGATACCTCAGGGTAGTATTCTTTTAATTCTTTCAAAACGCATTGTTCCATATGAGATACGACGGTATCTGCTGATCTGGAAGGAGAGAGAAACCACTGAACATCCAGGCGGATCAGATCATACCGATTGAGATGTGTTTTAAAAGAATCCCATTTGCTGATTTCTTTACCGTCGAACATAGTCTCAGAATGACATCCTCTGCTGTAATATGCGGTGAGCATGTCTGCTGTGGTTGTTTTTCCGAATCTGCGGGGGCGGCTGTTGCAGATCAGCGCCTGTCTGGTATCCATCACCTTGTTGGTGTATTTCAGCAGTCCGGTTTTGTCAATGTAGATCTCTGAATTCAGTGCTACCTGAAAGGCGCTGTTATCCGGGTTCACGAACAATCCCATATTCTACATGATCCTTTCTGAAATTTGAGTTGTTTTGGTCTGTTCTCATCTTACTATAAAGGAAAGGCATGATCAAGACTTATCCCGGTTACTTTTCACACTCACGCCATCCGGACGCCCGCCAGGCTGAATACTGGCCGACGTGTGAAAAGTGACTGAAAAATAATAAATTGTTAAGGAGAAGCAGATTTTGCTTGCATTTTTGCAGTATGCGATGTAGAATAAAAATGTGCTTAATTATGAACAAATTGTAAACATGCACAGTTTTGTTTGGAAAATTGGAATTTTCAGAATTTTCTGACAATTACCCCCTGAAAACGGTCCCGGAAACCATTGATTTTATAAGGTTTTTTAAAGGGTACAGTAGAAATGGGAGAAGCCCGATATAGGGCATTGACACAAACTACGGGTGTCATTGCGGATGTGTTAATCTTTGTGTAGAAATGGGAGAAGCCCGATATAGGGCATTGACACCTTCTTGTAAACAGCTGAGAGTTTTTCTGTTTCATTGTAGAAATGGGAGAAGCCCGATATAGGGCATTGACACAGCTCGTCGACTGTCATCTCGCCGTTGCAGATCGGGCGTAGAAATGGGAGAAGCCCGATATAGGGCATTGACACTCAAACGAGGCGCTCGAGTCTTCATCAATTGTTTCCGGGTAGAAATGGGAGAAGCCCGACACAGGGCATTATGAACGTGTACACAGATGCAGAAATCATCAGAAAGTACAGGACAGAGTCTGTAAAAAAAATCGGAATCACCGGGATTTTTTGCAGGCTCTTTTTTATGATCTATATCTGGATTGTGGCTGTTATATATAACGTGATTATTTGTTACTAATATGTTCATCTTCCACAGAAATGGTGTATAATACTTTTATCAAAACTTATTTCGGAGGTATTATACATATGAACACAGGAATACCGGACGACTCTGCGGATGCGCCTTCTCTTCCTGCAGTACCGGATCCCGACATCTTCCCGAAAGCCCTAAACTCAACTGATAACCATTCATAACCCAGAGCAAGGAGGAATTTATTATGGCATTGGCACAGGCAAAACTGTATACAGAAGATGACTATTACAATCTGCCGGAAAATGTCCGGGCAGAGCTGATTGAGGGCAACCTGATTTATAACCAGGCGGCACCGTCCAGAATCCATCAGACAATACTCATGGAGCTTTCCGGAACTATCCGGGACTATCTCAAGTCAAAGGGCGGTTCCTGCCGTGTCTATCCCGCACCGTTCGCTGTCAAGTTAAGAAAGGACCGGAAAACCATCGTCGAGCCGGACATAAGCGTTATCTGTGACCGTAACAAGCTTACGGATCGTGGTTGTACCGGAGCCCCTGACTGGATCATTGAAATTGTTTCTCCCAGTAATTCCAGCCATGACTACATTTTAAAGCTGAATCTGTACGCAGATGCAGGTGTTCGGGAATACTGGATTGTGGACCCTTACAAAGAGCGCATTTTTGTTTACCGACTGGAGCAGGAACGTTTTGGGGTGGAAACATACACATTTCAAGACAGCATCCCGGCAGGCATTTACACAGATTTGGAAATCGACTTTACCAGTCTGGATTTTTAAGAGCACTTATCCCGGAGAGGTACTTCCCTTTTCGGGATTTTCTTTTCCCGACCGGATTCTCCGCCAGTATCTCACCCTCCTTTGGTTTGTCTTTGCTTCGTTCTTTCATTTTTGGCTTTTTCATGCCCTCACGACTTCGATATCGCCGCAGGCTCTATAAGTCTTCAGGGTCTCCAAAATATCGCACATACACATCTTCTTTTATGCCTTCCGGATGTTTAAGGGCACGCATGACATGCTGCGGATACTTCCGGCCAGAATTCCCAGCCCGCCGAACATATGCCCGTGAATGAACTGCGGTTTTGCAGAGTGTTCAGATTCCTGGCAGAGTTTTTTCACTCCGGGAATGCGACGTCCCTCTTTGGACTGCTTCACGCCGTCTCCGACGAGAACATGAAAACCGTTTTCCTGATACAGAGGAAAGAACCGGAGAACCGTCTGAAACCAGCACTGCCGTATCCGGTCCAGGGACCAGGAGGAGGCACGGAAGAAATGGAGCATGGACAGATAACAGTCCGGCTTCAGGGCGAGGTCACGGATGACGGAAGTAACTCCGAGTTTATCGGAGCGAAGCATCAAACCGATGATAAGAATCACAAACCAGCGAAAAGCCGCCTTTCTGGAGAAGCAGGACTCAAAGGAAGACAGGATTTTATCAATAAAATCGAACATGGCATATGGTCAACCACTGAAAAGTATGGTAAACTCATAAGCAGGATAACTCTTTCAGGGAGAAAGGTTTCACGAAGCAACCGATTTTTATGCGTGGAAAGGCTATGATTTTGATATACTGAATGAACTGGACGATGCAGACTATATCCGGCAGGGAAAACATTCGTCCCGTTCCAAGTCGGTATATATTACGGAAAGTGGTATGGAGCAGGCAAAAGAGCTTTTATCCAAGTACGGTATAAGCGATTGGAAACCCGATCCGGTTTTGCAGACACTGTACCAGAATCTTTGTCGAAAGCAGACCAGGTGCCGTATTTTGCAGTCCGCAGTACAAGAATATGCATAATGTTTACAGGAGCCGTGGGAAAAATAAGGATGATGATGGAAATGTTGTAGGATTGCCTGATGTCCGCAAGATCCTCGAAAATGTACATGATAGAGTTATTCGATCTGTCACCCGTAAGGTGACAGATCGGGTGACAGAAAAGGTGACAGATAATTTGGATAAAAAATCCATGCAGATTCTTGCACTTATTTCTGAAGATCCGGCATATACCTCAACTGCAATAGCAGAGAAACTTTCCATTAGCAGGAAAACGGTATCACAAAGATTGAAAGAAATGAAAGAAAAAGACATTATTGAGCGTATTGGCTCAGACCGTAAAGGCTATTGGAAAATCAATAACGACTAACTGCACAAAAAGTTGATGCCCGTTATCAGCCATACAGCCGATAATGGGCATTCGATTAAGCATATACAAGTTCGGTCAAAATAATTTCTTCCGCACGGTTGCGGATGTTATTGATACGGCGCACCCATTCCATTTGGTCAGACGCTTTGAGCGTTTCGATGCTTATAGTAACATATTTAACTGAAACACAGGAACTTCAGCCCTGATACGCCAAAAATAACTCCCTTTTCGGAATTAGGTACCCATAGAAAAATAGTCTGTAGATATATATTTGTAATGTGTAAAAGTTTTCAGTAAGCAGAATATCATGCAAATGATTTTTAAGCGGAGGATGATTATGAGAAAAAGGACAATTATTATATCGTTGATATGTATACTGTCTGTAGCTGCCATTGTGTCGGCAATTGCTGTTTTCAGCGGCAGGAAACCCTGGAAAAATTTGAATCCCTCCCAAATAGTGTCTGCCACAGTTCGATTAACACCGCCGGATAAAACCATTCAGATTACGGAAGTTACGGAACTGGTGGATTTATTAAAAGAGGTGGTTATCTATAATGAAGATAATTCTTATACAGAATATAGCGGACAGGGTGTTGTCTTTACATTAACCATGGCGGACGGAACTCAGACAAACATCATGGCGTATAATCCATTTCTTGTAATTGACGGTGTTGGTTACAGGACTAAATATGAGCCATGCGAAGCACTGAATCAGTATGCAAATATACTGCTCGAACAGGCAGAAACGCTTTCTTTTGCAGATCATACACAGGCGACAACATTTCAGGCAACCGTGATCGAAATAACAGACAGTTCCATTCTAGTAGAGCCTGTTGATGATTCTTTGGAACTTGACTCATCCGATAAGTTCAGCGTTCCTAATACAGAGAAACTTGCTCTGCAAACGGGCGATATTGTAGAAATTGTTTACAATGGAGAGATATTGGAATCTTATCCGGCACAATTGGGAGAGGTATATAAAATTACGCTGATGGAACAGATAAAGGCGGATGCCATGCAGGACAGGATCCCCATGGTAAGAATAGACGGCAGATTGTACTGTGATACCGGAAGAGAAAGTACGGTCAGCGGGCGCTGCGGCAACCTGGATGGGGAGATCACATCGACGGTTGAGGGAACCGAAATTCCAGTGGAAGATAATCAGTCCAACTTCGGAAGCGGCTTTGGATACCAGTATGGCGCAGACGATACAATAGAGATTTTTATGAATGAAAAATGGTTTATCTTTGAATACAGAGAAGAATCTGAATGAGGAATTAAGGAAGGCAGGCGTATTCGTCAAAATTCCGCGGACAGGCGCGGGAACATTTTTCCGAAAAAGGAAAAAATATATAATCACAAGATTATAAATTGATAAAGAGAAGCAGATTTTGCTTGCATTTTTGTAATATGCGATGTAGAATAAAAATGTGCTTAATTATGAACAAATTGTAAACATGCACAGTTTTGTTCGGAAAATGGGGGGAGAAGCCCAACACAGAGCACTATGGATGTGCACATAGATGCAGAAATCATCGGAAAGTACAGGACAGAGTCTGTAAAAGAATTCGTAATCACCGGGATTTTTTACAGACTCTTTTTATGATGTATGTCCGGATTGTGGCTGTTGCATTGGATTTTCAGCAAATATTTTTTATTCAGACATGGATGAAACCAGATAGGATAAAAATATAGAAAAAAGTTTTTTCTTTCCTATCGAACGAATTTTGATATCGTTTCTTCTGGTTTCGCACGATTTTATTGATTTTCTTTCTAAAATCGCATATAATAAGAATGACCTAAATAAAAGGAGGATTCAGCCATGGTTGTTACAGCGACAGAATTTAAAGCTAATTTCGGTAAGTACCTTGAATTAATTACCAAGGAAGATGTCTTTATTACTCGTAATGGAAAAACGGTTGCTAAAGTTGTAAATCCCCAAATTTCTGCTGTGGATTCCTTGCGCGGGATGCTTGGTGGTATTTCTTCTGATATAGATATGGATTCTTTGCGAGAGGAGCGTCTGTTAAAATATGAAAATAATGTGTGATACAAATGTAATCATTGATGTGTTATTGGAAAGGGAGCCTTTTATAGAAGATTCTTACAAAGTTTTAAAGTTTTGTGAAGAACACAAAATAGACGGTTTTGTATCAGCATCTTCTGTTACCGACATCTATTATCTTGTAAGAAAATATACCCACAGCATTGATATGGCATATAAGGCAGTCGGAAAACTTTTGGAGATTGTCAAAGTATGCAGTGTTACTAACAATGATGTTCTGATTGCATTTCAGAAAAAGGCAAAAGATTTTGAGGATTGCCTTGTAGCTACTTGCGCCAAATCTATACATTGTGATTGTATTGTCACCCGAAACAAAAGAGATTTTGATGGCATGGATATTCCCATGTTTACCCCAACAGAAATTCTTTTGAAAATCATGTAATGCATATTTCGCGGAAGCTTTCTTATCGTTTGGTTGTAAACCAGGATTATGGCTGACATAATCCGATGCTCGCTATTTCTATGGACAATATCATAAATTGTAAACATAATTTTTATGTTTTATCCCTATCTGGTTTCATCCATTGATAAATAATTATATGATAATTAAAATTTAATTATGAAATATATAAGTTTTGAATGGGATGAAAACAAGAATCAAATCAACATAGTCAAGCATGGAATTGATTTTGAAGAAGCTGCAACGGTATTTTATGATGATAATGCAATTATATTTGATGATCCGGATCATTCTATAAGAGAGGAGAGGTTTTTGATACTTGTCATTACCAAACATGAAAATTTGTGCATTGTGAGTCATTGCTATCGAGAAGATGACAGCATTATCAGAATTATTTCAGCAAGCAAGGCGACTAAAAACGAAATAAGAACATATAACAGATATGCAGGAGGTGAAATCAATGAGAGAGGGATATAATATTGAAAGTTTAAATCCGAGAAAGAATCCTTATACAAAAAGATTAAAAAAGCAGATAACGATAGACATAGACAGTGATACAGTAGATTATTTTAAGAAACAGAGTGAGGAATCAGGCATACCATATCAGACATTAATCAATCTGTATTTGTCAGATTGTGCAAAGAGCAGGAAGCAGTTGCAGATGTCCTGGAAATAACGAAAACCGCTTCTTCAGCGATTTCCAAACGCAGGATATGTCGTCTTACGATTATGACAACATGTTTAACAGAAACACAGGAACTTCAGCCCTGCCGCACGAAAAATAATAAATTGTTAAGGAAAAGCAGATTTTGCTTGCATTTTTACAGTATGCGATGTAGAATAAAAATGTGCTTAATTATGAACAAATTGTAAACATGCACAGTTTTGTTTGGAAAATTGGAATTTTCAGAATTTTCTGACAATTACCCCCTGAAAACGGTCCCGGAAACCATTGATTTTATAAGGTTTTTTAAAGGGTACTGTAGAAATGGGAGAAGCCCGATGTAGGGCATTGACACAAAAATCTAGGGCTAGTTTCACCCAGTCGATTTTGTGTAGAAATGGGAGAAGCCCGATGTAGGGCATTGACACAATCTCCTTGGCCCTTTCTACTTCCTCGGTTGTTGCAGTAGAAATGGGAGAAGCCCGATGTAGGGCATTGACACAGGAGTGACTGTTGACTTCTTCGGGGTCTGAACGGCGTAGAAATGGGAGAAGCCCGATGTAGGGCATTGACACATCCAATGAGCATCCCGAACACGAAAACTTTTGGAAGGTAGAAATGGGAGAAGCCCGATGTAGGGCATTGACACACTGCATTGTCTTGAGTGTCATCGTCTACCATCTCCAGTAGAAATGGGAGAAGCCCGATGTAGGGCATTGACACAAAAACTGTCATTTTTTCTTCCTCCTTTTTAATAGACGTAGAAATGGGAGAAGCCCGATGTAGGGCATTGACACAATCCTGCAGACGGAATTCGCGGTGACAAATTGCCGGGCCGTAGAAATGGGAGAAGCCTGATATAGGGCATTGACACAGCATGTTCATGGGAAATACCTCTTTCTTTCCGGGCTGTAGAAATGGGAGAAGCCCGCCACAGGGCATTGACACGTTGTTGTTGGCATTGCTATTGTTGTTGAACAGAAATCAGAACACGCCCGCCGCAGGGCACTAAGAAAGCGCATACAAATGAAGAGACGATCAGGAAGTGCAGAACAGAAAAGGGTCTGTGAAAGAATCCGGAATTGCCGGGATTTTTCACAGACTCTTTTTTGCTGTCACGGCACGAACGCAGCTGACATTTCGGATTTTCAGAAATTTTCACGCCCGCCGCAGGGCATTGCACCTGAGGATCTGAAGATTATGGAAAGAAAGGGGGGCGGGAGAGACGCTTGGAAGCATCGGCCGTCAGATGCGCAGTGTGCAGTTACCTGACAAACGTAAACGATGGGGCATTACGCTTCCAAGACAGCGTTATTGATTCGCCGTTTACGGACAAAAGAGAAAAAGGAGAAAACAAATGGGAAAGACAACAAAAACAACAAACACAACGGACACAAAAAGAAAGCAGACCGGAAAGAAAAGCCTGACGGAGCTTGCGGAGCACTGGAAGCAGCTGGAGCGCAAGACGGCGGAACAGAGAAAGGAAGCGGAAGCTTATTATGAGAACATTCTCATGGAGCCCATCGTGGAAACGTTCATACAGAACAACCGCCCGCAGGTGACGGAGCCTGTAGAATGCCTGATTCTGTCTGTGGGGACCTCTTACGAACCGCTGGTCCTGGATATTATGCTGCTGGAGCCCAAACGGGTTCTTTTTTTGTATACGGAAGTTTCCGAACGGTATCTGGCGAAGGTGGTGGATTACTGCGGTCTGGACGCGGCCGGATATGAGAAGAGCATCATCCATGAGACGGAACCGCTGGATATCTACCGGGAGATCAAGAGGGCCTATCTGAAATGGAAGAAACCGGAGAAAATCTATATTGATTTTACCGGAGGGACAAAGGCCATGTCAGCCGCGGCAGCCATGGCGGGCGCCATGATCGGCGTGCAGCTGCTCTATGTGGGATGCACGGAATATCTGGTGGATTTCCGGAAGCCCAACCCCGGGACAGAACGCATGTTCTGGATTGATAATCCTCTGGAAGTGTTCGGAGATATCGAGATCGAGAAGGCGCTGACTCTGTTCGGCGAATATAACTATGCCGGAGCAGGCGAGCGTCTGCTGACGCTGAAGGAGGAGATTCCGGACCCGGCCATTCGGCAGGAGATGAACTTTGCGTATCTTCTGGCGAAAAGCTATGAAGCATGGGATGCACTGGATTTCTCAGAGGCGTATGAGTATATGAGGCAGTTGAACCGGGAGATCCGAAGAGACCGGCGGACTCACCGGCAGTTTCTCCTGATGGATTATGCAGAGCATCTTTGCGCGCAGGAGGAAGTTCTTGGCAGGCTGGTACAGATCCCGGAGCTGATCGCGGCGAAAAGGCAGATGGAAGTCCTGACGGACCGGCAGTATATCATTCCGCTCATGTTCACCATGTATACCAACGCATGCGTGCGGGAGGTTCAGGAGAAATACGATATGGCCACGCTCCTGCTCTATCGTCTGCTGGAAATGATTGAGCAGCGGCGTCTGGCAGTATACGGCCTGTATGTATCCCGCATGGATTACAAAAATATCCGTTACAATTTTGAACAGAGACCGGATCTGGAAGGGCAGTCCCCGGAGGACTGCTTTTCTCAGCTCAAAAACGATATCAATGATATTAAAAAAGCGCTGTATGGAAGAGTCGGGAACGGTTATCTGTCGGAACAGGTCTCTCTTCTGGAAGGCTTTGTGATCCTGCAGGCTCTTGGCGATCCCATCAGCAGGATGGAAAACGGCAGACATGTGGACAAGCTGAAACGGATCCGTTCCATGGTATATCTGCGCAATAACAGTATCTTTGCCCATGGGCTCGGACCGGTGGGAAAGACAAATTTTGAAAAATTCAAAAAGTTTGCGGAGGAGATTTTCCGGGAGCTGTGCGTCATTGAAGATGTGAATTTTGCAGCGGAGAAACGGATCATGGAGTGGGTCAATCCCATGGATTCCGAGTATTACTCCAGAACGGAGGCATGAGACCATGGCAGTATTGTATGTAAAAGAACAGGGCGCTTATGTCCGCCGGAAAAATGAACGCGTGCTGGTGAGCAAGGGAGCGGAGACGCTTCTTGAGATCCCTGTGGCAAATCTTACGAATATGGCGGTCATCGGCAGCGTGCAGGTGACGGCGCAGGCGCTGCAGATGCTGATGACCAGAGGTGTGGACGTCAATTATTTTTCCCGTTCCGGAAAATATCTGGGCTGCACGGCGGCGGAGGCGTCCAAAAACATCTTTCTGCGTCTGGCGCAGTATGAGGTCTGGAATGATCTGGAACGGCGTCTGGCAGTGGCGCGCAGGATCGTGGACAACAAGATCCGCAACCAGATGACCATGATCCGGAGGTTTCATTTTGACAGGGACACTTATGACTGGCAGCCGGATGCGGAAAAAATGGAAGAATATCTGGGAAAGCTTCCGGGCAGGCAGACGTCCAGTGAGATCCTGGGCGTGGAAGGCATCTGCAGCAGTATTTACTTCGGAGCCTTCGGCCATATGTTCCGGTGTGAATTTGAATTTCACGGGAGGAACCGGCGGCCGCCCCGGGACCCCATCAATGTTATGATCAGTCTTGGTTATACATTTCTGACGAAGGAGGTCAACAATGCACTGGATGCGGAATCCTTCGAGATGTATCTGGGATTTCTCCACGGCATCCGCTATGGGAGGAAATCGCTGGCGCTGGACATGGTGGAAGAGTTCCGTCAGCCGGTGGTGGACCGTCTTGTCATCCGGCTGTTTAACAAGCGCATGATCACGGAATATGATTTTTCCGCGGAGGAGGACCAGATACTGCTGAATGAAGACGGCTTTCAGAAGTTCTGCCGGGAATTTGAACGCTGGATGACGGACAAAAGTTTTTCCGAAGGAGAGATGAGCTTCCGGTCCCGAATCCGGGAACAGGTAAGTCTTCTGAAAAAAGCGGTACAGACAGGCGCAGACTATGTGCCCTTTCGATGGGAGGGCCCTACATGTATTTAGTCTGTTATGATATTACTTCTGACCGGGTGAGAAATCAGATTGTAAAGACGCTGGAAGGCTATGGAAGACGGGTGCAGTACAGCGTCTTTGAATGTGATCTGGATGAGAAGCGGTATAAAGAGCTGTACGGAAAACTGCTGCGTATTATGCAGGGAGTCGAAGCGCAGGATGGGAATATCTGCTTTTATTACATTTGTAAGAACTGCATGGGGAAGAAGCAGGTCATCGGCGTCCCCAAAAAGCCGGAAGGCTGGCCGGACGAGGAAGTCATTATTATATGATGGGGCCGGAATACGGGAGAAACTACAGGAAAAAGACATCTGCCTGGTCTGGGAAAGGCAGATGCACGACAACACACAGGAGAAAAACATGAGTCTTTATACGAGGATCATCGATCTGCAGAAACTGGATGCAGGCCTTCAGAAGGTGCTGAAGAACAAGCCGGCTCCGGGAGCAGACGGGATCACATATGATATGTTTGAAGCGAATAAGAAGGAGTATCTGAAGCAGCTTCATCTGGAACTTCAGGAGCATCGGTATCATCCGCTGCCGGTTAAGCTGGTGCAGCTCTATAAAGGGGAAAAAGAGCGGACCGTGGCGCTTTATGCCATGAGGGATAAGGTGATACAGCAGTCCATCGCCTTTGAACTTCAGAAAATCTATGAACCGGCATTTTCCGGGGGAACGTATGCATACCGGAACGGACGCTCCGCACTGCAGGCCATCGATCATATGGAAGCTCAGATACGCAGACGCAGGGATGGATGGGTGCTGAAAGCGGATATTCATTCCTTCTTTAATACGATATCGGCAGAAAAACTGAGAAAGGAACTGCAGCATACGCTGAAAGAAACGGACGTTGTGGATCTGATTCTGGAAAATGCACAGGCGGAATCGCTTATGGAGGATGGCGAAATCGTGAAAAAGGAGCGGGGAATCTGGCAGGGCTCTGGTATCGCGCCGATTCTCTCTAACATCTATCTGAAGGATTTTGACTATCAGATGGCGGAGAAGACGCCTGCGTTTGTACGGTACTCAGATGATATGCTGGCAGTTGCAAAGGATCAGGAAGCAGCTTCGGAACTTCTGCGCTTCGTAAGAGTATGCATGGAGGAGCGTGGACTGACGCTGAATGAGAAGAAGACGATGCTGATCCCGGTGAGCAGCGGCGTGGATTTTCTGGGATATCATCTGGATGGGAACGGAAAAAGCGTTCCGGTGAAAGCGGAACAGAATTTGAAGGAGAGACTGGAAAGCATGTTTCTGACCTCTTCTGCGCTGACGGCGGAGGAGAAGCTGAAGAAAGGAGCGGAGATCCTGGAAGGCTGGGAACAGTATTACCGGGAGGAACGAAAGATCCAAAGCGTTCTGGAATACGCAGTCGTCCTGTACATGGTAAGACGGAAAGAGCCGGAAATCCTGCAAAAGATCGCCGGGCTGCGCGCTTCGTTTCACAATACTTACCGGGAGCTGGCAGAATATATGATCAGTGTATGGAAGGAGCAGGAGCGTACCGATCTTTGGCTTCTGGAATACGAGCAGTTGTATGGGCTGGAAGAGCTGGATCAGGGATGCAGGCCCGATCCGGATTCTCCTTTTGTGCAGGAGCTGTTGTCTGGATATGAGAGGCTGATCGTTTATGAAGAGCCGGATGTCCTGACGGAGATGATCCAGGATTATACGGAGCTGCACTGCCTGAACAAAGCCGCCCGTCTGATGGAACGTTATCAGAGGCTGCAGAATACGGAGAAAGACCGTCTGCTGTCACCGCCTGCCGTTTGGGAGTCGGATACAGGGAAGGAACCGGAACTGGACGGCAGGGCGGTTCGGCTGTTCTGCGAACTTTTCGTGGGACGGGAGGACACCTATGCGGAGGAATATATGGCGCAGCGCAGAGTCGTGGAGCAGAAAAACGAGCCGCTGACGGAGGAGATCGTCAGGGAGCATCTGTCCGGCAGACGGACTGTCGGCACCTATGTCCAGCGGCCCAACAGCACGGCGAAATATCTGGTCATCGACCTTGATGTTTCCAAAAAGATTTTTCTGAAATATTCCATAGAGAGCCCGGAATTCAGCCAGTATATGAAAAAATGCGCGCACGCGGCGGCGGAGGCGCTGAAAGCGTTGGACCGGCTGGGACTGAAAGGCTACGCAGAGTACAGCGGGTGCAGAGGGTATCATATATGGATCTTTTTTACGGAATGGATTCCTGTCAGATATATTCATGCCCTCTCTCAGATCATTACAGAACAGATCAAAGAGGTGCAGACGGAAGAAATCAGCGTGGAATATTTTCCGGACGACAGGAAACTGCGCGCCGGGAAAGCGGGACAGAATATCAAGCTTCCTCTTGGAATTCATCCAGGAAGCGGACTTCGCAGTTATTTCCTGAACGGGGATCTGCAGGCGGTCACGGATTTTTCCGCATGGATGAAGGATGCGGCGAAATTTTCTCTTCCTGCCCTCAAGCGGATCATCGGCATGCACGGCGGACAGAAGAAGGAAGAGCCGGCCATTTCCGGACGGAGAGAAATTCTGGACCGGAATCTGGAAGGCTTTGGAAAATTCAGTGCGGAGGTGCAGACGGTGCTGGAACGCTGTAACCTGATGTGCTATCTGTGCCAGAAGGCGAGAAAGACCGGCTACCTGTCTCATTTTGAACGGCAGTCTGTGCTGTATGTGTTCGGACATATGGGAGAAGAAGGAAAGGAATTTGTCCATCAGATTATGTCTTATACGCTGAACTATCAATATCAGGTCACGGAGCGTTTCCTCCACAAGCTTCCCGGAAAGCCCGTGAGCTGCGTCAAGCTTCGGGAGCAGTACCGGCAGATTACGGCGGAGATCGGGTGTACCTGTAATTTTAAGCGGACGAAAAACTGCTATCCGTCTCCGGTACTGCATGCGCTGAAATCGACGGATGCGGAAGACGGCCAGATCACGATCCCTTCCAGCCGGTCGCTTTCCAAAGAAAAGGAAAAGACTGTGTATCAGGAGATTAATGTCTATCGAAAGGTGCAGGAGCTTGCGGAGAAGATCCTTGGCATGAAACGGCAGAAGCGTGGCATTGACAAAAATATCACAAAGCTGGAACGGGAACTGGAGCAGGTTTTCGACGGCATGCAGGCGGACTGCCTGGAGATCGAGATGGGGCTGCTGTGCAGGAGAAAAAAGGAGGATGGAAGTTGTGAGTGGGTGATTGAGATATAGGTCTATGACGGCCGGAGTCACAGATTCCAGAGGTGACTCCGGCTGCTGACTGCGGCCTGGCACTGATGCAAAAAGCAGCCGGTACGTTGCTTCTTGCGGGGTGGGCGGGATGGGCGGTGGTCTGCGTCCTGGGCCTGTGTGCTCTGCGCTCGTATGGAGTGTA
>CAJTXP010000047.1 GCA_910583615.1 uncultured Lachnospiraceae bacterium | reverse complement strand
ACTACAAGGGTGCGCTCGGTCCCGTTGATGATGAGAACTTTTTTGATCATTCTTTGACCTCCTTTGAAAAATATATACTGTGCATTTCCGGTTACCGTGTATGAGAAGATCACTCTTTTCAAATCTGATTCTTTATGCTAAAATGTGAAAAACAAATTTCACAGGATGTCTGACAGAATAGAATCTGTCCTGCCAGACATTGCATTGAAACGTAGGAGGAGCACAAATGGAACTTCATGAGATCCACGCAGACATGGTAACACTGGAAGTGACCGATCAGGCAACAGGAGAGACTTTCCGCCGGGAACTCCCCATTGATTTTTACGAAACCGCTAATTTTCTCCGCCTGAAAGGCGAAAACGTAAATGGAGAACCCAGTGAACTGGTTTTCATCTCAGACACCGGCATGCAGCGTTTAAAAGATCTGACCGGTCATGGTCCTGACACGGATCCCTGCGGCACTCATGGTCAAAATGCACAATAACTTTGTCTTATATCTGACAATATAAGCCTCTTTTACCAATTAGTCAATAAAATTATGGCGATCCTATTATTCTATTTTGAGGATAATTAACCAAAACAAACCCATCGTTTCATATATATCAACCAAAACGCTTTCATTATCTGATAATTTCCCGTCGTCAGGACGAGGGACATAAAAAAGCTGATGAAAAACAGGCTCCTGTCTGTATACTCCGGTCCATACGGGTACCGGACACACAGACAGGGGCCTGTTTTTCATCAGCGCTCCCTGTTCTCTTATTTCCGCGCGCAGTCTGACGCCCTGCCGGTCAGAATCTCCAGACCATGTTCCAGCGCCGGAAGAATATATTCCAGACTTTCCCGAACGGCTTTTGGACTGCCGGGAAGATTGATGATGAGCGTGGATTTCCGGATTCCGGCTGCCGCACGGCTCAGCATGGCGCGGGGCGTAATGGTCATGCTGTAAGCCCGCATGGCTTCCGGAATTCCCGGCACCGCGCGTTCTGCAACGTCCATGGTCGCTTCCGGCATACAGTCTCTGGGAGAAAAGCCCGTCCCTCCTGTTGTCAGAATCAGCTCCGCCAGCCCTTCATCAGCGATCCGCGCCATTTCTTTTGCCAGAATCTCCCGTTCATCCGGAAGCACTGTGCTGTACACCACCTCATAGCCGTTTGCTTCCAGGATCCCGCGGATCAGCGGACCGCTCCTGTCTTCCCGTTCTCCCGCATATCCGGAATCGCTGGATGTAATAACCGCCGCTCTCATCCCGTTCTTTTCATGATTTTCCTCCATAAATTTTCCTCCATTCGATATTTATTTACTGCCGTACGCCTGATACGTGAAGTCTACTCCAGCAGCATCACATCCTTCGGATCCACATGGATCAGGATATCTGCAGAGACATTTTCCTTTCTGCAGAATGCATTCCAGCATTCCTTTGACAGCTCCACACGGATCTGACCTTCGTGTCTGTTCATATCCGGCTGCATCAGGGCGCCAGCCGGCCGCACCATAAGCACCATGGAAAATACATCCTCTATGACTTTCTCTATTCTGCATCGGAATACATTTTCTTTCCCCTTTGCCTCTTCCTCTGCTATCGGACATAGATAATGGCTGCGGATCCCGATATGGCAAAAACCGGCAGGCTTTTTCCCCGTATGCCGAAAAATCACGTGCCAGTCCTCTGCATACACCTGACCTTCCCCCGCCTCCCGGGCACGGGAATAATTCTTGCAGCCTGACAAAAGGGCCGCTGCTTTTGACACCGGCGCCTCAAAAAGCTGCTTCACCGGTATGACCGGTCCGGATGTTCCCCGATCCATCACACAGACCTGATCGCAGATCCGGTAGATCTCGTCCCGGCTGTGAGACACAAAGAGCGTGCTGCACGCATATTCCTGGAGCACCTCCAAAAGTTCCAGTTCCATATTCCACTTCAGGTATCCGTCCAGTGCGGAAAAAGGTTCATCCAGCATCAGCATGCGGGGTCTGGACAGAAGAATCCTCGCCAGTGCCGCCCGCTGCTGCTGCCCCCCGGAGAGCTGGGAAGGACGGTGTCCTTCCAGGCCTTCCAGCGAAAAACGGCTTATCATCTCACGCACCAGAAGATCCGCTTTTTCCCCTTTCTTTTCCCGGGTCCTTAAACCGGCCATCAGATTCTGCCTGACCGTCATATTCGGAAACAGCGCATAATTCTGAAACAGAAGCCCTACCTGTCTTTTCTGGGGTCTCAGATTGATTTTCTTTTCCGAATCGAAAAACACCGTTCCGTCCAGTTCAATTTTTCCCTCATCCGGTTTTATAATCCCTGCAATACAACGGAGCGTCATACTCTTCCCGCAGCCGGAAGCGCCCAGGATCCCGGTCACGCCCTGATCCGCAAAAAAAGCCGTCCGAAGCGTAAAATTTCCCAGTTTCTTCCTGATATCCACTTTCAGCGCCATGAAAACCCCTCCCCGCACCGGTTCTTATCCTTCCTGTACATCTCAGGACGGACGACGGCCATGCCCTGACCGACTGCGCTCTCTTCGTTCCAGCAGATTGACTGCCAGAAGCACCACTGCCGAAACAGCCACATTCACCAGAACCCAGCGGAAGGCAAGGGTATCATTGTCCGTCCGCCAGAGCTGATAGACAGTAGTGGAGATGGTTGCCGTCTTTCCCGGCGTATATCCCGCGATCATGCTGGTGGCGCCGTATTCCCCCAGCGCCCTCGCAAAAGCCAGTACGGCCCCGGCCATAATCCCCTGTCGGCACGCCGGCATCCGGATTCTCCAGAAAATATACGCATTGCCAAGCCCCAGTGTCTGTCCGGCATCGGAGAGCGTCTCATCAAAACTCTCAAAAGCGCCTCTCGCCGTCCGGTACATCAGCGGAAACGCCACCACGGACGCTGCGAACACACCCGAATACCAGGTCATCACCAGTCTGGCGTCAAAAGTCTCCAGAAACCACGCGCCAAAAGGTCTCCGGGGCCCCAGAAGCACAAGCAGGAAATATCCCACCACCGTGGGCGGAAGCACCAGCGGCAGAGTCAGCACCACATCCAGGAACCCTTTCAGAACCGGATGCAGTCTGGCGATATAATAAGCTGCGCAGATGCCTGTAAAAAACACAATCACGCTGGAGATCAACGCGATCCGTAAAGAATTAAAAAGCGGATACCAGTCCATAACTTCCCCTTATCCATTCCCTCATCAAAAAGGCGGCGACGGGAAACCGGAATTCCCCGCCCGGCCCCAACGCCCCTTCCGTGCAGGAACTACAGCGCTTTGGAAAATCCCACTTCACCGAATATTTCCATACACTCGTCGGTTTTCAGATAGTCCAGAAACGCCTGTGCCGTTTCCGGAGCTTTGGAAGTATTCAAAACCGCCGCGGGATAGATCACCTGCCTGCACAGATCCGTCCCTGCCTCATCCACGGCCGTAAGTCCTGCCGAGAACGCATCCGTCGCATAGATGATGCCCGCATCCGCCGACGCCTCCGATACCTGAGTGGTTACTTCCTTTACATTGGAGGCGTAAGTAATCTTTCCGTCTGTCTCCAGGCCCTCCAGGAATCCCAGACTGGTCAGAATCTCCGTGGAATACTGACCCACCGGCACGTCTTCATTCCCCAGCGCCAGAAGCTTCAGCCTGTCCGTCCCCAGATCCTCAAAGCTCTCGATGCCTGCCGGATTTCCCTCCGGAACCGCCAGCACCACTTTATTTTCCAGAAGGTTGACCCGGCTGCCCTCCAGCACAAAGTCAAGACCCTCCTCATTGACCTCCGGATCCGCGGTAATGTCAAGCTGGTTCATCTGCTTCTGAGCCGCAGAGATAAACACGTCGCAGTCCGCACCTTCCTGAATCTGAGTCTTCAGGGTTCCGGAAGAGTCAAAGTTAAATACCAGCGTCACCTCCGGCGCCGCTTCCGCATACAGTGTCTGAATCTTCTCCAGCGTCTCCGTCATGGAAGCCGCCGCAAAGATATTCAGCGTGACCGCTTCTTCCGGCGCGGTTTCCGTTTCAGACGGCGCTTCCGTTCCGGCCGTATCTTCCGATCCGTCTCTCTCCCCGACCGGCTCTTCCGTTTCGGCCGGCGCTTCCACCGGTGTCTCCGCTTCCTTCGAGCCGCAGCCCGCCAGCATGGACGCGCACAGCGCAGACGCCATCATCATCGCCGCCATCATCTTTCTTTTCATGGTTATAACCTCCCCTTCGTCTGTTTCGTTATTTTTTTATATAAATAACGATAAGGACATTATAAACCTTCTGAAAGTTTCATGTCAATAAACTTTTCCAAATGACGGGCCTGTGGAAAGTAACAAATTCACTGAAAATCCTGAAAATAGGTGTCGAAAAACCGCTGTCCGATCCGTCTCATATCCTCTTCCATGGCATGATAACGTTCCATGAAAGTTCTGCCCTCTTCCGTGATCGTAGAGCTTCCTCCATTCTTCCCGCCGTTACAGCGGTTAAGAAACAGGAATCCCATCTCTTTTTCCAGCCTGTTCACCATTTTCCAGCCTCTGGTATAAGACATCCCCATCCGGGCGGCAGCCGACTGAATGGAACCCGACTCGTCGATAAACCGCAGAAGCCGATACACCTCCGGATCAAAGAAATCCTCTTCCTTCGACAAAATCAACCGGTTCCGGCACCGGAGTTCATTGGCATCCCGCTGGGCCTTCACATATTCCCCAGCCTTCCGAATCCCTCCTTCCGCCCGGATTGAAAGGACGCATCCCGGATCCTCCACCAGACACCGGCATTCGTCCTTTTCACCCTGTTCTCCAAACGCATAAAGTCTTGGATATCCTTCCAGTCCCTGGCAGACCGGAACCGCGCTTCCCGGACATTTAAGAAGCTCCTCCAGCGTTTCTTTCGTGAATGCGGGATATTCCACCGGAATCACCGCCGCGCGGTCCATGTGTTTTTCTGCCTCCTGAAGTCCCAGCTCGAGAGAATCCTGCAGGTCATGATCCTGATACTGTCCGTCCTCTATCCAGAGAACCTTATTATGGCTTAAATGGTTTTTCAGCACTTCCTTCTGGTATCCCAGGACCACCAGAATGGGTGAAAGACCTGCTCTTCGAAGCGTGGCAATCACCCGTTTGATGACCGTCGTCCCGTCCAGCGGATGCATGGGCAGAAATACCGGAATATCTTCATTGTCTCTGTTCTCTTCCCTGAAGTCAGAAGAAGCGATAATCAAAGCGCCCGTTTTCTTCATGAGTTCCTGTTCTATACTCCTTTGCCAAATCCGCAGTTGGGATAATGACAGGTTTTACATCCAAGGCAGAACCCGCCGTTTCCCATATGCGCCAGTTCTTTTCTGGTCACCGGAACTCCCGCCGCAATGCGGGGCAGAACCAGATCAAAAATCGTCGCTTTCGCATACATCACGCAGCCCGGAAGCCCCATCACCGGCGTCCCGTCTTCAAAATATCCCAGAAGGAACATGGCCCCCGGCAGCACCGGCGCACCGTAAGACACGATCCTGGCCCCTGTATGCTTGATAGCTCCCGGCGTTTTATCGTCTGGATCCACGCTCATGCCTCCGGTACAGACGATCATATCTGCGCCCTGTTCCTTTAATTCCAGAATCGCATTTGTAATCTTTTCCTGATCGTCATCGCACACAACATGCCCGGAAACGCTGATTCCAAATGCAGAAAGCTTATGGATTACCACAGGCGTAAATGTATCTTTGATTCTTCCGTAATATACCTCATTCCCGGTCGTCACGATTCCTGCCTTCATGGTTTTAAACGGCGTGAGAGATACAAGAGGCGCACTGCCTGCTGTCTCTCTCACCTGCTCCATCTTTGCCTTTTCAATTACCAGCGGAATCACTCTTGTTCCAAGCAGCCGGTCCCCTTTTTTCACCGCCGTATTCGTATGCCGGGTAGCTATCATGATTTCTTCGATTTCATTGACTGCATCCAGCCGGTCCACGTCCACGCGGAACAGCCCGTCGCAGTCCGCCACCAGTTCAATCTTCCCCTCTTTTACCGGAGTCGGATGCATATGTTCGTTTTTACAGACTTCATACAGAATCTGTGCGGCTTCATCCTCATGCAGCATATTTTCATTCTTCTCCCACACATACACATGATCCTTTCCCACAGACAACAGCATCGGAATATCTTCCTCTGTGATCACATGCCCTTTCCGGAACACTGCGTCCTTTACCACATCTTTTACGATCCTTGTGATGTCGTGGCACAGAACATGGCCTGCAGCATCGACGGTGTTAATACACTTCATACCTTACCTCCTTACCTGTTTTCCGACATTATGCACCGGAAAATACTTTGTTGACAAAACACCCTTGATTATTTGCTGTTAAACTTCAACAAAAATTTAACAATCTCATACTATTTATCATACAAAGTGACTATCGTTCTGTCAATTGTTTTTTTCCTGTCCATTACAGGTAGCATTTTATGCCTTATGTCATTTCAGAAAAATGGCAGGAAGCGATCTTTTCTGCCGCCAGACCCCCCGCTTCTTCCGCCTGCAGCGTAACACTGTCCACGATTTTATGAACATGATGACAGTTTCCGCACAGCGATATCCAGTCCGGCAGATCTCCATCCTGCCAGCATTCCGGAAGGATCCTTTTCTCCGGGATCAGCCCCACTGCGCTGACCAGCGTGTCACAGAAGATCAGCCGCTCTTCTCCAGTGATGATATTACGAACCGTAACGCCGGTGATCCTCCCTTCCCCATGTACACAGACGATGGTAGATGAGAGGATCACCGGTATTTGATATTTGTCCAGACAGTCCCTGCGGTTTTTCGAAAGTCCGCCGCAGACGGACTCCTGTTCGATGAGCGCCACGACTCCTTTCCCTTTCAGAACCATTCTGCGGGCAAGGATCTGTCCCATGTCTCCGCTCCCCAGGATCACTGCTCTCTCTCCGATTTCTGCATGGCAGCAGTTGATCAGATACTGTGCTTCTCCTGCAGTGTAGATTCCGGCCGGCCTTGTCCCTGCGGCAGTCAGCGACTGAAACGGACGTTCATAGCATCCGCTGGCAAGAATGAGATGTTCAAAGGAGATTCTGCACCGCCCCGTTTTGGGTCCGACCGCCAGAAGCGTCCGGTCCGGACATACCTCCAAAGCAGTGGTATCAGGCAGAAAACGGACCCCGGACCTTTTAAAAGGCCCGGTAAACCGGTGCATATACTCAATGCCCGTCAGATTAGAAGAAAAACGCGTAAGCCCAAAGCCGCGGTGAATGCACTGTTTTAATACGCCGCCCGGCACAGACTCCCGTTCCAGAAGCGTAACCAGATTCCCGACGTCCGTTCCAGGCGCCAGTTCAGAAAATCTCTTTCGGGCAGACAGGGCGGCTGCCATTCCCGCCGCTCCGCCTCCAACGATCAGCAGCGGACTGTCAAACATGACTGTACCCTCCGTTTTCATGATACAGATAGCAGGAGTCTCTCCCATCCTTCATAACCCGTCCGTCCGTCGCGGACAGCTGTTCCATAAGAAGACCGGCAATCCGGGCCGAACAATAGCTGCCCTGACACAGGCCCATACCGCTTCCAGTCCGCCGCTTTACCCCGTCCAGCGTAACTGCGCCCCTTTGGATGGCAGCCAGGATCTCCCCCTCTGTGATATTCCCGCACCGGCATATGATCTTTTGATGCTCCGGCGCTTTCAGGTATTCCTCATATGTTCGGCGGCGCGGAATCTCCTTTTGCTCCGCACTGTTTCTTCCCAGCAGTCCGAGGATCCTGCCGCTGACAAGCCGCCCCAGCTCATTGGCACAGGTAAGGCCCGGCGTCTTGATCCCAATCAGGCTGATCAGGCCGTCTCCTGTCTCCGTAATCAGGGGTTCCAGGCCGCAAAGCCTCGTCTGCGGACTGTCCGGCCGGTAAGGATTGGGCCGGAGGCCGGCAAAGTTCCGGATCCGCCTGCCGTCTGCAAGTCCCGGAAAAAGCTTCCTGCATGCTTCCGTCAGTCTTTCGCAGCCGGCAGCAGAAGTGGCAGGAGGCGAGTCCGCCCGGGCGGGACGGTTGGCTGTTCCTGCCAGTACTTTCCCGTTTATGGCTGGTACCAGCGTGATCCCTTTTCCGTTCTCTTCCGTCTCGCTGAAGATAATGTGCTGCGGCGCGCGTCCGGGCGCCGGTTCGTACAGCATATATTCCGCCAGCTCCGCCCTTATGCGGATCAGCGGCCGGCTGTAGAGTTCCTGCACCCTGTCCGCCAGTATACCCGCACAGTTGACCACCGTACGGCTTCTCACTATCTGCCTTTTATTGACTTCCAGACAGAAAAAACCTTCCTGCTTCCATATGGCGGTCACTTCCGAACAGAACTGCGTTTTTAAGCCCAGTTCTCCCGCCGCTTCCCATGCAGCAATCCCCAGTTCCCACGGATGAACTGTTGCCGTCGACGGGGCATACAGCCCCGTCGTGGCCTGCGGTGTCAGCCCCGGCTCCATCCGGCGGATCTCCCTGGCAGATAAAAGCTCCAGTCCAGGCACGCCGTTCTCCATTCCCTGACGATACTTTTTCTCCACCATACGGTCCCCCTTCGGTCCGCAGCTTACCAGAATGGAACCGCAGCGCAGAAATGGTACCCCCAGTTTCCGGCAGAGTTTGTCCAGATCCCGGTTTGCCTTCCGTGTCAAATTGGTCTTCAGCGAACCCGGATGATTGTCATACCCTGGATAGATAACCGCCGTGTTGGCTCTGGACATGCCGGTGCACACATCTTCTCTTTTTTCCAGAAGCAGCGTACCGGCAGAACGGCGGACAAGGTTCAGTGCGCAGAAGCAGCCCAAAAGCCCTCCGCCGATCACAACCGTGTCAAACACGGAAGATCTGCTGTTCATGAAAGCCCCTCCTTAAAAACGGCATCTGACCTCCCCCGGAGACTGCAGCGTATAGCCGCCCAGCTCCTCAAGCTTCCCGGCAAATTCCCTGCTTCTCAGAATCTCAAGCATTTCCTGTACCAGCGGCGTATCCCACGCGCTGTCCGGAATCAGCAGGTCATACTGCTCCGTACATACCGGAATAAACGCCAGGCCGTACATCCTGGCGGCAGAATAGATTCCCATCCCCGCATCCGCAGAGCCGGACGCGATCTGAGCCGCAACCGAAGTATGCGTAAATTCCTCCCGCTCATAGCCATAGATCGAGGCGGTATCCAGGCCGTGCTTTTTACATAGATAATCCATGAGAATCCTTGTCCCCGATCCTTTCTGCCGGTTTACATAACGTATGTCGGACGATGCAAGGGATTCGATCCCCGTGATCTGTTTGGGATTGCCTGCCTCCGCCATGATCCCCTGAGTCCTTCCGACGCATTCCACAAGGCGAACGCCCCCGCCCGGAAAATATCTGCGGGCATAAGACTCGTTGTAGGTTCCGTCGTTCTCATCCAGAAGATGGATCCCCGCCACATGTGTCTCCCCACGGCGGACAGCCATGATGCCGCCCATGGAACCGGTATGGGTGGAAGCCATATAATACGCCGGATTCCCGCGGTGAAGCAGATCCGCCAGCTCGTCCAGAAGCGGGTCATGGCTTCCGATGGCCACCAGCGTATGCTCCAGCTCTTCTTTCGGCCGCAGAAGGCGGATCTCCACTTCGCTTCCGGCTTCGTGCCCCTCAAGCCCCTGAGGAATCACAAGAATCCCGTCTGCCTTCATAAACGAAGAGACCACGCCGCTGCCCCGGTTCAGAGGCGTGGCGATCAGGCGCCCGTCCACATGTCCCATACGGACCCGGACAAATTCCTCATATTTCAGCCCGGAGACCACCGGCCGGGACAGCTGCGCACGGACCGTCTCCTCCTGGCGGACCGGACGGCGGGTCATGGCTTCGATGATCGGCTTTAAAAGCTGTTCGATCACGATGATCCCCGACACCGGATAGCCCGGGACGCCCAGGACAGGTTTAGGGCCCTGGTAACCCAGGATCGCCGGTTTTCCGGGTTTCATGGCAACCCCGTGGTAGAGTACGCCCCCCAGTTCCCGGATCACCTGCGCGGAATAATCCTCCCGTCCCGCCGAGGAACCGGCGTTCAAAATCACTATGTCGCACTTCGACAGCGCTTCAGACACCGCCGCTTTGATCTCGTCAAACCGGTCCGGCACAATGGGGAAAGTCAGCGGTTCGGCGCCCCATTCCCGGAGCATGGCCGAGAAAATGGATGAGTTGAATTCTATGATATCGCCGGGAGCCGGGTCCGCGGTGGGCAAAATGATCTCGTCGCCTGTGGGGATGATGCCGACCACCGGTTTTTTCAGCACATCCAGTTCCAGCACGCCTCCCGCCAGCAGCGCGCCGATGGCGGAAGGCGAGACCACCGTATAAGCAGGCAGGATCATCTCGCCGGCGCAGATATCCTCCCCGATCTGGCGGATATGCTGCCAGGGCGCCGCCGCATCGTGGAGACGGACCGAACCGTCCTCTTCTTTCACCAGATCCTCAACCATAATGACCGCGTCGCAGTGCTCCGGAACCGGATCTCCGGTATCCACCACCGTATACCGCTCCGGCGGCAGCGTCACCGGGGTGGTCTGGGTCGCGCCAAACGTGTCCCCCGCCTGCACTGCGATCCCGTCCATGGCGCTTGCATGGTAATGGGGCGCGCAGATGTGCGCATAGACCGCGCAGGCCGTCACTCTCCCGCAGGCATCCTGTACGCGGATCCTCTCAGGAACGCCTCTCATTCCGTTTTTGACTAAAAGTTCCAGATATTCTTTTTTCGCCTGTTCCAGCGGTACATTGGTCAAATATTGAAATGCCATCACAATTTCCATCCTTTTCCATCAATTATTTTTAAGCCGCCCGGCATGCATCCGTCCATCGCTCTCCAGCCGCCTGTCTTTCACCCGCCGACCACTTTTCGCCGCTCACCCGTCGACCGAATACAGGGTGACCGCGACCTCTGCTCCCGCGGGCAGCCCCTCGCAGTCCCTGGGAATACAAAAGTAACCGTCCGAGCCGGCCAGCGTTGTAATCAGGCCGGATTTTCCGCGGATGGGCCGGGCCGTGAGCCGGCCGTCTTCCCGCTCCAGAAACACTCCGTTGTACTGGGCGCGTCCATGATTTGCCTCCACCGACTCCGAAAGCCGCGCCATGACCGGGATATCCCGCAGCGCATATCCGCCAAGCTGCGCCAGAAGCCTCCTCACAAAGATGTGCGTGATAAAAAACGCCGCCACCGGATGCCCCGGAAGCCCGATCACCGGACAGCTTCCGATCTTTCCAAAAAGCGTCGGTTTTCCCGGCTTCATGGCAATCCCGTGGAACAGGATCTCTCCCCTGGCTTCGATCACGCGGCAGGCCGCGTCCTTGACCCCCACGCTGCTGCCGCCGGACATCAGCACCAGATCGCATGCGCCGACCGCTTCCTCCATCTTCCGTCCAAGCAGATCTTCCTGATCCGGAACGATCCCATAGACGGCCGGCGAAGCCCCCAGCCGTACCATGAGCGCGGAAAGCAGGCTGCTGTTCACATCCCGGATCTGTCCCGGTCCCGGAGTCTGTTCCGGTGAAACCAGCTCGTCCCCCGTGGACAGAATACCCACTTTCATCCTGCGTACCACCGGGACCTCCACCACGCCCATGGCGGCCAGCGCTCCGATATCCTGGGGCGTCAGCCTGCGCCCTGCCGGAAGGACCGGCTTGCCCGGATACACGTCGTCCCCCTTCAGGATCACATTATGCCCCGGAGCCGCCGGTTTCAGGATACCGGTCGTGCCGTCCCTGTAATCCTCGGTATATTCGATCATCTGAACCGCATCCGCACCCTCCGGCAGTTCCCCGCCGGTGGGAATCGGCGCGCAGCACCCTTCCTCCAGCGCAAAGCCGGCCGCCTGTCCCATCAGGATCTCCTGCGTGTTCTTCAGGATCGCCGGGATGCTGTCGCTGCAGCCGAAGGTGTCCTTTGCACGTACGGCAAAGCCGTCCACGGTGGACCGGTCGAAAGCCGGAACGTATTCAGAAGCGCAGATGTCCTCCGCCAGCACCCGTCCGGCGGCTTCCGTATAGGGAACCGTCTCTGTCCTGTCCGGCACCTGTTCAAACTGCGTCTTTATAATCTCATATACTTCCTCAGGTGTTTTTACCTTCAGCATCTCATACCTCCCCCACGATCTTTCCCAGATCCGTGTAATCATTATCCGCAATGGAAAAAATATCGTTCTGATATTCCCGGGACCTCAGGATCTGGAGCATGGCCTGGATCTCCGGCGAATAATACATGTCTTTTTTGATGACCAGATCATAGCGTTCCCTCTGGACCGGGATAAACTCCAGCTCCGGAAACTGCTTGATGATCCGCCCGGTGCCGATCCCCACATCGGCCTGTCCTTCCACAATAGCCGCCGCCACCGTCAGATGCGACGACATTTCGTTCCCGTATCCTTTGACCGAACCGGAAGGGACGCCCATCCGGAACAGATGTTCGTCCAACAGAATCCTGGAGCCGGTCCCGTTCCGCCGGTTTAAAATGACCACATCCGGACGCGTCAGATCCTCCCAGGAGGTAATCCCCTTCGGATTGCCCTTTTTCACATAAAAGCCCTGCATCCTCCAGGTCAGGTTGACGGCCACCGCATGGACCCCGGGCATCAGGCGGCGGATATAGGGCAGATTATAGCTGTCCGTATCCGAATCCCACAGATGGCAGGTGGCCGCCTGCACGTTCCCCTGATACAGCGACAGAAGGCTTTCAAAGCTCCCCACATACGCCCGCAGCGCCTGTATCCCATATTGATGAAGATAGTTGGACAGAATATCCAGAATCACATCCTGGCCGGAGATAATCAGCGGCTGCTTCTGGACGGAATCCCCATACAGAAGGCTGCTCTGGACGGTTACTTTCTGTACCGGAGCCGCCACCTGCTGGGAATGCCGGCTTCTCGCAATATAGGCGTCCACGTCCTCCTGTGTAAACCGGACCTTTCTTCCGATCTTGTAGGAAACGATCTCGCCTTTTTTAATCAACGTATAGATGGTGCTTTTACTGACATGAAGGATATTGGCGACTTCTTCCGTCGACAAAGATTTATTCTGATCCAATAAAACCCTCCTCCTTTGTTGTATTTGGCACTAATATATATCATTTCGCACAATATTACAATACTTTTTATTTATTTTATTGATATTATTCTAACGAAGCAGTATGATATTATACATAACATACAAGCCATTTTCAAAAAAGGAGGTATTTTTATGGCACGTTTTACATTACCGAGAGACGTATATCATGGACCGGGAGCTCTGGAAGCACTGAAGACTCTGGACGGCAAAAAAGCAATGGTCTGCGTAGGAGGCGGCTCCATGAAGCGCTTCGGTTTCCTTGACAAGGTGACGGATTACCTGAAGGAAGCAGGCATGGAAGTGAAACTGTTCGAAGGCATCGAGCCCGATCCTTCCGTTGATACGGTTATGAAGGGCGCGGAAGTCATGAGAGAGTTCCAGCCTGACTGGATCGTGGCAATCGGCGGCGGATCTCCCATCGACGCCACCAAGGCCATGTGGATCAAATACGAGTATCCGGATGTAACGTTTGAGGATATGTGCAAGGTATTCGGACTTCCGAAGCTTCGTACCAAAGCTCATTTCTGCGCAATCTCCTCCACGTCCGGTACCGGAACCGAGGTTACCGCATTCGCAGTCATCACGGATTATGAGAAGGGGATCAAGTATCCGCTGGCTGACTTCGAGATTACGCCCGACGTGGCGATCGTAGATCCGGCTCTGGCAGAGACCATGCCGAAGAAACTGGTGGCTCATACCGGTATGGATGCAATTACTCATTCCATCGAGGCATATGTATCCACTGCAAACTGCAACTACACGGATGCGCTGGCGCTCCATTCCATCAAGATGATCCAGGATAATCTGGTAGGCTCCTTCAATGAGGATATGGGAAAGAGAGCAACCATGCACGACGCACAGTGTATGGCGGGTATGGCGTTCTCCAACGCGCTTCTCGGTATCGTACACTCCATGGCACACAAGACCGGCGCGGTCTTTGCAGACCAGGGCGCACACATCATCCACGGTGCAGCGAATGCCATGTATCTGCCGAAGGTTATCGCATTCAACGCGAAGGATCCGGTTGCGAAACAGCGCTACGGCGTGATCGCGGACTTCATGGGCCTTGGCGGAAGCAGTGACGACGAGAAGGTGGACCTGCTGATCAAGTGCCTGCGGAAGATGAACGACGATCTGAATATTCCGCACTGTATCAAGAACTACGGCAAAGACAGCTATCCGACCGAGCAGGGCTTCGTACCGGAGAACATTTTCCTTGAGAGACTGCCGGAGATCGCAAAGAATGCGATTCTGGATGCATGTACCGGCTCCAATCCGCGTCAGCCCAGCCAGGAAGAGATGGAAAAACTCCTGAAATGCTGCTACTATGATACAGAAGTAGATTTCTAAACGCCCGCATATTTGGAAAACTACATATTAAGATGGGATACACCTGTCGGCATCTGTGCCGGCAGGTGTTTTACCGAAAACCGTTTTTATCATATTTGACGCAGATATATCTCATTTCACGCAGTTTTTCGTTCTTTTGCTGATTTTGGTTGCTATTTCTGCACGAAAACAGTATGATATTGTATATAAAATAAAAATCCTTGTTCAATCCAATTTACAAACCACAAAAAGGAGGTCTATCTTTATGAGTGGATGTTATTACGAGAAAATCGCACGAATCAACCTGACCACCGGACAGATCACCGTAGAAAAGCTGGACATCGATCTGGCGAAAAAATTCATCGGCGGACGCGGCCTGGGCACGAAGATCCTGTACGATGAAGGCGTAGCTACGGCAGATCCTCTGTCCGCAGACAACAAACTGGTCTATATCACCGGCCCCATGACAGGAACCCTGTCTCCGTCCTCCGGAAGATATATGGTATGTACCAAATCTCCGCTGACCGGCATGATCGCATGCTCCAACTCCGGCGGAATCTGGGGTGCAAAACTGAAATACGCAGGATGGGATGCACTGATCGTCGAAGGCGAAGCTCCCAACTGGTGCTATCTGAACATTGAAGACGACAAAATCGAACTTCTGGATGCAGCGGAATACAAGAGCATGATGTCCGAAAAGATCGACGATACATTAAAGGAAAAGCACGGCAAGGAAGCGTCTGTCCTGAACATCGGTCCCGCAGGCGAGAAGAAGGTTCTTCTGGCGGCGATCATGAACGATAAGGACCGCGCGGCAGGCCGTTCCGGCGTGGGCGCCGTCATGGGCAGCAAGAAGCTCAAAGCCATCGTTGTAAAAGCAACCCGCAAGAAACTGGATATCATCCATGACGAAGAGGCGCTCAAGGCTGCCAACAAGCGTTCCATGGATATCCTGAAAGCAAATCCGGTCACCGGTTCCGGCTTAAGGGATCTGGGTACTGCCGTACTGGTCAACATCGTGAACAACATCGGATGTTTCCCGACCAACAACTGGCAGGGTGCATATTATCCGAAGGGCGACGATATCTCCGGCGAGACGCTGAAGGAAACCTATCTGGTGAAAAACAGCGCATGCCACCGCTGCCCCATCGGCTGCGGACGTGTGGTCGATGTGAACGGCCGCGTCACCGGAGGTCCGGAGTATGAGCCGTTATGGGCATACGGCGGCAACTGCGGCAACAACAACCTGAACGCCATTGACGAAGCGAACATGTGGTGTAACGAATACGGTCTGGATGCCATCTCCACCCCGTGTACCATCGCGGCAGCCATGGAGCTTTATGAAAAAGGATACATTAAAGAAGAAGAATGCGGCGGCGTTCCGCTCACCTGGGGTTCTGTGGAAGCCATCGTAGAGTGGACCAAGCGTATGGGAGATCCCAATACCGAACTGGAATGGCTCATGAGCTCCGGTTCCGCAAGGCTCTGCGAGCACTATGGTCATCCGGAGATTTCCATGTCCGTCAAGAAGCAGGAGATGCCGGCATATGACGCGCGCGGAATCCAGGGAATCGGTATTACATACGCAACCTCCAACCGCGGCGGATGCCACGTACGCGGCTACATGATCAGCCCCGAGGTGCTGGGACTTCCGGAGCAGCTTGACCGTACCGTAACCGACGACAAGGCGGCCTGGGCGAAGACTTTCCAGGATCTGACCGCTGTCATCGATTCCATGGGCAACTGCCTGTTTACCTCCTTCGCCATGGGCGCGCAGGAATACGCAGACCTACTGAACGCGGCGACCGGAACCAACTACACGACGGAAGAGCTTCTGATGGTCGGCGACCGGATCTACAACATCGAGAGAATGTTCAACAAGGCAGCCGGAATGAAGCCGGAAGACGACAGACTTCCGAAACGTCTTCAGGAAGTTCCGATCCCGGATGGTCCGTCCAAGGGCATGACCTCCAAGATCGCTCTCACCCTGCCGCAGTATTATGAGGCAAGAGGATGGGTGGATGCATTCCCAACCGATGAGACTCTGAAGAAACTCGGCCTTGACGAGTGCGTCGGGAAATGATCGAAGTCAGACTGTTTGCAACCCTTCGGGAAGGAAGAGGTAAAGTCTTCTTTCTCGAAGGAGACGAATACAGCTGTGGAACGGATATTTTGAAGGAATTTCAGATACCGGAAGAGGAGGTTTCCATCTTCCTCATCAATGGTTTCCACAGCAAACCACAGGATCCTGTGAAGGATGGCGACGTTCTGGCCATTTTTCCTCCTGTCGGAGGCGGCTGAACCTGTGCCGGACTGCGGGAACAGTTCAGAAGGAACCGATAATGAAGACAAGATATAAGCGGAATCTGTATGCATTATCCGAGGATGAACAGAAAAAGCTGTCCGAAAAGCGCGTGTGCATCGTAGGATGCGGCGGACTCGGCGGCTATCTTCTGGAATACCTCCTGCGGATCGGAATCGGGCATATTACGGTCATCGACGGGGATTGTTTTGAAGAAAGCAATCTGAACCGGCAGCTGCTGAGTGATGAAAACAGCATTCGTTCCTCCAAAGCGCATACTGCCAAAAAACATGCATATACAGTCAACAGCGAAGTAACGGTCCATGCCATTGATTCCTTTCTGACAGAAAACAATTCGGAAGAACTGTTAAAAGGACATGACCTTGTCCTTGACGCAGTCGACAGCCTGGCCGCCAGACGGCTGATGGGAAGGCAGTGCGCAAAGCTTGGGATTCCCCTGGTGTACGGCGCCATTCAGGGATGGTACGCTCAGATCAGTCTCATCATGCCCGGAAGCGGGATGCTGGATCTTCTGTGCGGACAGCATACCGAGCCGTCCGACAAAAGCGCCCTGTCCTTTACTCCCGCTGTCTGCGCCTCTTTTCAGGCCGCAGAAGCCGTAAAGTACCTGTGCGGGCGCGAATGCGTTCTGGACGGACAGATTCTGTATGTCGACCTGATCCATATGGAGACCGAACTGATCTGTATTCAAACATGATATAAAAACACCCTTTTTATATACTCGTTTTCCCTGCGTCTGCCACGATCCGCAGACGCAGGGAAACGTTTTTATACAGAACCGTCCATCCTTATGACTTCGTTGGCCACAAACCGGCGGATTCTTTCGTCTCCGGTCTCAAACAAGATCTCCTGTTTGCCGCCGCTTGCCAGAACGGTCCCCCCGTGCATGAAATGCAGTTCATCGCACATTTTATAAATATGCGCAAGTCGGTGGCTGATCAGAAGCCAGGTGATCTTCCGTTTTTTCTGGATGTCAAAAATCACGTTCTCGAACAGCTCCAGATTCTCCGGGTCCAGATTGGACAGCGTCTCGTCGATCATCACCAGTTCCGGGTCAAAGATCAGGGCCCGGATCATGGATACCTTCTGCTGTTCTCCGCTGGACAGGCTTCTGGCATACTGATGCTTTTTTTCCGTAAGCCCGCATCGCGAAAGCCAATGGTCGATCTTCTGCTCATCCGGACGAATCCGGCGGATTTTCAAAGGATAACAGATATTTTCATAGACACTGCCCTGAATAAAATACGGCCGCTGAGCCGTCATGGTAATGTTCTGAATCTCCAGCCCCTCATAATCCAGCGTTCCACTGTCCGGCTCCAGAATCCCCATAATCAGTTTACATAATGTCGTCTTTCCGCATCCGTTTCCGCCGATAATTCCGTGAATCTTCCCGCTTTTGAGCACCAGCGAGTCAATCCTCATCTGAAAATCCCCCTGCTTTTTCTCCAAATCAGTAATTCTCATCGGTCTTCTCTCCTCTTTGAAAAAAATCAGCAAGGCTCTGGATAATGAACGCCATAATCAGCAGAAGGATTCCCAGCGTCAGCCCTTCCGTAAAGATGCCCTGGCTCTTCAGCAGGGAAATGGTCGTTGTCATGGTCCGGGTATGCCCTTTGATATTGCCTCCCACCAGCATCACCGCCCCCACCTCGCTGATGGAACGGCCAAAGCCGGTAACTACCGCAAAATACAGTTCCCTTTTCAGTTCCCGGACCACCAGGCACTGGGTCTGCACCGGGCTCGCCCCCATGGTCCTGGCAAAGGTACGGATCGCCGGCGCCTTGGAAACCAGGCTCGTATAGGTCATCCCGCAGATGATCGGCGTGATAATCAGCACCTGCGCGAAAATCATACCCGGAACCGTGAACAGCAGGTTCAGACGGCCCAGGGGCCCTCTCCGCATCAGAATCATATAGACGACCAGGCCGATCACCACCGGAGGAACGCCCATGAGCGTCCGGTTGATGCGGATCACCACCCGTTTCCCGACAAACCGGGCGCGTTCCAGCAGAAGCCCCAGAAAAATGCCCAGTACGGAAGAAATGAACGTCGCGCAAAACGCCAGCTGAAAAGTGACAAAAATCGCGTCAAAGACGCCTACATCCGAGAAAAACGTGTCCAGAATCTCTTTTAAAAACTGCATACTGCCCCCTTTAAGGAAGAAAAAAGAGGGGCTGCAGCGGCAACCCCTGTCTTCTCTTTCTTCGCTTTATTCGTTGGCATTCGGAGTAAATAATGCCTCGCCGTACTGGTCCACGCCGTAGTTTCCGATCAGCTCCTGAACCTCTTCCGAGCAGATCCACTCGATCATGGTGTTGGCAGCCTCGTTGTTGACATCCGGATATTTCTCAGGACTGACCGCGATGATGCCATACTGGTTCAGAAGATCCGATGCGCCTTCACAGATAATATCCAGCTGGATCTCCACATCCGCGTCGTTCTTCATCTTCAGCCAGGTACCCCGGTCTGTCAGGCAGTATGCGTCCTTTTCATCCGCCATGGTGATTGTGGCGCCCATGCCCTGTCCGGACTCCAGATAGTTGGGATTCTCCGACGGATCCAGCTCCAGCTTCTTCCAGATTCCCTTTTCCTTCTTGTCGGTACCGGAATCATCCCCGCGGGATACGAACGTCAGCTGATCCTCCTGAATCGTCTTGAACAGAGACTCGATGTCCTCCGTCGGAGCAACCGGCTCTGTCGGTCCGATCACAACAAAATCATTATACATCACCTGGAAACGCTCCACGCCGAATCCACTGGCAACGAATTCTTCCTCGCTGGCTTTCGCATGGACCAGCACAATATCCACGTCGCCGTTCTCACCCATTTTCAGCGCTTCTCCGGTGCCTACCGCGCTCCACTGAAGCTCCCATCCGGTCTCTTCCAGGAAGATCGGAGCCAGATAGTCCAGAAGGCCGGTATCCGCGGTACTGGTGGTCGTGGCCATCATCAGCACGCCCTTTTTCTCCACAGGCGCTGCCGCTTCATCGGGCGTCTCCTCCGGCGCTTCCGCCTCTTCCGACGCCTCGGCCGGTGTCTCCTCAGGTGCTTCTGCAGGAGTCTCCGCAGGCGCAGGCTCCTCTTTGCCTCCGCAGCCGGTTACAACTGACGCCAGCATGGCGCCTGCCAGAAGTGTCGCTAATAACTGTCTTTGCTTTTTCATAAATCATTCTCCTTTTTGTGTTCCCTGTTCAATCCATCTCTTATTATACCATATTCTTTTGCTTTTTTAAACAAAAACTGTGTACTTTTTTGTCTTTTTTTGTTATAATATTAACATGTCTAATTTTTAACAGGCAATGCAAATGTAAAAAAGGAGAGCATCCAACATGAAAGATTCACATGGGAGAACGATTGATTACATGCGCATTTCCATCACAGACCGATGCAACCTGCGATGTAAATACTGCATGCCGGAGGAGCTTCCTTCCATCCCTCACGAAAAGATCCTGCGGTTTGAAGAGATCCTGCATCTCTGCCGTCTTGCAGGAGAACTGGGCATCCACAAATTCAAAGTAACCGGCGGAGAACCGCTCGTACGCAAAAACTGCCTTAAATTTTTAAAAGATCTGAAAGAGCTTCCTGCAACTGAACAGGTAACGCTTACCACCAACGGAACTCTTCTGTCCGAATATCTCCCTGAATTGAAACGCATCGGTCTGGACGGCATCAACATCAGCCTGGACACGTTAAACGAACAAACCTTCGAGCAGATTACCGGTCGTCCGGAATTCTCCAAAGTTATGGATGCCATCATTGCCTGTCAGGCGTCCGGAATCCGGACAAAAGTAAATTCCGTCCTTCTGCAGGATGTGAACAAAGATGAATTCCTGCAGCTTGTCTGTCTGGCCAGGACCTATCAGGTAGACGTGCGCTTTATAGAGATTATGCCGATCGGATTCGGCCAGCAGTTCAAGGGCTGCAGCCGTCAGGAACTTCTGAACATCCTTTCGGAAACTTATCCGGACCACGTCCAGGTCCATGAACACCGGGGCAACGGCCCCGCCACCTACATCCATCTGCCCGGCTTCAAAGGCTGCATCGGCTTTATTGACGCGATCCACGGGAAGTTCTGCGATTCGTGCAACCGGGTACGTTTAACCTCCGACGGAATCCTGAAGCTCTGTCTGTATTACCAGAACGGCATTGATCTGAGATCCATGCTCCGTGCCGGCGATCCGGACAGCTCCATCCGCGCCGCCATGGAACAGGCGATTTTCCGCAAGCCGTCCGAACATCAGTTCCACCTCTCTGCTCTGGAGGGGCCGGCAGAAGAACGCAGAATGTCTCAGATCGGAGGGTGATCTGCATCATCCCCCATCCTTTTTCCGGTAATGCCGGTCAAAGATCTCGCATACAACTCTGGAAGCTTCTCTTTCTGCTTCTTCATAGACTTCCAGAAGCCTGATACCTTCCTCCGTCAGTCTGGAACCATTCTTTCCCATACGGTACAAAAGCTGAATCCCCAGCGTCTCTTCGGCAAGCCTGACGACCCGCCAGGCTTTGCTGTAAGCCATTCCCATATGCTTTGCAGAAAGATTCAGCGAATGGTATTCTTCTACCCCATGAAGAAGATCCGCCACGCCGCGTCCAAAATAATCATGTTCTTTGGATTCTTTTCCTTTTACCCGAACCCGGGTGTTGCAGTAAAATTCGTTCATCAGGAGCCCCTTCCTCTGCAGACATGCAGTCACACCTGTATTATACTCCTTTTTGCCATATAACAGGGCTGTACTTCTTCTGAAAACGGCGACAGGTTCCAGAGGACCGGATATCCCAGCAGTTCCGCAGGAAGGTCCGGTAAGGAACCTGCAACATACCCTTCCAGATGCAATACCCCGCCCTTAAATCCTGCCCGGTAGTCCACAATCTCCGGGACGGCGAATACCAGACTGTCCAGCTGCTCCATTCGGCTCTTCCGCCCCATGCGGACGACCCGGTCAAGTCTGGCCAGGACGCTGCCGCAGGGACAGATTTCCGGCATCAGCCTGGTATAATCTCCGGTCCGGTACCGGATCAGCGGCATGGCATCTGCCTGTACGGTGGTAATGACCAGCTCCCCCCACTGTCCCTTCGGCACCGGGCGTCCGCTTTCATCGACGATCTCGGCAATGATATCATTTTCCCGCAGATGCATGCCTGAAAATGCCGGACAGGTGACTGCCCCTCCCAGCCCCGTCTCTCTGGAGCCGTAATGAGGATACAGCCTGCTTCCAAGCCTTGTCTCAATCTCTGCCATAACAGTGCCCGGACAGGCATCCGCACTCACCAGAGCGCGTCTTAAGCTGCATTTTCCTCCCCGCAGCCGAAGCAGAGACAGAAGCGGCACCGGCATCCCCACAAAAGTCTCCGGATGTTTTTCCCGAAGGATAAAGAGCAGTTCCCCATAGCTCTTTCCGATCCCTGCCTGCAAAGGCTCCGCCCCCAGACGCCGGATCGCTTCTGCGATCAGTTCCCCCAACCCTCCCGGCCCGGTAAAAGGCATGCAGATCATCGTCTTCTCTCCCGGATGCACCAGCTCTGAAAGTCCCGCTGCAAAAAAAGAAATGGTCCTCTCATTGTCCGCAGCTGAATAATAGACCCTCTTTGCCTGCCCGGTAGTACCGGAAGTCTCCTCTGTACGGATCCGGTCGACCTTCGACTGGCTTAACAAAACCATCCGGTGTCCCTGTTCCTTCAGATCCGCCTCTGTTGTAAAAGGAAGCCCGGACAGTTCCGAAAGATCTGAAAGATGACCGGGGAGGTCCTGATAGAATCCTCCCCGCTTCTTCTCCCTTTCCAGAAGACGATTCAGTTTTTTCAGCTGAATCCCTTCCAGTTCTTCCCTTGTCAATACGTCCAGTCCTTCCTGTTCTCTTACCCACAAATCCAGCGCTGACAGTTTCATCGGTACAGTGTCTTTCCTTTCTGTCCGGTCATATTATAGGCGCAGAACGGAACCATCCCGTAACGGCTGTCCGTCTCCAGAATATAGCAGCGGCGCAGCCGCTCCAGATCCAGGCTGCCGGCATCCTGAAACAGCATGCCGGAGACAGCGAAGGTGTTGTTGTGCAGCTTTCTCAGGAAATCATCCAGAGACGACGTATCCAGCTGCATCTGCGCCGTGTCTTCTCCGCAGCAGCACCCGCCGGACGAACCTTCCTGCTCTGTACTGCAGCAGGGCTCAGCCTGTTCTTCCGCCTCCGCATCACAGCAGCATGTCACGGCCGGTTCCTCCGCCTCTGCACTGCAGCAGGGCGCAGACGATTCTTCCCCTTCCGTACCGCAGCAGCACGTCACGGCCGGTTCCTTCACCTCTGCACTGCAGCAGGGCGCAGACGGCTCTTCCCCTTCCGCACCGCAACAGCATCCGCCGCCCTCTTCCGGCCCGGTCCACTGTCTTGCCACGAACTCACGCGCCTGCTCGGAAGTGGCGTAAGCTCTTGCCGTGCCATGGATCATGGGCTGCAGATTTCCATCATCCTGCTTCAGATAATTCGCCTGAAACGTACAGTAGGGATTGGTCGCATTCCCCCCCGTAAAATGCGCCGCGCGCATCCTTCCATCCGTCTGCTGCTCGATCAAAGAGAGAATCTTCGGAATCGTCAGCCGGTAGCTCCCCTGCGCTTCCAGACACCTTCCGAAATAACTGATGGGCTGAAAATGCACGCCCCGCACCACCGGCATCCGACTGACCGCGTAGGACAGAATCTTCCCCATCTGGTCCTCATTGACGCCGGGCGTCACCACCGGCACCAGGATCACGCCCAGTCCGGCGCGTTCGCAGGCGTCAACAGCCTCCTGTTTTTTCTTCCACAGGGCTCTGCCCCGGAGAACTTCATACACCGAATCGTCCACCCCGTCAAACTGCAGAAAGACACAGGACAGTCCTGCTTCTTTCAACGCTTCTGCATAGCCCGGCTCTTCTGCCAGACGCAGGCCGTTGGTATTCAGCTGAAAGAAGGTAAATCCTTTTTCCCGCCCCATCCTTATCAACTCCGGCAGGTCGTCACGGACCGTAGGCTCCCCGCCGGAGATCTGGAGGTTGAAAGGACCGCCGTGAGACATCAGATAATCCATCTGCCGGCCCAGCTCTTCCATGGACACATCTCTGCTTCCGGATTCCCCCGCACCGGCAAAACAGACCGGACAGCGCAGGTTACACCGGCCTGTCACCTCCAGAAGGACGCAGCATCCTCTTCTCTCATGCTCCCCGCACAGCCCGCAGTCATACGGACAGCCCTTTTCCACCGGACCTGCAGCCGGAACCTGATCCGCCGGCTGCACATCGGCTCCCCAGGCTTCATAGCTTTCAATGCTTCCCTCCCAGATCAGCGTTTCATATGTCCCGTGCTGCGGACAGGTTTTCACGAGGAAGATTCCCTGTTCTCTCTGCACTTTTTCCGCCGGGATCACGCAGAGACACTCCGGGCAGACACTCTCCGTCCTTCCGACTATCCGTCCTGTTCCGTTTGTTTTATCTGTTCTGTCTGATCCAGCCATTGTTCCAGCCTCTCCTTTTCTTCTTCCCATCTGTCCTCCGGGTAATTCACTTTAACCACATGCGCCGCCAGAATCCCCTTGATTTCCAGCGGACCCCGTTTCGCAGAAAATACCGGCCGGCGGAACCGGTGATTCTCCCGGACCTCCCAGTCCTCCAGAAAGGCGAGCAGTTCCCGACCGGTCACCGGAAGCTCATATTCATACGTTCTGGCCCCGGCAAAACAGTTTTCCACTTTTTTACACCGGTAGATCATATTCCGCTCTCCACCACATCCCAGACTGCACCAAGTACCTGCTCCACCTCTTCGTCGGTCGTGAAACGCGACAGGCTCAGGCGCATGGTGCCGCTTTCCATCCCGATATCTTCCATGATCTCCGGCGCGCAGTGCAGACCGGTCCGCAGGACAATATCGTAGCTTCCGGTCAAAATATCCGCAACGTGTGAAGACGGTATCTCCGGTATTACAAAAGAAATGACCGGCGTGGATACGCCTCCCGGCGCGATTACCCGGCAGCCCAGCGTCTGAAGGCCTTTCAAAAGCCGCTTTGCTCTTTGATTCAACTCCTCCAGGTCCCCCGGATGCTGTCTGCTCCAGCGAAGCGCCGCAAGAAGTCCATGATAAGACGGTTCATTTCCCGTACCCGCTTCCAGATGCAGCGGCATCTCTTCCGGCATCTCTTTCAGATCGCTCATAACTCCGGTGCCGCCTACCATATGCGGACGGAGGCACAGGCCCTCTCTTACATATACACCGCCGGTCCCCTGGGGACCGAGCAGATATTTGTGCCCGGTAAACGCCGCCATATCCACATTCCATTCGGAAAGCTTCACCGGAATACAGCCCAGCGTCTGAGAGATGTCCAGCAGCAGGTCTGCCCCCGCCTTTTTTGCCGCATACGCCAGCGCCGGAACGTCATTGACCGCTCCGGTCACGTTGGAAGCATGCGTCAGTATACAAAGCTTTGGATGGTATTTCTCCACTGCCCGCTCCCATCTGGACACAGGAATCCTGCCCACTGCATCTGTCGGAAGCTTTATAACCTCTATTCCCCTCTGTTCCAGGAGATAGAGCGGACGCAGAACAGCATTATGCTCCGCATTTGTGGAAAGTACCGTATCTCCCGGCGAAAGAGGATATCCGAAGATCGCCTGGTTCAGGCCCCAGGTGGAGTTGCAGCCCAGTGCAATCCGGGACGGGCTTCCGACGCCCATCAGCTCCGCCAGTTCTTTTCTCACTTCCCAAAAGACATCAAAATCCGTGACGCCGCCCCGGTTGGCCTCCCCAGGCATTGCCCGCAGCGCTTCTGATACGGCTTCTGCCACACCTGGCGCTTTGGGCCAGGACGTAGCTGCATTGTTCATATAGATCGGCTCTTCATAATCTCTCACCTGTCATCACCTCGAATTCTTCCTTCAGTCTCCGGCAGACTCTCATATCCCTCAGGATCCGTTCTTTTACCTCATGGTGGCACAATGCCTTCCCGTACCGGACCTCCAGAGAGACCCGCCGGTCTTCCTGTATCAGTTTATCCGCCAGACAGACAACGGCCCACTCTTCACAGATGCTCCCCGGTTCTGTCTCAAAACCTCTGTGCCGCTCCACGACGCCGGCAAGGGCCGCATATCCCCGCTCTCTTAAAAATGCGCCCGCCTCTGCCTCATGATGTTCACAAAGCCTGCACAGATCGTGCAGATAACCGCCGCTTCTGCAAAGTTCAATATCCAGACAGGCGCCGTGTTCCGTCAGACGTTCCGCCATCCATCCGGCCAGTTCTCCCACCGCCAGACAGTGCGCCCGCACATGCCCTGGAAGCCCGGTTTCCTCATACCATGCATCACATAATTCCCGTGAAACGCCCTTATGCTCCCTTGCATAAGCCTCCAGACCTGCAAAATCCCGTCGAAAATCCGCATCTGCCAGAGCGCCGGCATCTTTCAGCTCCATATATTCGGTCTTCATGGTGGAAAAGGCGCCCTTCAGTCCGCCCTCTCCTCGATAGGCAATCACTTTTTGGATGCCCTCCGGCAGCAGCACCGGCGGATGCGAAGTGCTCTCCCCGGTTACCGGAACCAGCGCCTGCGTCCCCCCGGGAAGCCGGGTCAGACGGTCCTTTACCTGCTTCATGCTCCCGGGAGCGATAAGCGGAAGATCCCCCGGCAGGAAAAACACCGCATCTGCTCCTTTTATGGACGCCAGTCCCATACGGATAGAGGCAAGCATATCCGTCTCCCGATAGGCTCTGTTTTCCACCAGATGGACCTTCAGCGGCATCAGAATCCGCGCCATCTCATCCGCGCGGTATCCCGTCACTACAGTAATGTCCCGGATTCCTGCATTTTTAAGACTCTGAACCGTCATCCGGATCATGGGAAATCCGTTCAGCTTCATAAAAGGTTTAAACTCACCCATACGGCTTGAAAGTCCCGCCGCCGCAATCAGTCCCTGAATCCTCATGTCAGCATTCCGTTTTCCTGAAGCAGTTCCATGCATTTTACAAATACGCTTTCCACCACTTCCGGACAGCGCCTGATCTTGTTGGACGGATCATCTTCCAGAATATCCTTACAGTCGCATCCTCCGTAGACGCCGCCCACGGATTCTTCAAACCAGTCCACCAGCTCCCGGATCAGTTCGGAAGCCCTGGGGTCCTCGATCTCCTCCTCCTCGCCTTTGCCGCAGAAATAGCCGAGAAGGCAGCAGCCCCCCGTCAACGCTCCGCACAAATGCCCGGAAAAACCCATTCCGCCGTTTAAGCCGCTCATGGCGCGAATCAGATCCGGATTTTCCTTCTCTTCCGATTCCAGCGCAAGAATCATCAGAATCTGCGCACAGTAATATCCCTGATTGGACAGTTCCAGCATACGGTCAAATAAATCCATTCATTTCTCCTTTCCAAAGCCAGGCCAGAAAATAGCCGCAGCCCGCTTTTCCCGCCTCCTGAAAAAAACTGCAGAATGCCTCATCCGCATTGTCGTTCCAGAGGCTTTCCAGAAAGAATTCTCTCCAAAGCGCCGTCTCATCCGAACTTTTCCGGAGGGAAAATCCCGCCCTGGCAGTCTCCCGTTCCCAGCAGGAGAACGTAAGAGGCTCCGGCATGGAGAGAGACGGCGCCTGTTCTTTATGAAAAAACACGTCGGACAGCAGCAGGCTTCCCCCCGGACGCAGGACCCGGTACGCCTCCCGAAGCGCTTCGGGACCGTCTCCGCAGACTGCGACACTGCACTCTGCAAGACAGAGGTCAAAACTCCCGTCCGGAAACGGAAGGGCGGTCATATCCCCTGGTATCACAAAACCCGAGGCTGTTTTGTCCGAGGTGGATGCGCCGCCTGTTCCCGCATTCCGGTCGATTCCTACCGCATCATATCCCAGCAGTCTCAGACAGCGGACGCTCTCCCCTGTTCCAGCGCCAAGATCCAGCGCCTTTCCGGCCGTCCCTGCACGGGAAACAGCTATTCCTGCCGACCGCTGCATATCCGGCACCGATATTCCTGCTATTTCAAAAAGGCGCCTGGTCAGCTGAACCCCTCCGGGATGCGCGCCGATCATTTATCCTCCAGGCTTCGTTCCACGGTCAGTACCTTTCCCAGGGCAAGCTCTTCCGGAACATAGATGAAACCGCACTGGGGACATACCGGAAGCTCCACCGGAAATGCATTTCCCAGATAGCCAAACGTGGCTTTCCCCTTCACCAGCGGAATCCTGCATTTGGCACAGGTCAGTTTTCCCATGGGGTCTATGGTATAATAATTTTTTTCCGCCATTGTATCCCTCCTACTCCACGGTCATCCGGTGGCTGTATGCGCCATACACGGTATACCCGGTCTCCTCCCGGGTAAATTTTACCCAGAACGTGACATTGCCCAGACGACAGCTGGTTACAAACCAGCCGTTCTCTTCGTCAAACACAGCCACTTCCGATCTCTCGTACGCTTTCAGCACTGCGTCCACATCGCTTTTCAAAATCATGCGCTCTTCCATCTGTTCCAGGACTCCATCCGCATAGCTCACAGGCAGCATCGTCTCCATCTCAAATCCCTCTTTCCACAGTTCTGATAAAAGTTTCTGTTTCAGTTTCAGACGGTTCGCCCTTCTTGCTGACAGATCCGGTACCGGCTGCGGTTCGACTCCATACGCCAGCTCCAGAATATGGCAGGTATCCACGCCTGCCCGGGAAAACTGGTCCCGACACGCCATGCAGTAGGTTACAAGTTTCTGTTCTGACCTGCCTGCCGCAAACCGCGCTTTTTTGCCCGCCACCTCCGGATTGGTGTATTTGACCAGTCCTCCGTAACCGCAGCAGGGCGAGACGTCCCCTTCGAAGGGGATCTTCTCGATCCTGCAGCCAAGCGCTTCGATAAAGACCCTCACATCTGCCTGCATTTTCGCGTTGCCTCTGGCTCCGCATGCGTCATGGACCGATACGGTCTCCTCTGACACCTGCTTTACACCGGATTCCATAAGAACTTCCCAGATTCCGACGGTGGAAAATTCTGTATACTGATCAAAGATCTGTTTGCAGGTGGGGCAGGCGCAGACCACCTGTGGTCTTCCCATCCGTTCCCACTGTTCCCGAAGCTGTTCCATGGCGTCTTTAAAAAGATCTTCTCTGGCCGCCCATTTCGCCACCGCTCCGCAGCAGCCCAGCATCAGTCCTGTTCCGCCTTCCAGTCTGCTGCGCAGATCTGCATAGGCCGCCTCCACGGTTTTTGGAGAGACGGCGGATGCCTGACAGCCCGGAAAGAACAGATAGCGGCAGCTTTCATATCCCGGCTCCGGTTTTGCCAGATACGCTTCCCCATTGGAAAACTGAGCGTCCAGCAGAGCAAATTCATGCGCGGAGCCCGGCATCTTTCCGGTCTCCACCATCGTATGCTTTGCGATCCGGCATACATCCGGATAATCAAATCCGTTGGGGCAGGCAGCTTTACACTGTCCGCACTCATCACAGGCGTTGATCATGCCGTTGGCCATATGGTTGCCCATGACAATGGACATGTTGTTGTAGATCTCCCGAATCCCTGCCCTGGGATTCCTCTTATAATGCTGAAGGTAGACACAGCCTTTGATACATTCCACGCACTGGCACTGGATACATCTGGCCGCCTCCGCAGTAGCGCTCTCCTTTGTCACGTGCTCTGCATCGGTCAGAGCGCTGCTGCCTTTTACTCCGTCTATAGTCACAAAGAGACGGCTCTCCCTCTCTTCCCTTATCGGACTGGTGTGAACTCCCTGGATATACCGTTCCGCCAGAAACGCCGTATGTTTTGCCTCTGCCAGAAGCTGTTCCGCTTTTTCTCTGTTTTCCGCCGTATACATGCCTTCGGGCAGTTCTGTCCAGCCATACGCCGGAGAGACGCATCCTGCATCTACTTCCTGCCGGATCTTTTCCAGGATTTCACATCCGGGCGCCTCCTGCTTTTCCAGCGTGATCCGAAGCCCTGCAAAAGCGGTCAGATCCGAAGCTGCTTCCTCTTCTGAAAGTCCCCAGTCAGACAGCACCTCCTTCATGGAAGAACAGGCGGTATACCAGTGAACCTCGTAGCCTTTCTTTCCCAGCTCCCAGCAGCATGCAAGCGCAAAAAGATCGTCTCCGAATACCGCCGTCTTCTGACTCTTCTTCGGAAGCATAAACCGGTTGACCGCACCGGAGCCCCCGTACAGCGCGCATGCCCGTTCCAGCGCCGGAAGACAGACTCCGTCTCCCAGTTCCGAAAGCTTACACGCCAATACGCATGTCCTGCTGCAGTTTTTCGACAGAAGATGCAAAAAAGGCGTCACTGTCCGGATCACTCCTGCCGCCTTCTTAAAATCACCCTTTGCCGCATGGGCGCATACTGCCCGCATATCCATATGAAGCGGACAGGATTCCATACATGCAGGCGGATCCTCTCTGGTACAGACAGCCTCCCTCTCATGCAGCTCTTCCTGTCCAAACGCCTGCTTCATCAGATAGTGTTTTCCAATAAAACCATGCTCTTTTTTCTGATCCATCCTGTCTCCTTACAAATAAGAGGAAAGACAGGAACTGCCGCCAGATCCACGACAGCCCCTGCCATTCTATCCTGTTTTAACCAGTGATCTTATGTATCCTACAGTGCGTCGATGGCCGCCTTCACGACTTCCGGCCTTGCCGGGATCTTCGTGACGCGTGCTCCCGTCGCGTTGTAGATTGCGTTCAGGATCGCCGGATGCGGCGCCGCCAGCGGGCCCT
>CAJTXP010000046.1 GCA_910583615.1 uncultured Lachnospiraceae bacterium | reverse complement strand
GTAAAATTTAAGGAACTGGGATACGAAAGTATCCTGAAAGGCGGCATGACCGCCATGGTTACAAGGTAACATCAAAAATCGCCTCCAATCAAAAAAATGTACTTATTGATCAAGGGGCGCGAAGCGCCGCATTTTTTGATTGATTTGTCAAGTGTTTTAGAGAAAAAAGTGGGTGATTTTTGAAAAATAGGTTCTGAAAGCCCCATGAAATAAGGGCTGAAGATTCCGAGAAGTTATAGGAATCAACAGGAGGAAAAATCAGGGAAAGAAAAGAATAGAATAAAAAAGAGTGGCAGAGGGTTCATTCAACAGGACAGGTATTGTGGGCGTATTTGGATTGAACAGTTAAGAAAATCTGGCGGTGAAAAAATGGAACAGAACATCTACATTGTCGGCGCTCATTCCAGAGCGCAGACACTGGGAACATACCTTACAAAACTGTATCCGGATATCAGGATTGCAGCGTATTTATATGACAATGAGGAACCGAACCGCCGGGAGACCGGCGGAGTTCCGGTGCTTTGTTTTGATGAAACGACGAAGCTTTGTCGTGACTGGCCGGTGTATCTTGGAACGAGGGGCGTATATCACAGCAGGCTGACGGAAAAGCTGCGACGTATGGGAATGAAGCAGATTATTCCGGTCACGCCGGAACTGGACTGCGAGCTTCGCAATCAATTTTTGGAAGCTTATTTTGCGGAAAGGGGAAGAGAGTATCTGAAACTGAATGCATCAGGTGATTTTGCATGTATTTATGTGGCAAGATCGGTTTTCGACCGGCCGCTGCAAAAGAAATATCAATTGTCTGGATATCAAAAAGAGATACAGGTGGGGGCAGCGCTTACAGACCAGAGGATCTGTGAATTGACGGATGATATCGGGGAACAGATTTCAGACAGAAACAGGCAGTTTTGCGAACTGACTGCACTGTACTGGATATGGAAAAATGCACGGCAGGAGATTGTGGGGTTGGAGCATTACCGGAGGCATTTTCTGCTGGAAGAAAGCTGGCTTTTCAACATGAAGGGCCGGGAGATCGATGTTGTTCTGCCAACACCGCTATATGTGGCGCCGAATATTGCGAAGAATTACAGGGACAGGCATGCGGCTTCCGACTGGGATTTTATGATGGATTATATGAAGAAAATTTATCCGGACGATTACGCGCAGGCCCGTGATTTGCCGCCGGACCGGATACTTTTCAAGCTTCAAAAACATTTTGAATTAACGGACGAAGAGGCAGAAGCGTATTACAGACGGTTTGCTTTAAACGAATAACCAACATGCAAAAAATTTCCATCTGTACAGCTGGAAGAATTTCAGATCCTGATATAAGTATGAAAGATAACCATTCGATACTTATATCAGGATTTTTATATTTTATGAAAAAGGAGTACGTCTATGCGGTTTGATCTGATGGCCTCCATGATGTGCGCCAACTACGGCAATCTGGAGAAGGAAGTAAGAGAACTGGATGCGGGAGGCATTGATTCGTTCCACATCGATATTATGGACGGGCGGTATGTACCCAATTTTGCCATGTCCTTAAATGATATGCGTTACATAGCGGGGGCGACAGAAAAGCCTCTGGATGTACATCTGATGATTGAACATCCGAATAACCGGATCGATCTGTTTCTGAGGCATCTGCGGAAGGGAGATACGGTTTATATTCATCCGGAAGCGGAATATCACCCGTCCACCACGCTTCTGAGCATCATTCAGGCGGGGATGGTACCGGGAATCGCCATCAATCCGGGGACTTCGGTGGAGACGGTCATGGAGATGCTGCGCATCGTGAAAAAGGTTCTGGTCATGTCTGTAAATCCGGGGAATGCCGGTCAGATGTATCTGCCTTATGTGGGAAAGAAAATCACGAAACTGTTGTCCATGAAAGAAGATATGGATTTTGAGATCTACTGGGACGGAGCATGCGGCGCAGACAAAATTCTGGAATATGCGCCCAAAGGAGTTCGGGGCTTTGTGCTGGGTACAACTCTGTTATTCGGACAGAACAGATCCTACGGGGAACTGCTGCAGGATATCAGACAGCTGAAATTTTAGATCAGGACGGGAGGGTTCGAATTGAAAAAAAGGATAAGAAACGGTATGGTGTCAGGACTGGCAGGCTTCCTGCTTTTTACATTGGTATTTACAGCGGACAGCACATGGAAAACGGTGTTCGCCGCTGAAGCAGCGCCTGTGGAGACCGGGACCGAGGCAGAAGGCGGGAATGGCGGGGAGGTATATCAGACGGTTCTCCCTGCGGATACAGAGCATGTATTTGATTTCATTATGGATCCGCAGAAGCTGATCAGCAGGACGAATGCCGCCGCATACGGAAACTGTACATTTGAAGAAGGAGCGACGCTTTTTTTCCGGCGTTCTGACGGGGAATGCGAAGAGGATTACAGAAGTTCCAGCGACGCGCTTGTGATCTCCAACCGGGGAACGGCGGATGTGGACATCGTGCTGACAGCCGGAATATCTTCGGATTCCATGGGTGGAATTACCTTGACAGACGACAGGGATTTTACAGAGGATACAGGCGCCAGTCTCTATCTGGCTTTGACAGACGGGGAGCATACGGCGCTCATAGACGGTGAAGAAGGCGCTTCTCTTCATGCGGTCCTGAAAGGAAGATCCGAAGAGAATGGAGAAGAATGCAGTTACCGGTTCTGGCTTACAGGAGCAGTGAATGAAAACGGAGACTGGTCGGAGGTAAAGGATGCGGTTCCGAAAGTAACAGTTACGTGGAGCGTTACAAAGAAAGAAACAGCACCTGTAAATCAGGAGGAAAAAACGGATCAGAAAGAAGACGGCGTATTGCCGGATGAGCAAAATGCCGAAGCGCCGAGGCTGAACGAAAATCAGGGAGCCGGGAAGCTGCCTGAAAATCAGGAAGGACCGGGCGGAAATCCTGCATCAGAGGAGGATGCAGATCGGAAGGAACAAAAACCGTCTGAAGCATCCAATCCGGAAGCAGAGGACAGTCAGGCTGAGTCTGACAGTAGGGAAGCAGGAGAAGAAAATACCGGAGATCAAAATCGTTCTGAAGTGAATGAAAACGGAGAAAATCAACCGTTCGAAGATACAGAAGATGGTGTTTCAGATCAGGAAGCATTCGAAGAAAATGGAAACAAAGGGATGATGGAAGAACCGGAAGAAAAGGAAGCGCAGGCTGGAGACGAAGAACCGGAAGAAAAGGAAGCGCAGAATAGAGTCGAAGAGCCGGAAGAACACGAATCCGGATCGTAAGGAAACGTCAGCTGAAAGGGGGAAGGTATCATGAACATCGCACTGCTGTTATCTGGCGGTACGGGTACAAGGCTTGGAGGCAGTATCCCCAAGCAGTACAGGGAAGCCGGAGGCAAACCTGTGATTTTTTACTGCATGCAGACATTTGCACGGCACAGGCAGATTGATGCGGTGCAGATTGTGGCGGATGCAAAATGGCAGGAGGAGATTGACCGGTGCGCCGGGCTGCTTGAGGATCACCGGCTCTGGAATGAAAAGTTCAGGGGATATTCGTCTCCGGGGAAGAACAGGCAGCTTTCCATCTGGCACGGATTAAAGGATATCAAAGCCTATGCCAAAGACACTGATTATGTTCTGATTCATGATGCGGCCAGACCCCTGCTGTCTTTGGAGCAGATTGCCGGCTGCCTGAAGGCCGCAGCAGGCAGAGGAGGCGCCATGCCGGTTCTTCCCATGAAGGATACGGTGTATTTCAGCAAAACCGGCCGGAGGGTGGACTCCCTTCTGGATCGAAGAACCATATATGCCGGACAGGCGCCGGAAGTCTTTTTGCTGGGACCTTATTACGAGGCGAACCGTCAGCTGCTTCCGGAAGCAATTCTGAAGATCAACGGTTCTACAGAGCCTGCGGTGATGGCGGGAATGGATATTGCCATGATCCCTGGGGATGAAGGTAATTTTAAAATAACGACCAGAGCGGATCTGGAGCGGTTTTGCAGGATGGCGGAGAAAGAAGAAAATCAGCGGGGAGAGAAAAAAGGAGAACGGCAGAAAGAAAGAGAAAGGAAAGAAAGGTCAGATGAAGGCATGGGTTTTACACAGTGCGGATGATCTGCGCTTTGCGTCAGTAAAGACGCCGGTGCCGGAAGATCAGGAAGTGCTTGTCCGGGTTATGGCAGCAGGTATCTGCGGCTCGGATCTGCCGCGGATCTTTGAGACCGGCGCCCACCGGCATCCGTTGATTCCGGGACATGAATTTTCCGGCGTCGTGACGGAGACTGGAACGGGTGTGAATACAGTCCGGCCGGGACAGAGAGTGGGTGTGTTTCCTCTGATCCCGTGCGGCAGATGCATGCCGTGCCGGGAAAAACACTATGAGATGTGCAGAGATTACGATTACATCGGTTCCAGAAGAGACGGGGCTTTTGCGGAGTATGTGGCAGTACCCGTCTGGAATCTGCTTCCTCTGCCTGAGACAGTGACTTTTGAGGAAGCTGCCATGCTGGAACCTATGGCAGTGGCGGTTCATGCCATGAGGAGGGCCTGCCCGTCTGCGTCGGATCAGGTGGCGGTCTGCGGTCTGGGAACGATCGGGCTTTTTCTTGTCATGTTTCTTCTGGAAGCCGGAATAGAGAATCTTCTGCTCATCGGAAACAAGGATTTCCAAAAAGAGATGGTGCTCAGACTGGGACTGTCGGAAAACGTTTACTGTGACAGCCGGAAGCAGGATGCCTCAGAATGGATCATGGAGCATACAGGCGGTATGGGCGCCGATGTGTTTTTTGAATGTACAGGCAGAAATGAGACCTGTGCACTGGCAGTAGAGAATACGGCTCCATTGGGAACCGTTCTGGCGGTTGGAAATCCGTTTTCGGATATGAGACTTTCCAGGAACGTATACTGGAAGATCCTGAGAAATCAACTGACCGTGGAAGGTACATGGAATTCCTCATTTCTGCACAGTCCGGAAGATGACTGGCATTATGTACTGAAAAGGCTGGAAGCAGAAAAGATCGTTCCGTCAGAGCTGATTACCCATCGTCTGCCTTTGTCTGACCTGGAGCATGGACTGCGTATCATGAGAGACAAGACGGAAGACTATGTAAAAATTATGAGCGTTGGGTGAATGCGACGGACTTTTTTGCCTGGGCAATCACGGGCGGATGGTATAAAATCCCGTATTTTCTGTCATACTAGAGCGTGTCTGGAGAAAGCAGTTTTCAAACGAGCTCTAAGGAACTGTTCAAAACCAACTTTTAAATTCGTATGGCGGAAAGGCGGAAATTTTTATGGCGGAAAATCAGGATGAACTTGAGAAATACGGACAGCCGGAGGAGCTGCAGGATAAGGAAAAATCACATATTCAGCTTCTGACAATCATTGGAGAAGTAGAAGGACATGAGTGTCTGGCAGCCAACAGCAAGACGACAAAATATGAGCACGTGCTGCCCATGCTGGCGGCAGTGGAGGAAAATGAGGATATCCATGGCCTTCTGGTTATGATCAATACGGTAGGGGGCGATGTGGAGAGCGGGCTGGCGATTGCGGAAATGATCGCATCCATCAGCAAGCCGTCCGTGTCTCTGGTGCTGGGCGGAAGCCATTCGATCGGAGTTCCGCTGGCTGTATCAACGGATTATTCTTTTATTGTACCTACAGGGACCATGATGATCCATCCGGTACGGATGACAGGCCTGATTATCGGAGTGGCACAGACTTTTGACTATTTTCAGAAGATCCAGGACCGGATCAGCGGATTTATCGTGGAGCACAGCCGGATCCACAAGGAACGGCTGATGAGACTGATGCTGGAAACCGGAGAACTGACCAAGGATGTGGGAAGCGTCCTGGTGGGTCCCCAGGCAGTGCAGGAAGGAATCATTGACGAAGTGGGCGGCGTCAGCGAGGCGTATAAAAAACTGAGGGAACTGATGGGAGAACAGAATCCGGTTGCGGAAGGATGATTGATTCCGGAATTTTGCAATTTCTCACAGGATGTGGTATGATATCCCATAAAAGGCGCAGACCCGCAGGGCAGGTTGATTTCAGAAAACGGGATATGGAATTTCCGTCTGGAAGAAACAGGACCGGCGGCGGGTTTTGCAGGCCGAGGAGCAGAAGGAGAATGCAGAAATGGGCATATTGAGCAATCTGGAACCGAAAAGCGTGTGGAAATATTTTGAGGATATCTGCAAAATTCCGCATGGTTCAGGAAATGAAAAGGCAGTCAGCGATTACTGTGTTGCATTTGCCAGAGAGCATGGACTGGAGGTCTGGCAGGATGAGGCATGGAATGTGGTGATCGTGAAGGAAGCCAGCGCGGGATATGAGGATCGGGAACCGCTGATCCTTCAGGGACATCTGGATATGGTGTGTGAGAAGAAGCCGGACTGTGACATTGACTTTGAAAAGGACGGATTACGGCTTGTGGTAGACGGAGACTATGTATGTGCAGACGGGACTACGCTTGGAGGAGATGACGGGATTGCGATTGCATATGCGCTTGCCGCCCTGTCAGACGAAAGTCTTCCGCACCCAAGGCTGGAGGCGGTATTTACAACCAGTGAAGAAGTCGGAATGGATGGAGCTGCAGCGCTTGACGTATCCATGCTGAAGGGGCATACGGTTTTGAATATGGATTCGGAAGAAGAGGGAATCCTTCTGGCGGGATGCGCGGGCGGATGCAGCGTGGGAATCAGCCTTTTGGCGGAACACAAAAAGAAGAGCGGGATTCATGCCGTTCTGACTGTGGAAGGGCTTCTGGGCGGACATTCCGGTGCGGAGATTAACCGGGGAAGAGGAAATGCCAACAGGCTTCTGGCAGCTGTTCTGGCGGATCTGGTAAAAGAAACGGAATGTGCGCTTATTTCCATAAACGGCGGACAAAAAGACAATGCAATCCCAAGAGAATGCCATGCAGACCTTCTGTTTCCGGAGGAATTGTCGGAAGCGGCCCGTCAGAAAGCCGTGCAGTGCTGTGCGGCGTGCGGTGAGCGTCTGAAGCAGGAATACGGCGCGGCAGACCCGGACCTGTCGGTTCAACTGCAGTTCAGGGACCGGACGGAAGTAGACGTATTTTCAGAAAGTTCTTATGAACATGCCATGGCGCTTCTTACTTCTCTTCCAAACGGCGTGATCTGTATGAGCAGAGATATTGAAGGACTGGTGCAGACTTCCCTGAATCTGGGAGTTGTAAAGACGGATGAGGAAAAACTCGTACTCCGTTATTCAGTCAGAAGTTCTGTTTTGTCCGAGAAGGAAGCGCTGGTGGAGCAGATTCGCCAGTCTGTCTATCAGGAAGGCGGATCGATGACTGTGAATGGAGACTATCCTGCATGGGAGTATCGCAGGGATTCCCCGTTCCGGGACGACTGCGTGCGTATCTACCGGGAACTGTTCGGAACGGAACCGAAAGTGGAGGCGATCCATGCAGGCCTGGAATGCGGGCTTCTGGCTTCCAAGATTCCGGATCTGGACTGCATTTCCATGGGACCGCAGATGCATGATATCCATACCACAGAGGAGAGACTGTCTGTTTCTTCCGTGGAGAGGATGTGGAGATATATTCTGAAAATTATACAAAGATAAATCTTTGCAGCGGGGTTTTATAAAACCCCGCGTTCTTTTTTTTGCCTTAAAAAGCGCTGAACTTTTCTTAAGATTTTCCAAAGTGTCACATTTTTTCGAAAAAATATGATATGTTAGTTAAGGTCATCTTGACAAAATAATAAAATTATATTATTGTATTAAAGAACTAGAACAATAGACGACTAATACAGCGAGATGTGCTATGAGGAGAGGAGCTGATCAATACTTGGAAACGCTGGTGGAAGTACAGGATATGTGCAAGATTTATAATCCCGGCGAGAACGAGGTGCGGGCGCTGGATCATGTAAGCCTGAAGATTCAGAAAGGGGAATTTGTGGCAATCATCGGACATTCCGGATCCGGCAAATCCACACTGATGAATATGCTGGGGTGTCTGGATGTTCCCACCTCCGGCAGATACTTTTTGAATGGAAAAGATGTATCGAATATGACGGATGATGAACTTTCAGATATCCGGAACATGGAGATCGGGTTTATTTTTCAGGGATTCAACCTGATTCCGAATCTTACGGCGCAGGAGAACGTGGAGCTTCCGCTGATCTACCGCGGGGTGTCGAGGAAAGAACGCGCAGCTCTGGCAACAGAATCGCTGGAGATGGTCGGACTTTCTCACAGGATGGATCATAAGCCGAGTGAGATGTCAGGAGGACAGCAGCAGAGAGTGGCGATCGCCCGCGCCATTGCGGCGAAGCCTCCGGTTATCCTTGCCGATGAACCGACCGGGAATCTGGACTCCAGGTCCACGCAGGAGATTATGAATGTATTGAAGGATTTACATAAGAGCGGTAGAACGGTTATATTGATTACCCACGACGATGAGATCGCTGCACAGGTGAAGCGCGTGGTCAGAATCAAGGACGGAAAAATCGAAGCGGATTTTATGAATAAAGGAGAGACAGGGGACGATGAAAATGAAATGGAAGAAGAATAAAGATGAAGTATCCGGAAATAAAGAAAAACGGATATTAACGCCCGCAGAAAAGAAAAAGAGGCGGAAAAAAATCATCATCGGCGTTGTGGCAGTATGTATCGTACTGTTTATGGTAAGCAGAATGTTCGCACCGGAAGTGCTTCCCATGGTAACAGTGCGCCAGGCACAGACAGCAACCATTGAACAGACGGTTGATACAAGCGGTACCGTCAAAACGGAATTGAAAAAAACGTACTTTTCTCCATTAAGCGCGCAGATAGCCGAGTGTAAAGTGACGATGGGAGACGCCGTGTCTGCAGGCGAAGTGCTTCTGGCCTATAACGGAGAGGATTTAAAGAACCGGGAAGCAGAGGCCAGTCTTCAGAACGAGGAAGCGTATTATACATATCAGGACACGGTTGGAAAGAGCAATGCCGACGCTGCGGAATACGGACGTTCCAGCCATGACGTGGAGATTCTGGAGCAGCAGGTGGAAGACTGGAAGGCCAATGTCCGTTCATTAAAACAGTATATTACAGACATGAACTGCTTTCTCAGAGAGGCGGTGAACGATGGCCATGAGAATGATGCGGAGGAATATCAGAACAAAATCGACCAGGCGACCAATGAACTGGCGTTGAGAGAGGAAGAACTGGCGGATTTCCAGAGCGACCTGTCGGAGCAGAAAGGAATCAAAAGTTCCACGGAGGATTCCATGCTGACCGCCAACGGTAAGAAACAGATCGAGGCGACGAAAGAGCTTGCGGCTCTGAAGGCGGAAAAGGTCAAAGAAGCCGTATCGCAGGTGTCGGAAGGACTGAAAGCGGATTTTGGAGGCATTGTCACGGATATAAAGGCAGTGGAGGGCAGCGTTGTGGAAGAGGGAGGAGAGCTTCTGACCATCGAAAGCAATGAAGATGTATGCGTGGAAGTATCTCTGAGCAAAAGTGATCTGGAAAAGGTGCATGAAGGGCAGAAAGCAGTGGTTACCATTGTCGGCAAAGAATATGAAGGCACAGTTACCAGAGTCAGCAAGTCCGCTACCAAGAATGACAAGGGAGCATCGGTAGTGGCAGGCGAGATCCATATTGACAATCCGGATGCGGATATCTTTCTTGGAGTAGAGGCAAAGGTCAAGATTCAGGGCGAGGTTGCGGAGAATGCCGTTGCAGTGCCGATTGAGGCGGTTAATGTGGGCAGGGACGGAAGCTTTGTCTATATTGTAGAAAACGGCGTTATGGCGGTTCGGAACGTGGAGACCGGAATTGCATCCATGGAGTTGATTGAGATTAAAAGCGGATTGACCGGAGAAGAACAGATCGTGCTGAATAACAATATGGGACTTGAAGAGGGTGCGCAGGTGACACCGGTGGAGGGATGACGGATGGCACAGCTTTGGGAATACATCAAAATGGCGGTCAGCAACATCCGGATGAATCGCGGCCGGTCCTTTCTGACCATGCTCGGCATCATCATCGGCGTCTCTTCCGTGATCCTGATCATGTCCATCGGAAACGGCGCCAAGGCGGAGATGGAAGAGGAGCTGACCAGCGTAGCGGGCGGGCAGGTCTATATCTCGGTCAACAGCAATCTGGAAGGGGAGACGCCGGTCATCACGGAGGAAGACAGAGACGCGCTGCGGGAAATGGAACATGTAAAAGGAGCCACGTCTCTGATGAATCAATGGTGTTCCGTAGCTACGGAAAAGGGAACTTTTGACGCCATCATTGATTATGGCAATCCGGACAGTGAATACAATACCAGTCCGGATATGCTGTACGGGCAGTGGTTTACCTGGGATGATTACAACGCCCACCGGGCAGTGGCGGTCGTGTCGGAGATGGATGCCGTCCGTATGTTTGGTACATCCAACGTAGTGGGACTGACCTTCGAAATGGATGATGGAAGCGGGATCCAGGACGTGCGGATCGTGGGAGTGAAAAAGGCGATTGAAGGGACTTTTGTCAGTTCCGGATATGGTTCTTATCTGGACATTTCCATGCCCATGACGGCGGACTGGTACTGGGCGGAGTATAATGACTTTGACTCGGTCTATATATTTGCTGAAACCGGCTATGCGAAGGAGGTTACGGAGCGGGCAATTTCCCTGCTGGAAAGCCGTCATGAGATCTTCGGAGAGGATGCGTTCATGTCCGAAGATTTTGACAGTCAGATGGCATCGGTTATGCAGGTACTGGACATGATCACGATCTTTATCATGCTTGTGGCGGGCATCTCTCTTCTGGTCGGTGGAATCGGCGTCATGAATATCATGCTGGTGTCGGTAACGGAACGGACGAGAGAGATCGGAATCCGCAAAGCGCTGGGCGCCCGGACGAAATCAATCCTGGTACAGTTTCTGGCGGAATCGGCCATTATTACCGGAATCGGCGGAATGATCGGGGTCACGCTGGGCATTGCGGGCGCTTATGGGGTCTGTTCCCTTCCAATGGTTCCGTTTCCGCCGTCTGTAAGTGTGTCTGCGGTCGTGTTCGCAACGCTGTTTTCCTGCAGCGTAGGTATATTCTTCGGAATCTATCCGGCGAGAAAGGCGGCGCATTTAAGCCCGATTGAGGCGCTCCGCAGGAACTGATATGACGCCTGCTGACGGAACGCCGGTTTTGGGGGACGGGGCTGTTGGCGGGGCTGCTGCAAAGTGGATCTCTGCCTGCATGTTCAGCGCTCGTATGGAATGTATCGGACCGGGAACCGGTTTTGTCTGCCTCAGGCGAACTTGAAATGTCCGAATGAGGCAGACAAAACCGGTTCCCGGTCCGCTCCAGTCCACACAGCGCTGCTGAACATGCAGGCAGGGATCCACTTGCAGCCCCTTTTGCACACGTTAGACGATGTCAGCACCAGGAGGTCCAGGGCGCAGGCTGCCACCCACCTTGTGAACAGTAACTTTTAGTTATTTTTCATGAGTTGACAATCTGCTGTTTCGTGTATAAGATAGAGGAAGTTGAACTATGATTATGTACATAAAGGAAGAGGAAGAAAGATATGTTAAAGCAGTTATCATTGTATGTGGAGAACAAAAAGGGAACCATGACGGATATTACAAGGATCCTGAAGGAGGAACAGATTAATATTCTGGGGTCTGTAAATAACGACGGACCGGAGTTCGGTATTGTCCGAATGGTCGTATCGGAGCCTGAACGGGCATATGAGGCTTTGAAAAAAGCAGGCTATCTGTGCAGAATGGTGGATGTAATGGGGATCGAGCTTGCGGATGAGGCCGGAAACCTGCATCGTCTGCTCAGTGCGCTGACGGACAGCTATATCAATGTGGATTATATTTATCTGTCCTTTAACCGGAATACCAGCCAGCCGATCCTGATCATGCATGTGAAGGATGACGATATCTTCGAGGTGGAGAGCTGTCTGCGGGCGAAAGGATTTACTGCCGTATAGAATTCAGTGTTTATGAGAAGAGACTGCTGCAAACCGTTTGCTGTCGCGTATGGTTTGCAGCAGTCTTTCTTTCTGTATATATGTTACTTGTTCACGAGGTGGGTAGTGACCTGCGCCCTGGACCTATGTGCTCTGCAGCGCTGTGTGGACTGGAGCGGACAGCGGAGCTGTTTTGTCTGTCACAGACGAACAGGCCTGTCCGACTGGGGCGGACAAAACGGCTTTTGTGTCCGATACATTCCATACGAGCGCAGAGCACATAGGTCCAAGGCGCAGACCACCACCCGCCCCGTGAATCGTAACATATATTTTGATTATCAAAATTTGATTGTCAAAATATATTGACAGGGAATGAGAAATGGTATATACTTTGATAATCAAAGTAATCAAAAAAGAAAACCAGAGTTCAGAGGTGTATCATTTATGTGGAGAGACAGTATCAGCGCGCTTGATAAAAAGCGCAGCCGGATCCTGCAGGCAGGCGGGCGTGACAAAATTGAAAAACAGCATAAAAGCGGTAAACTGACAGCACGTGAGCGGATCGATATGCTCTTTGATCCGGGCACTTTCGTGGAAGTGGACAATTTTATAGAATCCAGAATCGATGATTTCGGACTGGATAAGAAAAGAGTGCCGGGCGACGGCGTGGTTACCGGATATGGAGAGATCAACGGCCGGACTGTGTTTGTTTCTTCTGAGGATTTTACAGTAATCGGAGGATCGCTTGGGGAATATCATTCCATGAAGATCGCCCGCATACAGGACATGGCATATGATATGAAGGCCCCCATTATCATGATCAATGACAGCGGCGGGGCGAGAATCGAAGAGGGCATCGACTCTCTGAGCGGTTATGCCAATATTTTTCTGCGCAATACAAAGGCTTCCGGCGTGATTCCCCAGATCGCGGTGATCGTAGGCCCGTGCTCCGGCGGGGCATGTTATTCTCCCGCCATCTGCGACTATATTTTTATGGTAGATAAGATCGGAAAGATGTTTATTACGGGGCCGCAGGTAGTGAAGACGGTAGTGAATGAAGAATGTACAGTAGATGAACTGGGCGGGGCGTCGGTTCATGCCACCAAAAGCGGCGTAACTCATTTTACCTATAAGGATGAGCAGACCTGCTTTGAAGGAGTGCGGAAGCTTTTGTCCTATCTGCCCGGCAGTTATCTTGAGAAGCCTCCGGTTATCCGGGAAAAAGAAGAGTCAACAGGGAAAAAATCACTTCTCTATTCTTTGAACAGCCTTGTAAACAGGCGCAGCCGGAAGGACGAGATGGACCGGTGTGCAGAGCTCACGGAGATCGTACCGGATAATTCCAGAAAAGCATATGACGTACTGGAAGTGATCACAAGGATCTGCGACAGAGACAGTTTTTTCGAAGTACAGAAGGATTTTGCCAAAAACGTAGTGGTAGGCTATGGAAGAATCGGCGGCCGCAGCGTTGGAATTGTGGCGAATCAGCCCATGGCGCTGGCGGGAAGTCTTGACTATGATGCTTCCGATAAGGCGGCCCGTTTCATCCGCACCTGCGACTGCTATAATGTGCCGCTGGTCGTTCTTGTGGACGTGCCGGCATTTATGCCGGGTACGGCACAGGAGCACAAAGGCATTATCCGTCACGGAGCCAAGATGCTGTATGCGTTTTCCGAGGCGACGGTGCCGAAGATCTCCGTAATCATGCGGAAAGCATACGGCGGCGCTTATATCGCCATGAACAGCAAGAATATGGGGGCGGATATCGTCTATGCATGGCCGGGCGCCGAAATTGCGGTTATGGGCGCGGAAGGCGCTGTAAATATTGCCTTCAAGCGCGCAATCAGCGAATCGGAAAACAAGGAAGAGACAAGAGAACATCTGGTACAGGAATATAAGGAAAAGTTTATGAATCCTTATGTTGCGGCATCGAGAGGATTTGTTACAGAGGTGATTAAGCCGGATGAGACAAGGAAACGGCTTACTGCGGCGCTGAAGATGCTGAAGAACAAGCAGGTGGCGCCCGTGCCGAAGAAACACGGGAATATCCCGCTGTAAGAAAACAGACGTATAGACAGAATATACGGATACCTCCTGACAGACAGGGCAGAAAACCTGAATCTGTGCAGGAGGTATTTTTCATCTTCAGGATTGCTGCGTCGTTTGTGGTAAGGAGGGACCCACGCAGTGGGAGGATTCCTTATCGCCTTTGTGGTAAGGAGGGACCCACGCAGTGGGAGGATTCCTTATCGCCTTTGTGGTAAGGAGGGACCCACGCAGTCAGGACTCACTTATAACAGCAGTTGACGAAAACAGTGCCAGAGGATATAATTTTTAGAAATGCTGTTATATGGAGACAGGAGGGTACCGGTATGGTTTTTAAAAATATGGAAGAAGGAACCACTTTTACGTTGCGGAATCAGGATCAGGAGTTGACAGATTTTGGGAAGGAAGAGATCGAAGAATTTCTGGATGACCTGTTTGTGACACCGGATCAGTTTGTAGTGCTGACTGCACCGAAAGCACTGGGGCAGCAGATCCGCTATGTGCAGGCATGTATTCATGACGGAGAGGAAGATGTGGAAACGGAACTTGGAATTGAGGGGGAGGATGGAACCCGTTTGTACTGTAAAATGTGCACAGATGAAGAATGCGTTTGTATCTTTCTGGATTTTTTTGACGGAAAGCTTGTTGTGGACAGGAGCGAATATGAGCCTGTCGCATTTTAAGGAGAACTTATGAACCTGACAAAGACGAGTAAATATTTAAGTATGATCCTGCGTCACAGGCCGGAGGCCGCAGGGATCGTTCTGGATGAGCATGGCTGGGCGAAAGTGGACGAACTGATCGCAGGCATTCGGAAAACGCAGAAGTTCAATATGGAGATGCTGGAGGAGATCGTTCGAACAGACAACAAACAGCGCTATTCCTTTAATGAGGACCGATCGCTGATCCGTGCAAATCAGGGGCATTCCATACCGGTAGATGTGGAGTTTCCGGTAACGGAGCCGCCGGGAATGCTCTGGCATGGGACGGGTGAGAAGTATGTGGCGTCCATAGATCAAAAAGGGCTGCTTTCTAAAGGAAGGCTCTATGTACATCTGTCTGGAGACAGGGAGACGGCTGTAAAGGTTGGAAGCCGTCATGGAAAACCGGTGGTGTACCGGGTAAACAGCGGACAGATGGCGGCAGACGGATACCTGTTTTATCGTTCCGTCAACGGGGTATGGCTGACAAAAGAGGTACCGGTCCGATATCTGGAGAAATATTCGGCTGCAGGATGAAAAGAGGAAATGCTGTAAAATATATTAATGTTGCTGACAAGCCAACGAAAAAACATTTGAAAGAAGCAATTGAAAAGATTCCTTTTGGAGATATTAAAAAATTACAGGGCATAGATAATGGATATCGTTTACGGGTTGGAGATTTAAAAGTGTTATTTTCAATAGAAGATGATAGAATATATATTGATATATTATTCCAAAAGGACAGGCATATAAAAGGTTATAGGAACCGGCCAGACAATACTGTTTCGTGGCAAAATGCCGGGAGTGGGTTCGGAAATTCGAGGAAAAAAATGGCAGTTCTCCGACTGCATGTGTGACGACCTTCGGCTGTCCAAATGTGTGAGTAAGCAGGATTTTGAAAGGCTATGAAAGGAGAGCGGATAAAGAGCAGATTATGGAAAGAAACATAAGTGTTATAAAAGATGTAAATGGAAATCAGATTGTTATTATAAATGATATTCGTTTTAAAGGAAAAAGAAATATAGATTGGGACGATGTCGAGCAATATTTAAAACAATATGTTGGTGAATTCATAGAGATTGCCGAGAGTAAAGAAATTATCTATATTGGCAGTGATCTGCCTGATGAATATTCAGGTTCGGAGTATACTGCAAAATTAAAAGGAGCGTTGGCAAAGGCAAAAGCAAATGCCGCGCAAGGAATTCCAGAGATGATAGAAATTGCACAAAACAGAAGATTTCAGGAAAATTTGGAAAAGAAACATGATAAAAATGCAAAATATGGCTGGTATCGGTATGATTCCAGATTTGCAATTCCTGTTTTTGATGAAAATAATGATGTTTTGCGATATAATGTGTTTCATGTCGAATTGGTAATAAGACATTCAGAGAACAGGAAGCTGTATTTGTATGACATTATAAACATAAAAAAAGAAACGAGCACCCCGCTTGAGCCATAGAGCTGTACGGTAAAAAACCCGCTTCTTTAGTAGAAATTATATGATAGAAAGGGTAGAAAGTCAAGAGAAATGTATAATGAAATTGATTTAGATAAAATAGACGTTAATGCAGGGCCCCCTACGGAAGAACCTGACAGACAATATTACTTTATGGCAAAGTGCCGGGAGTGGGTTCGGACGTTTGAGCGGAAAAACAAACGCCTGCCCAAATCCTGCGTAGTCAATATGGGCTGTCAAATGAATGCCCGGGATTCTGAGAAGCTTCGGGGCGTGCTCCGGGAGATCGGGTATGAGGAGACGGAGAGCGAGGATGCGGATTTTGTGATCTACAATACCTGTACGGTTCGGGAAAACGCCAATCTGAAGGTCTACGGGCGTCTGGGAGTCCTGCATGGCTATAAGAAAAAGAACCCGAATATGAAGATCGCGCTCTGCGGCTGCATGATGCAGGAGCCGTCCGTGGTGGAAAAGCTTCAGAAAAGTTACCGGTTCGTAGACCTGATCTTCGGAACTCACAATATCTATAAATTTGCGGAGCTTCTCTGGACGGTTCTTTCGTCAGACCGGATGACGATTGATATCTGGAACGATACGGACCGGATCGTGGAAGAACTTCCCATAGAACGGAAATATCCGTTCAAGTCAGGCGTTAATATCATGTTTGGCTGCAATAATTTCTGCAGTTACTGTATTGTGCCTTATGTAAGAGGACGGGAGCGGAGCCGGGAGGCAAAGGACATCATAAAGGAGATCAAAGGACTTGTAAAGGACGGCGTGTCAGAGATCATGCTTCTGGGACAGAATGTGAATTCTTATGGGAAAAATCTTCAGGAACCCATGACTTTTGCCCGGCTTTTGCAGGAAGTGGAGAAGATAGAGGGACTTGAAAGGATTCGTTTTATGACTTCTCATCCCAAGGATCTGTCGGAGGAACTGATTCAGGTGATGGCGGAATCGAAGAAAATCTGCAGACATCTGCATCTGCCGCTTCAGTCCGGGAGCAGTAAGGTCCTGAACGTCATGAACCGAAAATACACGAAGGAACAGTATGTAGAGCTGGCGGAAAAAATACGGAAGGCGATTCCGGATATTGCGCTGACTACGGATATCATTGTGGGATTTCCCGGAGAAACGGAGGAGGATTTTCAGGAGACGCTGGATGTGGTGCGCAGGGTCCGTTATGACAGCGCTTTTACTTTTATCTACAGCAAACGGACCGGCACGCCGGCTGCATCCATGAAGGATCAGGTTCCGGAGGATGTGGTAAAGGACCGCTTTGACCGGCTGCTGAAAGAAGTACAGGATATTTCGAAAGAGATGGCGGAACGTTTTACCGGAACAAAGCAGCTGGTGCTGGTGGAAGAGCTGAACCGGCAGATGAAAGGATATATGACCGGACGGCTTGGAAACAACCATATCGTGCATTTTCCTGGAGACGCATCCATGATCGGGCAGATTCTGCTTGTCCGTCTGGATGAATGCCGGGGATTTTATTATATGGGAAGTCTGACAGAGATATAAAACACATGTCAGGTTCAGAAAGGGAGCCGGAATGAAAAAAACATGGATTCATACCATAAAAGATTTGCTTATCATATGTATCGCGTCAGGGATTTATGCTGCAGGGATCAGTCTGTTTCTGGATCCTAATAATCTGGCTCCTGGAGGAGTCACCGGTATCGCAGTAATCCTGAACCGGATCTCTCATATTGAGACAGGCACGCTGTATCTGCTCCTGAATATACCGTTGATCCTGCTGGGAATCTGGAAATTCGGCTGGCGGTTTATGATCCGTACGGCCTACGCCATTGTGATGACTTCTTTTTTCACGAATCTGACATCGGTTTACAGCGCTCTGACTTCAGATCCGCTTCTGGCAGCTCTTGCCGGCGGCGTTCTGATTGCGACAGGAGTCGGGCTTATTTTCCGGTCAGGGGCTACCACCGGGGGAATGGATATTATTGTGAAGATTATCCGCCTGAAATACAGACATTTGAAAACCGGATTTTTATTCCAGTGTATCGACATGACCATTGTTGCAGTGTCCGGATTTATTTTCAGAGACCTGAATATTGCATTGTATGCTTTGATTGCCGTACTGATTACCGGGAGAACGCTGGATTATATCCTCTATGGCGGAGACGAGGCGAGAATGATCTATATTGTAACTAAAAAGCCGGCGGAGGTTGGCAGGCGGCTCATGGAAGAGGTTAATGCAGGAGTGACCTATCTGAAAGGAAGGGGCGGATGGACGAGAGAAGAGAAAGATGTGATCTTCTGCGTCGTGCGCAAACAGCTGGCGCCCAGGGTGGAAGAAACGGTGAAACAGGAGGATGCGTCTGCATTTCTGATTGTTACGAGCGCCAATGAGATTTACGGAGAAGGATACAAGGATTTTTTCGAAGAGAGCATATAGAGTTACGGTTTACGGGGCGCAGACCACCCGTGAACCGTAACCATATAGAGGAGGAACACAAAAAATGTTCTTGCATCTTTGCCCAGTTAGTGATACTATATTTAGCGCAGGGAAAAATAAAAAGTACCAGATATAGTTATGCCGTATCGGCGCAGAGAATAAGGGCTTCTTCAGATGCAGAGACACTGAAAAAGGCGGATACGGAGGTTTCATGGAGGAGTAAGGATGAGTGGGAACATCATTGTATGTCCGGAGGTAATTAAAAAGCGGAACGGAATGCCTGTAGCTTTTGATGTGAAGAAAATCAGAGATGCAATCCGAAAAGCCAATGAAGCGGCCAGGGTGGAAGCGATCGCACCATATCAGTTTGAAAAACTTGTAGATGCAGTGGTGGAAGCGATTCCGGAGGGGAAGACGCCGAATGTAGAGCAGATCCAGGATCTTGTGGAGGAGAAGCTGATCGAAAATGGCTTTGCCAGAACTGCCAAAGCATATATTCTGTATCGTGCGGAACATACGAAGGTGCGCAAGACGGAAGCAGATCTGGTAAAGATTTATCAGGAGCTTACGTTTACCAGTGCGGCGGATGCGGATATCAAGCGTGAGAATGCAAATATTGATGCAGATACTTCCATGGGAACCATGCTGAAATACGGGTCGGAAGGCGCGAATTATTTTGTGGACAACTATATCCTTCCCAAGGACATTGCGGCAGCGCATATTAATGGGGACATCCATATTCATGATAAAGACTTTTACATGCTGACGGAGACCTGCTGCCAGATTGATCTGATTAAACTGTTCAGGGACGGTTTTTCCACGGGACACGGTTATATCCGGCAGCCCAGATCCATTGCCAGCTATGCGGCGCTTGCCTGCATTGCAATTCAGGCAAACCAGAATGAGATGCATGGGGGACAGTCGGTTCCCAATTTTGATTATGCCATGGCAGAAGGTGTGGCATGTACATTCCGGAAGGAATATTACGATGCCGTTCAGCGGTATTTCTGGCTGGAGCATGACTGTGAAACGGTTCTCGAGGATGAGTTTCGTCAGGCGCTTAAAGGTGCCATGCCGGAGCGGATCAACATGGAGAACATTGATGCCTGTGAAGAACATTTTGTGCAGTGGTTTACAGAATGCGGAACAGCATGGCTTCGGGAGATACCAGAGGAAGAAGATATCAGAAGGTGTCACCGGACTTCCATCCGGATCGCCATGAAAGAGGCGGATATGGCAACTTATCAGGCGATGGAATCCCTGATCCATAACCTGAATACGATGAATTCCAGAGCAGGCGCGCAGGTACCGTTCAGTTCTATCAATTATGGAACCTGCACATCGAAAGAAGCCCGTATGGCTGTCCGAAATCTGCTTAAAGTTACGGATATCGGACTTGGCAACGGAGAGACTGCCATTTTTCCGGTACAGATCTTCAAGGTGAAAGAAGGAATCAATTACAATCCAGGAGATCCAAACTATGATCTGTTTCGGCTTGCCATCAAGGTGTCGGCGAAGCGTCTGTTTCCGAATTTCAGTTTTATAGATGCTCCGTTTAATCTGCAGTATTATAAAGAAGGGGACTACAATACGGAAATCGCCTATATGGGGTGCCGGACCCGGGTCATGGGGAATCATTATGACCCGGAACAGGAAGTGACCTGCGGAAGAGGAAATTTGAGTTTTACTTCCATCAATCTGCCAAGGCTTGGGATCAGAGCGCATAAGGATATGGAAGTATTTTATGCAGAACTGGATAAGCGCCTTGATCTTTGCTGCAGGCAGCTTCTGCACCGCTTTGGAATTCAGCAGAAGAAAACGGTGAAGAACTATCCGTTTTTGATGGGACAGGGAATATGGATGGGTTCTGATGCGCTGGGGGTCCATGATCAGGTGGGAGAGATCCTGAAGAACGGAACCTTAAGCGTCGGTTTTATCGGTCTTGCGGAGACGCTGGTGGCGCTGACCGGGAAGCACCACGGAGAATGTGAGGAGAGCCGGAAGCTGGGTTACGAGATCATTTCTCATATGCGGGATTATATGGATCGGAAGTCGGAGGAGACAGGCCTTAATTTTACCCTGCTGGCTACGCCGGCAGAGGGACTTTCCGGGAGATTCGTAAGAATCGATCAGAAACGGTTCGGGAAGATTCCAGGCGTGACGGACCGGGAATATTATACCAATTCCTTTCACGTGCCGGTTTATTATCCGATCAGCGCTTTTGAAAAGATCCGGATCGAAGCGCCTTATCATGCGCTGACCAATGCGGGGCATATCAGCTATGTGGAGCTGGACGGAGATACGGCGAAGAATCCGGAGGCTTTTGAGGCGATCATCCGCTGTATGAAGGAGAGCGGCATCGGTTATGGATCGGTGAACCATCCGGTGGACCGGGATCCGGTGTGCGGTTATACAGGCGTCATCGACGAGATATGTCCGCGCTGCGGCAGAAGAGAAGGAGAAGCGGTTACTGTTGAACGGCTGAATGAACTCCGGAAGAAGTATCCGGACGTGCCGGTTTATATGGATGCGAATCACTGAATTACGTATGTGTCAGGCTGATGCCTGTAAGGCGGTTTTGAGAAGACACAGATGAAATATTTTTAAGGAGGTATTGGAGATGGCAGGAAAAGTATTGCCGGAGAATGGACAGGTAGGAGAGAATGTTGGTTTTGACCGGATCAGGAGAATTACAGGGTATCTGGTAGGGACCACGGACCGGTTTAACAATGCGAAACGGGCGGAGGAAAGAGATCGTGTCAAACACACCCTGTCCTGAAATGCTTCGCATAGCAGGAATCCAGCAGGACTCTATTGTGGACGGACCGGGCATCCGCTGCGTGATCTTTACGCAGGGATGCCCGCACCGCTGTCCGGGATGCCATAATCCTCAGACGCATGACCCAGAAGGAGGAAGGGAGGCGGATGTGCAGGAGATCCTGACGCAGATCGCAGGAAATCCGCTGGCGTCCGGCGTTACCTTTTCCGGAGGGGAACCGTTTGTACAGGCGAAAGCGCTGGTACCGGTGGCCGAGGGAGTGAAAAAGATGGGAAAGCATCTGATGATCTACACAGGATATCTGTATGAACAGCTTGCGAATTCCCATGAGCCGGAAGTGCAGAGGCTTCTTATGCTGGCAGATGTTCTGGTGGATGGTCCTTTTATGATGGAAGAACGGGATCTGACGCTGCCCTACCGGGGAAGTGCAAATCAGCGGGTCATTGATCTTGAAAAAACCAGGGAAAGAGGAGAAGTGGTGCTGTTTCGGAGCGAATATGAAGATCTGTCTTTTTGACAGAAAGGAATATAAACAGATAGCCCAAAGCAAAAGAGGCTGTTGCAAAACGGGATCCTGTCCGTGTTCATACTACTATACCAATGAAGAACACGGACAGCGATACATTTGCAGCAGCCCCTTGTTTTGTACGATTTACGCTTCTTCTGGTATTACCAGAAACTTTTTAATGGCAAACAGGACGGCACAGAGCAGGATCAGTGAGATGATCAGGATGATCCATGCGTTCTGGATGAAGCCTGCCATGCAGTATCCTACAAAAGAAACTGCGGCGACCAGAAGCGCGTAGGGCAGCTGGGTTGACACATGGTTGATGTGGTCGCACTGCGCTCCTGCAGACGCCATAATCGTTGTATCTGAGATGGGAGAGCAGTGGTCTCCGCAGACTGCACCTGCCAGACATGCTGCAATCGTGATAATCTGCAGGTTGCCGGGAAGATGGATGCCAACGACGATGGGAAGCAGAATTCCGAAAGTTCCCCAGGAGGTACCGGTGGAGAACGCCAGGAAAATCGCAACCAGGAATACAATAGCCGGGAGCATGCCGGTCAGACCGGCTGCGCTTCCTTCAAAGATGCCGCTGACATATTCTGCCGCGCCCAGATTGCCGGTCAGTCCGGACAGCGTCCATGCGAAAGTCAGAATCAGGATCGGACTGATCATGGCTTTGAAGCCTTCCGGAAATGATTCCATACAGTTTTTAAAAGTCAGTACTTTTCGGCTCATATAGAAAACGACCGTGATCAGAAGCGCCGCCACGGAACCCATGGAAAGACCGGTGGGCGCATCACAGTTAGCGAAGGAATTCACGAAGCTCTCGCCGTCAAAGAAACCTCCGGTGTAGATCATGCCAACGATGCAGGCGATAATCAGAACAATAACCGGGAATGCCAGATCAATGACCCGTCCCTTATCAGATACGGCATCAAAAGCGCCGTCATCAGCGACTTTTTCGCCTGAGGTAAAAAGATCTCCTTTTTTTGCGTTATCCTCATGCTTTTTCATCAGTCCGAAATCAATGTCAAAACAGGAGATGATGATAATAGTCGCAATGGTAAGCAGGGAATACAGGTTATAGGGAATGGCGCTGATGAACAACGTCAGTCCGTCAGTTCCCTCCACCACGCCGGCTACAGCGGCGGCCCAGGAAGAGATCGGTGCGATCATGCAGACCGGAGCCGCAGTGGCGTCAATGAGATAGGCCAGTTTTGCACGGGATACATTGTGCTTGTCCGTCACCGGGCGCATGACGCTTCCCACGGTCAGGCAGTTGAAATAATCATCGACGAAGATCAGTGCGCCCAGAGCAAAGGTCGCCAGCAGAGTGCCTTTGCGGCTTTTAATCTTCTCCTGCGCCCATTTTCCATAGGCAGCAGAGCCTCCGGCTTTGTTCATGAGGACGACAATGGTTCCGAGGATGACCAGGAAGATCAGGATGCCCACGTGTCCACTGTCAGACAGGGAGGCGATGAACCCGTCGTTGAACATGGTCGTATACGCAGATACCACGTCAAAGTTTGTGATAAAAAGTGCCGCCGTTATGATTCCGATAAACAGGGAACTGTAGACTTCTTTGGTGATCAGCGCAAGGATGATCGCCACAAGAGGCGGTACCAGGGACCAGAAAGTTGCATACATAACATTTTCCCACCTATTTTTGTATTTCTGCAGACAGACATAAGAAAAAGCCATGGCACGTGTAACGTCCATGACCGCAGTAATCTCTTTCACAAACGATAGCGCTCCACATACCTGTGACAGTGTACAGCATATTCTGCTGCACCCCAGCAATGCTCCTTCAGGCAGAAGCGCCGCTTCGGCGGATAATCTCTTCGGATCCTTCGGGATGCCTGTCCCGGTGGCAAAGGAACCTGATGGTATTGGCCGCACCTCTATCTTTTTCTTATTCCTATGTATTACAGATGTTTATAGAGTAATACGAATGTCGCAAAATGTCAAGAAATTGCGGAAAAAATGTTGCCTGTTGCTTGTATGAAGTGCACGCTGTGGTTCACGGGGGGGGCTGTGCCCAGGCCCTCTGTGAAACGTAGCGGTAAAAGAGGCCGAAAACAGGCAGTCTACTTTTGGTGGATTGCTTTTTTGGCTCTCTGCATGCTACACTTCAGGTATCAAACACACAGGAGTAAAAGATGGATACAGTCAGATTTGGAAAATTTATCAGGGAGATGCGTAAGGAACAGGGGCTGACCCAGAAGCAGCTGGCAGAACTTCTGTACGTGTCGGACAAGGCGGTTTCCAAGTGGGAGAACGGCGCCTGCTTTCCGGATATCAAAGTGCTGGATGCGCTGGCGGAGCATCTGGGGGTGAGTATCCTGGAGCTGATGCAGAGCGAGCGGATCCGGGAACCGGTGATCGACCGGAGGGAAGCGGAACTGGTCGTCAAGGATACCATCACCCGGTCAGAAGAGGCGGAAAGAGACAGGCGTCAGATGGGGAAAGCCAGGATTTTGTTTTTTGCCAGCGCCTGCGGGATCGTCTATCTGGTCTGGGCAGGGGTACGGCATCTGATGGGGCAAAGCCCGGGTACACTGCTTTCTGAACGTGCAGTGCTGTCCCTGCCCTGGTACGGGGATCCGGTGGTCTTCTATATATGGGCCGGCATACTGTCCGTGCTCTGCATGGCAGGGGCGTTTGTGATCCTCTGGAAAAGCGACAGGATCAGTGAGGTGAAGATCGGGAGACACAGGGTAAAAAGCGTGCTGACCATCCTGATGGATATGCTGGTCGTTCTGCTTCTGCACACCTATCTGTCCAATATAGCCAACAATGAGGATCAGCTTCTGAAGCTTCCGGAAGCAATCCCGGTGAACGCCTATATTACGACTCTGGACGGAACCCGGCAGGCAGGGATTTTTATCGAAGATCAGATCGTACAGGGGATTATGGATTCCGAATATGTGCAGGACGTCAACCTGAATGTACGTCTGAAGGCAGGGTTCGATGAAGTGATTCCGGGAGAATGGGAGCACCTGAATCTGTTTCTGGCCGGGGCCAACCGGCTGGAGGCGGCGGTCCGGAATCTGGAAAATGCGGATGTGGTCTGGAACGTGGGAGAGGACAGCTCCATTCTCCAGGGCACTGAGGCCAAGTGCGTGGTTTCCAAAGAGCTTTTTGAGAAAAACGGCTGGAAGCTGGGGGACCAGATTACTTTGTGCCAGTATTATTATTACCTGAAGGATCCCAAGAGCACGGAGCTTTACGCGGATCCGCTGGAGACGACGGTCTATGAGATTGCCGGATATGCGGATCTGAAAGCCAGATGGTCCTTAAACAACAATCAGGTGACTCCGGATATCTTGGTGCCGTTTTCCCTGATCCGGGAAGCCTATCAGAGACATGACATTCCTTTTTATGCAGATTCCGTCTCCTTTTCGCTGGCAAATACCCTGGAGCTGAATGCATTTAAACAGGAGATGAAAGAACTGGGACTTCAGAATATGAACCCCCTGTCCCGCGAATCTACCTTGAATGGAGTTGCGCTGACAGTGAACGATGCTTCCTTTATCGACTCCGCCAATCATCTGCGGCAGGTGATCTATGCGGTCCGGGCCTTTTTCCCATTTCTGCTGGTTTTGATTGTCTGCGTCGGATATCTGGTGACGCTGCTTTTGCTGAACAGCCGGAAAAAGGAGGCGGCGCTTCTTCGGTCCATCGGGCTTGGCCGATGGCGCTGTTTTCGGATTTTCTTTATGGAACAGCTTTTGCTGGTAGTGTCGGGAGTGGTGCTGGGAAGCGTGTGCTCCGTGATTCTGCAGGGAAATTACGGAGCGGATTCGGCGCTGTCCGGCTGCCTGGTCTGCGTGTTCTATATGTTGGGCAACAGCCTGGCAATCTGGAAGATTCTGAAGGTGAGCGTCATGGAGGCGTTGTTCCAGACCTGACGACCGACGCTTTGAAGCGGAACTTAATTATGAAAAACAGCATCTGTCTGAACGCAGCCCCGGAAGGGTTTTACGGAACGAAGAGAGGGAAAATTCTTCCAGACGCAGGGGCGGAGTGAAGGTAGATGCGGAACTTAAATCGGAGGTTTCTATATGAATATTTTACGGGCGGATCATGTGTCGTACAGTTATCGGACAAAATATCAGAAGGTAGATGCGGTCAGGGATGTAAGCTGTACCTTTGAGCAGGGAGGATTTTATGCGATCATCGGGGAATCCGGAAGCGGGAAGAGTACGTTCTTATCCCTTCTGGCAGGGTTGGACGTACCTTCGGAGGGGGAGATCTATGTACAGGAGCAGCCTCTGAATCAGATGGACCGGGATGCCTACCGGCTGAATCAGGCGTCGGTGGTCTATCAGTCCTTCCACCTGTTTCCCCTTCTGACGGCGCTGGAAAATGTAATGCTTCCCATGGAATTCAAAAAAATCCGGAAGAAGGAAGCGGCAGACCGGGCGGCAAAGCTTCTCCTGAGGGTGGGACTTACGGAGCGGATCTTCCGGCAGTTTCCGAAGATGATGAGCGGCGGCGAACAGCAGCGGGTGGCCATTGCCCGGGCTGTGGCGGCCGGAGGAGAGATCATCCTTGCGGACGAGCCCACCGGTAATCTGGATTCGGAAAATGAACAGAAGATCGTGGAACTTTTAAAGAAACTGGCTCATGAGGACGGCTATACTGTGATCGTCATCACCCACAACCAGAAGGTGGCGGAGGAAACGGACCACGTATTCCGGATGTCGGACGGAAAGATGGAGCAGGTACGCTGATGGGAAAACTGATCAAAAACAGTATCCGCCAGCTCTGGCGGATGAAGGGAAGAGCTGTTTTGTTTCTTTTGCTGCTGCTGTTTGCATCGGGACTTTTAAGTCTCGGGAGAGGCTTTCAGGAGATCAACACCCGGAATATGAAAGCCTACGAAGACAGTTTTATGACCATCGGCACGGTGGAGCAGAAGGCGGACGCAGTACAGGAGATCCGGATCTGGGATGCGGGGATCAAGGATTACCATCTTTACAACCGTTCCGTGTACAACACCTTTGTTCCGCTGTCCGTACTGGATTTTGAAGGGGCCGGTTATCTGTCCGGACCGGAGAAAAGAGTGTTCTACGGCGCTTATATTCCGGAATATTTCATGTATGAAAATCTGATGGGTTATGTGGTTGTGGAAGTAACTCCCACGGAAGATGTGATCCCGGATCATCCGGTGGAGCTTCCGATTACCAGGGTTTTGTGCGGGGCCGGACTCTGGGAGGGACTGAATATCACGGTATGCAACCACTATGATCCCAATCCTGAGATGCTTCTGGCCGGACATACCTACATCATGAGTCTTCAGAACCGGCCAGGCCATGAGAGCGAAAAGGAGTTCACGGAGGATGATGTATCAGAATATGTACCAGGAGCGCTTCTTGAGTCGGACCAGGTAGGGCCGGACGGCGCGCCGGTGGAAGACGAGGTGGAGGACGGCACTTTTTATGACGAAGTGACGGAAGGCTTCTATGAGACCAGTAGAGGCCGCCGCTGGATGGAATATCTGAAGACTACAGGCTATACCGAACATATTTTTCCCGTCACCGGAACCGGCAACATTCATCTGATGATGCCTTTTTATAACGGAGAGGTCTATATCAGCTCCGGCCGGGAATTCACGGAAGAAGAGTATGAGAGTGGAGAGAAAGTCTGTCTGTTATCGGAAACGTTTGCGGTGAAAAACGGTCTGGAATTGGGCGATCAGATCCGGCTCCCACTGATTTATTCCAATCACAGGTTTTCCGCAGGAGCACGGTTCGGAATCAGCGGCCTTGGGGTTACCGCCCTTTTAAATGCACAGGGAGAGATCTACCCGGCGTTCGAGGACAGCATGTATACGATCGTTGGTATGTACAGCGGAAGAGTTGGACTTTCGGATGAGTATGGGCTGGCGCCTAATGAGATCCTGATTCCCAACCGTTCGGTAAAAAACAGCGACGAGAATAATCTGGTGGCATACGGACCGATGCTGGGCAGCACCACATCCTTCCAGATCGAAAACGGCAGGATCCAGGATTTTATGGAAAAATGGAGCAGACAGGGTGTCGAAAATGTAGAGATTGTCTTCTATGACGGCGGCTATACAAAGTTAAAAGCCGGGATTGACAATATGAAAAACATCTCCCGGATTCTGGTAATCATGGGGCTTGTCCTGGTCCTTATGGTATTGTCGTACTTTACCTGGCTTTTCATCATCCGCCAGGGAGAACGGACTGCCATCGAGCGTTGTCTGGGATTTTCCAGAAAGAAATGCTTCCTGTCCCTGTTTACAGGAATCTTTCTTCTGATTGCCGCAGGGAGTGTGTGCGGATGCATGGCAGGAAGCGTCCTGTCTTCCAGAATCGCCGGCGGTATCGGACCGGCCAGCTATTATGACCTTTCTTTCAGTAACGGAAGAGTCTCTGAGATGGAGGAAAAGACGGAAGAAGAGATCGGAGTGCCCCTTGATCATACACTCTGGAACCTGTGCGGAATTCTGCTTACCGGAAGTCTGATCGCCGGCGCAGGGATCTGGCTCAACCTCCGGGAAGAGCCCATGGAACTGCTGCAGAAAAGGGGAGAGTAGGGAATTATCAACAAAAGACTTGCAACTTTCTTAAGATTGTATTAAGATACCTTTTAACTGCTTTGATATACAAAGGAAATGGGGGATCATATGTCTACATCAGAGAAGATTGCGGTCATGACAGATTCCTGCGCAGACGTTCCGCAGGAACTGGTCGAAAGGTATCATCTTTTTATTCTGCCCATGGGGATCACCTGTTCGGACGGGGAATACCGGGATGGAGTTGATATCCATGCAGAAGACATCTATGAACGGTTGAAAACGGAACTGCCCAGATCCAGCACGCCCAGAGGGGCGGATGTGGAAGATACTTTTGCAGAAATCAGAAGGCAGGGCTATACGAAAGCAGTGGCCATCCTGCTGTCCGGCGGGCTGTCCGGGACTGTGAATCATGTAAGACTGGCGGCAGAGGAGCTGGAAGGACTGGAAGTGGAAGTCTACGATTCCAGACAGGCGAGTATCGGTATCGGCGTCATCGCTCTGCAGGCGGCGGCATATGTGGAAGAGGGTATGGGCTTTGAAGAGCTGAAGGAAAAGATCGAAGGGCTGATCAGAGGGACGAAAGTCTTCTTCTCCATTGATACGCTGGAGTATCTGCAGAAAGGCGGCCGGATCGGGAAGGCGGCAGCTCTGGCCGGGATGCTTCTGGATATCAAGCCCATCCTGTCCTTTGACGTGGAGGGCGAGATCTATACAGCCGCAAAGGTACGTACACGTAAGCAGGTGGAAAAGCGGCTCCTGCAGCTGGTGGAAGAATTGAAAGAGGAAGGGCGTCCGTACAATCTCGTGGTGGCGGACGGAGGCGCCCCTGCCGAGCGTGAGGATCTGGAGAAAAAGCTCATGGAGATCCTGCCGGACAGCCGATGCCTGTTCCGGGCGAAGATCGGAGCGGCGCTCTCCATCTATCTGGGCTCCGGACTGCTGGGCGCGGGAATCCAGTATCTGGACTGAGGCGTCAGTGCTCCATCCGGCCAGTAATCGCACTGCCAGTGCCGAATATTTTGCCAGCCTGCAAGGCGGAGGAAGGAGGCGATGCGGTGGCATCGTTGACTGACAACAACGCAGCAGATGGCAAAACAGGCGGTGCTGAAAGTGCGGATACTGGCCGGATGGAGCACCAGGCACCGGCCCGGCCTCTTAACGACAGATATCAAAAATAAATTCCGCCGCCTGGTCCATGGCTTCGTAAGCAGTCTTAAAGGGAGACATCTGGAATACATGCCACATTCCCTGATAGACGGCGATCCGGGCCCCTGCCTGGTGGCGGATCATCTGTTTGTGGAGATTCTGGGAATCTGACAGAAGGATTCCATTGGAACCCGCCTGGATCAGCGTAGGCGGAAAATCATGGAAATCTCCATACAGCGGGGAGATCAAAGGGTCCTGCAGGTCCCGTTCTCCTGCATAATCTTCGATCGCCTGAGTCAGATATTCCTCTGTCAGGATCGGATCAATATCCTTTTTGCTCTGGTGAGACAGGCCGCTTCTGGTCAGATCCGTCCACGGAGAGAATAAAACGAGCCCTCTGGGAAGGATACGATTCTGTTTTTTCAAAGTCAACGACAGGGCAAGAGCCAGATTGCCCCCCGCAGAGTCTCCGGCAAGAATTACATCTCTCGCCCCATATCCATGATACATCAGATAATCCCATACTTTCACTGCATCGTGAAGCGCTGCCGGATAGGGATTCTCCGGCGCCAGCCGGTAATCAAAGCTTAAAACATCCATGGAAGTGGATGCAGCCAGTTTATTGGTGATGCTTCTGGCATACTTCAGACTTCCGGTGTTATATCCGCCGCCGTGACAGTAGAGCAGGACGTACTTTTTCATATGTTTTCGTTTGACACTGACCCATTCTGCCAGGATCCCGTCGATCTCTGCATCTTCATAGTTCATCTCTGCGCTCCGCACCAGCAGATTTCCCAGATTATTCTTTGAGGAGCGCTGCTTCTCAATGTCTTCATTTTCCACCAGAGAATGCATCCGTCGGATTGCCTTCATCAGGTTCTGATTGTGGCGTTGTTTATCTATCATAAGATTACCTCTTCCTTTCAAAATCTGTAAATGATGTGTTGCTTTTTGCGGCGGTCTGGCGGTCTGCGCCCCGGGTCTCTGTGCTCTGCGCTCGTATGGAGTGTATCGGACACCG
>CAJTXP010000045.1 GCA_910583615.1 uncultured Lachnospiraceae bacterium | reverse complement strand
AGCAATGTACGGAGCTGACTGTCACTAATAGGTCGAGGGCTTATCCAGAAGGTTTGGAAGGTAAGGATGGAAAGTAGAAGCGTGGGAAAGTGAGTATCTTTTTCAACTGTATGTGATTTTGAAGGCACAGATAAAACGCTGCATTGGCAGATATAGGAAAGATCAGATTTTTCTGGTCTTTTTTTGTTGCCTGAAAATGGTGAAAATAGTATAATAAGTGACAAGAATAAAAAGGAGGGCTGTATCTGTGGAGATTCAATTCATGAATGAGAAAAAGACAAAGACATACACCTATGACTATGACGATTATGAGGATGGCAGCAAAGGCGCCGGAACGATGGTGGCGGAGATTCTGGAGGACCCGGAATTTGCGGAGCTGACAGAGGTTGTAATCGGAGACTGGGGAAATGCCTGGGAGGACGACTGTCAGGAGATCATAGACGGGATCGTGGAACATGCGGACCGTTTTTCCCATATTGACAGTCTGTTTATTGGCGACATGGATTATGAATGCTGTGAGGTGTCCTGGATCATGCAGGGAGATTACAGCAGGCTCTGGGAGGCTATGCCGCAGCTGCGCTCTCTGACGATCAAAGGGAGTACGGATCTGGTCCTGGGAAAGATCAGCCATGAGAATCTGGAAGAGCTGACCATCATCTGCGGCGGGCTTCCGGAGGATGTCCTGATGGCGATCCAGGAGGCGCATCTTCCGAATCTGCGGAAACTGCTGCTTTATCTGGGCATCGACAACTATGGATTTGACGGGGACGCGGACCGGATTCGGACGTTTTTGGAAAAATCGGATTTTCCGAAGCTTGTCTATCTGGGACTTACAGACAGTGAGATTCAGGACGAGCTGGCAGAGGTCGTACTGGAGAGCAAATACATCAGCCGGATCCGCACGCTGGATCTGTCTATGGGTTCTTTGACGGATAAAGGGGGAGAACTGCTGCTTACAAAGCTTCCGTCGTATCCGAATATTGAGGTTCTGGATGTCCATTATCATTATATGAGCGACGAGATGGTGAGAAAGCTGGAGGATCTGAACCATCAGCACATTGAAGTAAATGCTTCGGAACAGGAAAAACCGTATACTTCTTCATACGACGGTGAAGTTTATTATACGCCTATGCTGACCGAATGAGACGGATCATTCTTATGGGCAGCCCGGACACAAAGCGTACCGTCTATCTGAAAAAAGCGGCAGAACGGACGGGGATATCCGTGGAACTTCTGGACTGGCAGGACTGGAGCGGAGAACTTCCGGAAGGGGAACTGTTTCTGAAGATCGATCCGCCCCTGTGGACCAGTTGCGCTTTAAGCCGGCTGGGAACTTTGACAGAAACATACAGAAGGCAGCTGGCAGAGATCGGACAGCTGGCGGAAAACAAAAACGTGGATTTTTTCAATACGCCGTCTGCGATTATGGAGCTTCTGGATAAACGCACATGTAAGAAACGCCTGGTTCAGGCGGGGCTGCCAGTGACGGAGCAGTTGTGCGGACAGGTCGGTGTGGATGTATGTCCAGATACCGCGTTTCCCCCGGATTCATACGCGAATCCGGCATCCGGCATCCGGGACGCGGAGCAGCTTCTGGAGCTTATGCGCCGGCGAAATGTCTGTCAGGTGTTTATCAAGCCGGCCTCGGGGTCGGGGGCGGCCGGTGTGTCCGCGTTTCGGATTCAGCCGGGAACCGGGCAGATGTCCCTCTATACGTGTGCCTGTGAAAGTTTTAACGAAGGACTGATCCATACGAAGAAGCTCCGCCGGTACATGGATCAAGGGGAAGTGAGGAAGCTTCTGGACGGGCTTCTGAAGCTGGACTGCATCGTGGAACGCTGGTATCCCAAAGCCTCGTATGGCGGTTATACCTATGATCTCCGTGTGGTGGTGCAGGAGCGGCGGGTTGATTATATTCTCGCAAGGCTGTCAAAGGGACCGGTTACGAATCTCCATCTGAACAATCATCCGCTGCCCGTGGAGGAGCTGGGCCTGCCTGTCCGGACACGGGAAATGGTGGAAGAGCTGTGTCAAAGGGCGGTGGACGGTTTCCCGGGGCTTGGGAGCGCAGGGATCGATCTTCTGCTGGAGAGGGGAAGCCTGCGGCCCAGAATCATCGAGATGAATGCCCAGGGGGATCTGATTTATCAGGATATTTACCATGAAAATGTGATTTACCGCCGTCAGGCGGAACGGATGAAGAAATGGCTGGCTTTCGCAGAATGTTCCGGATAAAATGTTCCACAGGAGTATAGGGGACAGAAATTTTCACAGGAGAATGTACGATAGAATTTTCGACAGGAGAATACAGATGGGCGAATGTATGACAGAATCCACAGAACGGGAGGTGCCGCTGCGGCTGTTTTCCTCTCCAGGGGAGAAAAAGGCGCCGTCCGTGGATATGAATCAGGTGGTGGGGACCCAGGACATCCTCTTTGTATGTCTGGATACCCTTCGTTATGATGCGGCGGTGGAAGAAGAGGCTGCAGGGGGCACGCCGGTGCTGAACCAATACGGGCCGTGGGAGAAATGCCAGGCTCCCGGTAATTTTACCTGGCCGTCGCACCATGCCATGTTTGCGGGTTTTCTGCCCTGCCGCTATGGGGCGAAACATGTGGCGGACCGGGAAATGCTGTTTTTCCCGAAATCCATCGGCCTTGGAAAGAAAGTTCCAGAGGGCGCTTATGGATTTTCCGGAAGCACGATTATGGAAGGGTTGGAAAAGGACGGCTATGATACCTGGTGCGTAGGGGGCGTAGCGTTTTTTGACAAACGCTCGGATATCGGAAAGGTGTTCCCGGGTTATTTTCAGAAAAGTTACTGGAATCCGTCCTTTGCGTGTCCGGTAAAGGACAGTACGAAAAATCAGGTGGATTTTCTGCTGAAAAAGATCCGGCAGGCGGATCAGGAGAGACGGATTTTCCTCTATCTGAATGTGGACGCCATTCATTATCCTAATTATTTCTATCTGGATCAGGCGAGAGAGGACAGCTATGAAAGCCATAAGGCGGCGCTTCGGTATGCGGATCAGGAGCTGGGACGCCTGTTGGAAGGATGGAAACGCCAGAGAGGCGGCGCGTTCGTCATCTGCTGTTCTGACCACGGGACCTGTTACGGGGAGGATGGATGCCAGTTTCACGGGATCGACCATCCCATCGTCAATACGATTCCGTATAAACATTTTTTTCTGTGATGTATTGTGCAGACAGGGAGAAAAGAAGAGCCTGGAGGCTGTCCGGGCAGAACAGCCCCCGGAAGTGAGAAGAGAAAAGGACTGGAAAGTACCAGGATGAACAGGAAGAATCCATACAGACAATATATGTACAGCTATCCGCATAAGACGGCCTACCGGCGGCTGACCGGCATCTCGCTGAGGGATTACGCGTCCTGTCTGGCAGGACCGGGACATGGATTGTATGTGCATCTGCCGTTCTGCCGGACAAAGTGCGGATACTGCAATCTTTTTTCGGTTACAGGGCTGGATCGGGATCCGGCGCGGATTGACCGGTATCTGGATGCCGTCCGGCGGCAGTGCCTGCAGTATGAGGAACTGCTGGAACCATACGGGACCGTATTTTCAGAGGTGGTGATCGGAGGAGGAACGCCGCTTCTGCTCACGGAGGTGCAGCTGATGCGGCTGTTCAGGCTGCTGGAGGTGCATGCGGCCTGTGCGGACGGCAGGGAACTGGTCATTGAAACCGCACCTAATGAGACCGTTCGGTCAAAGCTGGAGATCCTGAAAGCGGCGGGCGCTACAAGAGTCAGTATGGGGATCCAGAGTTTTTCCGATGAGGAGCTTGGGACATTGAACCGGCAGCACAGCGCCGGGAAAGCCCGGGAGGCGCTGGGCCTTTTAAAGGACTACCATTTTCCGTGCGTCAATGTAGATTTTATCTATGGAATTCCGGGGCAGACGACAGAGAGTCTGCTGAGATCCCTGAAGGAAGCGCTTGCCTTTGCTCCGGATGAGATTTTTTTGTATCCGCTTTATGTAAAGCATGGGGCGGGACTACAGAAGGCGGTCCGGGACGGTATGGTCCTTCATCCGGAGGAAGCCGTACTGCAGTATCAGGAAGCGTCAGGATATCTTCGTTCAGAAGGCTTTCGGCAGGATTCCATGCGAAGGTTTGTCCGTGATACACGGACACGAACATATTCAGAATGCGGCTTTGGCACGTCTCTGGCCCTCGGCTGCGGAGGACGCAGTTATCTTGGAAACCTACATTTCTGCAGTCCTTATGCCATCACGAGGGAAGACTGTCTGGCACAGCTTGGCGCTTTTGAGAAGACGGAGGATTTTACAAAGATTACGCATGGAATTCTGTTGACGGAGGAGGAACAGAGGCGCAGGTATGTGATCCGGCATCTTCTGATCCGCCCGGGGCTTCTGCTGCCCAGGTATGAGGAGCATTTTGGAACCGATGCCATGGAGGATTTTCCGATTCTGAAGGACTGGCAGGAACAGGCGTATGTCCGCCGGGAAGGGACATTTTTGACCCTGACGGATGCGGGGCTTCTGCTGTCCGACTGGCTGGGGCCGCAGCTGATGTCCCGGACGGTGAGAGCGCGGATGGAAGAATGGGAGCGGATGCATCAATGAACACTTTAAGAAACGGATCAGTGAACGGACTTCAACTTCTTTACAGGGGCAGTTTAAAGAGCTGTAATTATCGATGCTCTTACTGCCCCTTTTCCAAACATCGTGTCTCTGACCGGGAACTTGGGAAAGATCGGGAGCAGTGGGCGTATTTTGTGGAGACCGTCCGGGAGCGGGCAGAGGGGCTGAAGATTCGTTCTCTGCTGGTGGCGCCCTACGGGGAGGCGCTGATCCATCCATGGTACTGGGAGGGGTTTGGGCGAGTCAGCAGCGTGAGCGGGATCAGGGCGGTGGGTGCACAGACCAACCTGAGTTTTCCGATCCGGGAATCGCTGGAGCTGTTTTTGAAAGCCGGAGGAAGGCGGGAAAAACTGTATCTGTGGGCGACGTTCCATCCGGAGATGACGACCGTGGAGCAGTTTTCCAGAACATGCAGAAGACTGGCAGAAGAAGGAATCCGTCTGTGTGCCGGTGCCGTGGGCGTGCCGCACAATACAGACCTGCTTAAAAGTCTTCGCACAAGTCTTCCGGAGGAAATCTATCTGTGGATCAATCGGATGGATGGTCTGAAACGTTCTTATACTCAAAAGGAGACGGAAGATTTTCTGAAGATCGATCCGTATTTTCTGCGGGAACTGGCAGTCCTTCCGGCAGATTGTGAGAACTGCAGGAGCCGGCTGCTTGTGGAAGGAACCGGAAAGCTCCGGATGTGCAATATCAGCCGAAATATGGACTTAATCTGGGATGATTTATGGAACATAAAACAGAAGAAGAGAGAGTCGGAGACAGGGACGCGTCCTTCGCCGTCTGCGTGCGGACAGAAGCGATGTTCCTGTTATCTGGCTTATGGAGGACGGCAGGATTTTATGAACCGGATCCTGTTTGGGCCATATCCTGTTTTTCGGATTCCCAGGAGGGCAAAGGCAGTCTTTCTGGACGTCATGGGAACGTTGATCGTGAAAAATGAATCCGGGCGGAATGAATGTTCTCCGTGGATCAGGGCGGGCCTGGAAGGGCTGTATCGGGATGGAATTCCGCTGTTTTTTGCGACTACGCTTCCGCTGCGTGAAGCAAAGCGGCAATGTCGGGAGATCTGGCATCTGTTTTCCGGCGGAATCTTTGCAGGAGGCGCGCATCTGATTTTCCGTGGAATGGATGAAAAGTGGGAAGAGGTACAGGCCATGGAAGAAGACTGTCTGACCGTTTTATCGGAAGCCCGAAGAGATCTGGGATGCAGGGTGCTGCCGTATCGGCACAAAAGCAGGATTTACAAGATGACTCTGCTTCGTCCGAAAGCTGTGCACTGGCAGGAAGAGGAGAGAAAAAAGATTTCAGAACTGCTGCAAAATGCCGGGATTCATGGGGTTCGGATCTATGCGGAAGAAAATTGTCTGCAGATCCTGTCAGAACGGGCGACAAAAGAAGAAGGAGTCCGCAGGATCTGCCGTATTCTTCAGATACTGCCGGAAGACGCCGCCTCGGCAGGTGACTCTGAGGAAGACGCCGGGATGCTGGAAATATGCGGAAAACAGGAATGTTATATAAACGGCACTAAATTCCTGCACTCATAGTTCCCGATCTCCAGTGCCGTTTATCATACTTTTTCGGCAATTTTTAAACACCGGATATATAAATGGAAAAAATCAACAGTTTTCCGGACATTCTTTTTTAAAAAACAAAATTGCCATGGTCATCACAATGAAAGCGCCGATCGTGATCTGTACAGGAAACCAGAGTACAGCCTGTTCTGGAATGAGCATGGCAAGGATCGAGACGGCTCCGGCCGGAGGAATGAACATGGACAGTCTTTCCATCAGAAGAAGGACGGCCAGTATGGTCAGCGCAGCAGTGATACAGAGCGGAAGGGCAAAAAGGCTCATGGATAAGACATAGCGGAAGGAAGCTCCAATCAGGGCGCTGACTCCGATGAGGACAACGGATTTCACAGGCTTTTTTCTGGCGCCGGATGCGGGGTTGGAAAATTCCGTAAATGCCACCAGGAGAGGCGGGGCAACCGCAAACTTTGCATTCAGGGTCAGCGCAGGGAAGATTACGGCTGCAGAAAGGCCCGTCCGTATGAGGGCATGAAGAAAATCGCTGCTTCCGGGCAGGCGGCCTCTGGTGTAGAGAACGGCCGGAGTGGCGCCGGTTTGTTCCAGAAGAAATCGAAAGAAAAGAATCAGAGTTGTAAACAGGACCGCGCAGATGATATAGATGACGGTCTCTGTCTGCAGCATGACCGGAAGGACCATAGCGGATATCATGGGCGCAAAGGTGGTTCCGGAACAGAGACAGATCAACTGCGAGAGCAGGTAGGCAGATACCATCTGCATCCAGACAGGGCCGGGAACATATCTTACGATTCCAACGCCCAGCACAGCACAGACCGTGATAAAAAACAGGATCCGCTTTTTATCTGTGTTCCATGCCAGTTTTGGTGCGACCAGGCCGCCTGCCGCAATGGCGGCAATTTCCGGAAAGATAATTTCCTTATTGTCAAAGATGTCTGCCGCAGCAACCATGCCGGTGACAATCAGAATGGTCATGAGAATCGGCAGAATGATGTTTCTGTTTTTTGTATTCATGGTACTCTCTTTTCAGGGCAGAATGGCGGTGTTCATGAGAATGCAGGGCATTCGGCTGTATATGCTTTAGTATATCAGAAACCGCACGGCATGAAAAGCATAAAATAATCAGTAAACTGCTTGCAGACCTCCAGAAAATTGAGTATACTTGTCATAACGCAGAAAGGACATGGCATATGACGTACGAGGAGTTAAAGAGAGAAGTCAGGAGTGCCAATCTGGTGCTGGTGGGACTTGGAGAGGAGCTGTCCGGCGACATGGCGTCGTTCTATAAAGCGCTGGCGGAACTTCTGGAAAAAAAAGACTATTTTATCGTAAGCCTTTCGGGAAAACGCAGGGAACTGGAAGAGGCGGGGCTTCTGGCAGAGCAGATCACTCTTCCTCTGGCTGAGGGAGAAGAACAAAAAAGCTGGGAGGACTACCTTCACTGGCTTTCTTTTACACTGAATCAGAAGCTCTGCATCCTGGAACTGGGAGTTGGGTTTGCACATCCGGAGATTGTCCGGTTTCCTTTTGAGAGAACCTGTTATTTTAACCAGAAGTCCAGATACATTCGGATTCACAGAAATTTTCCCCAGCTGTCTGCGGAGATCGCCGGGCGGGGAGTTTCCATACAGGAGGATCCGTTGGTATTTCTGACAGAGAGCAGGGAGGAGACAAAATGATCGCACTGATCGATTATGATGCTGGTAATATACGGAGTGTGGAAAAGGCGCTTGGAAAGCTGGGGCAGGAGGTCTGCGTTACCCGCGACCGGGAAGCGCTGCTTGGGGCGGATAAAGTGATCCTGCCGGGAGTGGGCGCTTTCGGCGACGCCATGGGACATCTTAAGGAATACGGGCTGGTGGACGTGATTCATGAGATCGTGGAGAAAAAAACGCCGTTTCTGGGGATCTGCCTGGGGCTGCAGCTTTTATTTGAGAGGAGTGATGAGGCGCCCGGCGTGAAAGGACTCGGCATTCTGAAAGGAGAGATTCTGCGGATCCCTGACGAGGAAGGGTTGAAGATCCCGCATATGGGCTGGAATTCCCTGAAGCTTCAGAATGATGGAAGGTTGTTTTGCGGCCTGGAGACGGAGCCGTACGTGTATTTTGTCCATTCCTATTATCTGAAGGCAGAAGAGGAACAGATCGTGAAGGCAACGACCCGTTACGGGACATTGATTCACGCTTCAGTGGAGCAGGATCTTGTGTTTGGTTGCCAGTTTCATCCGGAGAAAAGCAGCGGGACAGGGCTTCGGATCCTGAAGAATTTTGCAGAACTGTGAAACAACAGAAGATTTGAAGCGCTTAAGATGGCTTTAACGGGATTTTAACAGGAGACAGAATATATGCTTACAAAGAGAATCATCCCCTGTCTGGATGTACATAATGGACGGGTGGTAAAAGGCGTGAATTTTGTAAATTTAAAGGATGCAGGGGATCCGGTGGAGATTGCGGCGGCCTATGACCGGGCGGGAGCGGACGAACTGGTGTTCCTGGACATCACCGCGTCTTCCGATGCCAGAAATACGGTGGTGGATATGGTACGCCGGGTGGCTAAGACCGTGTTCATTCCCTTTACCGTGGGCGGCGGTATCCGTACGGTGGAGGATTTCCGGACGCTTCTTCGGGAAGGCGCAGATAAAATATCCGTGAATTCGGCTGCGATCATGCGGCCGGAACTGATCCGGGAAGCGGCGGACAAGTTCGGGAGCCAATGCGTGGTAGTGGCCATCGACGCCCGCAGAAGGGAAGACGGGAGCGGCTGGAATATCTATAAGAACGGCGGGCGCGTGGACATGGGGATCGATGCGGTAGACTGGGCCAGGCAGGCGTGCGATCTGGGGGCAGGAGAGATTCTTTTGACCAGTATGGACTGCGACGGTACAAAAGCGGGTTATGATATCGAGCTGACCCGTACCATTGCGGAGCAGGTGCCGGTTCCGGTCATTGCCTCCGGCGGTGCAGGTACGCTGGAGCATTTCCGGGAGGCGCTCACAGACGGAAAGGCGGATGCGGCGCTTGCGGCTTCGCTGTTCCATTATAAGGAACTGGAGATTTGTGAAGTGAAAAGCTACCTTAAAGAGCATGGGGTTCCGGTCCGGCTGTAAGGCTGCCGGGAATATCGCTGCAAAGAGAAGGAAAAGGCAGAACAGTCAGGACGCCTGCCTTGAAAAGAGAAAAAGATACAAAGGAGAAACCAAAAATGGGAATGATTCAAAATGACTGGCTGGAGCCGCTGAAATCGGAATTTTCCAAGCCATATTACAAGGAACTGTACAAGAAAGTACAGGAGGAATATAATACCAGACTGGTCTTTCCTCCGGCAAATGACATTTTCAATGCGTTTGATTTTACACCTTTGTCAGAGGTAAAAGTGGTGATCCTGGGACAGGATCCTTATCACGGAGACGGACAGGCTCACGGGCTTTCTTTTTCTGTAAAGCCGGGAGTAAAGACTCCGCCTTCTCTGGTCAATATTTATAAAGAGCTTCAAAGCGACCTGGGCTGTTATATTCCCAATAACGGCTATCTGGAAAAATGGGCAAAACAGGGAGTGCTGCTTTTGAATACGGTCCTGACCGTATGCGCTCACCAGGCCAATTCTCACCGGGGGATCGGCTGGGAGGAATTCACGGATGCCGCCATCCGCATTTTGAATGAACAGGACCGCCCCATCGTCTATCTGCTCTGGGGCAGACCGGCGCAGTCGAAGAAATCCATGCTTCACAATCCGAAGCATCTGATCCTGACCGCGGCTCATCCAAGTCCTCTGTCCGCACATAACGGTTTCTTTGGATGCAAACATTTCAGTCAGACCAATGAGTTCCTGAAGAGGAACGGGCTGGAGCCCATCGACTGGCAGATTGAGAACCTGTCATGACCATTTCCGGTCCGGCTGTCCGGTTACAGGCAGGATAAATTTTTCCTGCCTGTACTGTACTTTTCTGCTGTAAGGCATCTGCAGTTTGAATGCTTTCTATTGCCGGATATCCACATACCCTGTTTTCAGGGCGGATTCACTGAATTCATAGCTTCCGCCGGAAGGATCGAGATTCAAATACAGCATGGAGAGTTCTTCCTCTGTGACGATCCATGCCATATGCACGGTTACGGTTTCTCCGGATGGAATGCATTCGATATAGTTGTTTCCTCTTTCACCGCCGTGGACATCGTAGTAGATCATCTCATGGAAGGCGGACAGGCCGTGATTGACTGCCAGATCCCACGCTTCGTTGTCTGCAGGCGTTTCTTCCTGTATGATCTGCATCTGTCCGCCCGCTTCCCGGATCCGTGCCAGACCTCCGAAAAACAGAACGTCGGTCATATCTTCCGAACCGGTATTCTGGTACTCTACGGTGACATAGACCAGTTTCTGCGGTATTTCCCTGGAGGAGATTTCCCGGCTCAGGTCATCGGTGCCGCCGGTCTTCAGGTACTGGATGGTTGCAGGACGCAGGGATCCGCTTTCATCTGTCTCCTCCTTCAGTTCCGCATCGGTCCAGGCAGCATCCAGAAGACTCAGATCGTTGGAGATCTTTACGTCGGCGACTTTCGCGGTCAGCCCCTGATCGCCTATGGGGAAGATGTCCCCAGGCTTATGAGTATTGCTCATTTCGGCTGCAGCAACCGAGGTTACGGTTTCACATCCTTCTCCCTCCGGGCGCGTGTCGGCGCTATCCTGATACAGGCTCCAGTCCTGAGCAACTACAAAATCCTCATGGTCGGTGTCGTCAACAGGAATCAGTTTCACATTTTCTGCGATCTTCAGAGCATCTTCTTTGCTGACGTCGGACGCCGCATACATCTCCATGACATAGTGCATATCGGTGTAGGCTACATAGATTCGCTGATTAAAAGTAATATCATCTTCAAACAGGTCCGGATATTCCAGGTAGACGCCCTGATATTTGCCGGCTGTAAATTCTTCGCTGGAAAGCACATCCCCATGCTGTACTTCGAATTTGTCATCTCCGGTGTCCATTCGGTAGAACGTCATGGATACGCCGCCCTGATACAGCGCGCTCTCATAGCTGTATTTTCCCTGTTCCGTCCGTACCATGCCTTCCGGCAGCCAGCCGGCTTCCATCCGCACATTGGGTATGACGGCGGATTCACTGCCTGTCTGTGCAGCGGCTTCCTCACTCTGTTCGATCTCCACGCTGACGCCGTGCTCCCCGGTTTTCTGAAGCTGCATCCGGTAGAGGTTCACTCCGGCAAATACGGTGACGCCGCACAGCATGACGGCTGCCAGAGATGCGGCGAGCATCCTGCGCACGGTTTTTCTGTTCTTTGTTTTTGCCTGTTCGGTTATCAGCTGTTTTTCGACTTCTTTTCTGATCATGGTCTGTATCTCCTTCGGCATCTTTGGAAAATCCTGTTTTAAATTTTCAAATCCCATAGTATGTCCTCCATTTTCTGACGGCTGTTCCAATCTGTTTTAAGTAGCTGCCTGTTCCAGTTCTCTGCGCATTTTGTTTCTTGCCCGTGCAAGGCGGTTTTTAACGGCGCTTTCCGTGACTTTTAAGATGTTTGCGGTTTCTTTTATGCTGTATCCTTCCAGATAATAGAGGATAACGCAGATCCGGATATCCGGCGGGAGACGCCGGACGGCTTCATACAGATCGGTATAGTCTTTTGATTCCTGAACATTCTCCGGCTGCTGGTATTCTTCCAGCGGTACGAGACGTTTTTCTCTGCGCATGAGAGTATAGCATTCGTTGATCAGGATCCGTACAAGCCATGTTTTTGCGTAGGAATCCTGCCGCAGAGTATGCAGATTTGTAAATGCTTTTACGATGGCTTCCTGTATTGCATCGGCGCAGTCTGCATCACGGATGAGCAGTGATTTCGCCACATGGTACATGGTTTCTTCCGATGCAAGGATCAGTTGTCCCAACTGTTCTTTCTTCATAAATGTCCTTTCTGCCGGCCAGCATTTTGTACTTGTATTAGTTAGATGCATGGGAAGGGAAAATGGTCTCCTGGTTTTTGAAAATTTATACTGCTGCATATAAATTTTTATTTACTTATTGTTTTCAGAGCGGGATTATGATAGAGAGGAAAAGGGATTCTTGTTCAGAAAAAATGTATTAGATATGGGAAAGAATCGTGCAGACGGACGCCGGTGGTTATTCCATCGGCGTTCCCACTTCGATCAGATTTCCGTCCGGATCGTAGAAGCGGACGACTTTCTGCCCCCAACTGTGGGTCATGAGCCGGTTTACATACCGGACGGAAGGGTACAGGGCTTCCAGCTTCCGGACAAAGGCATCAAGGTCACGTTCTTCAAAGTACAGTTCGCAGGCGTTGTTCTCCGGAATGGTCTCTCTGCCGAGAAATTTCTTCCAGATCGTTTCGTCCTGCAGCACAAGACCTTCGGTCAGGATCAGGTTGCCGTCCTGGTCAAGCAGCAGTTCGAGACCGAACAGGTCGTGGTAAAATTTTCTGGATCGTTCCAGATCCTTCACGACGATCAGTATATTTTTCAGTTTCATCTATCGCTTTCTCCTTTAGCGTGCATGTTCGTCGGCCCACCGCGTCAGATCCCGCCTTAAGCGCCGGCTCCAGGCTTCCCATGATCTTGATCTGGCCCAGCGCTGCCGCCAGAATCACCTGGTCGGTCTGCAGGATCTCCTGTTCGCCGGGAAGTCCGTGATAAGTCTGGGGAGCCTGTGTTTTTAACTGTTCGGCGGTGCCGGTTCTGCCCCAGTTGACCACCAGAGCGCAGCCGCCGGTCTCAATCTGCCAGAACTTGTCTGATTTTTCGTCGGTGTAGTGCAGGGTCTGTTTCATTTGGCGGCCTCCGAAATTAATCCCACTCAATCTCATCCCCTTTTTCCCGGATGATCCGATACAGTTCTTCTTCATTTTCGATCAGGGAAACGATGATCCGGGCAAAGCGCTCTGCCTTTTTCTCATTTTCCTCCGAGGGCGGATAATAAGCGGCATAGGAGCCGGCTTCCGGGTCGCTTTCCAGGCCCTCCAGAAGTTCGGGGGCGTGTTCGGAGAGATAATAGTTGAAAAGGGCGTCCCAGTTGTATCCGTTCATGTATGCATTCTCATTGATCTCATACATCTTTTCGCCGATGGCCAGGGGCTTTTCCTCCTCATTATAAAACCATACGGCGATCCATTTGTCGTCTTTGTGCGTTTTTACATAGTCAGTCATAATTAGTCCTCTTATTTAAAGTTCCGCTTCCGCCCTCCCGCCGCCCGTATGTGGCTTCAGACAGAATGCTTCTGTTCCTTTATCATATCACAGATTCATGGATGTGAAAACAGGCAGTTTTACAGCGAAGACAAGCCATGTAAAATCATTGATTTTTTCCGTAGAATATTATGTACATAAGTTGGACTTTTCAAGCCAGCATCTGCATTGCTCTATCCGTTTCCCATGATCGCCCTGCTTTTCATCGTAAGCAAATTGATTCAGTAGTTCACAGGGGAATTTTTCACATTGTCCACAATGCTCAAGCCCTTCCCTTTCACAACAGGATTTTACCGGACAGCTATCGCCCCAAAACGGTTTTGTAATGTTTATACAGCCCTTACAGCCGACTTGCTCTTGATAGGAACATTCGCTGCATAAAAGTCCGCATCTTGATTCAATCATGTATTTATCCCTCCTTGCTTCCCATCATACCACAGGTAACACGACGGCTATATGTCATGTTGCTTCAGAATATTTTTTGCCTGCCTTTCTCGATCATTCCTTAATTCTTTGGGAGCTAATACGGACACTTTATCCCCAAAACTGAATATCCACTCCCGCATATTCTTGTAGCTTGCAAAATCCCGTTCAAACAGCAATTTCCCATCTGCTCTTGTGGAGAAGCTGTCTATTCCGTATTCATCAATTAAACGATATTTTTCACTTCCCTCGAATACCGCTCTCAAATAGACCTTGCTCTCTGAAAGGTAATCGTCAAATAACAATTCTTTCTGAGGAATTTCTCGTTCTGAAAATATTTTTTCGTCTATTTGTAAATCCCAAAGGCGGTTCAGCTTGAACAGGCGATAAGCCTGTCTGTCCAGGCAAAAGCCAAATACATACCATGATGACCACTTAAAAACCAAAAGATATGGTTCTATTCGGCGTTTTGTTTCACCTTTTTGATAATAATATTGAAACACCAAAATATGTTTTGTTAAGATTGCTCTTTTTATCAGATCGATTTTGGGTATGAGCGAGGCTTGATAATGAGATGCCAGGTCAATCAAAATAATATCATCTGTGATGATGCGCTGTCTCCCGGCAGAAAATTTGTCAGCCAAACTGGAAAGCGTAGAGCCTTTTGATATACTGTCTACCCCTCTAAGCCCCGCAAAAATATCCTGCAGCTCATTTTTCGTAAAAAGTGTTTTATCGATCTTATAGCCATCCGCAATTGAAATGCCGCCGCCATAGCCCTGTGTTGTGACAATTGGTATACCAGCTTTGCAGATATCCTCTATATCACGGTTAATTGTCCGCTTTGATACCTCAAAGCGTCTGGCCAACTCAGGCGCCGTTACTTTGTCATTTTGAAGCAGAATTGTAATAATTCCAATCAAACGATCTATCTTCATACCCTCACCACCATTCTATCAATAGTATAGCACACAAATATGACACTATAAAGTCATGTTCAGATGATTGGAAGACACGAAAATTTTCCCGACTGCGGGGTTGACTCTCACACTGTGGTATACTGTAGAGTAGGATTGAGCTCAGAAATACACATATATGTGAGGTAGAACAAATGTTAAGAATCGGTGACTTTCTGTATCTACCATGTAAGCCCCGGTGAGACGGATGATCCGGAAGAACTGGTCACGGAAGTCTGCTTTCCGGTGAGAAAGAAATAAAAGTTTGTAATTCAGAAAAAGGCTGGGAACGGATTTGGCAGTTCCCGGCCTGTATTTTCGTCCTGGCTTTCAGTTGACAGTCCGTTCTGCGGGCCGAAAGACAGGGAGAAGCCTGAATGGACAGGCCGGATTCTTTGCAGGGGACAAAATCACCGTGAAATGCCAGCAGGGGCAGCGTATCATCACAAAAGACGGAACAAGAGTAGATTCAGGGGAATTGTGTCCATTACATTGAAATGGATTTTTTGTAAAGTCTGTTCCCTCTGGAAAGTGTTTGCGATATAATGGAGCCATTGACAAGTCGAAATGGAGGTAAAAGACGTGGTATTGAAGAATAAATATCCTATATGTGAATTTGACACTGGTAAAAATCCGATTATTCAGGCAACGAATTTTTTGGCTAGAAGCCTTCCTGAAAAATGTGTGGTTACTTTTTTCAGGAAGGAACTGGAACAGTTTGTTTCGGAAAACAATCTTCCTGTCATTGGCTGTCTTAATTCAGAAGTGCTTGATATACCGATTTATGAATATGAATATGGCGCAGATAAGCTTTGTATTACAATGGCATTTTGTGGTGCGCCGGGTGCGGCTGTAGCGATTGAAGAACTTCATGCTATGGGATGTGAGAAATTTATAATCTGCGGGGGCGCAGGGGCGTTGACAAAGGACAGTAAAGTGGGAGAAATCATTATCCCTGTTTCTGCGGTTAGAGATGAGGGGACATCCTATCATTATTTAGAGCCATCCCGTGAAGTGGAATGCCATAGAGAAACGGTTAAGACTGTTGTTTCGTGTTTGGAACAAATGGGGATTCCATTTAAAACCGGGAAAACATGGACAAACGATGCTATATACAGAGAAACTCCTGATATGGTTGAATTAAGGCGAAACGAGGGATGTATCACTGTTGAAATGGAAGCGGCAGCCTTTTTTGCGGTGTCCCAGTATTACAATATTCCGCTTGCCCAGTTATTATATGCTGGTGATGATGTAAGCGGTGAGGAGTGGGATTCCCGAAATTGGAATGCGCAAAAGAATATCCGATATGATTTAATTATCTCTGCAATCGAAATTGTAAAGAAATTATAACGGGTTATGTGGTTATAAGTTTAAATCGAAAATTTTGAAGGAGGAATGAAGTATGGTTAGTGATTTTTTAGGAGCAGCATTTCCGTGGATTTTAACTGGTTTATTTGTAGCTGTCAGTTGTTCTCTTATGAGCAAAAAAGAGAAATAACGATGAGGGGGCCAGATAAAGTCATGCTGGAATTCAGGGAGGAACAAATGAAGATTTTAGAAGTTGCAAAGATAACCCAGGAGCTGGAAGAACAGTTAATCGTTGTATGGGAAACATCCGTCAAGGCAACGCACCTGTTTTTATCGGAGCAGGAATTGGAAGAGATCAAAAAGTATATCCCGCAGGCATTGAATGGGATTGCGCATTTGATCATTGCCCAAAAGAAAGACGGCCGCCCGGCTGCGTTTATGGGGATTGAGAAACAAGAACTGGAAATGCTCTTTATTGCGCCCGAAGAACGGGGAAAGGGGCTGGGAAGAAAGCTGATTCAGTATGGGATTGAAAATTATTCCGTCAACGAATTGGCTGTCAACGAACAGAACCCGCTTGCAAAGGGTTTTTATGAGCATATGGGTTTCCATGTTTATAAACGAACAGATCATGATGAGCAGGGCAATCCGTATCCGCTTTTATATATGAAATTGAAATAACTTTGCTGATGACAGGGGGGATGGTATGGCACATAAGAATGAGAATGTATATGGGTAAAGTAACAGATGATTATGAAAGACTGGCTGATGAGAGGGAAAATACAGTTGGAAAATGGACAGTGTTCTATTCATGAGCATCAGCCAAATGGCTGATGCTTTTTGCACAGAATCTGCCTTCAAATGGGGAAAAAGGAAAAGAATATATATTTTTTGAGTGAAAAATGATCAGATTGCAGAACAGTATAGTGAAGCCAGGCTTACAAAATCAGTAGTAAAAGGAGAAGAAACATGACGGACAGACAGTTGATCAAGCTTCTGAAGAAAGATCCGGAATGCGGCCTTCGGACTGTGCTGGAACTTTATGAAGGAGCCATAAAGACCATCTGCCGCAATATTCTGCGGGATTGTGCGCAGGAAGATGTGGAGGAAGCGGCAGCAGATATTCTGGTGGCTATCTGGAGGGCGGCGGACCGGTTTCAGGCGGACCGGGGAAGCTCATTTAAAAGTTATTGCTATGGGATCGCAAGGAAGACGGCGTTGACCAGAAGAAAAAAGCTGATGGAAAAAGAAGATCTGATTCCGCTGCAGGAGGATTTGCTTTTTATGGAAGGGGATCTGTCCGACAGGCTGGAGCAAAAGGAGAAGGAGCAGGTTCTTCACGAAACGGTCGCCGGACTGGAAGAGCCGGAGCGTTCCGTTTTTATTCTTCGGTATTTTGGTTTTTATCGAATAAAGGAAATTGCAAAAAGACAGGGACTGACGAACAAGAAAGTGGAGAACTGCCTGTACCGGGGGAAAGAGAAACTGCGAAAAGCGTTGATAAGAAAGGGGATCGAACGATGAGGAGGATTACAGAACTGTACAGCTGTATAACGGAAGATGAACTGCATGCCCAAAGCGTGTCAGAAGATGGAGCATGGCTGGATTCGGAGCAGGATTACTTTTCAGAGGACGAAAGGGAGCGTATTCTTGCCAGAGTGTCAGATGAGATACAAAAAGAAAGCGCGGGACAGAAAAGGAGCAGGAAACATTTGACCGGAAGAAAGAAAACAGGCGCTCTGATACTTGCAGCTGCGTTATTTACTGCATTGACAGTTAGTGCGGCAGGATATTTTCAGCTGAAAAAGGAGCTGGCATTTTCTCTGGATATTCCGTCGGATATTCCGCCGGATCAACTGTCTTCCATGCTGATGGATTTTTCGGAAGAAGAGGTATCGGTAACCGAACATGGTGTAACGGTGCGGGCTGAGCAGGCAATCTGCGACGGACGGGCAGCATGCATCTGTTTTGAGATTGAACTGCCGGATGGCATCTATCAGGAGGAGCCGGACGGGGAAGCTTCTGCCCGGGAAATCCATACCTACTGGAACGGACCAGTCTCCTGGTCCTGGAACAATGAACCCGGCCATGAGGATATCTTTCATATGTGGCGGGACGCAAAGCTGTGGATTGGGGGAGAGGAGACAGGCTGCGGTCCCATGATCATAGAGAAAAGCGCAGAAGATCCAGACCGGTATTATGTAATCCTGAGGATTGGGCTGGAACAGCAGAGAAAACCGGAGGGCCCGCAGGAATTAAAGCTGATGCTTACCGATCTGGGATATGTGTATGCAGACAGCGAGAAGACGGAATGGCTTACCAGGATCGAAGGAACGTGGACTCTGGAATGGACGATGGAGCTGAAAGACATGTCCAGGACATACAAGATTGGAAAGGAATTTCAAAAAGGAGAAAGAAGTGTATTTGTGGAGAATGTACAGGTTTCTCCGCTTGGGATCTATCTGGTCGGGACGACAGAGTCAGAAGGCGTCGGAGGGGATTTCATCCGACCGGACGGCATCCTGACCAGAAAGGGTTCTGCAGAGACGGAAGATGCGGTTTCTGTCTGGGCAGTTGGCGAAGAGGGCGGAACAGTGACGGCAGACGGAGCTTTTGAGAGATTGATGGAGGTAGATAACATCATCGGAATCCGGATCAACGGCGAGGATCTGATTTTTGCGGAATAGAATTCAGTAATGATATCGCTCACGGTAATAAATCAGGCACCCCAGGGATACAAAGAACATGATCCCTTCCGCCATCGGTACGGCCATCCATACCCCGGTGATCCCAAAGAGCCGCGGCAGCAGCAGGATACCGCCGCAGAGCAGGCCGAAGGTCCGGAGGAAGGACAGGACGGCGGAGACCTTGCCGTTGGAGAGGGCGGTAAACAGGGCGGAGATGAAGATGTTGAAGCCGCAGAAGAGAAAGCTTACGGAGAAGACCGGAAAGCCCGCTGCTGCGATCTCATAAACCCGGGAGGTATCTGGGGTGAACGTACGTACGACCAGGGAACCGCCGGAGATGGAAAGTGCAAAGATCAGCAGAGAAGCTGCTGTGAGGAAGCGGACGCAGATGGAAAGGATTTTCCGCTGCTGCTCTCGGTTGCCGCTCCCGTAGTGGAATCCGATCACCGGCGAGACGCCCATGGAAAAGCCGATGAACAGGGTGTTCAGCAAAAACTGCGAGTAGATCATGATCGTGACCGCTGCCACCCCGTCCTCTCCCAGCCGCTCCATCATGGTGAGGTTGAACAAAAAAGTTGTGAGGGCGGCTGCCAGCTGGCCGACCATCTCGGAGGAACCGTTCAGGCAGCTTTCGGTCAGCAGAGCCCCTCTCCAACGGAGCTTTACAAAGGACAGAGCACCTCGGTTCCGGAAGAAAGAGACCGTTCCGGCGGCGGCCGGGATCAGATATCCAAGCCCGGTCCCAAGGGCGGCGCCCCGGATCTCCATGCCGCCAGGGACGATGAAGACGTAATCCAGAAGGATGTTGGCGAGGCCCGCCAGCACGGACAGGCCGAATCCCAGCCCCGGTTTTCCGGCGGTCACGAACAGATTCGCGTAGACGGTCTGTATCACATTGGCGGGAAGAAAGAGGAGCAAAAGGCCCAGATAATCCCGGCAGTAGGGGAGCAGACGTTCGCTGGCGCCCAGGGCAAGGAGGATGGGATTCAGCCATAGGGTTCCGCAGATCAGGATTGCTGCGCCGACGCCGGAGGCGGCCAGGACGAGCAGGGTGAAATCCTCCTTCGCCTCCTGCTCCAGTCCGGCTCCCATTTTCCGGGATACCACTGCGCTTCCTCCGGCGGCGATCATGGTCCCCAGACCTACGGTGAGGTTGATGACAGGGCATACGATGTTGATAGCGGAGAGGGCGTCGGTGCTGACAAAACGGGCCACAAAGATCGTATCCACGATGGTATAAAGGCCCATAAACACCATCATGACGATGGTGGGAAAGGCAAAGCGCAGAAGAGATGCGGCGTTCCATTTCTGATCGAATATATGTTCACTCATAAGATCACCCCGCATGCTTCCGGCGGCAGGAGGAGCCGCTGGGTGGGATAGCCGAACTCGGTCAGCAGTTCTGCTTCCCGGAAGCCAAGCCTTTGGTATGCTTTTCGCTGTCCCGTATCGGCCCGGTCCCCTTTCCGGAACGTGGTGATGCCGATCTGCCGGCCCGCCGGGAGGTTTCGGGCGAGATGGCCAAGCAGCGTCTCTTCGATCTTCCGTTCACGGTACCGGGGGTGAACGGTTAAGAAATCGATATTTCCGGTCCGTCTGGAAAATGCAAGCGCTCCCACGATGCGGCCTTCGTCCCGGAGGATCAGCGCCTGCTGCCGGCGGATTGATTCCCTGAGCCTTTCCAGATGGTCCGCTTCCTCAAAGCAGGGAAAGCCGTCCACCGTCAAGGCGGCCAGTTCCATCCAGGCCGGAATGTCATGGAAGGAAGCGCAGGCGACCGGAGAGAGAGGACCTCCTGGGGAGGAAAGCGGCCTGCACAGCGGAAACGCAGACTGCAGGGGATAGAAGCGCTGCTTCTTCCGGTAGGCGGCAGGGCTTTGCTTGTACATGGCTTTGAAAATATCCGTAAAAGCCTGCTGGCTTTCATAGCCGGCGACCAGCGCGATCTGGATCACGGGCAGATCGGAAAAGACCAGCAGCCTTGCCGCTTCCGTCAGCTTCCTGCGCCGGATATAGTCGTGAAGGGTCATGCCCGCCGCGGCGGTGAACATGCGGTGCAGATGGTATCTGGAATAATGAACCGCATCGGCCACCCGCTCCAGATTCAGGTTCTGGTCCAGGTGGGACTCGATGTAGGCGATTGCTTCTGCTATAGGGTCGGTCATATGACAGTTCATGTGTACTCTCCTGTTGTTTTTTTGATGTTCGTTGCTGTTTTTCGATGAAACTACCAGGAAAGGATAACAGAATCTTCCGCCTGTTTTTTCATGATTCTTGCGGTTGTTTTCCCTTTCAGGAAAATATTTCCTGCATTGGTTTCAGATTTTTATGGAGCCGTTCCACGATCCAGGCCATTCGTTTTCCCGTCCGGCTTCTGTCTTTGCATCAAAATATGCCCGCGTGCAGGTTTTCTTTACTGATAAAGACATGGCCTGAAAATTTGTGAAAGCGGGCTCATATCCTTCCGGCAGCGTGGACAGGCAGGCGTTGTCTGTCCGTACAATTATACTATGGAATTTGCGCGAAATGAAGGTGAATTTCTTCATAATGGGTTTCTTTTCACGGAGCGGGACGCAGACCAGCCCCATGAAAAGTAACTTGCCAAAAACAGATTGTCCGGCAGGAAAGAAAAAGATTTAATAACCATAAGACAGAATGCTGTACCGCATACAAGAAATGGAGGTACGGAACCGTGATTGAGATCATTTTAGAGAGGACAGGTTTCTTGCAAAGGGAACATTTTCAGCCCTTATTTCCTTACCTGAGAGGAAAAGGAGAGGGTGGAGACGCTGTTGCCGGAGGACTTGCGGATATCCATTTGGGGAGATCGAAGAGGCCATTGTGCCGGGAAGTCTGGACGGGGTGGATGTGGATGCGATAAAGGCATCTGTTTTCGCGGAAGATTTATGGAGTTTCAGTTTTCCGACGGATGGGGAAAAGATTTGTTCTGCAGCGCCTGCGACCGGTACGATGAGAATCTGACTTCCTGCGACAGGCATAATCATCAGGGAAACGCTGATTAAAGCGTTTCCCGCGCCGATCACCATGGAAGAACTGTGATAATTACAGTTTCAGTCAGATAAAATGGGGTGTTCACCACAGGATAAATATGATACAATTATTCAGGAAATAAATGACAAATGAATAGGGGGGATTATGGAATTTCTGGCACATGTGGAACCAAAAACAGGCCGAACCCAGAGTATACAGGAACATCTGAAAAATGTATGTAATCTGGCGGAGAAAAACTGTCCTCTGGACATTCTGAATCATCTGGTCTGCGTCGCCGCGCTTTTGCATGATGCAGGCAAACTGAGCGAAGATTTTCAGGAGTATATGCAGGAAATACAAAGCTCTGATGAAAATGTAAAACGCCGGAGTATTGATCATGCATCTGCAGGCGGACGGCTGCTGGAGGATATGGCGGGAGGGCATTTTGTATCCAGAATGGTGGGGACGGCAATCTATTCCCATCATGGTCTGCAGGACTGTATTGATCTGGAGACAGGCAGGGATTTGACAGAAAAGCGCAGAGAAAAAGAGATTAGTTTTGCAACCGTGAAAAAAAGATATGCACAGGTCTTTGGTACGGCGGAACTGAAACAACGTGTATTGAATGCACATCATGATATACAGGTACTTTGCAGACACATCGATGATGTGCTCTCCCGGTCGGAAGAAGGAAAGTATGGAGATCGTGAGTTTTTTCTGGGAATGTATGAACGTCTTCTGCTGTCCGTATTGATCGACAGTGACTGGAGTGACGCCGCCGGTTTTTCTGAAGAGCAGCCGCTTCCGGAAAGGCTTTCAGAAAAGGATACGCTTGCGGTCTGGAACAGGGCGATTTCATATTTTGAAACTTACATGAAAAATATAGCGTCTTCTGATCCGACCGGCAGACTGAATCGATATCGAAGTGAGATTTCGGAATCCTGTTATCAGGCATCTCGAAGTGAAAAAAGATTGTATCGGCTGACGGTGCCGACCGGAGCAGGAAAGACATTCAGCAGCCTTCGGTTTGCACTGTACCATGCAAAGAATTTTAGGAAAAGGCGTATCCTGTATGTGGCGCCTTTCAATTCCATACTGGAACAGAATGCAGCCGAAATCCGAAAAGCAGTTGGAGAAGAAAGCTATGTCCTGGAGCATCACTGCAATGTCTGCCATGATGATACGGAAAAAGAAGAAAACTATAAAAAACTTACGGAAAGCTGGGACAGTCCGATCATTGTTACCACAGCGGTTCAGATGCTGAACACTTTATTTTCCGGGCAGAAGAGCAGTATACGAAGAATGTACAGTTTGTGCAACAGCATTATTATTTTTGATGAAGTACAGGCATTTCCGGTCCGGTGTACAGAACTGTTTCATCTGGCTGTTAATTTTCTGGTACAGTTCTGTAATACGACCGTCGTGCTCTGTTCGGCGACGCAGCCTTCGATCGCGCGGCTTGCGGAAAATAATCTTCTGGAATGTGAAGAAATGGTGGGGAATGCAGATCATTATACAGAAAAATTCCGCAGGACCAGGATCATAGATCAGACCGCTCGTGTGCCGGGAGGAATGCGTGCGGAAGATCTCAGAGACTTTATTCTGGATGCTGCAGGGAGATCCGACAGCATACTGGCGATTGTAAATACCAAAGCGGCGGCCCGGGAAGTCTATCAGGCATTAAAAAGTTCCGGCAGTGATGAATATGAACTGTATCATCTAAGTACCAGTATGTGTCCGGAGAACCGGAGAAGGGAACTGGAAGCAATAAAAGCCGCATTAAAAGAAAAAAAGAAAATCATCTGCGTCAGCACACAGCTGGTAGAGGCAGGCGTTGATTTTTCTTTTGGCTGTGTGGTGCGTTCTCTGGCGGGTATGGACAGTATCATACAGGCTGCGGGGCGTTGCAACAGGCATAGGGAAAAAGAGACGGAAGGAGAGGTCTACATTGTAAAAATGGCCCCTGAAGCGGAGCGGATTGACCGGTTTTATGAGATGAAAGCGGCACGGAGAAGCTGCGAAAGGCTGTTATATGAGTTCAGGCAGGAACCGGAAGCTTTTGATCGTGCGCTGGATTCAGAGAAAGCGATCAGGAGATATTACCGTCTGTATTATCATGAACTGGGAGACGAGCTGACAAAGTATCCGGTGTCTTCGGCTGGAACCTGCCTGACGGAACTGCTTGGAAGAAATCGCCCGGGAAGAAATCAGTATGCCCGTCAGCATGGCGGAAAATATCCGGAATTTCCGCTGAATCAGGCATTTCAGACTGCAGGGAATGCATTTGAGGTCATACCGGAGGATGAAAAAATATCGGTTATTGTTCCATATGATGAAAAGGCAGAGGCATGGATCACAGAACTGGAACGTCCGGATCTGACTGTATTCGGGCAGAAAATGATTCTGCGGAAACTGCAGCGCTATACAGTGGGAATCTCAAAATATATGAGAGATCAACTGAATAATGCCATTTACAGCGCCGGCAGCACAGGCGTGCTTATACTGAGTAAAGACTACTATAATGAGAAGACCGGGGTTATGGAAGCGCCGGTAAGCCGGTTTCTGGATTTTTAAGACTGGGAGGTGTATAAGTGAAAAAATACCGAAATACCATCGAATTTGAAGTATATGGGAAGTATGCGTTATTTTCGGATCCTGTTACGCGGGCGGGGGGCGAAAAGTCGAGTTACCATATACCAACCTATGAAGCTCTGAAAGGGATCGTGGAAAGCGTCTACTGGAAGCCTACGATCATATGGTATGTAGATGCGGTTCGCATCATGAAGCCCATTCAGACAGAGACAAAAGGGGTACGTCCGATCAGTTATAACGGCGGCAACGAACTTGCATATTATACTTATCTCAAAGATGTATGCTATCAGGTACGTGCTCATTTTGAGTTTAATCCCAATCATCCAGAGCTGAAAGAAGACTGGAATGAGCACAAACATCATAATATCGCGAAACGTATGGTGCAGCGGGGCGGAAGAAGAGATGTGTTCCTGGGGACGAGGGAATGTCAGGCATTTGTGGAACCCTGTGTATTTGACGAGGGAGAAGGCTGTTACGATACCATGCAGGGGGAACTTGCCTACGGATTCATGTACCATGGGATCACCTATGCGGATGAAGCGATTCTGCCGGAAGAGAAGAATAAGATGACGGTCCATTTCTGGCGCCCTGTGATGAAACGGAGGGGTTTGATTGAATTCATCCGGCCGGAAGAATGTCAGGACAGGCGTTTTATCAAAGAGATGAGCGTCAGAACGTTTGGCGAAGGAAAGTTTTCCGGTCTGCAGGAATTTACAGATGAGGAGGTGGCTGATTGAACTGGGAGGAAGAACTGCTGGATCTGTACGAGAAAAACAACAGGGAGGCAGGAATTATACGATATAAAGAATATCAGAAAAAGAATGGGTCAGAGAAAGTTCCATATGTCCTGCTTCCGCCGTTTCACACTACTGTGACGGCCCAGATTGAGGTTGTGATTGATGAAGACGGTAATTTTCTTGGGGCTTCCAGGGTTGCAAATGAGGATAAGATGACGATGATACCGGTTACGGAAAAATCCGGGAGCCGCACGGCGGGAAAGGAGCCGCATCCGCTGTGTGATAATCTGAAATATCTTGCAGGCGACTACAGCAAATATGTAAAAGATGAGAAAGAGAATGCGTCAGAGTATTACGATCTGTATATACAAGGACTGGAACAATGGCGTCTCTCTGAATATAATCATAAAAAAGTAGACGCTGTCTGTCATTTTCTGAAAAAACAGAGATTGATACAGGAGCTGATTCAGGTGAAGGTTCTGGAAGTCGACGAACATGGATGTTTGGACGAAACAGTCAAGATTCAGAATATTCTGCAGAGTAAAGCTTTTGTACGGTTTATTGTCAGGCAGAAAATGTCGGAGCAGATCACGGAAGAAGCGTGCTGGAAAGATCAGTCTTTGCAGGAATGTTTTCTTGCATACTATCGTTCCTGCCAGAAAGAATCCGAACTGGATTATGTGACCGGGCACTGGGAGGCTCCCACTTATCTTCATCCCAAAAAGATACGAAATGAAGGAGACGGGGCCAAGCTGATCTCTTCTAATGATGAGGCAAACTATACGTTCCGGGGACGTTTTCTAAATAAAGAACAGGCCTTTGTGATCGGAAGCGAGACTTCGCAGAAGATCCATAACGCGCTGAAATGGATCATCCGGAAACAGGGACACAATTATGACACATTGACGATGGTGACCTGGGAATCCAATATGCTGCAGATGCCTGTATGGGATGCGGACACAGACACGATTGTTGAGGAAGCACAGCAGGTACAGCAGGATATATCCGGACAGGGTGAAGACAGTGAAATATTCGATTCTGATTTTACAATGGATGAAAGTCTGTTTTCGGAAGACTATGTTAATGAGTGTAAGGGGGAGAAGGAACCGGCGGAGGTTTCGGACGGGAACCTGAACACGGCCAAACAGTTTTATCGGGCTTTGAACGGGTATCGAAAGCATATAGATCATACGTCCAGAATGGTGCTGATGGCATTTGATGCAGCGACCACGGGAAGGCTGGCGCTGGCGGAATATAAAGCTCTGGAGACCGGAAGATACCTGAAAAATATAGAGAAATGGCACAGTCAGTGCGCGTGGCTGCATACAAAATATAAAAATGGAGGAAGGCAGTATTATCTGGGAATCCCGGGAATAAAAGAGATTGCAGATATTTTATATGGTTCGGATTCTAAAGGAATACTGACTATCCATGATAAGAATGGAAAACGGCTTTATGCAGAGACGGGAAAACGTCTGATGCCATGCATATGGGACGGACGGAGCATTCCGTATGATCTGGTAAGAACTGCCGTAAACAAGGCGTCTGCTCCGCAGTCTTATAAAGAACGTTATAACTGGGAAAAGGTCCTGGCGCTGGCGTGCTCTTTTGTAAAAAAACACAGATTTGAAACGGAGAAGGAGGAATGGGAAGTGGCACTGGATGAAAATTGCAGGGACAAAAATTATCTGTATGGGAGGCTTTTGGCGGTGGCGGACCGGATTGAGTATCGGACTTTTGACACAGAGAAAGATTCTGGACGTGTGACCAACGCGAAAAGGTATATGAGTGCTTTTGCGCAGCGTCCGTTTAGTACCTGGAAAGTTATTGAAGAAAACCTGCAGCCCTATCTGGGCAAGTTGAAACTGACGGAGAGAAAATATTATGAAAATCTGATCGATCAGATCTGCCAGCTTTTTGAGGTCGAAGGTTTTCGGGAAAATACAAAGCTGGACGGGCTGTATCTTCTGGGATTTCACAGCCAGTCCTTTCAACTGAAGAACTATAAGAAAGAAGAAATGGATGGAGGAAATAAGGATGAGTGAACTGAAAGGAAAAATTGATTTTACATTATTTATCAGCGTACATAATGCGAATCCAAATGGAGATCCGCTGAACGGAAATCGTCCCAGAATTGATCTGGATGGTTATGGGGAGATATCGGATGTGTGTATTAAGAGGAAGATTCGAAATCGTTTTCAGGATCTGGGCCAGAAAGTATTTGTACAGTCGGATGACCGCTCAGATGATGGTTTCAAAAGTCTGAAAGATCGTGCGGAAGGATGCCAGAAACTGAAAGATGAGTTTGGAAAAGCCGGGAAGAAAAAGAGTGCGGACAGAGATGCCTGTGCCCGGATTGCCTGTGAAGAATGGCTGGATGTAAGAGCTTTTGGGCAGGTGTTTGCTTTTAAGGGGGAAGAGGTTTCCTTTGGAGTGAGAGGGCCGGTTTCTATCCATCAGGCGGTGAGCCTGTCGCCGGTGGATGTGATCAGTATGCAGATCACAAAAAGTGTAAACAGTGAAGCCGGAAAAGAAAGCAAAGCATCGGATACGATGGGGACAAAACACCGTATTGGATTTGCAGTGTATAAAGTTATGGGGAGCGTCAATGTGCAGCTGGCAGAAAAGACCGGATTTTCACAGGAGGACGCAGAAATACTTAAAGAATCCCTAAAAACACTTTTTGAAAATGATGCGTCCTCCGCAAGACCGGAAGGAAGCATGGAGCTGTGCCGTATGTACTGGTGGCAGCACGAAGAGAAGATTCCACCGGTTTCCAGCGGGAGAATCCAGCGGGGATTTCATATCAGGCAGGTTGACCGTCCTAAAAGCTTTGAAGAATATGAGATTGACTGGAATCTGGACGGCTGTATAGCTCCGGAGGTATTTGACGGTGTATGAGGAAGAAGATTTTCTTCAGTTGTCAGGGATTCAGCATTTTGCTTTCTGCAGAAGACAGTGGGCGCTGGCTTATATTGAACTGCAGTGGCAGGAAAATGTAAGAACCGTGGAAGGAAAACTGCTCCATGAAAAAGCACATGACGCATCTGTAAAAGAAAAGCGGGGAGACCGGATCATCGTCAGAGCATTGCCGGTCCATTCCCGCGAGATTGGGATCAGCGGAGAATGTGATGTAGTAGAATTTTACAGATCGGAGAAGGGAGTCTCCCTTTCCGGAAAGGAGGGGAGATACCAGCCGGTTCCCGTTGAATATAAGAGAGGAAGTCCCAAAGCGACAGATGTGGACGCGTTGCAGCTTACTGCTCAGGCATTGTGTCTGGAAGAAATGCTCTGCTGCGATATATCATATGGATATATTTATTATGGAGAGACAAGACACAGAGAGAAGATAGAATTTCAGCCTGTTCTGCGGACAAAAGTCAAAGACATGTTTTTGGAAATGCACAAATATTATGATCGGAGATATACTCCGAAGGTGAAATGGAGTAAGAGCTGCAACGCATGTTCTCTGAAAGACCTGTGTATGCCGGTGTTAAACAAAAATCTTTCAGTAACCAGTTATATAGAGAACAGACTTCTGGAAAGCGGGGATCCCGGATGAAAAGGTTGTTGAATACATTGTATATAACAGGAAAAAACAGATATCTTTCTCTGGAGGGGGAAAATGTCGTTGTATCTGAAAAGCAGGAGGAGATCGGACGTGTGCCGCTGCATAATCTTCAGGGGATCGTGACTTTCGGTTATACCGGAGCGAGTCCTGCTTTGATGGGAGCCTGTGCAGAGCGGAATATAGAACTTACATTTATGTCCGGAAACGGCCGTTTTCTGGCCCGGGTGACCGGAAAAGTAAAAGGGAATGTCACTCTGAGAAAAGAACAGTACAGAGTCAGCGAGAATGCGGAAGAAAGGCTGAAACTGGCACGAGATTTTATTCTTGGGAAAGTGTATAATTCCAGATGGATTCTTGAGAGAGCTGTACGGGATTATTCTCTGAGGCTGGATGCAGAGAATATAAAGGTAAAATCAGAAATTTTATATCAAAGCCTGAAGAACATAAGAACATGTGAAACAAGTAGCCGGCTTCTTGGACTGGAAGGAGAAGCGGCGTCTGTATATTTTTCTGTTTTTGACGATTTAATCTTACAGCAGAAAGAAGAATTTTATTTTCATGGTCGGAACAAACGGCCTCCGCTGGACCCGGTGAACGCCATGCTTTCTTTCTCATACAGTTTACTGGCAGGAATGTGCGGAGCAGCGTTGGAAGCAGTTGGACTGGATGCGTATGTAGGGTTTTATCACACAGACCGTCCGGGACGGATTTCACTTGCACTGGATCTGATGGAAGAGCTCAGAGGGGTGATGGCAGATCGATTTGTTTTGACATTGATCAATAAGCGAATCATAAAAGAGAGGAATTTTATAAAAAAAGAAAGCGGCGCAGTTATTCTGGATGATGCAGGCAGAAAAATATTTTTGAAATCATGGCAGGAACGAAAACAGGAAGTTATCCGACATCCCTTTCTGAATGAAAAAATAGAATGGGGTATGGTTCCTCATGTGCAGGCAATGCTTCTGGCCAGATATCTGCGGGGTGATCTGGATGAATATCCTCCGTTTTTCTGGAAGTAGGTGAGCGATGCTTGTTTTAATTACATATGATGTAAATACAGAAGATTCTGCCGGACGCACGCGGCTGAGGAAGGTGGCAAAACAATGCGTAAATTATGGACAAAGAGTCCAAAATTCTGTTTTTGAATGTCAGGTAGATTCTGTACAGTATCGGCAGATAAAGGCAATTCTGGAAGGCATCATAGACAAAGAGAAAGACAGTTTAAGGTTCTATAATCTTGGTGATAAATACAAGAATAAAGTAGAACACATGGGAGCCAAACCGGGTTTTGATGTGACAGAGCCACTGATCTTTTAGTGCGAATGTGAAGTGAACATAAAATGCTAGGGGATTCGCACCTTTTTTAGCGGTTTATTTTAGCAAAAATGAAGTAGTATTAATATTTTAGAGCTTTATTTAAAGTGGTTTTTGTGAAAAATATAAGAAATAAGATTGAAATTTTGCATGAAATATGTGAAATATTGATGTCGACCTCTGCGTGAGGTCGTGAGTTGAAAGGCTAAAGATGAGTATTATGACCCATCTGGTAAAAGTCGACCTCTGCGTGAGGTCGTGAGTTGAAAGTAGCTGGTCAAGTAACCCTCTGATAGCATTAGCATGTCGACCTCTGCGTGAGGTCGTGAGTTGAAAGATAGACATATCTCTCATGCTCGTCGCAGAACTCGGTCGACCTCTGCGTGAGGTCGTGAGTTGAAAGATCGCGTCCGAGACAGATTCTTCCGGAATCACAGTCGACCTCTGCGTGAGGTCGTGAGTTGAAAGAACGCAGTGAGCATAGAGCCATTATGATAAATGCGTCGACCTCTGCGTGAGGTCGTGAGTTGAAAGTTCCACGGCACTCCATACTTCGACCAGCCATTTGGGTCGACCTCTGCGTGAGGTCGTGAGTTGAAAGGGCTCCAT
>CAJTXP010000044.1 GCA_910583615.1 uncultured Lachnospiraceae bacterium | reverse complement strand
TTAAGAGATGAGACTGAAAAGGAAATTTTTCTGCAGATATGCAGGAATACCTATGTTATGCAAAGTTAATAGTTATGCAAAGTCAGCTCTTGAGTGATAGGAATCAAGGGCTTTTTTCTTACTTTAACTTAGCATAAAATCATGATACCTTCAAGAGGCAACTGATATCACTTATCCGTTGTAAATAAACTTAAGGAGATTTTCATGATGAAAACAAAAGATTTACCCGCTGTGACATCAGCACTTATCGAAAAGATGCGCTCAGACGGGTACAGCCAAGCCAGGCTCGATGATACCACATGGATCCTTGAACATTTTGGCCGTTACTGCACCAGGCAGGGGATTGAAGTTATTACCGTTCCTGTGGCGGTAGAGTTCGTGCGCGAGAGTTTTGGGTTCGACTATTACAATACGACCTCCCGGTTCCAGACCGTCCTGCGGCGTCCGCTCCTTATTCTGTTCGAATTCCATGAGTTCGGCAGCTACAAGAAGACCCACCAGAGAGGCTCCACTACGCAGATCCCGCTGATTTATGAGGCGGTCTACCGGGAGTTTGTTGACCATGTCAACTGTATGCCCATCGGACGCAAGACCCGGGAGCGTAAGATCTGGTCATTTACAAAGTATCTTGAATATCTTGAAAAATCTGGTATCACAGAACTTTCCCAGATCAGGCACGATACGGTCCATGAATACATCGCTTCGCTGGCCAGCTATGCGCCTGCGACCCTGCGTGTCACCAGGACCAACCTCCGGGAGGCATATGACTGGATGTTTGAGAAACGGTATGTCCCTTTTTCGGGAAGACAGATGTTCCCCCTGATCCGCAGGGATCCCCCGCAGCAAGCTGCTTTCCTATTATTCCAAAGAGGAGATACAGCAGCTCCTTTCCTGTGTGGATACACAGACCCCTTCCGGGAAATGCATGCAGGCCGCAGGGATATGCTATGAAGGGCGGCACCATGGGCCGCATCCAAAAAATCCTCTGCCGTATCCCCGGCACGTGTTTCCGAGTATTTATATAAGATGATCGGAAGCCCGCCGTCTTCCCCGCTCCGAAACAGCCATATATAAGATTTTGTCTCGGCACGCCGTCCTGGTTCGTGCAGTACCTGAACCGGAGTTTCGTCTGCCATTGCAAAGTCCCTGTCCAGGAGTTTTCGGTGGAAAAAATCATACATGGGCGTAAAAAAGGCTTCTCCATTTTTGATCACCCAGTTTGCAAGCGTAGCCCGGCTGACCTTTGCCCCAAGCCGGCCAAGATCCTGCTCTGTCCGGTAAAGAGGCATACCGTTACAGTACTTCTGGTAAACAACCCAGGCAACTGTGGAAGCTGATGCCATACCATACATCACATGCGCTTTCCCATCCCTGCCTTTGACAATGTTTGGCAGTGCTGCATTCTGACGGCAGTTTCTGCATCCATAGTTCACGCTGTAGTATTCGATCACTCTGGCACGTGCCGGGATAATCTCCAGTTCACGGCGTACGAATTCAGTTCCTGTTTTTTTCATCTCAGCACCACATTCCCTGCAGATACGTTCCCTGGCAGATGGTTCCAGATACACCTTTTTTACAGGGATGCCTTTAAAACGTTCTTCATTCGTGGAACGTTTCTTCTTTGCTTTGGATCCCGGCCTGGCCTGTTCCGGCTGTTCAGTGGCTGCAAGTACATCACCTTCTCCGGCAGATGGATCCATCTCTGATTCTGCTTCATTGAACAGGTTCATCTGCCCCGGTATCTCACAGGCACCTTTTTCACTGGAAGAACCGAAGAGCTTCTTTGGCAGGTAATCGACCTGTTCCTTGAAGTTGTCACGCTCCTGCCGGAGTACGGCTTTTTCCTTTTGGGTCTCTTCAAGGGTTTTCAGGAGAAGCTGACTGGTCTTGCGCAGTTCGCTGAGCAGCTCCTTAAGCTCCCGCAGCTGGATGTCCTTTGCATTCTGTGCCACTGTTTTCATCTCTTTTCTGAATTTATTATACCAGAGAACAGGCGGCTTTTACAGGCAAAGGAAACCGAAAAAGTGACGAAAATAAAGGAAAAATGGCAGTTCTCATATGCACTTTTCAGCCACAGACGGAAGGTATTTTTATTGCTTTAGGCTGGTCAATGTCAATGCCGGACATGAGCCAGTCGAACTCCCTCCAGGACAGGTCCCTGACTTCAGCTCTGTCCCTGGGCCATCGGTACCGGCCCTGGGCTGTCAGCCTTTTATAGATCATGACGATACCGTCCGGTTCCTTCAGGATGGCTTTGATCCTGTCACATTTTCTGCCGCAGAACAGATAAAGTGCATTTGCGTTTTCCCTCTCCGGAAACTGCTCCTGGATGATGGCGCATAATCCGTCAATGGACTTTCTCATATCCGTATAGCCGGTCACGATATAAATGGCATCGACACCGGAAATATCGGCTAACATAGAACCGGATGCAGCATCCGGATGATCTGCTGCAGTAAAACAGGATCCGCCGAATTGCTGACCTTGAGGGATACGTCATCCATTATAAGTTCAATTGTATGTGAATTGTCAATGTGCGGTACAGACGTAGCCTGTGGTGCAGGTACTGTCTGGTTCAAAACAGTTTCCGGATATAGGTCAATCTGAACCGCCTCCTGTTTTTGGGCTGTCAGATCCAACGCATAGGGCTTTTTATTGGAAACATAAGGAATGTCACAGGCTTTTTTACGAAGTCTCTTTACTGCATTATAAAATAAACTGACTAAGATTCCGTGCTGTTCACACCAGGTACGGTCAGTCATTCCGCTGTTGCGGCATTCCATAATCAATTGAAGCCATTCCTCCTGAGAACGGCGCAGGGCTCTGGATTGGGTCATATAGCACCTCCATAATGTAGTAAACATCCAGCAGTTGGTTTATTAGCTGAAAGATAGAGCAGTAAAAATCTACTCTTGGTCTACTATTATGGCTCACTATTTAGAGCTATTCAAGACGCCCAGTATTTATGCGCTTACCTTATTACCGCTTTTTAAATGACACGTCCTTCAACTGGACAGGATTCCTTTTGCTTCTGTCTGCAAAAGTAACCGGCGCTTTCAGCTCCCTTACCAGACCGGAACGGGTAAAAGTGCTGGTTCTGGATGATTCTGTAGTTAAACGTAACCGCAGTAAAGTGGTGGAATTCTTCGCACGGGTATATGACCATGTAGAGCATAAATATCAGAAGGGATTTACCATGCTTACGCTGGGATGCCCAGCCGGGAAATTCGTACCGGAGAATACCGGGATATCTGCTTTCCGATTACTTTCGGAACTGCATAGGAAGATCAGGGACAGTGTGCTGGAGGCTTACTCCCATTCGGAGGACGACTGTCCCATGGAAGCAGATGCGGAAGAGCCGGAACAGACAGTCCCGTAAACAGACAGAGAAAATACCCGGCAGGATTTCATTATGCCGGACGAAGGAGGTGAGTGATTGGAAGTAATCCTTACGTTGCTGATTGCAGCAGTTTTAAATGGCGCGGTGGCATTTATTGATGAGATGATCTCTGCGCTGCTTAGCACATTGTACACTGCTTGTCACTTTCTAATTGTAATGTCCCCTACATGAGATAAACGGGCACTCGCGTTGTATTCCCGCAAACTGATACGTATGCTTTTTGGACTGCTGGCCAATGGCGAACTCTGCTCTGTTTTCGAATCATGCCAAATAAAGATAGACTTTATACGGAAAGATGGTATAATGGGACAATACAGGGGAATATACAAAGGAGGGCTATAACCTATGAAAAGAGATGATAGTGCGGGAGATATGCCGCAGGGAGGAAAAGGGCGCAGCAGTTTTTCCGGAAGGCTCGGGTATGTTCTGGCAGTTGCCGGATCGGCTGTGGGGCTTGGAAATATCTGGCGGTTTCCCTATCTGGCGGCAAAGTACGGCGGAGGGATCTTTCTGCTGGTCTATCTGATTTTGATGCTGACATTCGGCTATGCGCTGATTGTGTCTGAGACGGCGCTGGGACGCATGACCAGAAGGAGTCCGGTGGGCGCGTTCGGGACTTTTGGAAACGGCGGGCTTTTTCGGTTCGGCGGCTGGATCAACGCGGTGATTCCCATGCTGATCGTGCCCTATTACAGCGTGATCGGCGGCTGGGTGACGAAATATCTGTTTGAGTATCTGCGGGGGAGTACTGCCGCACTGGCGGAGGAAGCGTACTTTCCGGAGTTTATTGCGGATACGTCCAGTGTGCTGTGGTTTCTTCTGTTCAGCCTGGCGGTGGCAGCGGTGCTTTTCGCGGGCGTGAAGCAGGGAGTGGAGCGCGTATCCAAAGTAATGATGCCGCTTCTGGTACTGCTGGCCGTGTTTGTCGCGCTTTATTCCATGACCAGGCCGGGCGCCTGGGAAGGTGTGAAATATTTTCTGGTGCCGAATTTCCAGCATTTTTCCTGGATGACCGTGGTCGCGGCCATGGGACAGATGTTTTATTCCCTGTCCATCGCCATGGGAATTCTGTATACCTACGGTTCTTATATGAAAAAAGAGGTGGATATCGAAAGCTCCACAAAACAGGTGGAGGTGTTCGATACGGCCATTGCCATGCTGGCCGGCCTTATGGTTATCCCTGCGGTTTTTGCTTTTTCCGGCGGTGATCCAAATACATTGCAGGCGGGGCCGTCCCTCATGTTCATTACGATTCCGAAAGTGTTTGCGAGCATGGGCTTCGGGACGGCGGCAGGCATCATGTTCTTCCTGCTGGTTCTGCTGGCGGCGCTGACCAGCGCCATCTCCCTGGCGGAATCCGGCGTATCCACATTTGAAGACCAGTTTGGGTGGAGCCGGCGCAGATCGACAGTCTTGATGGGCGCCATCATCCTTTTATTCGGCGCTGCTTCCGCGCTGGGCTTCGGCGTATGGGATTTCGTCACGCTGCTTGGAATGTCGATTCTTGACTTTTTTGACTTCCTGACCAATTCTCTGATGATGCCGGTGGCCGCTCTGGCGACCTGCCTTCTGGTCACCCGCGTGGCCGGGCTTGACCGGATCATAAAGGAGGTTGAGCAGTCTTCGGAGTTCAAAAGGAAAAGAATGTACTGCTTTTTCATGAAATACATGGCTCCGGTTTGTATCGTGATCATTCTTTTCAGTTCCATTGCCAGCGTACTGGGCTGGATTTCGATTTAATATGGGAGAATCCGCAGAAATGGGTTTTCTGAAGCTATAGAATTGATCAGAAGATCAGGAAAAGAAGGAGTACGGTTATATGTCGAAACTGAGACTGATCGCCTGTGATCTGGACGGCACATTGCTTTTAAACGGAGCACAGTCGCTGAGAGGGGACACCTGTGATCTGATCCGGGAGCTTCTTAATCGCGGCATCCTCTTTTTTGCTGCCAGCGGGCGGCAGTATACAAATCTGCAGCGTCTGTTTTGGCCTGTCCGGGATCAGATCGGGTATTTGTGCGAAAATGGATGCGTCAGCTTTTATCAGGGCAGGCAGTTGCACAGGGAGCGGATGGACCGGGAGCTGGGCCGGAAACTGATTCAGGCCATTCAGCAGACAGAAGGAGCGGAGGCCCTGGTGTCCGGAGTGATGGAATGTTATATTCAGCCCAAAGATATGCAGTTTTATCATCATATGAAGGATGTGGTGAAAAATGACGTGACACTGGTTACGGATATCCTTGCAACAGAAGAAGAATATATGAAAATTTCTGTCTATGAAAAAGGCGGAATTCGGGATGAAGCATACTGGCAGGAGCGTTTTAGCAGCCGCTGCACCGTGGTGACCGGCGGCAATGACTGGCTGGATATGATGCCGCTCCATGTAAACAAGGCTTCGGCATTGTCACAGATTCTCACGCAGCTTCATATTGCTCCGGAGGAGTGCATGGCCATTGGAGACAATGACAATGACCGGGAGATGCTGAAGCTTTCGGGCTTTCCGGTGGCAGTCCGGAGCGCAAAAGAAGAGATTCAGGCGCTGGCGAAGCATGAGACGGACACGGTGGAGGAGCTTTTCCAGGCCATTTTGTCCGGGGGATGGCGGCCGGCGGAAGAATACTGACCCTTCCGTCTTTTACGCATTTCCGAACAGAACAGCCGCCGTAAACGCAGCAGGATCAAAATGCTGTCGATCCTTACCTTTACATCCAGTATATCTTAAAACAGGTCGCCTTCAAATATCAATAGCTTTCGCCTGTGATGTTTCATTCATGGTGGTGCCAGGAAGCATGGGGCATGAGGGGTTATCTGATAACCCGCATATCATGCAGGATGCTTTCTGCGGTTCCTGAAGGAAGGCTGTCTTTCTTCTGTTCCAGAGCCTGAAGGATCTGGTTGCGCAGCGGTTCGGAGACTTTCCGGTACGTGGAACGGATGCGTATGCCGGACAGGATCCGCTCTTTCTCGTGTGCGGGAAGATCCGGCCGGTACAAAAGCAGAAGATACGGCAGGCGGTTCCAGGAAGGTTCCCGGAGAAGCAGTTTCAGAAGATACCGCCTGTGATGCTCTACCCGGAGTTTCAGAAGAGCGTTATAAATTCGTGCCGCACCCGGATAAAAGTCTCTCTTACAGATGGACAGGTATGCCGCTTTGGACAGGTCGGCGCGTTCCTCCAGCACATAGCGCCACAGAAGCGCCTCGTCTGTAAAATCCTCCAGGGATCCAAGCGCCAGAAGGGTACATTTTACGATCCCGCAGTCCGGATGGGTAAAAATCTTCCGGATCAGAATTCGCTTCAGGCAGGTCATTTTTTCAAGTTCCAGATAAACTTCCATTTCAGAAAAATCAAAAAGGCCGGTCTGCGTTGCAGTGCGATACAGGGAGGCACGTATGGCAGGTTCCAGGCAGAGAATTTTCCCGGGCTTTGTTGTTTTCAGAATCCGGGCAAGCTTCGTCTCCAGACGTTCTCTCAGGATCTGTATCTGCTTTTCAGTTCGCCGTCTGCAGTTCTGCAGCCGCTCGAATGCCGGAAGACAGGCGATAAGCTCGTCTCCGTCACAGTCTGACAGCCGTGTTTCCAGCAGCATGAAAGCGGCTGAGCGGACCGGGAGGACCCAGTCGTTGACCTGGGGAAACAGCCAGAAAAGCGTGCCTTTCAGATCCGCCATCTCCCGGATGCATGTTTCCCGGAAGTATCCGTTGGGATGAAAGGATCCCAGAATCAGGACATACCGGTATGCTTCTTCCGCAAGTTCTTTTTTGATCTGTTTCAGATCTATGTCCGCCCAGTCAATGTTCCACTTCAGGGATGTAAATGTCCGGAAACGTTCGCAGAGCCGTAGAAGCTGCGTCTGCGTCAGAGGAGCGAGCTGCGTCTGAAGCGCAGATCCGGCCCGCCGGATAAGTCCGGGATCCCTGGAGGCAAAGGCGGCGTATACGATCCGGAGTGCCGACAGATCCCCCGTTTCCATTTTTTCGATCCATTCGGTCAGGAGGTCATGCCATGGGGAGGTTTTCTTTTTTCTTCTGAACAGGGTTTCAAAGATCATATGGTTTCCTTTCCTGGGCCATGCATGGATTTTATGACAGGAATGTTTTTATTGATGACCTGCTTCTCCGGTGAACAGGATTATATCATATTCGGAATATAAAATCCATGCGGCATTCCAAACTTTGCACCATTCATGTCAAAGAAGATATTTCCGGGAATGAGGCCTGTGCACTGCAATAAAAGCATGGAAAAAGAAGCTGCCCGTGTACTTGTCGCTTTACGCAGCATTGCTGAGCACACAGGCAGGAATGAATTCTGTAACATCTCCTGATTCAAAAAAATCTCCGGGACGCTTTTTTCTTGTAGGCAGTCAATGCTCTGCGCATCTCGAGTCTTGGACTGGATGGTAGAATCTGTGCAAGACAGTCACAGGCAAGGAGTCCTTTTTCTGCGTAGATACCCGCCTGTTTTTTATTTTTCAGTAGCAGAGAAATCTCAGAAACCAGGGCAGAACTGAGGATGACGATCTCCCATGCAGCCGGATTTCCGGATTTTTGGGCGGCTTTTTCTGCAAGATCGGCCGACTGGCTGCCCCAGTGCACGACCTGTTCCGCCTGTTCGTTGTCAATGGCCAGAAGCGCCAGATATTCCATAATTTCTCCACGGAGGAGAAGCTCTGCGCTTTCTGCCATTCCATAGTTTTCTTTGTGATCCAGCATGGACAGCGCTTTTTGGAAAGATTGTAGAGCTTTGTTTTTGTTTCCATTGTAATAAAGCTGTACCCCCGCAAAATCAAGTCCGCCCACATAACTGCCGAATACCTTTGCAGCGATTGCATGGACAGTCAGATAATAATAGCCGGTTTTTCCCCTGTAATCGTCTTCCAGCAGTTCCAATGCCTGCTGCAGACTGGAAAGACCGGATCCGGACAGGGCGACTGCCTCCGACAGGCGTTCATTCTGCTGGCAGGCGGCGCTTTCCTGCATCAGTATGATTCCAAGAGCCCCAAGCACGATTCCGCGGTCACGGGGTTCTGAATCGCGCTCTGATAAAAACCGGTTGGCGGCGTCTTTACACTCTGTCATCGGCTGCGGGTTCCCCTCGGTCAGGTAAGCCTGCATGCCATAGGCGCTCTGATTCCAGATCCTGCGGGCGTGATAGAAGTCGGCATCATATCGGGTCCCCATCTCATGATACAGTTTTATGGAACGCTGAAAACAGTCTCTGCCTTTTTCAGGATCCTGGTTCAGGTATGCGGTTCCGGCAATTGAGGCATACAGGTCTCCCGCCTGGTCCTGGATGCCTGGCGTGTCTTGCAGGAAGGGTTCGGTCCAGATCAGCATGGGAACTGCGTCTGACAGTACAGCATAGGCCTGCCGTCCGTCGTGGACAGCATCAAAGAGATGGGATGCTTCTTTATGAATCTCGATACATGCCCATCCGGTATAGGCCAGCTGGTCCAGGGTGAAAGAGTTTTCTGCCTGCAGCAGGGAAAAGCAGTTTCGTGAACAGATGAGAGCCTGCTTATAATATTCCGCCGCCTTTGAAAGATCGTTTCTGGTCTGAAGGAGCATTGCGTTTAAGCGGTTATATTCCATGTGCAGGTACCAGATCCGTGTATCGTTCAGACAACGTTCCGTGCACAGATTCAGCATTGCGCTCTGCTTTGGCAGCAGGTTCTCCAGGCTGTCCGGATCATTGGAACTGCAGTAAAAGCGCAGAAGCTCCTCGGTTTCTTCTATTTTGTTCAAAAGTTCCTCATTCTCCATACAGGCGGCACGGTCCGGAGTGAGCTGTGTCTGTAATTCCAGCAGATACTGGAGGCGGGGAAGCCAGTGTTCTGTATCCGTGTAATCTTCGTATCCTTTGTTCCATGTGAGATTCATAGAGATTTCTTTCCTTTCTTTCATTCTGCTTATTTTGCGTTGATTCTCGGCAGAACGGTTTTCCTGCCTTACCGCCGGTCTGGTATTGTCTGCCTGCTTAAAACGCTGTAAGCCAGCTCAAACGCCGGTCTGAACCATGCAGTAAAATCCACCGGAGACTCTGACAGCCATTTTTTCAGTTCACAGATGGAAATCCATTTTAATTCTTCAATTTCTTCCGGGTTGAAGGGAAGTTCTGGATGAAAAAAAGCTTTATCGCTGCCGGTTTCTCTCCAGATGCCATACAGGAATACATGGTCCAGTTCATTTTCGCTCAAACCGCCGAAAGAAGCAAAATAATGAAAGGCGCCGCAGCGGTATATCGTTTCTTTTTCCGGCATAAAACATCCGCCGTCCGGCGGACTTTGTATTTTTACGTCAGTCTCTAATCCCAGTTCCGCTTTCAGTCTGTTGTTCAGGGCATGCGCCATCGTTTCCCCCTTTCGGGGATGAGAGCAGCAGGCGTTGCTCCACAATCCGCCGGAATGATATTTTCCGGATGCCCTGCGCTGCAGCAGCATTTCTTCTTTGTCCCAGTCAAAAACAAAGATGGAAAACGCTCTGTGAAGCAGCGCGTTCTGATGTACATGCAGTTTCTCTCCGTAACCGGTCTCCTGATCCGATTCATCTACGAGAACCAACAGCTGATCCATAAAATTTTCTCCTCTTACATATTTACTATTTCACAGGCGGCCCGAAGCAGCCGATGGGATACATTCAGGCGAAGATACCGGGTATCAAGGGAATGGCAGCTGAGGCGGAAACGGTCCAGAGCGTCTGCATCCTTCAGTATTTTTATCATAGATCGGTATGTTCGGTAAGCATCAATATCATTTTTACAATATTGCCGGAAGACTGGAAGTTCTTCGCGGTCCGGAAGGCTGTGCGCCGTAATGACTGCCTGCAGCAGAGTTTGTTCCGCTTCCGTGTATGAGCGGCACAGTTCTGGTATCTTTCGGGCTCCCCGTCTGCCGTGTTCCGGATCCTCGCCGTCCTGAATACGTCCGGTGTCATGATACTTTGCAGCTTCCAGGCACAGGAGAAATTCTCTTTCCTGCAGATCAAGCAGAAGAGCCAGGCAGGCGGACAGGACGGCAGTGCGTTCAATGTGGTTCTGCCCATGGATATAACTTTTATACAGAGCATCCGTTTGGAGTCCGTTCATGGATGCAGGGAACAGGCCGGAAAAAGGGGAGCGGCGAAGGAGTTCCAGAACCTCCGCAGCAGACAGCTGAAGCCGCAGATGAATCTTCGGATAATAAGTGGTCAGGATTAAATCCGTAATCTCCATGGAACGAAGCCAGTTTGTTTTTCCAAAAAGCTCCTCTAGCATGGATGATTTCTGAAACATATTTATTTCTTCCATGAGCGCTTCCCTTTCCTTCTTTTGAGCTGAGTTCCAGGAGCGACGGAAAAAGGATTCAGTTTGCTTACTCCAAGACAGTATCTGCAGTAATCCTTGTAGATCCGTGGCTCCAGGCTGACTGCTAATCTTGCTCGGCCAAATACATTACATGGAAGACTGCGGATTTTCACATGCTCCCAGAAATTTTTGGGAGCTTTGAATACGCTTTCCGTCGTGATTCCTCTCGGACAGACCGTGAATTCGCCGTTGGCAAGCGTATAACAGCCTTTTAGTGCGCAATGGGTATAGACCGCCTGGCTGGTGCGGGGCTTCAGCTGCTTTTGCTTCAGTCCTCCCAGCCATTTCCAGCGCATTTCTTCAAAGACTTCGTGCCGTAAAAGTGTACTGCGGATCCCGTTTTCCTGCATGGTCTCATAAAAATGCAAAGCTTTTTCTTCGCTGCCTGGATAAGAATCAATTCGTACATCCAGCTTTCCGTTCAGACGTACAAGTGACCGAATCAGCCGTTCATCCGGCAGGATGGTACCGTTCGTAATCAGTTTGCCTTCTCTGATCTGAGGACAGGAACTGATAAAATCAATCAGCCGGTAAAGCTTTCGGTTGGTAAGCGGTTCGCCGCCCAGGACGGAGATGTAGTCGACCTGACAGAGCCAAAAGAGATGTTTTAAGTCCCGGATCAGTTCCTCCACATCATAGAGTTCTGCTCTGACATAAGGAATCATATGGAGACAGTCCCTGCACTTTAAAGTACAACTCTGTCCGACCCAGAGCTCCAGAAAGTTCAGGTGTACTTTCTTTCTGGAATAGTTCCATATGTTTTTCAGATAAAACAGCCAATAGAGGATGGATTTCATTTATGATTCATTCTTTCTTTCAAATTTTTCTGGGTATTGTTCCCCTGGTATGACCCGATAGGGGTTTTCGGGAGACATTCCAAGACAGTAGAGGCAATAGTCCTTATAACAGCCCGGATCCATGGCTGTGGCGATTCTGGCCCTGGAAACGGTTCCGGACCTCAGGCGGAATACGTTCAGATGTTCCCATGGATTTTTCGGCATGCCCAGTACGGTACGGGTATGGATCCCTCTCGGACATGCTGTAAATTCACCGTCAAACAATACAGCGTGCTGTTTCATGGAACATTCCTGAAACAGAACTTTTACTGTTTCGAAGTGAAGGCGCTGCTGAAAAGGCCCGCCCAGCATCTTCCAGACAGGAGAATGATAAGAACAGGAAACATGCGCTTTTCTTAATTGGAGCAGAAGGACTTCGGCCTGGTCTTCGATTCCCGGATACTGCTGGATGAACACATGGACTTTTGAAGCTTTCAGCGCCTGTATGACCCGGTCAGAGGGGAGATCAGTTCCGCTGGAATAGATCTGGATTCTGGTAATGGAATCACAGGCGGATGCCTCCTCGATCAGCTTCCATATTCGCTGGTCCCCCAAAGGCTCTCCTCCGCCGATGATCAGCCGGTCAACAGTGACCAGTGTAAGAATCCGGCGCAGGGACCGGAGCGTCTTTTTGCAGGAAACTTTTCGTTCCGCTACATAGGGAAGAAAGCTGATGCAGTGCTGGCATCGGAGACTGCAGCGGTTGCCGGTCCATATTTCCAGAGAGGCAAGATGGACTTTTTTCTTCCGGTATTGGAACAGCTTTTTCAGGAACAATACCGGATACCGCAGTTCCTTATGATCAATAGTGGTCAGTTCCTCTTCTTTTTCGAACATGGTACCTCCTGGTTCTTTTTATCCGATCCTTTTTAACAGTCCATGCGGATCCGGAGTATAAAACTGATAGCCCGAAAGCAGTTTTTTATTCAGCGCTTCCAGCGTCTCTGCCGCTGTGATTTGTTCCTCTTCTTTGAAAGCGGTCCATTCATATTCGAAACAGATTCGGAAATTTCCGGGGGATGTTTCGATAAAGTCAACAACGGGAATAAAATCGTCATAGTTCAGCATACAGATACGGACTGGATGTCTCAGGTACCATAGATCCTCTGTTTCGTATTGAAAAGGATTGTTTTTATAGATACATATACGTTGCGACGACAGCGTCTGCATGTCTTCGGCCAGAGCCCGGCCGGCATACAACAGCATATGCAGTCTGCTGGATGTGGCGAACACAGCGTTGTCAGAAGAAGTATGGTACATATTCAGGCATTGGCGTGAAGAGGCCACGGCGGTCAGGTTTTCCAAAGCAGTCACATGATACAGATACCCTGTTGCAGACTGACTGTATGCTTTCAGCTCCTTTTGAAAGCAGTTCAGGATTTCGGCTGCTTCCGCAGCTTCTTCCGTAACTCTGTCCATCAGTTCTTCGATCTCTGTCGGACCTTTTTCCAGTTCCGTAAAATCACTCAGATAAGCCAGAATTTCTTCCCTTTTCTGTTTTCTGACAGTATGAGGCGGCCTGTTGGGACCGCTTTCGGCCAGAAACCGCCGGTAACAGTAAGTCAGGACCAGGCACTTCAAAGTCATTTTGTCTGTTTTCTGCAACAAAAGAGATTCGTATTTTTTTTTGAGGTGTTCACATTCCGTTTCGTAAGTATTGTTCATTCAGATACTCCAGTCTTCCAGAGAAAGTTTCTGATGCGGATCCATCTTCTTCCATGGAGAGAAAATGCCGTTTGGAGCACAGTAGCTGCAAAGTGCGTGCGGACGGTCCATCCGTTCCCGGATCTTTCTGGCTGTGAGGCCCGGCTCTGCCAGATCAATGATGCCGGAAACAGGAAGATTCAGATGAAACGTATCGGACAGATACGGAATTACAAAAGGAACAAAGCAGCCTGCGATGTAAGAAGCATACATAGTGGCACAGGTTTTCTTCCAGTGACAGGTCTTAAAATTCTCTTCGCCGTTTTGTCTGCCGGATGCATCGTAGATCTTCTGAAATTCCCATACGGGGTCTGTGATCTCGTGCCGTATTCCGTGTTCTTCCAGAAAACGGTGGATCTCATCCATCCGATCCGCCAGAGCCGGATACTGCGTGATGATAAAAGTTACATCATTCGTTCGCAGTGCCTGTAACAGGCGTTCTGGCATTTTTTTGATCAGAAGTCCGTTGGAGATCAGGCGGATATCGGTGTAAGGGTATACGGTCCGGATGAAATGAATATAGCGGTCCAGTTCCGGGTTTAAGAGCGGTTCCCCGCCGATGATGCGGAACTTTTTAATGTGAAAGAAATATTCCTTCAGTTTTCGGATCCCTTTTTCTGTTTTGGCATAATCTGGAAACACCGCCTGTTTTACAAGACCGCAGAACATGGAACAGTTTTGACAGTTCAGATTGCAGTGGTCTGCTGCATGAATCTCCATGGTTTCCAGTTCTTCGCGGTCCTGATAGACACAGATTCTCCGAAGTTTTTGCGCATCTTCTGCATTTTCCCGGAAAATCGGAGACGGTGCATAGAGAAGGTCCTCAGGTTTTACGTGGAATCTTAACAAAGCGTCTTCGATCCCATGGTTGACCGATTCCTCCATTCCGGGCATGATGAACTGATCAATTTCCTTTCGGTGATACGCCTGGACTGCTTTTCCAATGGAGACTATGGGGATGTGATCGTTGGACATTTCCCATAGCCGGAAATCTTTTTCAACGATCATGCGGACCTGATAACCGGATGACGCCTGGGAAAGCAGGCGGTATAATTCCCTGCCGTCCTTTTGCCATGTGATGATTGCCGTTCTCAAAGAATTGTCCCTCCTGTTATCTGCCTCTTAAGACAGGATCCACCCGTTTCAGATGTTTCCTGATCTCAAGCTTTTGAGGACATTTTTCTTCGCAGCGGCCGCAGTCCATGCAGTCTGCACAGGTTTTCTTCCCTTTTTCCAGATATTCGGCATACTCTTTTCTGGCGTATTCGGTGAGTCCGTATACATGATAGTGCGTATAGAATTCAAAAATCTCATGGATCCGGATATCAGCCGGGCATGGCTGGCAGTACTTACAGCCGGTACAGTATAATTCGCTGAATTTTTTCAGTTCTTCCACTGCAGTTCCCAGTTTTTTCCATTCCTCCGCTGCGTTTTCCGTGCAGGCTTCTGCGATGGCGATATTTTCGCGTACCATGGCAGAATTTTCGACTCCTGACAGGGCGCAGTCCACATGAGGATTTCCAAGTACGAAACGAAGAGCCAGCGCATAGGTCGCCTCAGATGTTCTGCCGGTCAGTTTTTTGCAGAGCGCAGTCGGTACTGCCAGGCGTCCGCCGCCGACCGGTCCCATGACTGCCGTTCCAAGTCCCTTTTCATCGGCATATTGAAGCATCTGTTCATTTGTACGGTCCAGCAGATTGTATTGCAGCAATACGGATTCGAATGGATATCCCAATGCTTCCGCCCTGTCAATAATATACTGCATCTCCTGCGGCATTCCATGGAAGGAAAAGGAGACATGACGGATCAGTCCCTGCTCTTTTGCATGATGCGCCTGTTTCAGCAGACCGTTTTTGACGATCACCTCATCAAAAAATCCTTTTCCAATTCCCCAGAAATGATAATAATCAATATAGTCTGTACCAAGGTTTTTCAGGCTTTTTTCCAGAGCCTGAAAATAGGCGTTTTTCTGTGAATCCTCTCCCTGTATCTTTCCTGAGATCTTCACCTTTTTCCGGAATCCCCGGACTGCATGTCCGATGGCTTCTTCACATCGGCAGCTTAAGTACAGGGGAGCGGTGTCAAAATAGTTAACTCCTTTTTCATATGCCAGCTTTACCATCTCATCAATCTCATCCTGACATGGATACATGGTTCCGTTGATCTCTTTTTCAGGAAGCCGTCCGCCGCCGAAGCCGAGGATGGAGACCTTCTCTTTCGTATTGCCAAAATCTTGATAATTCATCTTACCAGTTCTCTTTCAAATAGGTTTCTATTGCATCTGCTGCCCGAAGGTCTTCCAGATCCGTTTCGTCAGGGCTTTCTTTTAACCGGATCCGGTTCCGCTGGATCTGAATACTTGCCTCGATACACATTCTGTTGAATACACAGATTTCTTCAGACTGCTTCTGCATGTTTCCTGTCATCATATGGTTGGCGGCGAAGCAGATTCGGCAGAGCCGCACAAGGCGGCATCCGCAGCAGATATTTTCTTCTTCAAATATGAAATCCCGGATGGTTTTGTCTGAAAAATTCCGTGCGGTTTCTTCAGAGCCTGTGGTGAAAGCAGTAAATCCGTGGCATGGGGCATACCGCCCCTGCGCGTCATAGCATTCGATTGGGTCGTCGATATCGATACAGTAACGGTAATCCCCGTCTGTTGGAAGAAAAAAATATGGAAGCTGGTAATTTACAAGCAGCGACATATGTTTTTCGGGATGCGCGGAATAGTAATCTGTCAGCAGTTTCAGCTGTTCGGCCAGTATGGGCCTGTTTTTTTTAAGATCCCAGGAGACGGCCCATTGAAATGCATTCAGGCTGTCAAATCCCTGTTCCTGCATCCAGATCGTTCCGCTGGCAAGCCAGGGAAGGGTTCGTTCATTGACTGTCATACTGACGGGACAGAATTCCCACGTTTTCTGAAAAAACGCAAGATCTATGGACTGGAAGCTTCCTCTGCCGTCGCTGTACTTCCGGTTTGCGTCATGCTCCGCCTGCCTGCCGTCAAGGCTTAACATCACCTGATACCGATCCCTGCGTTCTCTGAGCCAGTCCTGTATCTCTCCATGAACCAGAGTACCGTTTGTGGTCGTCCGAAAAAGTATCGGCCACATGGAATACTGTTCCATGACATAGGCATCCATTTTTTTGATAAGGGGAAAGTTCAGAAAGGGTTCCCCGCCATGAAGTTCGATGGTCATTCCGTCATATCCGTCCATCTGCGAAAAGGAATGATCCAGAATCTGTTTTGCAGTGTCAAAACTCATGACAGACGGTCTTTTTTCCTGTTCATAGCAGTATACACATCTAAGATTACATCCTTCTGTAATGATCAGCATGATTTTCTTATTATTCATAGGTTTTCTCCATTTATGCCAGTGCGCCCACCGGATCCCACGGTTCCAGCCAGAGAGGCGTTTTCTGATGCAGCTTCAGAAGCGCCCTGCTGAAATATTTTTTATGAATGACTGCCTCATATACATACTGATCGAACCATGCATCAGACATGGACAGATATCCTTCATGTCCGGCGTCGGGTCCATAGGAGTTTTCCACCAGCCATCGTTCTATTGTGTTGTCCGGGGCACAGGCGCTTCCTTTCAGCAGCATGGCATGGGTGACAAACGACAGCTGATAGTCCAGCCGTTCTCCTTTATTCAGTACCTCTTCCCTGCATCCGATTTTTGAAAAATCATAGTTATCCAGAGAAAAGATGCCGTGTTCGGTATCCACGTTCATTCTGGAATCACATCCGAACCATACCGGCATATGATCATGAAGCTGAGTTCGGATCAAAGCCTTCCACACATCCAACGGAAGATTCAGATAAGTAACAGGGGAACCCTCCCAGAGGCATCCCAGATATCGGACTGCATATGTCTGATACCATTGCTTATTTTTCATTGGTACATGGGCGGTTACGACATAATCTCCTTTCAGATTAAGCCTCAGATACCGGTCCCGGAATTCGTCTGGAGTCATCCGTGCAGAGGACAGCTTTTCCATAGTTTTTGCTGCAGTAAATTCAAACTGCTCCGGCGGTTTTCCAAGAGTGATACAGAGGAGCCGATAGATCTGATAACACATGCTTTCTTTTTGTTGATGAAGTTCGTCCAGGGAAGTTCCCGCGTCTGCATTCCTGCGCAGAATACAGGCATCCCTTCGGAGCAGGTCTGACAATGCGCAGATCAGTTCCCCTGTTTTTCTGGAGCAGCTGGTATCCGGCATGGCATTTTCCGGAACCATTCCATATTTTTCGATCAGATCTGCAAAAAAGGACCATTGCCCGGCGTCCTGTATGGGATGGGCCAGTTTATAAGACAACAGCCGGCCGTGTATATCCTCGTCCAGTGTCTCCAGGATAAGTTCCAGAAAATAATTTGCTTTTTCAAGAAGATCGTAAAATGCGAGATAATTGCAGGAAAAATGAAAGTCGGACAGTCCATATTCCTTCAGAAACCATGTCTTTAGAAAATGAAAGCCTGCATGAATCCAGCAGCGTCCGGTCTGATGCTGGTTGCTGACCGGATACCCCGGGATTCTGTCCGGAAAATCAAACCAGTCAACCTTCTGATCCTGAGCCTGAAAGATGCTGGAAAGGAGTCCTTTTTCCTGTATGTTCTCTGCCAGAGGCAAAAGTCCGTTTTCCAGTCCCAGACGTTTCTGAAAAGTCTGAAGGGTACGGCGGTCTAAAACCGCTGTTTCTCTTTTCATGACCTGGAAATTCGGTAATCGTCGGTGTCTGCGACGATCCGTCCTTCATACAGGATGTGTCTGGCGGTTACTTTATATCGGGAACAGCGGTTGCACATGACCGCCATATACATGTCTTCTTCACAGCGAATAACTTCCTGCATCAGGTAATTGTGGAGAATTTTTTCCCTTTCCACGAGAAGATCATAGGTGACGTCTTTCTCTTCCAGCACATTTGCAAGAGCCCCTTCAATCGTGGCACAGTACAGATTGACATCTCCATTCAGCATGACCATATAGCGATGCCCGTTCGGATAGCTTTCATCGTACCGTCCGGTCAGCAGAGAGCAGCCCATATGGTAGGTCAGATGTTTGAACTCTTCATATGCGCGTCCCACCGGGATCATGTCTTCGTCTGCTTCTTTTCTTGCGATCAGGCAGCCGGATGTCAGAATCGCCTGTTCCAGCTTTTGGCTCCACTGGGCCCTGTGAAACCGGTCATCACTGATTCTTATGGACACTCCCAGATCGTCCACTTTTTGTTTCAGGTGGCTGTTCAGCAGAAAAGTTCCGTTTGTGAAGATCATAATATTCCGGCAGTAAGGTTTTATCTGTGCAGTGAGCTTTTCCACCACGTCAATATGAAGGAGAGGCTCTCCGCCCAGAAGATAGACTTCATCAGGGTGCCCAATACGCAGAGTATGAAGAAATCTTTCGATGATTTCTTCGCTTACACAGGAATATTCATGGGAGCTGTTTACCATGCAGTGTCCGCAGTGAAAATTACATTGTTCTGTGACCATTAATGCCAGGACCATGTTTATCGGCGTCTCCTTTGTCTTCAGAATATCCGGTCCTGGCCGGACGGCCAGGATCGGGTGCAGTCTGCCGGCTGATTTTTTGTCCGGCACATTTACAGTGGAAAGATTACTGGATTGCGGTCGGTTTCTTCCAGCCTCCGCTTTTGCTCCAGCCGCTGTTTGTCCAGCCCAGGGCAGCAGAAAGTCCGTTGCTGGTTCTTACAGGAATGGTTTTTCCAAGCTTTTTGGAGAACATCTCGATTTTTTTCATGTTTTCACCTCTTTTCAGATTAAAATATATATTGGAATCCGCTGATCCGGCAATTGCCGGATATACAGATTACAATCTCAAAAATCACAGGACTTCCAGAAGCCGGGAATCAGAAAGTCCGTTGATAAGATCCGGCCGTTCCAGAATCAGCCGGATGATGCGGGGATAAAGAGTCCGGTTTACGGAACATTCGATCTGATCAATCTGTCCGGGGAGCACACCGGCGCATTTTGTATGTACGGTGCAGCCGCCCTGACAGTAAACATGCCATGGACATACGCTGCATTCCGGCGCTTTTTTCTCTTTAAAATAATTCATCTGTGCAGCAGATTCCTGGATTAGACGATGGAGATCCGGATGCGTGTCGATATTTCCCATCCGTTCTTCCGGATAATCCGTAACGTCACAGGGGAAGATATCTCCGTTGATATCAAAAGTAATCATCCGTCTGCCGCCGCTGCAGCCTGAGGAACTGCAGATATCCAGCATTTTTCCGGTCAGCAGATTCATGACGCGGATCCACAGGTTGTATTCGGAAATACAGACTCCTTCTTTTTGAAACTCAAGGATCCGGTCAAAGATCCGGGCTGCACACCGGCTGATTTCGTCTGCGTTTAAGCATAATCCGCTGTTTTCCTGAAAAGAGCTTTTATGCACGTAATTGATCTTGATATTTTTCAGATGGAGATCCCTGGCGAAATAATCCAGCATCTGTTCCAGACAGGGAGCGGAATGACGGGTCACAGTTGCAATGATGGATATATCGTCGCCGTATACATTTTGAAGTCTTCGGATTGCGTCTTCTACATGTTTATGGGTAGGCCTGCCTCCTGCAAGCACTCTTTGACTGTCGTGCAGACTCTGAAAACCGTCAATACTGACACTGACGGAAATCTTTCGACCGTAAAGTTCCTGTATGGTCGTTTCGTCCAGAAGAAGTCCGTTGGTTTCGATTGTCAGCCGGGCATCGACTCCATGACGTGCCAGTTCGTCCTGAAGCAGCCAGATTTTCTGCTTTTCCAGCAGCGGTTCCCCGCCCCAGGGCTGCACCATGATATGGTCGATCTGGTTTCGTTTGCAGTTTTCTGCGATATAGACGCATACTTTCCGGATCATCTCTTCACTGATGATCCGGGGATTCCGGACCGTATCTCCGTCCCGAAGGCAGTAGATACAGTTCATGTTGCAGCGGTTTGTCAAATCTATCATGAAAAAAGTAGGACGGATCTGATCTCTGAAACGGGGATTCGTTTTTTTCTGTCCGCCAAAATGTGCGAAATCCCGCTGAAGCAGTTTGATATAAAGGTCTTCTTCCGGTTTCTGTCCAAGAAGGCTTTGAAATAAATGGTCATCCAGAAGGATCATATGTCCGTCCGCGTTCAGCAGAAGGTGCCGGTGTGCACAGGACCATGCATATGCGCCGGAGAATTCCACTCCCATGGTCTGATCCCCAAAGGGCTCTAGATACAGAGGCTTTAGCCGGTCATGGTTCATTCGATTATTCCTCCCTGCAGGCAGGCGGCGATCCAGTCCTGCGGTTCTGCATTCAGGCTGTCCAAAAGACAGTCCGAAAGATCTGTCTCACAGATACCGTTAACGAGCTGTTCCAGAAGTCCCAGGGCCTGCTGCTTTTCATCAGGGAGCAGCAGTTCCGTCTGGCGGTCCTCCCTGATCAGACAAAGACTGTCTGGCTGATGCTTCCTGACTGTCACATAAGGAGACAGATAGTAGAGACCGATATTCTCTTCCGTAAAATAATGCTGTTTTATGTAATCCATTTGTTTAATCCTCCGGATAGTGTGCAACAATCTGGTCTCCGAAATATGAAAAAGCAGTTTGGTAGGTTCCGGAGCAGATCTTCTGTACTTTGCATTTTGCGCATTCGCCTGCAAAAGTGCCGGTGTTTTTTTCTACCTTGCTGGAAAGACCCGGAACTCCGGAACTTTTCGGCGCCGCATAGCTTGCATATCCTTCCGATCTGCCGGCAAAAAACTCCCAGTAATATGGATCTGCAGAACAAAGCGGCATATTGATGCAGTATACATGGCGTCGGCTTCCGTTCGTCCTGTCCAGAAGACAGGCGTCAAACATTTCTTCCAGGTACGGTGCGATTTTCGGGAAAACGACCATCTGATTGTATTTATCTTCTTCTGTAAGTCCGCAGTAATCAATACTGCACAGTTGGAAGTCCACCTGTTCGTCAAACAGACGGTTCATGGATTCATAAAAATTTTTCAAATCCCGATAATTCAGGCGCGTAATGCAGTGCTTTACAGTTACGTGAATTCCATTTTTTCGAAGATTGAAAAGGCCTTTCATGGTTCTTTCAAAACTTCCCGCTGTCTGATTGACCCATTCATGTTCCTGACTGTCATGGCTGTGCAGAGTGGTTATGACAGCAAGATGTTTGGTTGCTGCAGACGACAGAAGACGTTCGGTAAATGCATCATCTGAAAACTTTTCAGAATTTGATAAAACTGTTGCCTGAATTCCTCTGGATGTAATTATATGGAGCAGTTCAAAAAGACAGGGGTGCAGGGTCGGTTCTCCGCCGGATACGACGATATGGCCAATCTGGTCATCTTTCAGAATCTCCTGAACCGTTCGTTCCAGGTCTGCTCCGGATACCAGCGGATAAGAAGCTTCTTCTTTTGAACACGGGCAGAACCGGCATTTCTGATTACAGGCATAACCAATTGCGAGATAAGATGTTTTCATATATCCTCCCGATTTTATAAAATCTGTAAAAGTTTAGCAGTTGAGATCTGTTTTTTCAATAAAGTGAATTTTAACATTTCTTTCTGGATGGATTATTCTTCTTCCAGAACAGGGGTAATTGGATATTCTCCCATAAGTTCCAGATAGATTTTCTGTGCTTCCTGCTTTCGGCCCAACAGGAAAAGAATATCGGTGTACTGCTTTTTACTGATCAGTGTGTCTTTGAATTCATGCCCCCGGTATAAAAGCGCCCGTTCCACGTTCCGTCTGGCGTATTTTTCGGCTTTTTGATATTCTTTTTTGGCGATCAGGATCTTAATGTAAAAATTCATGAATTCGTTGATGCGGAACCTGGTCCGAAGAATCCGTACACATTCCCGAAAAAGTTGTTTGCAAATCTGTTCCGCTGCAGATAGATTTCCCTTCTGAAAAAGAATCCGCCCTTTTTCCAGAAGGATGTACGCAAGGCTTCGGTCATGCATGAGAATCAGCTGTTCCTGCTCCTCTGAAAGTTCAGATCTGAATACTTCCAGGCTTTTTAAAGCTTTTTCGATGGCTTCTGTGCCATGTTCCAGATCTCCGCTGTGCCAGAGAAGCCGTGCTGTTTTATGGTATGCGGAAACAAGGTGAAGCCGGTACAACTGATTAAACGGTCTGCAGTTTTCAAGAATCTGAAGCCCCCACAGATACCAGGTTCTGGATTTTTCGTATTCCTGTCGGTTATGGTATACGGCGCCCAGACGAAGCGCCATTTGTCCGGTCAGCTGATGGTTTTCTCCATAATATTCTTTCACAGAATGAAAAAGCTTTCTGGAATAATGCTCAGATTCCTGATAATAGCCCTGAATCCATAAAAATGTCACCAGTTCGTCAAAGGCTTCTGCAAGCCAGGGGGCCGGCTGGGGAAATGCTTTGATAAAGGCAAATACATAGGGTTCCAGCCGTTGATTTTCCAGCCAGGTACGTCCCCAGGTGCAGTTCTCATCATTGCCGTTTCCATTTAAATAACCTCCAAATCCGCGGATCAGCCTTCGGCAGTTGTTGGTTGACGGTAAAAAGACATTTTCAGCAGCCCGGGCGATGATTGGATGGAGAGAGAGCATCTCATCCTGCCAGTTTCCGTTGTAGGACCACTGGATCAGACCGAAATCTTTCAGATGATTCAGAGTTCGTTCATTGATTTCCGAAATCTCAAGGAACATCTTTTGGGGAATTCCCTGTAAAGGCATGACGGAAAGATATATCATAGCCTGCTTTTCCTCTTTGTTCAGAGGGATTCTCCGAAACAGATCCTTCTGGAATTCAGTAATTCCGTTGAAGTCTCTTTCCGGATGCAGCAGTTTCTGCTGCATCAGCAGTGTATGTCCCTGTATTTTTTTTCGATATTCGTCAAAATATTTTTGCTTTTCAGCAGGAACTCCTTCGGGGCGATAGCATTTTATGAACGCTTTCCAGTCTTCTTTTGAACGCAGTTCCCGGATATGGATTCCCAGACAGGATTTCCAGGAAACAGGGTTTCTGCGGCTGGTAATCAGTATGTGGCAGGGAAGAGAGAAAAGTTTCGGCATGTCTTTGTCCTGCCGGATGTTGCAGTCGTCAATGATGAGCAGAAGCTGTTCGTTTTCGGCAATTTTCCGAAGAATCTCATATTTTACAAGGAAATATTTTCGTTTGCTTTCATAGTTGTTTGCATCATAGTGCAGATTGGAGATGGGGATGCTGAAATCATTGATGATAAGCTCTTCAATTGTTGCAGGAAAAGGCAGATAAAGGATATGGTCGTAAGACTCCTGATATCTTCGGACGTATTCCCTTGCAAGCGCGGTTTTTCCGATTCCGCCGATTCCGTAAAGGACAACTGGCATGGAGCGTTTTTTCAAACTGCTTCTGATTTGCCTTATTTCTTCTTTTCTTCCTGCAAACGGTTCATCAAAAAAGACTTTTGCCGATTCCAGGACATGTCTGTGACTTTCTCTGAATACGGCAGTTTCCTGTTTCCATTGTCTGACGGCCTGTTTTTCTGTCTGGATATCAGAAAAACCTGCCGGAGTATTGCTGTATTTTTTTCGGAATTTGATCTGTCTCCATTTCCATTCCAGGAGTTCCTGACGATATTCCTTTTCTCTGTTCATTTGTTCTCCGGTTCTTATTCTTTCAAAGCTTTAAAATACATAAAACGCAGATTGTTTTTTTCCTGTTCTACAAAATACCGGTCCAGGATTCTGCAGGCGTCCTGAAACCATTTGCTGCACTGTTCCGGCTCCATGCCGCGACAGGCTGTCTCATACAGCTCCAGCAGGCGAATTAAAAGCCAGTCCAGATGTTCTCCATCAACCTGTGTATGGGATTCACAAAGAGGAAGGTAGCCGAAGGCTTCCAGCCGTTCGTCTATCAATTCCCGGTTGATGTATGGCATTCCCAGTATCAGGAGATGCCGCAGCATGGTTTTGCGGGGAATTTCGCCGATGAGGCGGAGGCTTCGGCCCAGTTCCGTACCATAATTGATACTTGTAATATGACTGTTCAGTGAAAGACGGATCTGCTGGGAATGAACAGAAATATACTTCATTGCATCCATATAGTACAGATGCCGGATGTTGTTTTTCAGAGAAGAGCAGGGGATCCGCATCTGGATTCTCCGCCCTGGATGAATCTTTTCCAGATACTCCTGCACCAGCCTGCCCATTTGTTTCTTTCTTGACAGGTATACGGGATCTTCGGAGTTTTCTTCAAAGACCTGATCGTTTCTGTTATAATAATTTTTTATGAGGAAATTCAGTTCTGTTTCTTTCAGTTCCAGCGCTTTACCAAACATCAGGCACTGCTCCCGGTTTACGGGAGTATGTCTTCCGGTTCTCCAGTACCGGATCTTCAGCGTATCGGAAGGCTTCTGCGGCGTGCGGGAATACATTTTTTCAAACAGCAGTTTGTCCGTTTCGTGTTTTCCCAGGAGACAACACTGTTTTCGGAACCGGTCGTAGCACTTTTTCAGCCAGATCAGTTCCGGACGCTCATTCCTGCTCATCTGTATACATTCTTCAGCCAGGTGAGCAAGCTTTTCTTTTGTACTGCACATTTTATTTCATCCTTACACTTTTTCCCTGTAAAACCCGTTCCAGAAAAAATAACAATTTTGCCTGATGAGTACAAGCAAGTAGATTTTAACAATTTGAAGTATGACATTATTTCCGTGGTGTGATCCTGGAAAATGTTAATCTTTACTTTATTGTCGAATCGTCCCGGAAATACTAAGATCGAAATGGATGAATGGCATCAGAAGCAGGTTTGGGATGCATCAGAAAGAGGTTTAGGATCAATGTTTGGATATCTGACAATGCAAAGGCAGTTCATGACATGGAAGATGCAGAGGTGTTATCGGAACTACTACTGCGGAACCTGTTTTGGCCTGGAGTTTCATTACGGGCAGGTGAGCAGGCTTTTATTGAGTTATGATGTGGCGCTTCTGGGCATTGTACTCCAGTGCCATGCGGATCCTTTAATGGAAAGGGAACCCTGTTTTGGACAGTGCAGGGAATGCAGGAGCCTGTTTTGCCAGAGCATATGGGGACAGATGGGAGCAGTCAATCTTCTGCTTGTGAATGAAAAACTGAAGGATGATATCAATGACGACCGTTCCCTGAAAGCATATGCAGGAAAGCTGTTGCTTGCCAGAAAGATCCGCAGAGCGCAGAAAAGGTATCCGGATATGGCGCGTGCGATTGAGAAAGGATACGGTGATATTTATGTACTGGAGCAGCAGAACAGCGGCGTCAGGGAGATTGAAGAATGCTTTGCAGATATGATGGAACATACCATGTCTGCGTGCAGGGCTCTGAAGGAGTGGGAACGCAGGTATATCCGGTGTATTTCAAAATGGATTTATTATATTGACGCCCTGGATGATTATGAAGAAGATTTTAAAGAGAAAAAGTTCAATCCTCTGAAAAAAGAAGATGCGGAAACATTTTATGAATATTCCAGACGTTATATCCTGACCATCGGCGAAGACCTCCGGCATCTGTATGAGGAGATTGCAGCAGTGCATAAAATGCTTCCGGTACACAGTACGGAGGAGCGGCTTCTGGCGCATCTTTTGACAGCCGGTATTCCGGCTACGACTGCCAGGATCCTGTCCGGCAGAAAACAGCTGAAACTGAAGCTGGGAAGTATCTGGGAACAGGCGGGAAGGCTGATATGAAAGAAAAATATCTGGTGATAGAAGAATTTGAGCTGCAGAGAAGGGAAGAGGTTACCTGCCTCCTGGAACGGGTTCTGAAAGAGGAGTATCTGCGTCTTACCATAAAATGGAGATTCTGCAAAATACGTTTGAGGCGTCAGCTGATTGAGGAGATAGCGGCGATGATATATCAGCAGGGAACCGGAAAGGAGTTTTCCGTATGCTGTATTGTAGAAACCGGCCAGTGGAGGGAAGTATACAGACTCCGGAGATTTCTGAACCGATATGGTTTTGAGGTGGTTCTTCTGTCCTCGCCGTCTCTGACGGAAAAAACAGTGCGAAAAGCAGGACGGAAAATGTTGCTGGAAGAAATACGAATGAGCGGGACCGATTACAAAAGTCTCCGGAAGGAGTATGAACGGCTGAAATGTGCTGGGATTCCCCTGTCCTTTGATGAGTCGAATATCAGCAGTGAGGAATATGCAGAATGGTTCCGGAACTGGGCGTCTGACCAGAAAGCATGCTGGCTTTTGCCGTTTCGGGAGATTACAGGATACCTGATGACCGGAATATGGATGGGAAAATGTGAACACAGTTCCTGCCTGGGAAAATATCTCTGTCTGGATCAGGACGGGATGCTCTGGTTCTGCGGGAAAAAGCGGGAGGGAAGCCGGATGCACAGGCTTTCCGGGCGTTCAGAAGAATTATTCGATGAGAATTACAACAGAATCCTGGAGCGCGCAGTGGAAGGACGGCGTCATTGTCAGGCAGAATGCGGGTCTTTTTCTGTCTGCAGGGGCGGATGCCCGTTAAAATCTTCCTCGGAAGAGGATTGCAGGAATTATCAGAAAAAGATTGCATATATCCGTTCGTTTCTAACAAAACACAGCAGAAATTACTTTGCTGATATAGAAAATCCGGTAATACGCCAGATGTTCTTAAGCACAGTGGCTTTTGGGTTTATACCGGAAGAACACGGGGCGTAAAAAGACGGATACGGAAGCCGGTTCTTATGAATGGCTGGTGATAAACAGCGCACGGGCCGAAGCTCTGTGAGCGCCGGACTTTGGCGCCGTTTATACATAGAATGAAGACAGTGACGGGAGGGAGGAAAAACAATGTCGAAAAATCTGCAGAATGAGTATGATGACCAGTCAGCAGACCAGTCCAACGGCGGCGGGGAACAGCAGAAAACACTCTGCGGTTCCGCATGCTGTTATGATTGCGTTGCATTTGAATGGAATCTTACAAAATCCTTATGCGGCTGCATCTGCGACAATATTGCGTGTTGCATGTAATATAACCGGAAACAGGGAGAAACGGAGAAGGGACAATCTGTCTTTTCTCCGTTTTTCTGTCGTGAAAACACATTTCCGGGTTAACCATAATCAGCCATGGCTGTGAGTGTTTTCAAGGCTTTGATTGAAAAGCGGACAAAAAAGAGTATAATTACATTGGAACCGGTGAATTTTCTGTTTGAGAAAGAAAATGTACAGGTATTGAGGTGATGGACCATGGAACGAAAGCAGTTATGCATGGCGGTCTGTGATGACCGGCCGGAGGATGTGGAACGGGTTCAGGAAGCGATGGAAAACACCATGAAAAAAATGGGATATCAGGAAGCGTATGAACTGCACGGTTTTACAGAGGGAAATGAATTGTATGAGGCAGCGCTGGAAGAACGTTTTCATCTGGTCTTTTTGGATGTTGAGATGCCCGGGATGGACGGGTTTGGCCTGGCATCGAAGCTGAGTATGCAGGTTCCCGGAACATGCCTGATCTTTATCTCCAATTATGAGCATTTTGTATTTGACTCCTATGAATATGCACCTCTGTGGTTTATACGGAAATCTGCGCTGGAACAGGATATGTACCGGGCCATGTACAAATATATGCAGCAGGCCTCATGGATGCGGCTGACCTGCCGGCTGAAGGATGGACATACTTTTAAAGAAGTGAATATTGGAGACATCCTGTATGTGGAATATATGAAACATACGCTGATATTCCGGACGGTTCAGGGACTGTGTCTGAAAAAATACGGAAGCCTGCGGTCTCTGGAGGAGGATCTGGCGCCTTATGGATTTCTTCGGGTGCATAAAAACTATCTTGTGAACCAGAGGTATGTGCAGAAGATAGAGAGACAGGAAGTACTGCTCTATGGGGATGTTCGTGTGGAAATGGGAAGAGACCGGAAAAAAATGGTATGCCAGACCATGCATCGGTATGGAAAAAACTGACAGGGGGAGACAGGAATGGAGACATGTCTCAGCAATATGCTCTCGGCGGTAATTGCCATAGAATATATGGATCATGGTTTTCAGAAAAAATATCGGGGAATCCTGCGGATACTCTGCTTTCTGGCCGGCTGCGGCGTTTATTTTCTGACGGTTGCAGTGTTTGGAAGAATTACGGTTTTTGAAAGCGTGCTGGGATTTGTTTATGGGGTGATCGTTACCATCTATGGTCTGGCAGCACTGAAAGGGAAGCCGGGAGAACTCCTGTTCTATGGAATTCTTTGGATGGTGATCGTGTTGATTGGCTCCTATGCAGCATATGGGGTTCTTGGGCTGGTGACAGGAAGGGATTTGAGGGAACTGGTAGAGGCGGAGTGGGGAATGCGGTACTATGCGTTCCTGTCTGTGGCGATGCTGAAATTTGCCATGGGAAGAGCAGTGACCGGGATATACCGAAAAAAGGGGACGGTGGGAACCGCGGAGGACTGGATGATCGTGCTGGCTTTTCTGGTAATGTTTTTTCTGGCGCATGGAATGTTCAGTCTGGAACTTGGAGTTGAAGATCAGGGAATGCGGTACTGTCTGACCATAGGGATCATGGGAGGGCTTTTCGGCCTGGTTCTGCTGCTGGAACTGTGTCATTGGAAGCTGTGGAAATACCGGGAAGAAAATCTGGAACTGTCCTGGAAGAAAGAGCAGGAGGACAGACAGCAGGAGAGCCTGGAAGACCTGTGCAGGATGGTAAGGGAGGTAAACCGGTTCCGACATGATCTGAAAGGAAAACTGGATGTGCTTTACCGTCTGGTGCAAAATGGAAAATATGAAGAAGTACGGGATCATATGGAAGCGCTGCAGGGCGCATTGTCCCGGTTTCCGGAATTACCGAAGGATACCGGCAATGAAGGACTGAATGCGGCATTGATCCGAACGGCGCAGGAGTGCCAGGAAAAGGGAATCCGGTTTCACTATTCGATTCTGGGAAGCCCTGGGGAAATCGACAGCATGGATATGGGGATACTTTTGTATAATCTGTTCAGCAATGGGATTGAAGCATGCATGGAAGTGTCAAAAGAGCGGGAAAGGCGTCTGGAGCTGGTGTTGACCAGTCAGAAAGGAGAGACGGAACTTCAGCTTCTGAACAGCATCGGACACTCTGTATTTCAGGAAAATCCCGGTCTGGAGAGCCGCAAAAAAGACAGGAGACTCCATGGATTCGGGATGGAAAACATCTATCGGATTACAGAGAAATATCACGGTGAATACGGTTGCCGGGAAGAAGAGGACTGCTTTATCCAGATCATCAGCCTGAGGCATTCATAGAGCAGAAAAAGCTGGTTGCAGATGCGGAGAAAATAAAAGGAATACAGGAAGCGGCGTCGGTCCCATACATGGGTTGACGATTCTGCATTTAGATATTATCATATAATTTATATCAGAGAAAGGGCAGAGGCAGAAAATATGAGCGGTTACAGGATTACGGAGGAAGAGAGGGTATATCTTGCATCTTATGATCTCTCCCGGTTTGACCGGCCGTCCGCAGCGGCCGGAGACTTTTTATGCAATCAGGTTTTTGGGCAGGCTCAGGCGATTTCTTTATACGTTGGGAGAGAGTATAAATGACAATTTTGGCGGATATTTAGCGGGATTAGGAGAATCTTAATAATATCTCATGCGTTTTATTGGGATTTTTGAAAGAAAATATGATAAATTCATAGGAACAGATTGCTATAACATAGAGGGATCAACGGATTTACCCTTTGTCAGAAAATTCGTGAAAAATATACCTACCCTGTGATCATGCTGACGGCAAAAGATGAGGAAACGGATAAGATTACAGGACTGACGCTGGGAGCGGATGATTATGTGACAAAACCATTCCGTCCCCTTGAACTGATCGCCAGGGTGAAGGCACAGCTTCGGAGATATAAAAAGTATACCCCGGCACTGCCGGAAAATGAGCCCGCAAAAGTCCTTACTTATAAAAAGCTGGTTCTTAATATGCAGACCTATGAATGTGAGCTTGGCGGGGAGGCTGTGTCTTTAACGCCTACGGAGTTTTCCATCCTGCGCATTCTGCTGGAAAACCAGGGCATGGTCGTGACTTTGGAAGAGCTGTTTCACAAGGTGTGGGAAGATGAATACTACAGCAGGAACAGCAGCATGATTACAGTACATGTCCGCCATTTGAGGGAGAAACTGAAAGATACGGCAGAAAAGCCAAAATATATAAAAACAGTATGGGGAGTGGGTTATAAGATATGACCCCTGCCGGTATGGATCATATTGTTCAAACTGCAATTATCAGCCCACAAGTTGTACAGAATCAGGAGCACGATGGAGGTGTTTCATGAAAAAACAGAGCTGCTTGACGAAGCCCCGGATATGCCCGCAGAGCAAAAAGCGAAGTATGTGGGAATTGCCCTTGAAAAATCAGAACGTCTGGAAATGCTGATCAATGAGTTATTTGAAATCACGCGCTATCATACGGCAGCAGTGTAGCTACAGAAAATGCAGGTTGATTTATATGCCCTTTTATTCCAGGTGGCAGATGAGCTGTATCCTGCCTTGCCCGCAAGAGGGAACACTGCCAAAATTTCTGCCGGGGACGGGCTGGTTGTAACAGGCGATCCGGAAAAGCTGGCAAGGGTATTTAATAATCTTTTGAAAAATGCAGCAGTTTACAGTTATCCGGATACGGAGATCAGCATATCGGCAGAAAAGAAAGGCAGAAATGCCGTGGTCGTATTCCGAAACCACGGGCAGACAATCCCGGAAGATAAGCTGGTGCATATCTTTGAGAAGTTCAGCCGTCTAGACGAGGCCCGGCTGTCAGACACCGGCGGGGCGGGGCTTGGCCTTTCTATTGCAAAGGAGATCATCAGCCTGCATGGTGGTGAGATAACGGCACAGAGCAATGGGGAAACGGTCACATTTACAATTACGCTGCCGGTTTCTGATTAGGAAAATATACGCTCTATACTGTGAAATGCAAAAAAGCATTTCACAGTCAAGTATTAGGAAATTCTTAGGATTATTCCATTCCCAGATTTGAGATTGAAATGCCCCTGTATGGTACAATCGTTGCTGGACAGGGGCATTTGCCGCCATATAAAGCCCCTGGAAACAGGATTGGAAAAGGAGTGGTGTAATGGAACTGAAAATTGAAAAGTTAAGTAAACGGTTTAAAGACAAGAGGGTTGTGGATGATGCCAGCCTTATCCGACAGCCGGACAGTTTGCCGCAGGCAGGTATGCAGATGTGGAACAGCCATTTTACCTGTACCCCGGCATGAGCAGGGACGCATTTGATTATACAACATTGTATATTCTGGTTTTATCCATCCTTTGTGTTGCTGCTGCCGCTCCGGCTTTTGCCAGTGAATATCAGACCGGCAGTGACAGTATTTTGCGCTGCACGAAATACGGACGCATGAAATTGGCTGTTACCCGGATTTTGTCGGCCTGCTGTATCTTCACAGTTATTTTCATTTTGGGAATGTCCATTCACATGTTCATCCTGAATCTTGCATTTGGCACAGACTGCCTGAAGACTTCGTTTCAGATGCTGT